>JAIYDZ010000001.1 GCA_027487215.1 Pseudomonadota bacterium
ATTGCTTCATAAACAGAATCTGATAATCTCATACTGAGCCTTTTTTTTGGAGTTTTTTACTAAAACAATTATACCAAAAAAGGCTCGTTTTTTTTACTCAATTAATTTTGAGATAAGCTTTTATTTTGCCTTCCAATGAACCAACTATAAACATTAAAAGAGTATAATTTTTTTTCTGTTTTTTTCTGCATTCATTTGCTAATCCCTCGGTGATTAGATCAAAAGCAAGTGCTTGTCTTGCAATTTTATTACTATCTGTTTTTAAATTGTCATTACATTGAGTTGATGGATTCTGTACTAACAGTGCAATAAGTGCTACCAAAGTAAACATTTTTTTCATAGGAAACTCCATTTTAAATAACATAAAATCATAATTTTTCATTTGTCTATATTGTAGAATACTAGTGCCATTAGGTTCTGTAAAAAGCCTCTACGAGCTTATTTGAGTATAATTAATAAGTGATGAGCTTAAGTTATTTAAATACAAATTAAATAACTTTAAGCTGGCTCATTTAATAGAGGTAAAGTGTTAATGATAACTAACTCTAATCTATAAAGTGGAAATCTAAAGAGAGGCACCACAGAGGTAAAAATTTGAGTGAATCACCTACAATAAAAAAGCGGCCTTTTAAAAGAGCCGCTTTTTTTAGAGATTTTTTTGAAATTACCAACAGTATTTTCCTATAACTTTTGTAATAAATTCCATATCTTTGCGTACCCATTTGTTTTTGTGAGCTTTGGTTAACCAGTCACAACCTGTTGCAACCTTATCAGGAAAGAGTTTTCCTGTATCAACACCTTCTGTTTGAAGCACTTCAATTTTTTCAGATTTTATATGTTTACGAGCACGTTCTTTAAATGCAATGTTTTTTGTGTTATGTAGTATAAAATAGATCATCTCTTTATCAAAAAATCTGCAAGCAGTAACGATGGCTGTTTGGTTAGTTTTAGAGCTATACCCATTATCCTTTATTATGCGATGACCATTGAGTAGAATTCCGTTATCAATCATATCTATAATTTTACTACGAGCAGCTTGAGCCTCAGCTTTGTCTTTTTCAGAGTTATTTTGCCAAAAAGTTTTATGTTGCCAGTCTTTTAGCGCATCATTAAATACTTTTTGAGCTTGTTGGTTTTCAGAAAGTGTATTAGATTTTATTGAAAAAACAGCGCTCATCATTAGCAAAAAAAACAATAATCTTTTCATCATAACTTCTTTTTTAATAGAAAATTTTTAATTTTTATTAAATCTCGCAAAAGCGTCACCCCATGCACTTATGATGCCGTCCCATGTTGACGCAGATGCTTCTTCTTTACCTTCAAAACTTTGAGTGCTTGTAATAAGTTTTTGAATTTGAGTTTTTTGAGCAGTTATTTTTTGTTTTATTTGATTTAAAGAGAGCATTAATGCAGGGTACAGAACGATATTTTTAGTGGAGGTAAAGAAATACCAGCTTTTTTGTTTTTCAACAACGGTGATTCCTGCTTCAATCGTATTAATAAGCATCAAGTTGATAGCCATTGTTTGAACTGCTTCTTTCAGATAGCTTTGATTTTGTTCTGTTGCTAACAAGTCAGGTTGGCGTTTAAGAGATCTTAAAATCGAATGTAAGTTTTTGTGTGAAATTTCAAGAGCTTCTCTAATTGACTCGATATCATTTTCATCTCGCTTTCCTATTTCCCTATCAATAACTGAATTGTCTATAGTGAAATTTTTTGAAAGAAGTAATTGTTGAACCTTTACACGACCAAAGATGTCTTTAAGGCCTTTTGTGACCGTAGTTTGTTTCTGTGCAATCTCTTTTACCAGGGCATCATCAACAAAAGTTTTGATTTCTTGTTGGTCTTTAGGTGAGAGTTTAGCCAAGTAAGCTGTTTGTACTGTTGCTACGCTTGACAGCAAACACAATAAAAATAATGTATTACGTTTCATAATAACCTCCTTTTAAGCACTACGAGACCATTTAGCTCATTGTGTAATACTTATTCTATCGAGTGGAGGCTCTTTGAAGCAATGGTTTTAATTGAAAGGTTCTATGGAGAGCTTATTTTGATAAGAAATAGCTTTGTATTTTTTGAGATAGCTCTTCAGGATAGAGTGTGATCGTTTTAAGCTGGTTAAGCTCAATCCACTCAAGTCCAAAGAAATTGGCAGGAGTTGAGATCTCTTTTTCTGGTCCTGAAAGGTTTGCTGTCCCTGAATAGGACTGTGCAAGATAATAAAGCCCCTTGCCATTGATTGAAGGGGCTTCTTCTATTTCACTAAAAATTGGTCCAAGAACAACATGTAATGTTGTCTCTTCAAAGATTTCACGTATCGCCGTTTCTTGTGGAGTCTCATTATGTTCAGGTCGTCCGCCCGGGACTGCATAATATCCACGGCCGTTTTTGACACGGCGCATCAATAATATTTGAGAACCATCAATAATGATTACCCCTACACGACGATACTGAGTCATGGTTTACCACAATCCTTTTACTGCATGAAGCAGATTATTAGTCAGACGGGCTCCGCCACCTTGCAGAGAGTCAGCCTTTCCGCCACCTTGTAACCCCACAGATTTAAGTGCTGCGGCAACTTTTTTCATATCAACACTCTTTGTATGTTCAGGTGATAATCCGGCATAAAACACGCTTTTATCGTCGGTGTTGCTTGCAAGCAGATAAAACCCTGGTTGTTTTTTGATAAGCGCGGTTGCAATATCTTTCAGTTCATCAACTGAATAGCCATCAAGAAGAAGGTGCAAGAACGGCACGCCATTAACGGGAGCGACCAATTGGAGCCATCCGTTAAGTTGGTGTGTAATCAGTTGTTGTTTTAACGTTCTGACCTGTTGCTGAGTGCGAGATAAGGTGTCGGCTTGTTTTTTAACTGCACAACATACCTGGTCCGGTTGCACTTTAAATTCTTGGCTTAGTTCTTTGACTGTATTGAAATTGTTTTGCATTAATTCAACAGCACGAACACCCGTTGATGCAAAAATACGTCTGTTGCCCGCTGACAATGCGGTCATTTCTGTAATTTTAAAGACACCAATTACGCCAGTCATTGGTACGTGAGTTCCTCCACAGAGTTCTGCAGAAAATCCTGGTACATCAATAACGCGTACGCATTCTGGATTATATTTTTCACCAAATATTGCAATAACACCTTTATCAAGTGCTTTTTTATAAGTGGTTTCAAACATTTCTACTTTGATGTTTTCTTGAATCTTTTCATTCACACGATTTTCAACCGCTTTGATTTCTTCAGGAGTTAAGTTTTTGTGATAAGTAAAATCAAAACGTAAATAATCAGGAGTCACAACTGAACCAGACTGCTTAACCTGTTTACCTAGCAGTTCAATGAGTGCTGCTTGCAGCAGGTGAGTTGCAGTATGGTTATTCATGGTCATACGACGAATATATCCATCAACCTGTTGTGTAACGACATCACCAACTTTTAATGCTGCAGGCGCGGTAATGTGTGCACCAATTGCACGAGCATTGTTAAGTTTTTCAAGGCCTTCAAGGGATGCACGTTGACCGTTGATTTCAATAAACCCACTATCATCAATCTGTCCACCAGTAGCAACAAAGAACGGTGATACATCAGCGATCAACACACATTGTTGTCCGGCATTAACACTGTTAACCAGTGCGCCATCAACGACAAGCGCTTTAATCGTTCCTTGCGTGTTTATTTTTTCATATCCCACAAACTGGGTAGTAATATTTTCTGGAAGTTCAATTGTTTTAACGCCTTCTTTCATCTTTTTACCTGAAAGTGCGCGTTGTTTTTCCATGGCTTTTTCAAAGCCTTCTGCATCTACTGAAAAACCTTTTTCCTGGCTTGCAAGAACGGTTACTTCAAGAGGGAACCCATACGTGTCATAGAGTTTAAATGCTTGCTCGCCTGTGATTGTTTTGTCGCCTGATTGTTCTTTAAAAAATCCTGCTAAAATCTGCTGTCCGCGAATAAGGTTTGCGGCAAACTGTTCAATCTCGCTTGTTAGCAAGTTAACAATCATAGTCTGATTGACTGAAAGTTCTGGATAAACCGGAGAGAGTTCTTTAATGAATCGTTTTGCAAGTTCAGGAAAAATGTTTTTGTCAGTTAACTTTTGTGCAAATAGTGCAGCGCGACGAATGATTTTACGCAACACATAGCCACGACCTTCGTTTGAAGGAGATCCGCCATCTGCAATAATAAATGAAGTAGAACGCACGTGATCACACAGCACATGGAATGCTGCTTTTGTTTGATCGTCAGATGATGCGTAATGTACACCGGTTAATTTTTCTATCTCTTCAATAAGCGGGGTAAACAGATCAGTTTGAAAAACTGACTCTTTGTTTTGTAAAATGCATGCAATACGTTCAAGTCCTGCACCAGTATCAACACCGGTCTGTTTTAGAGGAACGAGTGTGCCATCCTGTTGGCGGTCAAACTGCATGAATACAAGGTTCCAAATCTCAAGTAAGCGTCCTTGATCAAAATCTTCATATACAGGAATTTTTGAACGTTCTTCTTGTGGGCGCAAATCAATATAGATTTCAGTACAGGGACCACATGGGCCAGTGTCACCCATTTGCCAGAAGTTATCTTTTTTTCCAAAACGCATGATGCGTTCTTTTGGCACGCCGACTGTTTTTTCCCAGATTGCAAACGCTTCATCATCCTCTTCATACACAGAGACGTACATGTTTTGTGGATCGAGATTGTATCCTTTAGTAAGCAACTGCCACGCAAACTTAATAGCATCTTCTTTAAAGTAGTTTGCAAATGAGAAGTTACCTAGCATCTCAAAAAAGGTCAGATGACGTTTAGTAAAACCGACGTTATCAAGGTCATTATGTTTTCCGCCAGCGCGTACACATTTTTGTGCAGTCGTGGCGCGGGCATACGAACGTTTTTCTTTGCCTAGAAAGAGATCTTTAAACTGGTTCATTCCGGCGTTAGTAAACAATAATGTGGGATCTTGGGCTGGAATAAGACTTGAACTTGCCACGCGTTCATGGCCGTGCTCTGCAAAAAACTCTAAAAACTTTTTTCGTATGTCTACCGATTTCATGTGACCCTACCTTGGTTGAAGGACAACAGTTTTCATCATTCAGAGCAGTATACCATAGAATCAGACAATAAAAAGTAAGAGGAGTGTTGGATACCTGCGTAGGCCATTAACAAAGGGATTGGCAAAAAAGCACACTAAAAAACCGCGATTTTTAGTCGCGGTTTTTAAATATTTTAAACTGTTTAGCAACAATGAAGCATTACCCGTTATAGGTGAGAGTATCAATTCTCTGGCGAGTAACGGTTCTTGCTGAGTGTTCATTTTCATTTAAAGCAGCCATACCACCTTTAATGAACTTATTACAGTTGTTGTAAATGCATCGTGCACCGACAGCTAATGTCAATCCGACAGTTGCAGCGGTTAAAGCAGCGACTTTTGGGTTTTGTTGTGCCCAACTGCATACAGCTTTAAACACTACAGTTGGAGACGCGGCCTGAGCAACTGCTTGATTGTATTGTGCTGTCATGTTTGCAAGTTGTTCAGTTACGTTTGTTAAAGCAATAGTTTTTTGTGCAATAAGCTCTTGAGTTAAGGCTGCGGTAGCGGCTGCTTCTTGTCTTGCTGCTTCAGTTGCTATAAGAGCAAATTTGTTAGCAGTAACTTGTACAGTAAGCTCAGCTATTTGTGCGGCATCTTGAGCAGACTTTTCAGCAGTAAGGATTGCCATATAGTCACAGAACTTTTGTGGCAAAATATTGAATGTCCAATGTGCAGTACATTTACCAAGCAATACTAAACACTCCCCTAAATCACGTGTTACGTGGGTAGATTGCTCAGCTGTGTGGTAACAAGCATCAGCTGCCAGGGCAACACTTTCAAAAGCTTTGGTAGCCATTGATGTGTCTGCAGCAACTGCTGTGTGTAGGTGAGTAAATAACAGAGAACTTAAAAGCATAGTTTTTAATGTATTTTTCATAATAACCTCCTTATAGTTTCCTTTTTTTGAGCGGCTATAAAAGCCCGCTCTTAAACTCTATTACTAGTATGACATGGCGCGTTAAAGTGTGCAAAAGCCCCCTGGTTTGAGCTTAAACAGTGGGGGTTCTCAAGGGATAAATTGGCTTTTTAAGCTGAAAGGCTTTAAAGAGGCTTATCTAAGAAGTTTAACCAGACAGGTAAGCTTATATAAGCCCAAGGAGCAAAAAGAGTTTAAGCACTAAAAAAGCCCCCGTTGCCGGAGGCTTTTAAGCTTTTAAGGGCTTATTTATTTAAGAACATTTTGAAGCATATAAGCTGTAAGAAGACTTGATGCAGTAGCCCCAATAAACATTTTAGTATTTTGGCTCTTACGGACAAAAACGCAAGCATTTCTTACGCTATCAAGAAGCCATTCTATACCTGTAAAAAGTTTATCAGAAACTTTATTTGCGCCCACCATAGTTGCACCAACAGCTGCTGCAGTAATACATACTGTAGCTTTAGGGTATTGTTGTGCCAATTGGCTAATTTTAGTGGCGGCACCTTGAGCAACGCTATCAAATTCTGAAGCGCGCACTTGAGTTGAACTTAAACTAAGAGCAGTAATAAGAACTAATAATAATTTCTTCATAATAACCTCCTTATAAATTCCTTGGTTTAAGTGGCTACCAGAGCCCACTGTTGACCTCTATTACTAGTATGGCATACCCTTTAAAAGTGCGCAAAAGCCCCCTGGTTTGAGCTTAAACAGTAGGGGTTCTCAAGGAATAAATTGGCTTTTTAAGCTGAAAGGCTTTAAAGAGGCTTATCTAAGAAGTTTAACCAGACAGGTAAGCTTATATAAGCCCAAGGAGCAAGAAGAGTTTAAGCACTAAAAAAGCCCCCGTTTCCGGAGGCTTTTAAGTTTCTATGAGCTTATTTATTTAGTAGCAACGTTTTGAAGAACGAATGCTGTAGCAAGAGATGCAGTAGTAGCACCAATGAACATTTTTGTGTTTTGGCTCTTACGTACAAACATACAAGTTTTCTTTACTGAATCAAGAAGCCATTCCATACCCATAAGAAGTCTGTCAGAAACTTCATTCATACCAACCATAGTCGCACCAACAGCTGCTGCTGTGATACATACTGTAGCTTTAGGATATTCTTGTGCTAACTGACAAATTTTACCAGCGGTATTTCGAGCAACGCCATCAAATTCTGAAGCGCGCACTTGAGTTGAACTTAAACTAAGAGCAGTAACAAGAACCAATAATAATTTCTTCATAATTAAAACCTCCATTATAAACCTGGGCTAGCAGTTGTCAGCCCTTTGTTCTATTACTATTACTAGTATGACATGGGCCATTAAACCGCGCAAAAGCCCCCCCTTTTGAGCTTAAAAGGCAAGGGTTCTAGGGGTCAAAGTGAGGCATTTAAGCATAAAAAAAGATTTATTAAGCTTGTTTAGGGTCAGGTCATAAATGTCTTGAGCTTATTACTGAAAGCAAGATCTGCTACTATTTTTTAAAATAAGGCAAAAGACGTTGATAAAGTTTTTCCATATCGGTGGAGACAAGCTTAACATCAGCTAAGATAGGCAAAAAATTAGTGTCGCCAAACCATCTGGGAAGTACATGCATATGAATATGAGAAGGGATTCCTGCGCCTGCTGCTTTGCCTAAATTAAGGCCAATATTGGCCCCATCGTTCTTAAGTTCCTGTTGTAAGGTAGAGGCGGCTTGTTTGGTAAGCTCCATGAGTTCTGTTGTCGCATCACTTTCAAGCTCTTGAAGGTTGCCTGTGTGCTTATAAGGGATAACCATTAAGTGGCCACCATTATAGGGAAAGCGATTCATAATAACAAAGTTATGGGTGTAGCGACCTAATATAAGCTCTTTTTGGTCGTTTTGAGCTTGAAGGGCAGTGCAAAACGGGCAGCTGTTTTCAGTCAGGACTTCTTTAGTTTTATCCTGAGCAGTGTTGACCACATATGCTTCTCGCCAAGGGGCATACAGTTTATCCATGGGTTACCTTTATAGAAGGGTGTGTGAAATTAATAAGACTATACCTCATAACTCTCACGACGGTCACGTTTTGCGCTCAATTTTCTTGCCAATGTGGGCAGATCTGATAGTGTTATTCACCAAATAGGCCTGGATTGTATATCCAAAAAAGAGAGTGCATTATGAGTCCGATCATGGTAGTGGTAGGAACGTGTTCTGCGGGTATCTGTATGATGCCAAGCTCTTTTGCCTTTAAACAATTTATATACAGTCTTTATTTTCGTTTTGAAAATGGACTCTTTACGTCATTTTTTACAGATATTTCTCTTTTTGAATGTATGCACACATTTTTCTTTAAGTGTGGGAACCAAAAAATTTTAAAGCGTATCGTTACTATTGTGCAGCGCAAAAAGCTGTACGTCTCTTACAATCTGCGGGGGCGCTTTACAAAGGTTGACCAATATCTTTGTGGATATGTAGAAGGGGCTGCAGATGTTTTTAAAAAAGGAAGAGCATGAAAAAAGTAGTAGTTATCGGTTTGGGACATGTGGGATTACCTTTAGCATTGATTGCTGCAAAAGCAGGCCTCCATGTGGTCGGAGTAGATTGTAATAAAGAACGTGTTGATGATATCAACAACGGAGTGAAATTTCTCGAAGAACCAGACCTTGCGCAATACTTGCAAGAAGCATTGGCAACTTCTTATTTTACTGCGACAACCGTGTGTCAAGAAGCAGACTATTTTGTAATCGCAGTTTCTACTCTCTTAACTGCTGACAAACGAGCTGATCTGAGGGCTATTTCTTCAGCAGTTTCTCAGATTGCAGAGGTATTAAAAAAGGGCGATACGGTTATTTTAGAATCAACTGTTCCGCTGGGCACCACTCGTTCGGTTGCGCAGGTGCTTGCCAAAGAATCAGGCCTTGAAGTAGGAAAAGATTTTTTTGTAGCCCATTGCCCCGAGAGTGTTCTTTCTGGAAATATTTTTCAGGAACTGAAAGTAAACGATCGTATTATTGGGGCAATTGACCATAATTCAGTGCAGCATGCAGCGCAGTTTTATAAATATTTTGTAAGTGGAGATCTGTATCTTACTGATGTTACCACTGCAGAGATGGTTAAACTTATTGAAAACAGTTATCGCGATGTTAACATTGCATTTGCTCATCAAATAGCAGCAATGGCAGAGTCTGAAGGGCTCAATCCGTATGAAGTTATTGAGCTTGCAAACAAGCACCCACGAGTTTCGTTACTAAATCCAACGTGTGGAGTTGGCGGCCATTGTGTTCCGGTTGATCCGTTGTTGTTGGCTGAATCTTTTCCCGCACATTCTGAACTCCTTAAAACGTCTCGTCGTGTCAATGAAGAGCGTACTCACTGGGTACTTGATCGTATTGAGCACGCTATTACTACATGGAACGCTGTGCATAGTACACAACCGACTGTAGCGGTGTGGGGGCTTACTTACAAACCAAACGTTGATGATCTGCGTGAATCTCCAGCATTAAAGATTGCAGAACAGTTAGCTAAACGTACTAATAGCAGACTTATTGTGTGTGATCCGCATGTAAAACAATCTCTGTTGTCACCTGAGATTTCACAGGTGTTTTGTGCGCAACAAGACGCCCTTGCGCAAGCAGATATTGTCGTGTATTTAGTTGCACATAATGTGTTTAAGCAGCATGCACGTAAACAACAAAGCGATGCATATGTATTGGATTTTTGCGGATTGTTACATGATTCGCGCAGAGAATCTGTTGAGCAGGAACAGTTTTATTGGCCAGCTTGTCAGTCTGAAAAGCACTATCCAATGGATGTGGTGCATGGTATAACTGATCGATCTTTTTTAACAGGGGAGCGCCAATGAGACAAGTATTTCTTGAAAAAGGCCTTGTAGTTGTTAAAGAGGTTGCTCAGCCAAAGTTGGATGATCACTCTGTCTTAATCTCTGTTCATTACTCTTTTATTAGTTCTGGAACAGAAGCGGCAACTATTGCTACGACTGAAAGCGACCCTGTTTTTTCTAATATTCCTCACAAAATAAAATCACTTCTTTTGTCTCTTGCAAATCATGGTATTAATGGGACGGCGACCCTGGCTAAAGGTGGTCTTCAAGGTTCATTGCAGTCTTTGGGATATTCTTGTTCAGGACGTATTATTGCGGTAGGTAAAAAAGTTACTAGTTTCCGTTCTGGCGATTTTGTTGCGTGCGCCGGTGCTGGCTTTGCGCTTCATGCAGATGTGGTGTGTGTGCCACAGAATCTTGTCGTTGCAGTTCCTGGTGAGCACTATTTAAGACAGGCCAGTGTTACAACATTAGGAGCAATTGCATTACAAGGCGTACGTCGTGCCCAGGTACAAATTGGTGAGATAGTCTGTGTGTTTGGCCTTGGGCTTCTTGGTCAGCTTACTGTTCAACTTGCAAAAGCAGCAGGGTGTACCGTAATTGGGATTGATATTTTGCCTGAACGCATGGCTTTGGCAAAAGAACTCGGAGCTGATTATGTCTTTGATGGCAAAGATAATCAGTTTGAAAAATCAATTGAATTTTTGACCCATCATAAAGGGGTTGATGTTACTTTGATTACCGCATCTAGTAAGTCAAATGACATTGTTCAGCAGTCCATGAATGTTACTCGAAAAAAAGGTCGCGTCGTTGTTGTTGGCGAAGTTGGAATGAAGCTTGAAAGAGATCCGTTTTATAAAAAGGAAATAGATCTTCTTATTTCTTGTTCTTATGGTCCTGGTCGTTACGATAATGACTACGAGATGGAAGGAAAAGATTATCCTTACAGTTATGTACGCTGGACCGAAAAGCGCAACATGGAGGCAATTGTTGATCTGATTGTGCAACAAAAATTACGGATTGATCCTTTAATTTCACAAGTCTATGAACTTGCACAAGCAGACAAGGCTTATGAAACGCTTAATACAAAAAAATCAGTGGGCGTAGTACTTTCGTATGCACCCAAGGATGATTTTGAGTTTCTTCCGGCACAAAAAGATGGCCTTTCTTTTGAGGGACCGATTCATTTTATGCCGGCACAAAAAGATGCACCCATAAAAGTTGGTATTGTGGGAGCTGGTGGTTTTTCAAAAACAAAATTAATGCCACTTGTTTCAAAACTACATAATGTTTCAATTGCTGCCGTTGCTGATAGTGATTATGCAACAGCAGAGAATGCTTCACGTACCTATGGTGCGACTAAAACATTTATCGAAGAAGATGATCTTTTTCAAGATGAAAGCATCGATGTTGTCCTGATTGCATCTCCTCATAAATTTCACTATGACCAGGCTGTTCAGGCATTGTGCCGTGGTAAAGCAGTATTTTTAGAAAAGCCGATGGTTACCACCTTTGAACAGTTTAAGGTGCTGGAGTTGTTTTTAAAAAATAATCCCACTGCGCCATTTTGTGTGGACTACAATCGCTCCTTTGCACCGTTCATACAAAAAATAAAATGGGAAACGGTTGAGCGACATTCTCCACTGGTAATTAATTATCGTATTAATGCTGGTTATATTTCTCCTGATCATTCTGTACATCAGGCAAGTGGCGCAGGCAGAATTATCGGGGAAGCGTGTCACATTTTTGATCTTTTCTGTTTTTTGACAGGATCGCATCCAGTCTCTGTTTCAGTTGAGGCATTACGCCCTACCAGCGATGACCTGTTTCCAACTGATAACTTTTCTGCACATATCAGTTTTGCAGATGGTTCAATCTGTTCATTGGTTTACACTTCAATTGGTCATACGGCTCTTGGCAAAGAGCGCATGGAACTGTTTTTTGATTCTAAATCAATTGTGATGGAAGACTTCTTACAGCTTCGTGGTTATGGTACAGCGCACATGTTTAACGAAACA
This sequence comes from Pseudomonadota bacterium, assembly GCA_027487215.1. Classification (GTDB taxonomy): domain Bacteria; phylum Babelota; class Babeliae; order Babelales; family CAIQNR01; genus JAIYDZ01. Next base: position 11,822 of record JAIYDZ010000001.1, read on the forward strand.
GTCTCAACGCCAGACAAAGGACACAAAGCAATCTTAACCAGTTTCTTTAATAGTTTGCGTTCAGAAAAACGTGAGATGCCTATTAGCGCCTCTCGACTTTCTATGGTTGCCCAGTTGACTCTTGTTGTTGATAAACTCGCCTGTCAGGGTGGGGGAAATCAGGAGCTTTGATATAAAAAAAGAGAGCAGAAGAATAATCTTTGCTCTCTTTAATATTTTAGGGCTCGGTTTAAAGTTTTCGGATTATCCTTCTAACGATTTTAGACTTGAGCTGGTCGAAGTAACAAAAGAGTTGTGTGTGTATACAGGAAACAACTTACACAAACCATCAACTTCAACTTTAACTTTTTCAAGCAGCTCGTCATTCTGTGGATCGGTCAGGACACGGTCAATCAGATCAACGACAATGGCAACCTCTTTGGGAGTAAATCCACGCGTAGTAATTGCGGGAGTTCCTAGACGAATGCCACTTGTGATTAACGGTTTTGCTGGATCATTGGGAATGCAGTTTTTATTTAAACAGATACCCGCTTTAATAAGTGCCAGTTCTGCATCTTTTCCGGAAATGTTTTTTGAGCGAAGATCAATTACCATCAAATGATTATCAGTGCCCCCAGACACAATGCGGTATCCTTTGCGGATAAATGCCTCAGCCATCGCCGCTGCGTTGGTAATAATGTTTTGTTGGTAGATAGTAAACGAAGCGTCCTGTGCTTCTTTAAACGCTACCGCTTTGGCCGCAATGTGGTGCATTAACGGTCCGCCTTGAGTTCCAGGCATAACCGATTTATCGATTGCCTGGGCCAAGGATGCTTTGCAGATAATAAGTCCGCCACGAGGTCCGCGTAATGTTTTGTGAGTGGTGCTGGTAACTACATCGGCATACTCAAAGGGCGCAGGGTGAACTTTTGCAGCAACCAGTCCTGCAATATGAGCCATGTCGACCATTAACAGTGCACCCACCGCATCAGCAATCTCTTTGAATTTTTTAAAATCAATCACCCGAGAATAGGCAGAAGCGCCGGCAATAATAAGTTTTGGTTTATGTTCTTGAGCAAGACGTAAAATTTCGTCGTAGTTTAAACGTTCAGTGACCGGGTCGACTCCATATGAGGCTGCCTTAAAAAACTTTCCTGAAAAGTTAATTTTGTACCCGTGGGTGAGATGTCCACCTGCGGCCAGGTCCATACCAAGGATTGTGTCTCCCGGTTCAAGAAGGGCAAAAAATGCGGCCATGTTTGCCTGAGCTCCAGAATGGGGTTGCACGTTGGCGTGGTACTGTTCAGGATTTAAATCAAACAGTTTTAGAACTCGGTCACGGGCAAGGTCTTCTGCAACGTCCACATACTGACATCCGCCGTAGTAACGTTTTTTTGGGTAGCCTTCTGCATATTTGTTGGTCATGACTGAGCCGGAGGCTTCCATAACGGCAGGCGAAGCGTAATTTTCGGAAGCAATAAGATTCAGAGTGGATTCTATGCGGTTTAATTCTTGGTTGATTGCTTGAGCAATTTCTGGGTCGAAATTGATGAGTTTTTGGGTGCGATCCATCGAAATCTCCTGCTTGTAAGCCATATCTATCATGGTAAGGGGGTCTCCCTTTGGCGACCGTTAGATTAGGATACTCAGTTTTTTGAAAAAAAGTAAAACTGTGCTTGAACAACTCAAATTGCAATTATTGTAATCCCTGTTTATACTTCTGGGTAGGCATTTTGAGATATATTTAGGCAGAGGAGTCGTACGTTGATTTCAACTTCAGATTTTCGCAAGGGAACTAAGATTTTATTCCGTGACGAACCACACATGGTTATTGAATTTAACCACAACAAAACTGGACGTGGCGGAGCGTTGGTGCGTGCGAAACTCAAAAATCTTTTAACAGGATCATCATTTGAAGAAAACTTCAGATCCGGTGAGAAATTTGAAAATCCTCAGCTTGAATACCGACAAATGCAATATCTTTACGAACAGGATGGTCTTTATAACTTTATGGACCAAGACTCGTTCGATCAAGTTGCCTTAAACAAGGACAGCCTTGAAGAAGTTGACGGATATCTTAAAGAGCAGACCGTCTATGACATGCTTTATTACCGCGAAAGACCAATTGGCGTAACAGCTCCTTTGCATATGGAGCTTGCAGTTGTTGATACTCCACCAGGGGTACGCGGTGACACAGCTCAAGGCGGTGCAACAAAACCAGCAAAACTTGAAACTGGTATTACTATTCAGGTTCCTTTGTTTGTAAACGAAGGTGACATTATCAAGGTTGATACACGTACCGATTGTTATATTGAAAGAATGTAAATGGAGCCAGATAAGGTCGTCTTAGAAGCTGCGGACTCAGCGTCGCAGTCATGCCCTCCGTGCCCTCGCCGTCAAGTGCGATCATTGATATTACATCTTCTTTATGCAGCAGATGCATTTGACTATGAAGCATCAGTAGAAGGTCTTGCTGATCAGTTCAATAGAGGTTTTGATACTGATATTCCTGCGGGTGGCGAGATTGTTTTAACAGTCAAAGCTATCGTTGAAAATCGCAAAAAATACGACGAGTTTCTTATTCCATTACTTTCAAACTGGCGTCTGGAACGCATTGGATGCTGTACGCGTCTTGTGCTTCATTTAGCTCTTTGGGAGTTAATGGAAACCGACACTCCGGCCACCATTATTCTTAACGAAGCTATTGAGCTTGCAAAATGCTTCTCTGAAAAAGATGCTTACAAATTTGTAAATGGTGTTCTTGATAAAGCAGTCAGACAGCTTGGTCGTGACGTTCAGTAGTTATCAAAACTGTTCAAATTTCAGTGTGCAAGATGTCGTTCCTAAAAATTGTTTAATGCTTTCAGAATAATCACCTTCCCCACTTGTTAAAAAAGTGAGAGGGCCTTGCTCTGTTGGTGTTATTCCGGGGGCAATACATCCGCCCGCTGATATGAGCGTCAGTTCAGGTGCAAGAGCACGAATATCATTTTCGAGAAATGCATAATGAGTGCATCCCAAAATTAAGGTATCAACTTCTTGGTGTTGTAAGGGAGTAAGATACTCTTGCAGCGCTGTTGCGCGTTCATCTGGTGTTGCTGTCATAGACTCTACTAAAGGCACCAGTTTGGGGCACGCTTGTTCAAATACTGCTGTTTCTGGCGCATGTTTTTCAAAAAGTTTTTGGTGAGCGTGAGTATTGATAGTTCCGACTGTTGCAATGACTCCTACTTTGTTATTTGCTGTGGCGGCTGCTGCCGCGTGAATAGTAGGAAGCAACATGTCGATGTAAGTGACTTCTGGAAACTCAGCTTTAAGTGTTTCAAGGCAGTTTGCTGATGAGGTATGACAGGCTATAACGATAGTATCAATACCATATGATTGTAATAGTTTTGTAACGACTCGTCCCCGTTCAATGAGAACTTCTTTGGATTTATTGCCATAGGGTAAATACGCCGTGTCAGCAACATAGATACATTCAGCAGGATGTGTTTTTATGACAGCGTTCAAAATTGAAAGTCCACCAATTCCAGAATCAAAAAAACCTATTTTTTTTATATCTGAAGAAAGAGAAATGGTCACTGCGTGCGTCTTTTTCATTGCTTTTTGTTACCGTATTATACCGAATGAATCATCGTTAAAACCTGTTCTCTAAAATTACGGTCCTGCTTAAGGTCCCACTCACGGCGCGGATCGCGTGTCAGTGTGTGATTATAATCTTTACGCAAGTGTAACACAGCAGGGCGGTTTTCCAAAGAGAGTCGTAACGGTATTTGGGGCAAAATCTCTGCCAGTTGGTAAGGATGGACATTGCCATGCTCAGGACAGCGATCATCATGCACTAATTGAATGTTCCAGATGCGTTCATGGTCTGGGTAGACACGTTCATAAAAAACGCCTACCGTTTGCACCATGTCGCCATACGAATAAAAGTTTAAAACCATGTTCACATGGGTCATGGCAGGGTGATAGTGACTCACAAGAATGGGGGGAGCGAGCGTTATTAAATAGTTGAGGCGATACTGTGGATGATGTTGTGCAAACAGTTGCGTTACAATCACTCCCAGGTTGCCCCCATGACTATGGCCGATGATGTTAAGAATGTCTTCTGGTTTGTAATCGCGTACAATTTTCCTGACCAGTTCTTCTGCTTCTTTTTTTCGATCTGGAAATGAGTTTTTTCCAGACCATACATAAGTGCGGATAATGGCGGTTGGATCAACAACTGATTTAAGTGATTCATAAAAGTCGCCGCCCACCCTGCACCAGGTTGCACTTTTTGCAAAGGTACCGTGAATAATAATCCAGACAGTTTTGTGTGCATGGGCTGATGTGGCAGATGCAAAAAGAAGTAATAAAAAAAGTTTTTTAAGGGCATAAAAAAGGGAGGCTGGAATCAGGTGTCTTTTGGTAGACATTGGTTACAGCCTCCTTTTTTTACTCTGTGACTAAGGTTGTCACATTAGATTCTTAGTTATGCTAACTCAGGGAAAAAGTATGCAATTTCCCTTTGTGCGCTTGCAACAGAATCAGATCCGTGAGTCGCATTTTCACCTTTAGAGCGGCCAAACTGTTTACGAACAGTTCCTTCTGCTGCTTCTGCAGGGTTAGTTGCGCCCATCAAATCACGCCATCCTTTGATCGCGTTGTCTTTTTCAAGAACCATAATAGTAACAGGGCCTGAAACCATGAACTTTACCAGTTCGCCAAAGAACGAACGTTCTTTGTGTTCTGCATAAAATCCACCAGCTTGGTCGTCTGTTAGTGTAACGGTTTTTTGAGCAACAACATCAAAACCATTGGATTTAATAAGAGCAATAATCGCATCTTTATGACCGTCTTGCATTGCATCCGGTTTGATGATGGCGAGTGTTTTTTCTACCATGTTACTCTTTGTCCTCTGTTGAGCGTGCAGCATGTTTTTCAAGTTCGAGTTGGAACTGGCTTTTTGCTTTCACTGCTGGTTCATTATTATAAGAAGATTCTTTTGGTTGCTGGTTGTACTGTTGCTGTGGAGCCTGTTGTTGTTGCTGCTGTTGTACCGGCTTGCGTTGTTCTTCTTTAATTTCACCAGTGAGTTTTGTGCTTAAGCCAAGCTTACGCTCTTCCTTGCTCACTTTGATAACTCTAAATTGATGTTTTTCACCAATCTTAAACATATCTTTGATCTTTTCTTCGTTTTTCTTGTCTGCGTTTAGTTCTGAAATATGTACCAGACCTTCAATTCCGCTTGCAAGACGAACGAACATACCAAAGTTAGTAATTTTTGAAACGTCGCCGTCGACAATGTCGCCAACTTTGTACTGTTTCTCAATTTGTTCCCATGGATTTTGTTCAAGTTGTTTAATACCCAAAGAGATTTTCTTACTGTCTGTATCAACACCAAGAACGATTGCTTCGATTGGTTGATCTTTTTTGAAGATGCTACCTGGGTGTTCAATGTGTTCAGTCCATGAAAGGTCTGAAACGTGAACAAGACCATCGATGCCTGGTTTTAGTTGAACAAATACGCCAAATTCAGTAACGTTGCTTACTGTTCCTTTAACGCGTTCACCAGCTTTGAATTCTTGAGCAACACTTTCCCATGGATTCTTATCAAGTTGTTTGATACTCAAAGACATTCTACGGTTGTCTTTATCCAAAGAAATAACAACTGCTTCAACAGAGTCGCCAACGTTGAAGAATCTGTTTAAATCAGTGATTCTGTCGGTCCATGAAATTTCAGAGATGTGGATAAGACCTTCAACACCTTTTTGTACTTCTACAAAAAGACCGTATTCAGTAATGCTTGAGATTTTGCCTTTAATGCGTGATCCAGGAACGATATCCGCCTTAAGGGTTTCCCATGGATTTTCGCTGAGCTGTTTTGTGCCAAGAGAAATTTTCTCATTTTCTTTATCAAAAGAAAGTACTTTGACCTTGATTGAATCACCAATCTTAACCATTTCTTTTGGATGAGAAATTCTGCCCCATGTCATATCGGTAATGTGTAAAAGACCATCAACTCCGCCTATGTCTATAAAGACACCGTAGTTGGTGATGTTTTTAACCATACCGTCAATGATTTGGTTTTCAGAAAGGGTTTCAAGAACTTTTTGACGAACACCAGCGCGTTGTTCACTTAAGTGTTTACGACGTGAAATAATAACGTTTCCACGTTTTTTGTTCACTTTGATAATGTCAGCAACAATTTTTTGTCCAACATATTGATCGAAGTTTGAAACACGTTGAATATCAACTTGTGATCCAGGCAAGAATGCTGGGATACCAATATCAACACTCAAACCACCCTTAACTTTATGAGTGACAACACCTTCGACTGGTTTGCCTTCTTCATGAAGTTTCATGATGCTATCCCATGCTTTAAGCGCTTTTGCTTTTTCATAAGAGAGCTCAACGGTGCCGTCAACGCTTTCAAGTTCGTTCAGCATTACTTCAATTTCATCACCAGTTTTGAATGTTTTAAGTTCGTGTGGTGAGAATTCGTAACGAGGAATAAGGCCTTCTGATTTATATCCAATATCAACAAGGATACCATCAGAGCCTGATTCAATAACTTTACCTTTTACAACGTTACCAGGCTTACAAACAGAAAAAAAGCTTTCATAAAGATCGCTTAACTCTTGTGTCTGTTCAGGGTTAAGTAACACTTGTGTGTCCTGTGCCTCCATCATCGATGCTCGACGATATTGTTCGGGGCGTATGACCTCTTTTGACATGTATGGGTACTCCGGAATTATTTCCCGCTCCTTAAAGAACTAAGGAAAAACGGGGGTAGGGAGGTTAAAAAATAATTATACTCCCCCAAGAGTACCAAAACCTTCTAAAAACAGCAAACAGAGCTGTTAGTAATGGTTATGATCGAGTTTGAATGAGCTTAAAAAAGTTGGTTATACTCACTGTGTAGATAAACGCCATTGCCACCGGGATAGTAATAAGAACCGGATAGAGCCCTAAAAGTAGCCCTCGATAATAACGAACGAGGAGTTCTAACTTTTGTAATATTTTAGGAAGGTCAATAAGTTTTGCGGGTAATGATAAGAGGGAGCTAAAAATCCCGTCCTGATAGAAAGATTGAGGGACCAGTTCTTTGAGAGGTGTTGCTTCAAGAGCAGATTTTATTGATGCTCCGATGCTATGACTCTCAAGAAGCTGGGTAACTTCTGCTGAAAAAAGAGCAGTTTTTCGTGCAAGAACAATAACCACTAAAAGACCGAGTATGCACATTACTGCAAGGGTATAGGCAAGCAGATGAGTAATGATGAAGGCGCTCGCGCAGGTAAAGCGAAGTAAGAATTTTTTGCCGTCAGCTTTTTTATTAAGCTCATAGCATCGCATAATGCTCAAACAGCAAAAGGTTGCAGCTACTCCAGCAGCACACAGTCCTAAAAAGTTATAAAATCCCAGATAGACATCCGCTCCTGAAATAAAATAAGAAAAGATGTCTGCAATAAAAAGATGTGAGATCAAAAGAGTTACCCACAGGGCAATCATTGCGATAGTTAAGAACGGACTGAGAACAGTAAAAAGAGTAAGTTCTTTATTTTTTTTGTTCTGTTTTAGATCAACAGCAAGCTTATCGACATTCCATAAGTACATGAATCTCTCCTTTTACTGGTTAGCCACTGCATCTTTAATAAGAACGTTAGAAAAGGGTCCGGTGGTATTTCCTTTAAGAGAGCGATAGGTCGCTGTTTTAAAGATTGTTTTTGCAGTAGAAAATATAGAACTGAAATAGAGTGTAATCGGGATTATCATAAATAGCGTCGTTATAAGTGCTTGGGTATCTCGATGCGTAAGAGGAATGCTTGTATCAGAATATGTTGAAGTAGTTGTAAAGAATGATTTAATCAAATTAACTAGATAATAAAAAAGCACTGGATGAGTAATAATAGCAACACTCATAAGTCCTAAGAAAATAAGAAGCTGAATAGTAAGCAGTGTGCCACTTTTTAAAACGCTAAACGTTACAAGTGCGCCGGTATTAAGGCCAAAATTATCTTTCATAAGGGTATAAGACTCTTTAAGGCTTGCAAAAATACCTTTGTTGTCTGAGAGCATGAGTGGCATTACAAAAAAAGTAACCATGTACCATGAAAGTGAAGCGAACCACAAAAGAGTGGTGACAAATGAGGATTGTTTTTTGTCTCTTTGTGAGGTGAAAATGTACACAATAAGTGAAATGATTGACCAGCCAATAAGGGTGCCTGTTTTTTTGAGTGTTAGTTTAACGCTTTGCCAGAGTGAAATTGGCTGTTCATTAAGGAGAGCGTCAGTATAAAAATGAGTCATCCCCTCAATCACCACCCCTGAAAACGTTAGTAAAAGTGCTGCCAAAGGAAACAGGAGTACAAGAAGTGTTATGGTCGTCCCATTTAAAGAAATACTTGCACCTTCTGCATGAAGGTGGGTAAAAAACATAAATCCTTTATCTGCAAAAGCAATGAAGCATCCAGTAAGAATGATGGTAAATAATGAAAGACAGATCCCTATTACTTTTAAGAAAGGAAAGAGAAAGTAGGTTTTGTGTTGCCACATGAAATGTAATGTTTCAAGCGAGGCTTTTGACCCTGTTGTAGTATTTGAAAAAAAACTTTTGAGTTTCTCAAACATTGAATTTCCTTTTTTTATAAAAAACCAACAGAGAAAGAGCTAGCAGCTTACTTAAGGCCTAGGCAATTGTTTAGCGTTTGCTTGTCGTTAAAAAATCAAAAACTAGTTGGCTCCAACTTTCCATTTGCGGGTAAAAATTCATGCATTCTTCAAAAGAATAAAGCGTGCCATTTTGTAACTCTGATCGGATTGAAATTTGGTCAGAATCACCTTCAAGAAGGAGTACTAAGCCGACGTGTACCTTCCCTACATCGTTAGTGTCATCATTTAAAATTCCTAATGGGGTGATTTTCAAAATATCTTTATAATCAACTTCTTCATAAAATTCTCTACGCGCCCATTCAAAAATGTCTCGACTTTGAATGTCTTCTTTTCTGATGTGGCCGCCAATGCCAAGTGAATATTTATTTGCAAGGCGTGATTCAGAAGAGTTTGAACGTCGTTGCATCAAAAACAGCTTTTCGCCGTGTTTAAATACTAAATAGGGAATAACTTGTTTATATGAAAAATCTGTTTCAGCAATTCCACGCGGCATAAATTCTTGGTAAGTAATAATAGTGTCGATGCATTTTGAAAGGTTGGCTGATTGAACGCCATGCCATACAGCTTGAAAGTCAGGAAATAATCGATCGCGTTTTACAACAAGAATCTGCTCGTTCCACTTATCATCAAAAGTGGTTGTAACTGCTGGTTGAATTTGTATTTGGGACATGGTACTCCTTTCTACTAACGGTTCATTACGTCACACTCTATCATGAAAAAGAGTTGCTGTTGAGGATGTTGTGTTTACAAAACAAGATTAGTTGGAATTCTTAATAAGATTCAAGAAACAAAAAGTAGTAAATACTTGACCCTTGGTTTGAGACAAAAAATAGAAAATAAACAATATTTTTACGGAATTAGTTGTTTATGTGTTATTTTTAGATAATTATTTTTTATAAAATTAAACAAGAGAAGTTTCTATTTTGTGCTTTGGTAAAGAGTTGTTTTTTATATCTCTAATAACAACATCTAAAGGTTTTTCATAAATATTATAATCTTTTGTTTGTTCTAGGTTTTTGATAGTCTCCAACGTCCACGTAGTTGCACGTTGCAATTGATCAAGAGAAAAAAGATTCTTTCCATCAAGACTAAACAATACTCCATTTAGGAACGCGTGATTTGTTCCCACTGTTCTTATAAGTGTTTTCGTAGAAACATCCCACAATCTTAGGGTTTTATCCAGTCCGCCAGATGCAAGAATTCTTCCATTGGGATGAAACGCAAGACATTCAACAGCAAGCATAGACCCGACAAGTGTCCCTATTCGTTTTTCAGGGTTTACTGGATTTAGTAAATTAATAGTCGTGCCGGACCCTGTTGTGGCTAAAATTGTTTCTTGTGCATTGAGCACAAGTAAAGAAATTTCTGAAGGACCAATTTTAACTTTTTTTGTAAGAGTTTTAGTCTGAAGATTCCACTCTTTTAGGCGAGAATTTTCGTGTCCTGCTAGTAAAGTAGAAGAGTTATCTCTAAACGTAAGAGCTTTGATAGCTGTGGTGTTGTCGGGCTCTGTTAAATTGTGTATCAACTTGTCTGTGCTTGTTTCCCATACACAAAGAGTTCCGTTTTCTGTTCCTGCGGCTAACATCGATCCATCATTGTTGAATTTAAGGGCTGTAATATTTTTTTCTGGACTTTCAAGTGGATCAGAAGGGGTTTTATCGTCAGTTGTTGTTAATTTTTCTAAATAAAGACAATTATTCTGATTGAAAGCAATAAGGGTACCATCATTACTTAGTTGTTCACAGCTAGGCATCAATGTAAGTTTTCTAGCAGATTGCCATAAAGTCTTTAGCCACATATTTTGAAGCATAATCGCCTGCTTATTTTTTACAACTACAAGAGGCCTTGAAGGAGTGCTATGAAGAGAGTGGAGTGTATATTCAGGGTACCCCTTATGTGTTTTCAACACTGGAAAAATGCAGCAAAATTCTTTATAAAAGTAAAAATATCTTTTTTGGTTCCAAAAAACATTTATAAGATCATATCTTAATTCTTCATTACTAGCACTAACTAATCGGGTATTTGTTACTTTTTCAAAGTTATGAGCACTAAATAATGTGATATTTGTTGTTACTCTTTCAAGCATTGCTTGAGTATCATTTGCAATGCCCTCCTTTAAAATAAGCCGACCAAGAGCTGTTATTAGACTTGAAGTATATTGATAACCTAAATAATCGGCAGATATGGCAGTCAATAGTATCTTTTTTTGTGGCCATTGACCTGCTGTGTTCATAACTTCATCTGGTGACTCTAAAGGTATTAGTTCGGCAAGGTTACTAATAGCCTCTTGAGTTACACATTGATGTCCGGCAGGGATACTTCCTAATTCTAAAAAGTAATCAGAAAACGCCTTTAGAGTAGCGCATTGGTCAACAAAGCTCTGAGTAATTTTAATTTTTGTTTTACGCTTATCAGTTAGTTCGATATTAATTTCTTGAGGAACTATATTTAAGAAAGGGGTAAAAGCAAAAATTAATTTTACTAATTTCATAAAAACCTCCATTGACACTATATTGCAAAGTTTGATTTTAAACTTTTTTTTAATTTTTCCATTTGAATTTAAAGTATAATTTAATTTATAAAAAAGTAAAACTTCTTAAAAATTTCTGTTAAAAGGAGAGTTTTTATTTTTATAAGAGGGTCAAGGAGTCAATTCCAGTCATCTTTTTGACGAAAAACCTCAAGAAGGTTACAGTTAAAACGTTCGTAAAATTGAGTCTGGAAAGGATACCATGCAGTACGACGTAAAGACGTTAGAAAAAAAATGGCAAAAATACTGGGAAAAAAACCCTGATGCGGTCACTAACCCCGCAGGTTCTGGTAAAAAATATTATTGCCTTGATATGTTTCCCTATCCTTCAGGCTCGGGCCTGCATGTAGGCCACTGGAGAGGATATGTTCTTTCTGATGTATACGCTCGTATGAAATGGCTTGAAGGCTACAATGTACTTCATCCTATGGGATGGGATGCGTTTGGGCTTCCTGCTGAAAATGATGCAATTAAGAAAGGCATCCACCCACAGTTAGGAACAGATTCAAACGTTGCCAACTTTAAAAAGCAGCTGCAAGAGGTTGGCGCCTTGTACGACTGGACTAAAGAGGTTAACACCACCGATCCTGACTATTATAAGTGGACGCAGTGGATCTTTTTACAGATGTATAAAGCTGGTCTTGCTTATAAATCTAACATGCCCATTAACTGGTGTCCTTCATGCAAAACAGGCCTTGCTAACGAAGAAGTCGTTAATGATGGATGCGAACGTTGTGGGACTGCGGTTGAAAAAAAACAGATTCCGCAATGGGTTTTAAAAATTACAGACTATGCAGAACCATTGCTTGAAGGTCTTGATAAACTCGAATGGCCTGAAAAAGTTAAAACCATGCAACGAAACTGGATTGGTAAAAGCGAAGGACTTCTTTTTACCGCACCACTCAAAGATACTAATCTAACGATTCAAACATTCTCAGCTCACTTTGAAGCATTTTTTGCAGACACGTTTGTGGTGATTGCGCCCGATCATGCATTTTTGCCTACCCTGCTTGAGGGCGTTGCAAATAAGGATGAAATCCTTGCCGCAGCACGCACAATGTTTGATAAGCGTGTAAAAAATTCAAGCACTACAGATAAAGACGTTGAAGGTATTTTTACAGGAAGATACATTGTCGATCCTGTAGGAAACGGTGATCTTCCCATTTGGATTGCAAGCTTTGCGTTAGCTGATTACGGAACCGGTATTGTAAAATGTTCTGCGCATGATGAACGTGATTTTGCGTTTGCAAAAAAATATAACATTCCTTTAAAAGCAGTGTTGTTCCCACAAGACAATCCCGAACTTACCGAAAAAATTCGTAACTTTGAAGTGTGTTATTCTGACATGCAAAACGGAGTGCTTACAGAACCAACAGAGTTTTCTGGAAAGGTTGCCGGTCAGCATCGCCAAGCAATTTTAGAGTATGCACAACAAAAAGGTTTTGCTGTTTCAAAAATTTCCTATCGTTTGCGCGATTGGATTTTTTCTCGTCAACGCTATTGGGGTGAACCAATTCCATTAGTGCATTGTCAAACATGTGGCACAGTGCCAGTTAAAGAATCAGATTTGCCTGTTAGGTTGCCCAAAGTTGAACGTTATGAACCAACAGGTACTGGTCAGTCGCCACTTGCTTCAATTGCAGAGTTTGTAAACACCACCTGTCCACAATGCGACGGCTCGGCACAGCGTGAAACAAACACTATGCCTCAATGGGCCGGTTCATGCTGGTATTTTTTAAGATACCCAAATCCTCAATTAACTGACGCAGCCTTTAGTAAAGAAGATGTGAACTATTGGCAGCCGGTTGATCTGTATGTTGGTGGTATTGAGCACGCAATTTTACATCTTTTGTATGCACGTTTTTATGTAAAAGTGTTGCATAGACTGGGCCATCTTCCGTTTGATGAACCGTTTACTCAGCTTTTTAACCAAGGCATGGTATGTAAACTTTCTGAAAAAAGTGGTCTTGTTGAAAAGATGTCAAAATCAAAAGGCAACGTGGTCAACCCTGATGAGATTGTCGCCCAGTATGGTTCTGATGTGCTTCGCATGTATATGCTTTTTATGGGACCACCAGAACTTGATTGCGAATGGCAAGATAATGGTCTTGAAGGAATTAAACGATTTACCAACCGCTTGTGGAATATGTTAACTGCTGACGGTGCACTTGTGAATGATACACAGGAAGACCCGCGTGTAACCAAACGTATTCATAAATTTCTGTATGAGTTTCAAATTCGTTTAAGTCACTTTAAACCAAACACAGCCGTGTCAGCTTTTATGGAGCTGCTTAATGATTTGCAGTCATATAAAGTACTGATGGGTAAAACAAATGCAGAGCGTCTTGTCGTGAGTTACTCAGTGTTTGCACCACACATGGCAAGTGAACTTCTTGAAACAGTATTTAGTAAAAAACTTCGTGACTGTTCATGGCCGCAGTATGATCAACGTTTAATTATCGATGATGAAGTAACAGTCGTTGTACAAATTAATGGCAAGGTGCGTGCGAACTTAACGGTCGCGCGCGATGCACAACAACCGTTTGTTGAACCACTTGCCCGTGCCGCTGTTGAAAAATGGCTTGAAGGCAAAGAAGTGATAAAAGTTGTCTTTGTGGCAAATCGACTTATCAGTTTTGTAATTCGATAAAAGAAACTTTTAGTACAAGATATAAAAAGAGTTCAGCTTGGGCAGAGCTGTGGGGCACATTATTTATTTGGAATTTATTTTTGACCATTCTTCTTTATGCACGTTCTCAATATATGCTAAAATCAGTGAAGGGTAACGAGAAGGTACTTGTTCATCACAAAAAGGACAAGGGTATACTTTAGAACCTTTAGGTTTATAAGCGCTTTGTTTAAGATGGGTTTTTAAAGAGTTAATACTTCTGTGGCCTTCGTGAGACTCTTGTGAAATCTTACAATCTTGCTCGTAGCAATAATAAGTAGGTAATTGTTCTTGTTGGTTGTGATTGCAACTTTCAATTTCTTTTTTTGAGAGTTTCTTTTTTGCTATTAACTCTTTAAGAAGATCTAAGGTTTTGCGCTGTACTATTCTCATAGTGCCAGAAGACTTTGTTTTAGTTGTTTTTTGGGCTTGCTTGTATGGCAAAGTTTTTTTTCTTGTGGGAGCTTGTGTCTTTTTTCTCTTTCTTACATAAGGTTTATAATCATCGTCAGAATCTTGTTTGCGGGGGTTTCTTTTTTTTGGGGTTAAACGAGAAACAACTTTGATTGATGGAAAGCTTTCTGGGCCTGCAGCAGCTTCTTCTTGATAAGATAGATTTTCTTGATCGAGATTATTTTGTGTAGTGCTGGTTTTTTCTTCTTCTTTTTGTGAAGATAAGCCATTTATCAGTTGAGCTATTATTTGTGCCTTTTGCAGCGATTGGGCCTGTTCACCTTGAAATCCTTTTTCATAAGGTAATAAAGCAACTGGCAATCGAATAGTTTCTTCTCCTTCGTAATCGTACTGTGGACCCATGTCCCAAAAGAATTCCTCTGAAAGTTCAGTTGGTGTAAAAACATCACTGCAATCTTGTTCATTAAAGACTCGGCTGAAAGTATTCATTGAATAAAGTGGAGTTATCATAGAGCAGATGAACAGTAATGATTTATTCATAATAAGTTCTTTTTAAAAAGGGTTTGCCCTAGAATAATTTATGAACAGAAAATATTGCAAGAATTGTTAAGAGGTTTTAGAACCGTATTTTATACTAGTAAGTGTCGTGGGTATTATATTAAGAGCACCATCTAACGACTAAAAAAGTACTAATTGCCATCGAGTCTGATCCGCTTTAGACTTAATTAATGAGCGATAACTTTGTAGGATCGTGTTACAAGCGAAAGAAATGCCATGAGTTTATTTAAACTAAAAGCGCCTTTTTCTCCCATGGGAAGTCAGCCGCAGGCAATAAAAGAGCTTGCTAGTCAGCGACCAGGAGTTTCAACATTAATGGGGGTAACAGGGTCAGGTAAAACGTTTACTATTGCAAACCTTATCGCACAGCAAAATAAACCAGTACTGGTGATGTCTCCTAATAAAACACTGGCAGCTCAGCTTTATGAAGAGTTTTCGCTTTTTTTTCCAGAAAATAAAGTTTGTTATTTTGTAAGTTATTATGACTATTATCAACCAGAATCATATTTACCAGCACAAGATATTTATATTGCAAAAGAAACTAAAGTTAATAGTGAAATTGAACGACTTCGCGTTGAAGCAACTGCTTCAATTATTAATCGTCCTGATACTATTGTTATTGCTTCTGTATCGGCAATTTATGCTCTGGGTAATCCAGATGATTATCGCAATTTAGCGTTTTCTTTAAAGGTTGGTCAAAAAATAAGTCGTACTGATGTTCTTAAAAAACTCATTTTTATTCAATACAAACGCAATGATATGACCCGAGACCCAGGAACGTTTCAGGTGCTTGGTAATACGGTTGAAATAATTTTGCCGTACCAAAAAGAAAAATTACGACTCGAATTTTTTGGTGATACTGTTGAGGGTATGCAGTGGGTTTCAAAAGATAATAATAGAGTTCTTACACAGCTTGATAATGCGTTAATTTTTCCTGCAAAACATTTTGTAACCACTGAAGAAAAAAAACAGGCCGCACTTGAAAGTATTAAAACAGAACTGACAGAGTCCCTTCCTAAGATGACTAATCCCATTTATAGCGAACGCCTTAATCAGCGAGTGAATCATGATCTTGAGATGATTGAAGAGGTTGGGTACTGTTCAGGCATTGAAAATTACTCCTCACATTTTGATGGGAGGCAGTCAGGTTCTGCACCTTATTGTCTTTTTGATTTCTTTCCTCAAGATTTTTTGTGTGTGATTGATGAGTCTCATATTGCGTTACCGCAAATGCGCGGTATGTATGCAGGCGATCGTTCACGTAAGCAGGCGCTTGTTGAATATGGATTTCGTCTTCCATCTGCGTTTGACAACAGGCCTTTAAAGTTTGATGAGCTTGAAAAGTTTTTTAAAAATACTGTATTTGTTTCAGCAACACCAGGCCAGTATGAACTTGAACATTCTCAAAAAGTAGTTGAGCAGGTTATTCGTCCTACAGGACTTGTTGACCCACGTATTCAGGTAGTTCCACGTATTGGTCAGATGGATCACCTTGTAGCAGAAATTAAACGGGTGCGAGACAATGACCGACGTGTACTTGTTACGGTGCTTACCAAAAAACTTGCAGAAGAGCTTGCGCGTTATCTTGAAGAGCGACAACTTAAAGTATGCTATATGCATAGTGATATCAAAACGCCGCAGCGAACAGAGCTTTTACAGAAGCTGAGGCTTGGTGTTTTTGATTGCCTTGTAGGCGTGAACTTGCTGCGAGAAGGGCTTGATCTTCCAGAGGTGGCGCTTGTTGCAATCATGGATGCTGACATTGAAAGTTTTTTACGAGACAAGCGATCGTTGATTCAGATTATTGGTCGGGCTGCGCGTAACGTTGATGCAAAAGTGTTAATGTATGCTGATAAAATTACTGATTCGATGCGTAATGCTATTGACGAAACTGATCGCAGAAGAGCTTTACAAGAAGCTTATAACAAAGAGCACGGTATTACTCCAGCCAGCGTGCAACGCGAAGTAACTAAAAGTATTAGTTCGTTGCAAGATGCGATTGCAAAAGCATCAAAACATAATAAAAAAGCGCAAAAAGATTCGTCTTTGCTTTCTGTTTTTGAAAGAGAAAAACTCAAAGCGGATCTTGAAGCAGAGATGCGAAAAGCCGCTGAAGATCTTGATTTTGAAAAGGCAATTATGTTGCGTCAAGAATGGTTGAAGTTGTAAAAAAACTTTTTAAAGTTTCAGATATTTCTTATACTTACACGATACGTGTAAAGGAACTGTAGTGAATAAATCAACGTTTTTATTTCTTGTCTGTTGTGGTTTTGGATACTTCTTTTTTATGAGGGGACAAAAAGTGTCACTAGGAATTAAACCTGATAAAACAGGATATCAATTGGTTAAGTCTCCAGAAGATGCAATGAAAGTATATTCGCGTACTGTGGCAGATATTGATGCACAGTATCAAGAAGTAACAAATGTGACACGCGATGCAATTACTCAAATTTGTGACTTAGCAGAGCATGATTATTCAAAAGAATCAGTACTTTATTCGTTAGATAAAGCATGTGCTTATATGAGTTCTTTTGCAGGAACTGTAAGTCTATTGAGTATGGTGCACCCTGATGAAGAAATGCGGGATGCAGCAACAAGCGCTTCTAATAACATTGAAGAGTTTTCAATAGATGTTCTTTCGAGTAATAAAAAATTGTTTAAGGTCCTTAAACAATATTCTGAAAACTATGCTGCACAGGATCAGTTAACTGCTCAAGAAGCATCGTTTCTTTCAGATTTGTTAGACGATTTTAAACGTTCAGGTATGGATTTAGCTGAAGCTGATTTTCAAAAAGTGGTAGCACTTAAAAAACAGTTGGTAACGTTAAGTACTCAGTTTGATATTACTATTTCTCAAGATGCAACGACGGTGTTGGTAAATAAAGAAGAGTTGGCAGGACTTTCAGAAAGCCTTATTGCCCGACTCAAGCAGGATGAGAAAGGTCTTTACGAGTTACGTTTAGATTATCCAACTCAAGATATGATCATGCGTGAATGTTCAGTCAGTCAGACACGTAAAAAATATTATGAAGCATTTAATAGAAAAGCGTATCCAGCAAATCTTTCAGTGCTTCAACAGGTTGTTTCATGTCGTGATCAACTTGCAAAATTAGTTGGATATCCAAGCTTTGCACATTTTGATCTTTCTGATCAGATGATTAACACTCCTGAAAAAGCTCGCAAAATTCAGGAGGATTTACTTCCTGCATTTCGTGCCAAAGCGCATCAAGAAATTCAAATGCTTTTAAAAGACTTACCAGAAGGTGTAAAGACAAACTCTGCTGGTAAGATGTATCCATGGGATCTTGGGTATACTCAAAGTTATTATAAGAAAAAATATTATGATATTGATGAATTAGCCCTTGCTCAATATTTTCCATTAGAGCAAACAATGGACCAACTTTTTGATATCTATCAAAAATTCTTCGATCTTTCATTTAAGAAAATTTCTTGTTCTAAAATGTGGCATCCTGATGTAGAGCTTGTGCAAGTAAGCAAAAAAGATGAAACAGTTCTTGGGTATGTTTTTCTTGATCTTTTCCCTCGAGAAAATAAGTATGGTCACGCAGCAAAATTCAGTGGAATAGCAGCACATCAAGGACCAAAGGGAGATTATTACCCAGCTGTGTGTGTATTGGTCTGTAATTTTACTAAGCCTACTGCTGATACTCCTTCTTTGTTGCGTTATGATGAAGTAAATACTTTCTTCCATGAATTTGGACATGCGCTTCATTGTTTATTGGGTGGAACTCGATTAGTTTGCCAATCAGGAACTGCAGTTAAAAGAGATTTTGTTGAAACACCTTCACAAATGCTTGAAAATTGGCTTCAAGATGCTTCTATTGTACAGCAACTTGGAAAGCATTATAAAACGGGACAAGCAATTCCTGAAACTTTAGTGACTAAGAAGTTAGAGTCACTTAAAATTTTTACAGGTCTTATGGAATCGCGCCAAGTAATGCTCGGCATGCTATCTTTAGATGTTCATAGTGCAGGCTCTAAAAAAGACTTTGACGCATTGCTCAAACATCATAACGAGACAGCTGTTCCGGATCTTGTTTTCTGGGGCGCTAATAAAATGTACTGTAGCTTTGGTCATTTAATTGGTTATGGCGCAAAATATTATGGATACCTGTGGTCCCGTATTTTGGGCGCAGATATTTTTGAGCAGATTGAGCAAGAAGGTCTGTTAAGTCCGCAAGCAGGAAAGCGCTATGCTGATGCAATCTTAGTTCCTGGTGGCTCACGTGACCCTTATACAATGGTTTGTGATTATTTAAAACGTGAACCGAAACAAGATGCCTTTTTAAAAAAACAAGGCTTTTAGGAAAAAGTAGTGAATGAAGAACGTGACGAAGCGATTGTTTTACGTGTACGCGGTAACCGATACGCGCTTCTTGCAAAAGGGGCAGGGCGTTTTGATGCGATGTATTTTGCCAGAAAGCAGCCAGTTTCTTTAAGCCCAGGAACAGCCATTTCATTTTTTGGAAAACGTTCTTCTTATTCATTACTTAGTCTTTCTGAGGTGGTAGTTGAAGACGTTCCAATGGTATGGGGCCGTCAGGACATTTATCTGCTTCATTATCTTCTTGAGGTGTGCTACTTTTTTATTCCCGCAGGCTCAGGTGGCAGGAGTTTGTGTAAGCTTTTTTATGAGCTCTATCAAAGCTTTCATGATTTTAGTGATATATTTCACAAGAAGTTAGTCGTCTGTAAATTTTTGGCGCACTTGGGTATTGTTCCCGATCAGGAACCTTTTCATAATCTGGCACATCTCCTTTTGCAGACTCCTGTTGACAACAAAAGCATTCCAGACCTAAAGTTAATTCCAAAAGAGGATGTAGATACATGGCTATCATGGTGTATTGACTTTCATCCTCAAGGAAAGTGGTTTAAAGCATTGCCATTATTACTGACAAGCGAACAAATATGAAGATAAAAAAGATTTTATTAAGTGCTCTTTTGAGTGGTTTTTTTATCCCGATGTACGGATTAGAACATTTTGGACAAAAGCGTGCTGAAGCAACTATTGATATTGCATTGGGCAATGAAAAAAAGGCTGAAATTGCAGCGCTTCAAAATGATGTTGTCAGTGCTGAGGAAAAAGAGAAAAAGTTTTGGCAGGATAATCAACAAAAATATGATCGCTTTAAAACTGATATTGAACAACTTGAGTTTGATGTAAAACGCCCCCATAAAGACATTGAGTTGTCTAATAGGCGACTCATTATTCTTAAGTCGATCAAGCAGATGTTTGGAAGTTTTCGTGCGCTGTGGAAAGAAATTGTTTCAATTGATAAGCAGCATATAGCGCTTTTAGAATCTTATGCAAAAGATTCTGATTTTTCATCCTTACAGCTTGAGAAAAAATCTACTTATACGTTTGATGATCTTCAAGAACTCAATCAGCAAATAGCTGCACAAGAAGAAAAGACTGAAGCGCTTCAAACGGAGCTCAAGGAGTCTTACGCTGATTTGGCCAATCACAAGAAAAAACTGGTAAATGTTGAAAATGCACACAAAGAAAAATTACAAGACCAAACTGATTTGATAGCAAAAAAAACAACTGTCATTATTCCTGATGGTTTAAATCCGCGTCAATATGGTCAGATCGTTGATTTGCAAGTTGTTCTGGGTGAATATGAAAAAGAGTTAACGCTGCTGCGTATTAAAAAAGAAGAAGCCGATATTGCTTACATAATAAGTAAGTTAGATATCGCAAGAAAGCGTATGACTGTTTTACGGCTTAAACGAGATTCTATGACTCGTATGTCTTTAAGAGTTGATGATAATGACGTTATTTTACGTAGAGAAGCATTAGCTCTTATAAAAAAAGATTATTTAAATACGCTAGAGCAATCAGTGCAACAAGCGGAGACTTTTGCAGCACAACAAGAAACGATAAAAGAAGAGTTACAGCGATTCATTGATGAGCACCAAGGGATATTTCAAGATCGTTCAATGTTTACAGAGTGGTCAACTCGTCCTACAACGACTGATGGTCTTAATGCTCTTGCTCAAGCTGGACTTATACAAGAACGCATTAATTACAGTAAGCGTGAAGAGGATCTTGTAAGGGCCCAAATTGATTTAAAAAAAGCTGAGTTTTCTCAAGAAGAACTTACGTTTGATACTGTTCAAACGTGGTTTAAAGTTAAACATAAACGATTTAGAACAAGTGAAGAGTTTTCAAAAGAGCTCAAGCGTTATAGTGGAATGGTTTCTTCATTTGAGCGAGACAAGGATGTTTTTGAAGAAAGACGACGTGTAGCTGCAGCTCGACTTAATGTCCAAAATAAGTCATTAGCAAGTATTAGAGAGCTGCGTGATAAGGCGGGAACTCACCAACGGCAATCAGAAGGTGTGTTTCAGCAAGCAGCACAAATTGTTTCAAAACAGGTTGAAACTACGAGCAAACTTATTGAAGTGTATTCTCAACATTTAATCATTCTAAATCGTTTGGTCTGGCAATCAAATACTATGATTGAAGAGCTTGAACGCGCAAGTTTATGGCATCGCTCAAGTGGAGCTATTTCTCGTGAAGGTATTAATAATTTAATACCAGATATTAAAAGTTTTATTGCAGATCTTAATACCCTCTGGTTTGCCTACGTTGCTGAGATTTCAAGCGGAAGCTGGTGGGAGGGTGTGAATGATTCCTTCTCTGATTTTTGGTTTGTTTTTCTTCTTCTTTTAAAAATAGCAGTTGGCTGTTTTTCATTTTTCTTTTTTAAAAAAAGAATTGTTCATGCCTCAAAATTGTTACAAAAAGTTAGCAAAGAGGTTCTTTGGGTTTATCGGTTATGTCTTTTTTGTGCCATGTGTTTGGAGTTTGTGCATTCCTATTTTGTAGGAATTTTTCTGTGGATTATCGGGTTTATT
Organism: Pseudomonadota bacterium; assembly: GCA_027487215.1. Taxonomy (GTDB): domain Bacteria; phylum Babelota; class Babeliae; order Babelales; family CAIQNR01; genus JAIYDZ01. The sequence goes on from JAIYDZ010000001.1 coordinate 33,511, forward strand.
TTTCTTGGCTGGTACCCTTTACCGACAATTCCAAGTATTCTGTTCTTTTTGATAACTATTCCTTATTTTATCTATCTTTCTCGTAATTTTGTATTGTATTGGGCTCAGTTTAATACCCGCAGCAATTATGTATTTTTCTCTGAAAACTTTGAAGAGCGATTTATTCCATTTTTACAGTGGCTTATGTATACCACCGTTATCATTTTTCCTTTTAGAGAAGCATTTATCTTAACCACTTACAATAAGTCAGAGTTGCCTGATATTTTATTTGCTTTGTATTCAATTATTTTACGCGTTCTTTTGCTTGCACTCATTCAAAAGGACGACTTATTGTCTTTAATTCCTACTAAATCTGCATTTGGTAATTGGTTGTGGCGATTGGTTAATACTTACTACTATGTGTTATTGGGTGGTTTTATTGTTCTTATGATTATGATGGATCCGCATATTGGTGGGTACAATAAATTAGTATTCTATTTAATTTGGGGAACGATTGGTACGTTCTTTACTATCAAAGGTGCAATTGAACTGTATGCATTGTGTCGCCGTTCTGCGTCATTTGTATTTTTCTCTTCTGATGGAGAAGTATTAAAAGATAGATTTCAGTTTTCTCGCACTTTGTATGGCATTTCCATTATTCTTCTTTTTCTTTTATTTGTATTGTTTGGACTTCTTGTTGTGACCTGGATATGGGGAAAACCTGTTTCATGGTCAATGATTAGAGAGTTTCTTGCTACACAGCGTATGACCGTATCACGAGAAATTTCAGGAGTTACTGAATATCGCAAACTCAGCATTCTTGATGTTGGTGAGGTGTTTGCTTTTATTCCGTTTGGTGTTTTTGTTGGATGGGTTATCGATCGACTGTTAGTGCATAGAATTTTTAGCGTACTGCTTGTAAAACCTGGCGTTCAAAATGCCGTATCAACTATTATTTATTACATTGTAGTTATCAGCGTCATTACTATTGGATTGTGGAGTGAAGGATTTGGGTTTGTTATAGCCTATTTCATGGCCCCTATTTTATTGGGTCTTGCCTGGTCTTTGCGTGACGTCTTTAATGATTTTGTAGCGTACTTTGTGATTCTTATTCAACGTCCTTTAAAAGTGGGCGATTATGTAAAGCTCGATGAAGAAACATCCGGTGTTGTCAGAACAATCAGTCCGCGAGTAGTGGTGCTGCGTAAAAAACGTGGATTTTCTGTGATTATTCCTAACTCACGGATTATTAGTCAAACTATTACTAACTGGGACTACAATCTTAATTTCATTTCCTGTCCTGATATTATTGTGCATGTCCCTTATAAATTTGGAGCAGATAATGCTCGTGCAGTTATTATAGGTTCAATTGAAAAGTGTGCACAGGTGCTCAAGGTTCCTGCGCCATTAGTTCGCTTGGATGATTTTGCAGCTCACGGCTATATGTTTATGGTGCGTGTTTATACAAGTCCTGAAAACACTTTACTCCAATGGGATATTGCCAGTGATGTACGTCTTTCTATTGATAGATGTATGAGAGAGCGTGGCATGGAAATCGCAATTCCAACAAGTATAGTAAAGCTTGAGCAAGGGCAAAAAAAAGGAGAGATTGTTTCTTCTCTCCCGTTAGATCATACAGAATAAAATTATAAAGAACGGCGCAATGAAGAGTTTTGCCACGAAATAGTAATTGAAATTGATTCAAATACAAAAAAAGGTGGAGTCTCGTGTAATCTTTTTTGACCATCAATCTTAAACTGATGAGTTACTGCTGTTTTTGGCACATCATAAAGATGTGCAGGAAGTGGTTTTTTTTCATGATCACCAAAAGCAAATTTAACCGGTTTTTCTTTATTTTCCCGTTGTGCGTTTATTTTACTCATGACCATATCATAGTAAGGTTCTATAGTCTTTTTAAAAGAATGATCTTTCTGTTCAGGAGTTTGAGCTTTTGCCGATTCAAGACAAGCATTTTCATATACTTTAAGAACGGCATTAAAACATTCTGAGGGGAGATTGCGTGGTTTTATGTAGTTATAAAATGAATTAAATAATGAGTCACTTTTTTGTTCTCGCTCAGAAGGTTGTAAATGATATAATTCATCAAGCGCTGTGGCCATAGCTTTGCATGCTTTGAGCGGCATGTTTTTGAGTGAATAAGTTTGCTTCCATCTATCTTGTTTGCTCGTGGGAGAAAATGTCGGGTTTTTGGTGTTTTGACTATTAAAAGAAACTGAATTGTGCGCATAGTTTACAGATACAGATACTAACAAAACCAAGAAAGCATATTGTTTCATAGTGCTCTCCTTTTTTAAATAACTTTTACAGAGTCGCTTTGTTAAGCAAATTGTATCAGGCTAATAAGCGAAGGTCAACCTTAAGTGAGTTGTCCATCTGTGGAGTTTAACACTAGATTATTGCGTTGTGATAAATCCTTGTAGCGGCCATCCTTGAGAGAAATCAAGATGTGGGTCAATAATTGGTTGATGTTTAATAAGAAAAAATATTTTTTGAGGAGTGATTTTAGCATCTCTGAAAGTTTTTAAAAGACCTTCGATACAGAGTAGTTTTTGATAAGTAGAACAGTTTTCTGAAAAAGGAGTGCGATCAAATGAAATGTATGCTTCTTTTTCTGTTTTACTTACTGATACATTTTGAACACTTATTTTGTATTGATCTTCCTGCATTTCTTGAAAAAATTCTAACCAGCGACTTGTTATCTGTAAAATATTCTGATCTTGTTGTGCATACCATAACACCTGGCTGTCTTCTGTTTGGCAACGATGATCTTTAAAGATTGAAAAGGTAATGGTTTTGTTCGCAATTAATTCTTGATTTGATTTGTTGGTGTGAGGGGTAAGTGAAAATTTTATAATTAAAAATTCATTATACAGTAAGAAAAAAAACGCACCGCTTAAAAACAGTCCAGAGTAAAAAAGTAAAGCAGGACGATTAATTCCGTTCATGATCTATTCCTTGAGCTTGCCTCTTTTAAAAGCTCGAGCGCCTTATCAAGTGATGATTCCAGTAGAGGGGTATAAGTTTGCCATGTGGCATGAGAATGAATGCTCATTTCAAATGCCAGTGCAGGTGCAGTAATGCCAACCAACGGTGCAAAAGGAACTCCATATGGTCCATTAAGAGTGCATTGTTGTCCAAATGAGGTTTTTAAGTTTTGAGCAAGAGTGGTTGCTAGCTTTTTAGTAATGTTGCTTGAGCTCATGTGCGCTTTGTGAGCTGGAATGAATGAGAGTTCTGGTTCTTTAAACTGCCATTTAACCGTTTGTGGTTCAAGAGAGAAATAATAAAGAGAAAGAGATGCAGTTTTGTCAGCAGGTGCCTGGAACATATGAATACTTATAAAAAGATTGCTTTCAAGGCGATTTGAAAATGAAGCATTTTGTAATGTTGAAATTGACTCTCCAGCACTACGAGTAAGCACCACTCTGACATCACTGTGATGGGATTCAATATAATTTTTAAGATGGTTAGCCATTTGCAAAGTGAGTGCACGTTCAAAGCTTTTTTCAATGACTCTTCCTGCTTTTTGGGCATCGCCCGCAGGGTTAATCATCACAGTAAGTTTTTGACCGTATGCGGTACAAAAAAAGAAAAAAGCAAAAAACAGAATGCGTTTCAACGTGCCTCCAAGCTGGTGGTAAGAAACTCTTTTAAAAATGTTGTTCGCTTAGTGCCTTTGTTGTTTTTAATAGCCATTGCAAGAGCTTTGGGTTGGCCAATTATGATACAGAGTTTTTTTGCTCGTGTCAGCCCGGTATATACAAGATTTCTTTGAAGCAGTGTAAAATGTTGCATAAATAGGGGAATGATTACTGCATCAAATTCTGACCCTTGGCTTTTATGAATTGAAATTGCGTATGCCAGTACTAATTCATCAAGCTCTGCAAATTCATAGACAACTTCTTTATCGCCAAAATGTACTGTCAGGTTTTGATCTTCAGTGTTAATTGCTTCAAGTGTTCCAATGTCACCATTAAAAACATGTTTGTCATAGTTATTTCTAATTTGCATGACACGATCACCAATTTTAAAACTGGTGCCCATACGGGAAATTGAGGGTTTATCGGCAGGGTTTAAAATGGCCTGTAAATAATGGTTAATGTGCTGTGTACCAGCTCCGCCTTTGTTCATAGGAGAGAGTACCATTGCATTTTCTTGTCTGATGCCCATGCGTTTTAATTTGGTACTGAAAATAGTTTTGAGTTGTTCATCAAGCGTGTCGGGAGTATCAAGTTTTATAAATTGATAATCTTGAATGGTGTCAGGTGCTTCAAATGCCGGAAATTCTCCACTATTAATTCTGTGCGCATTGTAAGCAATAAGACTGTTGTGTGCCTGACGAAAAATATAGGCAAGACGGGTTGTCGGAACTTTTTGGCTTGCAATAACATCATTCAAAAAGTTGCCAGATCCAACAGAAGGAAGCTGGTCAATATCACCAATAAAGACAATGTGAGCTGTTAATGGGAGAGCTTTAAGAAGTGCATGCGCTAGAAAAATATCAATCATTGAAGCTTCATCAACAATTAAATAATCAAGTTTGAGTGCGTTTTGTTCATTGTGCACGAAACCCATTGTTTGTGGATTAAATTCCAAAAGGCGATGCAATGTTGTTGCATAACGTCCTGTTCCTTCAGTCATACGTTTTGCGGCGCGTCCGGTAGGTGCTGCAAGCTGGTATTTCACTGAATGTTCATCAAGAATACTCAGTAATTTTTTAATAAGTGTCGTTTTACCTGTTCCCGGGCCACCTGTTACCACTGTTACTTTTTGAGAAAGGCAGTTTATGATTCCTGAGATTTGTGCTTCATTAAGTTCAACTTCTTTATCCTGAGTCACTCGAAGTTTTTGATAAATAGTGTGTATATCAAATGTGTGTTTTGGAGGATGCTCAATAAGTTTAAGTAGTTTTTGTGAAACAGCTTTTTCGGTAAAATAATAAAGTGAAAGGGTTATATAGTGCTGATCTTGATGTGTCAGGAGTTTTATTTTTTCTTCATTATAAAGTTTATGCAGTGCGTTTTTGAGTGTAAGTTTAACCGAATCGGATTCGGCAACTTCAAGCAGCTCTAGTGCTTGAGTACGCAGTGCTTCAAGATTAACATACAGATGACCTTGACCTGTGTGTGTGCTAATGGCAAACAATAACCCAGCGGTAATTCGTTCAAGAGACTCTTTACCAAATCCCATATTTTGGGCAATCTGATCAGCCGATTTAAATCCTACGCCCCAAATGTCTTCTGCTATTCTGTAAGGGTTTTGAGTGATTAATGCAATTGAGTTGGCGCCATACCGCTTATAAATTTTTGAAGCGAAATTGGTCGACATTCCTTTGTCTTGCAGGAATACCATAATTGACGCGATTTCTTTTTGATCTTTAAAGGTACTGCTAATCGAATCTATTTTTTTGGGACCAATGCCTGGAATTTCTCGGAGTCGTTCAGTATGGTGTTCAATTATTTCAAGTACTTGGGTACCAAAATAGTTAACGAGCTTTTCAGCAAATTGGGGGCCGATACCTTTGATCATCCCTGATCCGAGGTATTTTTTAAGACCGGTAGTTGTAGTGGGAATGCTTACCGAACACTGATCGGCTTGAAACTGTTTTCCAAATTTAGGATGAACAGCCCATGATCCTTTAAGGTGGACTTGTTGTCCTGCTTGAAGAGCTGGCACAAAACCGCACACGATGGTCGTTTCTTTTTTAGGGAGGCTCAAAATGAATACACAGTATCCATTATCACCATTCTGAAACAAAAAGCGTTCTACGGTACCAACCAGCTCTTCCATAAATCCTTACTGTTTAAATGAAGCGTCGAACTTTTCCCATTCATGTTGAGGGAGATAGTCGCGCTTAAAGAGTTCGCGTGCCTTTGGGCAGTTCCACATAAGGTCATAAAGAAAATCTTTTAAATCAACACAAAACTGTCTAAATTCTTGTGCTGTTGCTGCGCGAAGTGTTGCATCTTCGTCAACTGATCCCCAATGAAGTAATATTGAGTTTACACGACCAGTTTTTTTACACCATTCTTTAATCAAAAGAAGTTGTCTTTCGGCAGATCCTTTTGCTTGTTCAAGCAAAGTTGAGGTGAAATCTTTGAGTTCTTTTTTATAGTTTGTTAATGCGTAGTCAAACTCGTTCCACAAAGGCGATGTTGCATCAAGTCCTTCAGCTTCAAGTCTGGCAAGATCATTTACAGCCGTACCTTGTCCGTTTACAAAATAATTTTTATTAAAGGTTCTTGTTGCTGGGTCAGCTTTACCATAAAGAAGTTCATTGAGTTTGTTACGTACTTGTAAGATATCAAGAACAGAATCTTGATTCATTCCTGGTCTGATACCATCAATTACTTCAACAAGTCTTTTTCCTAAAAGCTCAGTATCAAGCTTTGTAAAAACATGTTTAGGTGCTCTTGCGCAAAGACTGTTTAGAAAAGCTCCACAAACAGTTAAGAGCAAGAGTGAAAGATAGCTTTTTCTTATCATACTAGATTCCTTTTAATATCTGATGATTACTTGTAAGAAAGCCTTTTTCAATAAGGCTTTCTTTATAATGAGTGCTTATTAAAACTCACGAGCGAGAGTAAATGCAAGAGAATAGTCGCCGCCGATACCGTAAGTAAACGGACAGAATGACGCAACGACCCCAAGGTCCCAATCAGAGTGTGGGCGTCGTTTTTCTACTCCTACAAAAATCGTGCTTGAAATTGCATAGCCGCGCTTTGCAGCTTGAGTATCAAGTTGATCCTTAAGAGTAGAAGGAGCATTAATTTTTAAGAATTTTTCTTTGCTGCAAAACCAGAAATCATTTCCGATAAAGGTGGTCCATTGATTTTTATGGAATGAAAGTTTTGAAGTGCTTTGAACTATAAAGCCTGGAAAAACCTGAGTCTTAAATGATTCAGGAAAGAAATAACGCTTTGCCAGGGCTGAAAGTTCGTCAAGTTTAACTGTTGCTTCAGGGTTTGTGTTAGCAGGAAGCGCTTTTACGGCACCCATTTCAGATCTTGTGATAGGTTGAATCATAAAGCGTTGCTCGTCCGCTGGTAGTAAAACCTCGAATTTAGTTTTTGAGGTGAGGGTAATGCTAGGACGTAAATCCATTACGCCTCTTGCAAAAACTCCCAGTCCAAAATGACCATCATTACCAAGTTCATTTTCTACAAAAATGGAGGTCATTCTATCAATTACACTAAAGGCTAACTTTTCTGCATTTATAAGAGCTGTTTGTTGGTCTCCATCGCCATAAGGTGAAAGAAGGTCGTCATGAATACTAAAAGAAGGAGCAGTATTTTTTTTGTTGTAGTATCTACCCATTATTCCTTTTTTGAATGCAAAAGCAGTTGGAACAGTAAAATCTATTCCACCGTGAAATCTGTATAAAGTGCCTTCTTTTAAGAGGCGCTCTACAGAAATTTGCAAATCAGCAATTCCTAGCTTGTCGCTAATTAAATGTTGTCTTGCAAAAGCCCATTCATCTTGTGGATCAAAGAGAGAAACATCTCGAATTCTTTTTCTTTCATCCATTGTTAAGAAAAATGTATTTACTTGATAAACAAAGGGAAGAGTGAAAGAATACTGATATTCTTGGTAGCTGTTTGCATAGTTTAATACCCATGCAAGCTTGTGCTCTTGAGATTTAATTGGTCTAAAAAGGCCGAGAATGTCAGGGATGTCAACCTCGTCAAGTCCAAGTTGATCAACTGTTTCAATAATTGAAGTTTGATTGAAGTTTATTGCTGAATCAATGCTATCTTTATCTTTATGATAATGTCCCGCATATGTTTGGTTATAAGTTACAAATAAGTCTAAATTTTGACCAAATTGATAGTGTGGAGTCTGAAACAGGGAAAGGCTTGAGAGTGTTTTTCTACGCAAAGGATTAGTTCTTACATAAAGGCCATTAATAAGAGTCGAATCCAGTGCTCCAGTTGCATTTACTATGTCAAAAAGTATGCCAGCGCTATCGGTAGCGTTAGCTCTTACGGCAATATGTTCTTGATTATTTGCAAAGTCTGCTATTGAATCAAAAGCATCATCAAAATCAAATGGCTCGCCACATCGAGTTATCGATGCGCTTGCCATCGAGAATATCAAGCTGATGAGCAAGTATTGTATACATCTTTTCATTAGGTTCCAGTTTTTATTTTCAGAAATACTAAATATGTTACACTACAAATGCGTCGTACAGCATACTGGATTTTAGCCTATTTGCCAACGCCCCCCTTTTTAAGCGGTCTGGGTGTATCGATTGCCAGACAAAATTATGCAGTAATTACTATGGAGAAGGTTATGATTTCTAGCGGTCAGAGAAACTTTATTATCGAGGGTAATATTGGAGCAGGAAAGTCTACATTCTTGCGATTAATGGCTGAGCGTCTGCCTGTGCAGATTGTGTATGAGCCGCATACCAAGTGGCAAAATGTCGATCAAAAAGAAAACCTTCTTGAAAAATTCTATAAAGATACTAAACGCTGGGCATATACTTTTCAGTCCTATGCATTTATCACTCGTGTTATTGAGCAACAGCAAAAAGCTCGTGAAAATAAATTTGGAATTCAGGTTCTTGAGCGCTCGGTCTACTCTGACCGTTACTGTTTTGCAAAAAACTGCTTTGAGACAGGTTCAATGACTGAACTTGAGTGGAACCTCTATTGTGAATGGTTTGAATGGTTGGTAGAGCTTTATGCTACGCGTCCTACCGGTTTTGTTTATTTGCAATCAAGCCCCGATGTATGTTTTGACCGTATTAAAATGCGTGGTCGCCACGAAGAATCATCTGTTCCTTATTCTTATCTTGAACAGCTGCATACAAAACATCAGGATTGGCTTATTGAAAAAAAGGGTGTTGCTCCGTATTTAGTAGACACACCGGTTTTAGTTCTTGATTGTGATCAAGATTTTGAAAATAACCCTGAACGTCTTGATGCGCATATTACAGAAATTGCTCGTTTTATCGGCGTTACCCCTGCTGTGAGTGGAAAAAGTACTGTTCAGGCTAGTTGCCACTTGTAAAAAAGATAAAAACTGGGGTACAATGATCGGTAACCCCAAAGGGGAAAGGTTGAATAGATCCCCTTATCAAGAAAGGCCACGACATGGAAGGAGTCTTTTACGCAAAAGCTTTCGCTTTTTTAGGCGCTGCGATTGCGATGGGTGTCGGTAGTATCGGACCTGCCATTGGGCAAGGAATGATCGGCACCAAGGCAACTGAAAGCGTAGGGAAATACCCTGAAAGCGCTGGAAACATTCGTACTATTATGATTATCTCTATGGCGATTGTTGAATCAGCTGCGATCTATGTATTTGTTATTGCGCTTCTTTTGGTATTGTCTCAGTGGTAGATTTTATATGTGGCTCGAAGGCGCACTATGATTGAACTAAATGCCACTCTTTTTATTCAAGCGTTTCACTTCCTTGCCGTGTGGTGGGTAGTAGATCGCTTTTTTTTTCGAGAGATAGTAACTACTATTGAAAACGAAGAGCGTGAATTAGAGCAATTTAATCAAAAGATAGAAAAAGAGCGTGAGTTGCTGGCTCAAGAACATGCCCGACGAGTAGCGTTGTGGGTAAGTTATCAACAGAAGTTTCAGACAGTAATACCTCGTATTGGTTCATCGTTGATTGCGCCTTCAGTACAGTTACTGATGTGTCCGGTATGTTTTGATTTAAATCCAGCACAAAAAGAAAAATACATCCAGCAAACGGTATCGCTGATTACCCAAAGGGTTGTCGATGAGTGAACATTCTGTCTATGAAATATTTTTTAGATGTGTGTGTTTTATTTTTTTTGTTGCCGCTGTGGGGCTATTTTTTAAACTTTACATCCTTCCAGAGATATATACAGGAATTGACACAGCAAAAAAAGTACTCGAAAATCTTGGTCTGACCCAGCGATCTCTTGCCCAAATGCATACTGAGTCGATTAAAGAAACAACAGTACAAGATCAGTATGCACAGCATCTTTTAAATAAGATTGCAGTGTGGCATGAGCGACAATTAAAGAAAGAAGAGCGTCAGCTTCAACTTCAAGAAGCTTCAAAGCTTCGTATTAAAAATTATTTAAGTGATCGAATTACTTGGATTGTGCAACAATGTGCAGCAAGAGAAGTCTTGCCAGAAGCATATAAACAAGCTTCACAGGACATAAAAAACAAATTTGCAGACCAAGCTTGTCGGGAAAAGTTTTTATCTAATGCGCTTGTCCGAATTGAAAAGGAAGCGTTATGAATGGTGTCCATACAAAAATAATACAAAAACGATTGGCATCTCGTTATGCCTGTGCGTTTTTAAATATATTTGAGGATGAGTTTGTAAAAGGTTCTGGAGACGCTCTGTGCGCCGGAGCCCGTTTTTTTTCTGAAAGGAAAAAAGCTATCTTTTTTATGCAACTAGGATCTATTCCACGAGAGTTAGTGCGTACTCGATTAATTACTATATGTACGCAGTTAGGAATTTCTCAAACGATTGAAGCCTTGATTACTCTTTTGCTTGAACATAAAAGGATTTTTTTGCTTGAGCTTGTATTTAAGCAATTGTGTAAAGAGCTTCATAGGCGTCGTAATGAAGTAGAGTGTGAAATTACTACGGTAGATGGGCTCAGTCAAAAAGATAAACAAACTATTGTGGATGTATTTGAAAAAAAATTAGGTAAAAAATTATTGTGTACGTATAAAGAAAATCCAGCATTAATTGCTGGAATTCGTATTTGTACGGAGCAGGTTTCTTGGGAATATTCAATCGGTGGTCGTTTAAGATATATATACAACACTCTCAAGCGGTGAAAATAATTCGCATTTAGTGCGAACTAAAGAGGGTTTTTATGGATATGAAAAGCACGGATCTTGTTGCCTTATTTGAAAAATCTCTTGCCGGGGGTGCGCAGGAGAAACTTGATGAGATTGGCATTGTCGTCCAGGTTGGAGATGGCATTTGTCGTGTGCACGGTCTTGAAAATGCCGTGTACAATGAGCTGATTGAGTTTGAAGGGGGAAATCGGGGTATAATTTTTGATCTTGATGAATCATCTGTTTCTATTTTTCTACTCTATACCACAGTTCCTGTGGCAGAACTTGAAGTAGTAAAAAGAACAGGAGAAGTATTTAAAGCACCTGTTGGCATGGAACTGCTAGGGCGTGTAATTAATGCAGCAGGAAAACCAATTGATGGTCGCGGAGATCTTGAAAATAAAGAATTTTGGCCTGTTGAAGCAACATCTCCAGGCGTTGTTGAGCGTAGTCCTGTAAATGAGTCTTTAGAAACAGGAATCATTGCTATTGATGCGCTTGTTCCTGTTGGTAAAGGCCAACGTGAGTTGATTGTGGGTAACAGAAGTACCGGTAAAACTTCGTTAGCGCTTGATACAATTTTGCATCAAAAGGGCAAAGGCGTCTTTTGTATTTATGTCTCCATTGGTCAACGCCAAGCAAATTTAGCGCGTATTATTCGCCTGCTGGTTGAACAGGGTTCGCTCGAGTACACGGTGATTGTGTCTGCTGATTCTGGCGATTCAATTTTGTCACAGTATCTTGCGCCGTACGTCGGCTGTACTATTGGAGAATATTTTAGAAAGCAGGGCAAAGATGCACTCATTGTGTATGATGATTTAAGTAATCATGCAATTGCGTATCGTGCAATGTCTTTATTGATGCGCCGTCCACCAGGACGTGAAGCGTATCCAGGTGATGTATTTTATTTACATTCCCGTCTTTTGGAACGCGCAGGAAAAGTGGTGAATGGCGGTTCGCTTACAGCATTACCAATTGTCCAAATTCAGAGTGATGATATTACTGCTTATATTCCAACTAACCTTATTTCTATTACTGATGGACAGATATTTTTAGACGCACAGTTGTTTAAAAGTGGTATTCGTCCAGCAATTAATATTGGGTTATCAGTTTCGCGTGTGGGCGGAGCTGCACAAACAAAAGCGATTAAGAAAACAGCACGAACTTTAGGTCTTGAGCTTGCACAGTACCGCGATCTGCTTGATTTCTCTCAATTTGGTACTGAACTTGATAAAGCATCCCAGCGTCGTTTGACCCGTGGTCAGCGAGCAGTTGAGCTTCTTAAACAACCTCAAATGACGACTTACTCATTTGTAGATCAAACTTTAATGTTGTTTGTGCTGCAAGAAGGTGCGTTAGATGAGCTGGCAACCAGCAAAGTTCAGCCGTTTATCGTGCAGTTTGTAAGCTACGTGCAGTCGGTATATCCACAGCTTTATGAGGCTATAGAGCGCTCAAAGGATATCTCTGACCAAAGCCATGATGAGCTGGTTGGGATAGTAAAAGAGTTCTCTTCTTTGTTTGTCGGGCCAGAAACTCGATAGATTGATTTGAAAAGAGCCTTTTATTCACGTATACTGCCTTTTGTGTTGTGCCCGTAGCTCAGTTGGATAGAGCGACGGACTTCTAATCCGTAGGTCGCTGGTTCGAATCCAGCCGGGCACACCAAATTCTTTTTTTAAAAAATTACATCTTTCCGCCAAATAGCCAAACTGTTTTGTGTTGGTTTATTCGTATCAATTTGATTCCATTCAAAATCAATTATAAGTCCTGGCACAATTTCGTAACCGAAATGCCTCCAGATAGCGTCAAGAGATTTATAATTTACTGGTTTTAAGATGTGGTTTTCTGGTCGCTCTACCGTCATAAATATTATTTTTGAGTACCCTTGCGCGCGAGCTTTGTGTTCGTGAAATTCAAAAAATTTTCTTACTATTCCTTTGTGTTGGTAGTCAGGGTAGAGCATTACTTCCCCAACATAGAGATAGTCTTCAAGATTAAGACCTTTTTTTAAAAAAGGTGCTTTCATCTCTTCTGATTCTTGAGTGAGGGGAATTGAATTAGAAAAACCGACTACTTTTTCGTTATCAAACACGAGAAGGATTACTGCATCAGGAGACCTAAAATAGGTTTCTAAATACCCTCGTTCATCTTCTATTGTACCTTTATACAAATAGGGATACTCGCTAAAAAGCGAGAGTCGTATGTGAGCTATATCATTAAAATACTTGCGTGCTTCTTGTCCGCTAAACGTGCGTATTGAAATAGTGTTATCCATTGATGTTATCTCTTGGCTCTGCATTGTACAGATCCTAATTATAACGAGAAGTGAGATTAAAATTTTTTTCATTGTTTCTTATTAACCTTTGTAAATCTATTATAATGATGCGCAATTTAGTTGATTATAAAAAAAATAAACTGTCAACAATTGCTGCTGACAGTTTATTTTTTAAAATAGAGAAAATTGTTTATTTTGTTAAATGGGCATTATTTTCCAACTTCGCCTTCTACTCTTTTAGATCGTTCTCTGGTTTCTTTTTCATACCGTTCTTTTTCAGATTTTCGTTTAGCTTCTTCTGTCTGTTTGCGTCGCTTTAGTTCTTCTTGCTCAGAGCGTTTTTTTTCTATGTTACGTTCTCGCTCCGATGCTTGATCGCGTAAAGATTCAGGTGCTTCTTTTTGAGTTAGTTGTTCTTGATAATCTAAAATTCCTGTATCAAGTGCATCTTCAAAGACCTCGTCCTTATCTTCATCTTCAAGGGTTTCTAGTGATCGAGGATTTTCTACACGAGTCGGTTCTGCTTTTTGAGTAGTTAAAAGCTCGTTCAGCATTTTTTCTTTGAGTGATTTTTGTCCAGTGACTTGTTGATGATCAATTGCTTGATACACTTTTTGAATAATATCTTCAGGAAACAATTTGTAATGAGCTGCTTCAAGAGTTACCAGCTCTTCTGGTGTTGCAGTTCTCCACGCATCAAAAATCTGTTCTTGTACTGATGGAGTAAATCTTTGGAAATCTGTTGGTGGTATTTTTCTTAAAGTTGTCGCTTCAACACGATTTTCAATAAGGTCCAGAATTGCTTTTGTAGTTGCGTCATTAAATTGTGTTTTTAGATGCTTTTCAAGGCTTTCTATGGTAGTGCCTAGATTTTCAGAAAACTCTTCAAAAGAGGTTGATTCTAGAGCCTTTGTTCCAAACATTTCAGCAAGTTCAGTGGTTTGAAATTCTAATGAAATAAAGAAATCCTCGTCTATATTTTCTTCTTTTAACGGTGAGGTTGCTGTTGCTAATTCCATTACGCTTGCTGATGGACGTGAAAGCAAGATTGATGGGTCCGCAATAACAAGCGAAAGCACTGAAGTAAATCCAGCCCACGCATCTGAAACATTATTAACAGTAGACCTTACTTTTTCTTGGGTTGCATTCCAGGCAGTCTCTAATGTTTTATGAGCGTTTGCTAATGTTTCTTGTACGGCTGTTTCTACATGTGTGACATTATCAGAAATATCTGAAATAATTTTTTGAGCGGTAGTCGTTGAAGCAACTGTGAGTGCAGTTATTTTCTCAGAGACGGCATTAATTGTTTTTTGAGTAAGACTTAACTCTGTCATTTTACCAATAGCTGTTATTTCAGTACTTTCTAATTTTCCTATTTTTATTTCTTCTAGATGTTGAATTGTACCGTTTAAACCTACCAGCGAAAGTGCAAAATTTTGTGCATCAGCAGCTTGTTGAAGTATATAATTTTTACCTTGAAGTGTTGCTTCAATGGCAAATGAACCACCTTCTTTGGTTTTTGAAACAACATAATCAATTCCTTCAATGGTTGCCTTAATTCCTTTTTGTGTTTGTTCAATAGCAAACTCTTTAGCTTGTGTTGCTTTATCTGTCAGAGCATTCAGAAGTTGTTTTGATCCTTCTTTAAATTGGAGTGCGCGGTCAGAGAATGTTTCAGCAACTACAGCAGCAAGGGCAGATGCCTCGGTTGTTGCTCCTAATTTTGATCCTCCAGCCCATGAGCGTATTTTTGAAACAATATTTTTACATTTAGCGACAAGCCAAAACGCTATTCGTTCTGTTCGAGTTGCTTCACCCGTTATAATTCGTTTAATACGAGCGGTAAGTGTCGTTGTTTTAAATTCTTTTAATTGTGCTTTGCTATATAAAGGTGTGCCATCAGATTTTTTTTCTTGCGACCAGCCAAGAAGCTGTTGTTCAAGATACACTTCAAGAAACTTATCAACAGAACGTGCAGCAAGTCGTTTTTGTGCTTCGGTTTTTCCCATAAGACCATTCAACATGTCAGCATAAAAACCAGATTTCTCGCTTTCCATTGAATTTTTAAGAACCGTTAATGAATCAACAAGTACTGTAAGATGACTGAATAACAATTCTTCTTGGGGGGTTGCTTTGTTAACGGCAACTCTATAAAGGCTACCCAAAATTTCAGAAACGCTCACTGGCTGTTCTTCTAAGATCATAGCCAAAGAACCACGCATAGTATCTTGAGCGCTTTCTGGTATGGTCTCACTCGGTTTGATTGATAATATTATGATTGAGAGCATTACGCTCACAGCAAACAACAGCCTCAGTTTCATTCTAACCCCCTTTAATTACTTATTTTAATTATAATCTATAAGTAAATTCTTCAGCAGTTTGATGTTTTGTCCTTTTGTTTTTTGCTTCGCGAGATTTTTCACCTTCTTGTCGAGCTCTGCGCTCTGATTGTGATTTTCGCTCGTCAGTCTCTTTGTTTGATTCAATACGTTGTTCTTGTGTTGATGTTCTTTCAGGTTCAATTTCAGAGAGGGATGTTTCAGCAGTTTCTTTAGATAGTTGATTTTTTTGATCATTCTGATTATCCCTCTGAGAAGTTTCTTCTGTGGTGACAGCCTCATCTTGAGTTACTTCCTGTTGAGTTACTTCTTGCTCAGCTTTATGAGTAGAGTTTTGAGTAAAAGCTTTTTCAAGAGTTGATTTGGTTGATCTACTTTTAATTAATTCATCTATTTCAAGTTCTGCACGGAATGTCGCGGCTTGTTTCATTGAGTCAAATAATACTTTAACCTTTTCAGGAGAAAGCATTCTCATGACTTTGATCCGAGATTCAGGTGTTATTTGTAAGAGAACCTGACTGATGAGTACTTTATCTACGTCTTCATTAGTGTTTTTTAATACATCTATAATTGATTTAAAATCACGGCGTTTAATTCTTTCATTTATAAATTCGAGTATTTGAGTAGAAAAATTCTCACCATTTATGTCACCTAATCTATGTTGATTAATATTTTGAGTCATCTCTTTAATAGTCTGTTTTAACCGTTTAGTTTCGGCATTAGTTTTTAGAGTAAAAAATCTTTTTATTGCTTCTATACCACTCTTAAATCGTTCTAAAATTGTTTTTCTTTTTATAGTTTTTTGCTCGCGTTTAAAACTCTCAAGCGTGCTATTAAGTTCTTCTACTAATTCTGTTAAATCAGAAGATGCGTCTGAAAAACTTTGATCTTTAAAAATATCTTGAAGATTTTTGAGCATAACTTCAGATCCACAAACTTCACTAACTGTTGCTAGATGTTCAAATACTTGAACATCGCTTTCAAAAGTATCTTTTATAAGGCTAAGATCTAAGATCATTCTAGTAATTTCTTTAAGAGTTTCATTAGAAAGTATATTTCCTAAAGTTTTAATGAGAGCTTTTGCGTTAGATAGCACAGTTGCATCAACCGCTATATATGCGTCTCTGTATGCATTCAGGATTGATTCTGAAAATCCTTTACTGCGTTCTGATATTTGATGGTCAGATACCCCTTGAGTTACTTGTGTAGCAAGAAACTCAAGACTTTTTAGTTGTTTTTCTGTAAGTCCTTCTTGATTTGATCCTTGCATCTTGAGTGCTTTATCAAAAAGTTTTTCTGTTAAATTTCTTTGTATTTGAAACATTCTACTTAAGTTTGCTTCAGCATTCAAAAACATCGTATTCATTTCTTGTACTGATGCAGAGTCCATTTTTTCTAAAAGCTGATTACTATAATGCTCAGCGACAAGGTCGCTGAGAACTGATTTTTCAAGTGTGGTAAAAGAATCAAAAAAAGTTTTAGCTTGTAAGGGATTATCATTAAATCCTATAAGGATTACTTTTACTGACTTAAGTGCTTGCGTGTGTAATTCTTCCCTTGTGGATTGCTTTGCTTCTATTGTTTGGGTGTTTTCATTAATGAGTTGTGAAAGGACTTTTCTTAAATTAGATTTTGTTTCTTCATCAAGAGCAGCTTGTTCTTTAGTTGCTATCAGTGCCTTAGCTTTTTGAAGCATTTCCTTAGCTTCTTGTAAGACTTTTTGTGTTTCAGAATTATCTGTTTGAGCAACCGCCTCGTTAATATAAGTAGCCTCGCAGAGTAAGAGTCCCATAAAAATAAATGATAAACGTTTCATAACAACCTCCTTTTTTAAGCTTCAATGATCTTAAAGTTTCCTCTAGATTATAATTTAAGGGTAACAAACAGAGATTGTTCTGAGCAATAATTTTGCTAGAAAAAGCTTGAAATAAGGAGTTTTTGGCGTGAGGTGCCAAAAGGTTTTTAAATAAAAGAAAAGCCACGGCCTAAACCGCGGCTCATCTTTAGATATTAAGAGTACGAAAATCATTAAGATAAGTGGGTTATTGCTTCAGATATTTCTACTTTGGTGCGCATTGAGTCCATCAATATTGCAAAAGTTGCTGCCGCTAATGCACCTGCGCCTAGAGACTCACATCCTTCAGGTGAAGTGAGGTATTCTGTGCCTTTTCCAATGTTAGTCAAAGCAACTGCTGCTGCTCCCAATACTGCACTTGTTGTTGCTGTTGAAAGGTAACGTTTTGCATCGTTTAATACAGCGTTTATATTGTTAGTTTGCTGGAATTTAAGTCCACTTTTTACTAGACATGATCCAGCTGCTGCACCTAGCGTCATGTTGAGTCGTAGTGTGTTAGTGGTAATAAGTGGAGCACGGGTTGTTATATAATAAGCAGCGGCTGCTCCTGTAAATGCCCCCGCAAATGGACCAAATTTTCTGGCAGCAGAAATTAGTGTTGTTTTAGCTGAGGATTCGTCGTTTTTTTCCATTGCAGAAATTGAGTTATTAATGGTAGCAAGAAGTGCAATTGTAAATATAAGTTTTTTCATGATCAGTTCCTTTTTATAAAATGTTATCGCTAATCTATAACGCGTGGCAGTCTAGTACGCCGCATGTATTTGTCAATGAAAAAAACGTAACAGCTTTATTTTGTAAACATTAAAATTTTTATTATGTTTTATGAATTTAAAATTCGTGCTTTTTATGAAGAGGCTTGTTTTGAATTGCATCAATTGAAGGATCTAAAAGAGGATAAAATAGAGCTCCTATCGCACTATGACAGAGTAATGCATACCCTTGATTGTCCTGATATGACCAGTTATCAGTATCATACACATGGTTAACATAACCACTAGTTAAGCGCGCACCCCCGAGAATAAAGATTTACTTTACTATTTCTATTTGAGTAATAAGATTCCTGGTGCTACACTTTCGTTCTTTATAAGTACTACAAAATAATAAAATAATTGGTAACAGGATAAAAATGGTACAGCGCGCTTTAAAATTTTACTTTCAGGTGTTTTTTGTAAGTGTCTGTGTGGCATTTGGGCTAACTGGTCAACTTAATGCATCAGAGCAAGATCTTGTAGCAAAAAAATCTTGCAACACCCCGTCTACTTACTTTAGAGATTGTGTGCAGACCTATTCAAAAGGAATTTTAAGATGGGAAGAATCGAGTCTTTTTTTTCCTGAACTTACCAATAAAAAGATTTCAGAAAATATTTTTAGAGCTTCTAAAGAAGTGGCATCGTGGTCTTTTAAAAAAGGCTTACATTCAAGAGATTATCAAGAGCATGCATGTAATTTACGTCCGCTTTTTATGAGGGTTCTTTTGAATGTTGAGTCAACTGTTGCAGATTGTAAAACAGTGGAAGAAAAAGAAGCAATTCTTGATGACGCAGCTCTTATTGCAGGGTATTGTCAAAATGCTTTTGATAGTACTGTTATTCTTCCTGTAACCACAGATGAAGATAGGTCGGTTAATCTAACTATGTTTGCTGTAGTCGATAGATTTTTAAATGAACATGAGCTTACGATTGATTCTGAAAAAAAAGGGCAGCTTGTTTGTGCTGCTCACGACAGGCTAGAAGGAGAAATTAAAAAGTGTAAAGATAAAAAACAGCTTTGCCCTCTGTTTTTTAAAAAAAATGAAGTTTTGTCTTTAGGACTTGCAACAAGAGGCCTTATGTTGCTTTCTCAAATAGTTGAATTCTATCCCTTTATTAATACACAGGCTGGAGCTTCAGAAAAAGAAAAAAATGAGCTTTTGAAGTATGTTCTTAAAGATTACAACAAGAGATTAGATGAAAATGCACAAAGATCACCGGAAAAACCTGAGTGTATATGGGCAGAATTATTTGATCCTTATGCAATAAAAAGTTCTTGTGATCAATATTATGAAACCCCTCACTTAATGACAGAGTGGTCATCATCTGAAGAAGGTCACCATTCAACTTCCGTTTCCTCAACGAGCTCGTCTCCTATTCTACTTAAGGAAAAAAATAAACCAACAGTAAACCCTAGAGTTAAAAGGGGTAACCCACGTTTAAAGAAAAAAAAATCATCCTCGTCGCTTACAGATTCTGTTAGAAATATTCCTAGTCCTCGATCGGTAAGTGAAATAGCTCTACGTATAAAGCCTTCCAAGAAAGCGCCTATAAAACGACTAGAGTTTGATGTAGGGTGTAGTTTAACCTCTCCAGAAGATTTTCTTGAGAGCGTTTTGCAAAAGATGGAGGAAGGTGATTATTTGCTTCTTACGGCATTATTTGAGAAAAACAATGCAGATGCGCGTGGTGGCATTGACTCAATAGTTCAAGATTTATTAAATGGTAACATTTGTCAAAATGAGATTTTAGAGCGATTAGACCAAGAGCAGGATCATTTAGTAAACCAGTTAGGGTATTGTCTGTTTGAGGCAGATGAATCTGAAAGTGAAAGTGAGTGGATATAAGTAACTTTATGTTTCGTTACAATTTTTACATAGTTTATTGTTTAAGTAAGGTTGTTATTGCTTGAGCGATGATAACGATAATAAAAAAGGTATAAAAGTTTGATGTACAAAAAATATTCAGGATTGTTGTTTTACTATTATTTTTTGCAATAGATCTTTTTATCTTCCAGTAACAGGATTGGATAATAAAAAATGTTCAGCAAATGAGCCATCATCTATCGATAGCATCTGAGTTCATAAAAAAAGGAAAGATTTTAACAATTATACTTTACAAAAACTTGAATCTCTGTTGAAAAGTCGCCAGGGCAAAAGTTTTTTGACTTCGCTTTGAATTCTTTATCAGTCTCATTATGGGATTGGTACGGAAAAAAACAGTCCACAAAAATCTGGACTTAATACGATATTTCAAAGGTAGGATCAGTTGATTAGTTGTTTAAAAGAGGTATAAGAAGAGCTTTTTTTAAGAAAGCATAACCTTAGTTTTGTAACGATGGAGACCATTATTAGAGTAAGCCTCGAGCCAGTTAAATAAATTTATAAGAAATTTTTAGAGAATTATATGTATAAATTAATACTATTTATGATCGGTTTTAGTGGATATACGTTTGCGGGTAATTCAGAGCAGGGACTTGCAGGTCCTGAGAAAATGGATTTTTCGGAAGATGTTTCTGGTGAAGAAAGAGATGACTTTATTCGTGAAAGTCATGCAGCTTCACCACAAATTATTTCATTAGATGATTTTAAGGACCTTCAATTTTTACGTGCTCGACAGCGTTTGTTGCAAGAGTGTATGAGGAATCTTAAATTTAAAATTCTTGATGATGAGGGTGGCAAAAGGGGAACTAAACGCAAGGCTGATGAGCTTGATTAGCTTGCTGTATTTTCAGGATTTTCGTTTTTATTGAGAAATAAAAGTGCGCGTGCCGCTTAAAGATTTTTTAGTAAATGGATTTCCCTTTTAAAGATTGATGTTTTTAAAGAAAAATATACGATAAAGGCCTCATAGTATTATAATAAGGATTTCTCTAGGGGATTTGATGAGCATCTTTAAAAAATTACTTTTTTCTTTTTTTTGTGGTCTTTTTTTTAATGCGTCTACAGTTGAGTGGGTTCAGAATATGGCAGGGGCTGAAAATTTTTTTGTAAAAGATGATTTTAATGAAGAGTCATTATGTCCTTTGCCAAAAAAACTTGATCAAGACCTTGGCATAAATGAGTTTTCAGATTCTTCTTATCATGAAAAAACAGACGATGCCGATGCTCAATCCAAGATGAGGGATGAGGTAGAGGCAAAGGTAAGGGCATTGTTACAGCATCATAAGAAAAACAACTTAGTGTATTGTCCAAAGGCGCATTTTGAAGCGATCAAAAAGAAAACTGAAGAACTGATACAAAGTAAGCAGTATCGCTCTTCAAATCACCAGTATGAGCTTTTAAGAGAATGTTTTATTGCTCAAATCAGCAAAGAAGGGTTTTCTGATAGCGGTGGAAAATTAATTGAAGAACAACTTAGAATTAATTATCTTCCAGAGCTTTGGGCTTCTTTGGACGGTGTTTTTGGTCAACAGGAGTTTAAGAAAACTGATCCTCAAAAGCTCAAAAAATACTTTGAAAGTATTTGTACAAATTTTTTTAGTTCTAAGAAAATGCAAGATGCTTTTACTATCGCGCGTCTTCAAAAAAAGTTTACTTCCCTTAATACTCATCAATTACCTAAAGAATTTTTTCAAAATCTTATAAGAAAAACCCCTAAGCCCAAAAATTAACGTGAATTTACCTTTTATTTTTTTAAATAAGTTTATTTTGGCTCTGGTTGATTTTTTTGAGGATAATTATATACTTATTATAAGTAAAGCAATGGTTTTTTGGGGGTTATTTATGAACAGTTTTTTGCGTTTTATTCCAATCATTTTTTTGTCAGTTAATGTTATGCATGGGATGGATATCAACTTTGAAGAAGGTGAACAAACAAAACGTGATTCTTTTGGTTCTCAGCAACCTGTTGAACCGCTCGTAAGTGTCGATCAATGGGCAGCTAGTCTGTTGTGTGGGTTTGGAAAAAACACTATCCCATCGTCTTTTGGGATGCCACTACAGCCACCAGTAATGGTGCAACCACCTTTGACTTCAAGTTCTCCTTTTGCTGTTCCAAGAATACCAGAACATGTAAAAACTCTTATGCGGACACAGAAATCAGCAATGCCTTCACGCAAGGACATGCACGATTTGCCTCAAGCACCAGAATCGCTGTATTTATCAGGTCAGGGTGGAGCATCAAGTTCTTCTTCGTCTTCTACCAATTTGTCTTTAGAAGAAAAGGAGAGAGCAGCGTTGATCTTTTTAGCATCAAGTGAGCAGGAAAGAGCTCTTGCTTTATCTGCAGAACCCAAAAAACATCGGAAGAAATCGAAGAATTCAAAAGAGTCTGGGGTAGAAGCATCCTCATCTTCATCACAAAGTCAGAGCTCTGTTTTTTCCTGTAAAAATTCGGATGCCACTCCTTTAGCCCTTCAAGAGGGGCTTAAAGCTTATGTAAAAGATAAAAGCGCAATCTGGAGATTTCTTACATTTAAAGATGACCAGAAAGGTTTGCTGGTTTCTTTTGTCAATGATATGAAGGGTGCTGGTTTTTGTCATCCAGGGTGTAATTCTTCAATTGATGAACAAACACATAAAAATTTTAGATTTTTAATATTTGATATTGTTGACATTCTTCTTTCGGGATTGAGTTGTTATGGTGTTAAATCGGTAGAAGATTTTAAGTTGGGTTCTTTTCAGGAAGGATACGCGCCTCGAGATATTATTAGGTGTTCTTGGGATTCTTTTGACCCTCAAGAGCGTGTTAAGGAATTACATGATTATGTAGAAAAGCGAACTAAGAGAGGTATCTTAACAGCAGATTTTCAGTCTAAAATAGACGCTCTTGTGACCGAGAAAAAAAAGGCTGAAGCGGATTTTTTTTCTAAGTCTGGAGAGCCGTATACAAAGAGGTAGTATCTTTTTAAAACTTTTAGTATTGAGCAGCTTTTTTGTGCACAGTTTTTGGTTCTGCAGAGCCCGAGAAAAAAAGCTGGCAGTTGAGTGTACATTTGAGTATTAAATGGGTTTTTATGGTAAAATGATTTATCCATTAAGTCATGTTTCAGGTCTTAATTTCTCTGAGTAGCAGTTGGAGGATTTAAACTTTTTGTAAGCTATTCAATTGCTAATTGGTCAACGTTTTTATCAAGAGACTTCAGCTGCAGAGCCGCCATTTCACCTAGGAAAATGAGCTTAAGGTTCTTTTAGTGTTTTCGTTTTTAGTGCGTTCAACAGCAACCCTTTACCAGAGATTCAATTTCAAGGGAAATCTTTTAAAACTCCTTTTCAATGATAGATTTGCATTTTCTGCTCTTAGATGTCTTATCAATGCAAATAAAAGGATTGCTATGGAAATCGTTAGCTGGTGTTCCTTTTTTTGTTGACCGTGTTGAAAAAGAACTTGCTTTAGCAGGTGCTGCTCATGTTTCTTGCACGGGAATGACATCCGCTAGAATTGGAGCTGTTAGATTTTTTACCATCAATGCTCTGGCTTGTTTTTTTATTCAAAAAAGATTTTCTCAACAAATGCTAGAATCTTCAGAGTTTATTTGTCTTGTTGCTCAAAACGTAAAAGCTTGATGAGCAACTATGACAGATGAAGAGGTTTCGGATCTGATAGTAGAAATTCCTACAAAAGAGAGGTGAGTGCTTATCTCTGCTCTTTTATGTGGTTAGCTGGCTGCTTACTTCTTCAAAAAATCAAAAAATGAATATATACGAGTAATCTCTTGATTCTGTCGGGCCATTGGCGGTATAAAGAAAAGAAGGTGTGGTGGCAGGCTGAGGCTAAGGGGTAGTATGAATAAAATTGGTATTGTGATCATAGTTTTGTGCTGTGTGAGCGGTACTTTTTTTCATGCTCATGCAGATCATTCTCATAAACCTTGTTCATTTATCATTCATGGCAAAGGTGACCTTGCTCCTTCTATTTGGTCATCAGTTAAACAGGTTACCCAAGAATGTAGCCGTTTATCATGTAAACCTTCAGCTCTTGCTGAGATTGTGCAAGACGCGTTTCCTGTAATTTCCGGTGTCCAAATTCATCGCATCAAAAGTGGGATGGCTGTTGTAACGTTAACTGCGCATACTCCTCTTTTTAAGTTGAATGATGAGTGGGTTATTACCGATACATTTACCGTAGTAAAAGCTCATTATTACACAGCCAAAGTTTTTAAAGAAATTCCTTCTATAAAAATTGCACAGTCAGATGTATTTCCTTTTGTTACCCTTCAGTGTAAAAAATTTTTAACAAGTCTTTCGCAGCAGTTTTTAGATCGTTACAATGTGACGTGGCATGATGCAACAACTGTTTCATGTACCGATAAAACTGATGAACGAATATCACTTATTGCCTCATCAGATACAATTTTGACAGATGCGCTTCTCGAGCAATGTCAGACGGTGGGCACTACTCTTAATGAGTCTCAAAAAAATAAAAAATTACGGTGGTGTTTTGATCTACGGTTTAATGATCAAATTGTGCTTTTTGCTGAGCGGGGGAATGGAAATGAAAAAAGTGTTCACAGACAAATTGCTTACGGCAATTGATATTGGTACCACAAAAATCTGCGTGCTTGTTGGGCATAAGAGTGCTGATGGTACAGTTGAAGTGGTTGGTGTAGGGCGTGTGCCTTCTGAAGGTTTAAAAAAGGGTGTTGTTGTTGATATTGCAAAGGCAGCTTACTCGATTAAACAGGCAGTTAAAGAAGCTGAAATAATGGCAAATACCACAATAGAATCGGCAGTTATTGGGATTTCAGGTGGTCATATTCAGTCTCGCAATTCCTATGGGGCTGTTCCCCTTGAAAAAGGTGAAGTCAGGCAAGAGGACATTGCAGCCGTTATGGCGGCAGCACGGGCTGTTCCTCTTGCAGAAGGTCAACAAATACTTCATGTGTTACCGCAGTTTTTTAGTGTTGATGGGCAGGATCGTATTAATGATCCGCTTGGCATGCATGGCATTCGCCTTGAAGCGCAGGTCCATATCATTACCGGATCGGTTTCTTCTGTTCAAAATTTAGTTAAATGCTGTGAGCTTGCTGGAGTAAAAGTTCAGGATGTTGTCCTTGAACAGCTTGCTTCAGCTCAAGCGGTGCTCAGTGATGATGAGCGTGAACTTGGTGTTGGAGTTCTTGATATTGGGGGTGGAACTTCTGATCTTGCCCTTTATCAACGCGGTGCAATTCGTCATACCATGGTACTTCCGGTTGCTGGCAACCACTTTACCAATGATCTTGCTATTGGATTACGCACTACCATCAATGATGCTGAACGTGTAAAACGGGATTATGGACTTGCCGATCTCAATTTGTTAAAGGAAGATAATGAGCTAGAAATTGAGATGGTGCAGGGGGGGAAAACCAGGATGATCCATCGCAGTGATCTTGTAGCAATTCTTGAGCCGCGCGCACAGGAGCTTCTTTCTATAGTTCATGAAGAGATTATAGCAAGAAACCTTGAGTCCTATCTTATATCAGGACTTGTTATTACAGGCGGCGGTTCGCTTCTTGAGGGCATACAGGATGTTGCGCATGCAATTTTTGATCTTCCTATACGTCTAGGTAAACCACATATTCAGATAGGTGATCCAGATCTTCTTAATAATCCGATGTATGCAACGGGTTATGGTCTCCTTCTTCATGCTACTAAAAACCAGTTATCTAGCGATCTTTATAGCCATCATGATGGTGGTATTGGTCGTTTACTTATAAGAATGAAATCATGGGTTTCTGATTTTTTCTAAAATCGTAGCAAAGGAGAGTGAAGATGATTCAACTGGCACAAGAAGAACGAGGACACCATATTCCTGTAGCATCAATCAAAGTTGTTGGCGTAGGCGGTGCCGGTGGCAATACCGTTAACTGCATGATTCGATCAGGCTACTCAGGAGTTGAATTTCTCGTTATCAATACTGATCTACAGGCACTTGAGCTGTCAGATGCTGATAAAAAAATTCAAATCGGTCTTAAATCGAGTAAAGGACTTGGCGCTGGCGCAAACCCAGAAGTTGGAAAGCGAGCAGCAGAAGAGGATCTTGATAAAATAATGTCAGAACTTGAAGGTGCAGACATTGTCTTTTTATCGGGCGGTATGGGTGGTGGTACCGGCTCGGGTGCGCTTCCTGTTATTGTTAAAGCGCTCAAAGATAAAGGCATTTTAACAATTGTAGTCCTTACAAAGCCGTTTGATTTTGAAGGCAGAAAGCGTACTGCAACTGCGGAAGAAGCGATTAGAAAAATCCGTGAACATGCAGATACGCTTTTAGTTGTTCCTAACCAAAAATTGATTGAAATTGTTGATGATAAAGTCTCAATGATTGAAGGCTTTGAGATGATCAATGAAGTCCTTAATCAATCAGTTAAAGGTGTTTCTGATATTATTACTCGTGCGGGTCACATTAACGTGGACTTTGCAGATGTCAGAGAAATTATGAAAGGCCAAGGTCTTGCTGTTATGGGAACCGGTCGCGCCATTGGTGCTGATCGTGCTCGCACTGCAGCGTTGGCAGCAATTTCATCACCACTTCTTGAAAACATGAGTATTGCGGGCGCTCGCGGGGTGCTTTTAAATATTTCTGGAAGTTCTTCATTGGGCCTTCATGAAATAAGTGCAGCAGCGTCAGTTATCTATGAACAAGCAGATCCACAAGCAAACATTATTTTAGGTTCAGTGATTGATGACAGTTTGGGTGATGAACTTTTTGTAACGGTTATTGCAACAGGATTTACTGAGCAATCATTGGCCCAAGTTCAGGTTCAATCATCTCTTACTGAAAAAAAACCGGACATTATACAAGCTGCACCAGTTGCACAACCAGTAATTGTTCAAGCAGTTCTTCAACCGACACCTGTCCAGGCACAGCCTGCTGTGGTTGAAACAATAATTCCTGCTGCACCACAAGTGGTTGCTCAGCCGGTAGTTTCTCCTGTCGAACAAAGTTTGTCAGCATGCGTGGTAAAAGATGAAGCTGCACCTGTACAAGTATGTGCCTCTCCAGGAGTGGCAGTTGAGCAAGAACTTGCGGCACAAGAACCATTAATTGATCAGGCTCCGTCAGTGCAATTTTATACACCGCAAGATAATGGGTTTGCAAAAGATACACAAAACTCTCAAGACAAACAACGCAATTCAGGACTTGGTTCAAACGTGATTCAGTTAAAAGATGTTGATACGCCGACATTTATGCGTAAACAACATCAGAATAATAATCAACACCACAATAAACATCACAATAAACACAATAGAGATCACCGCAACAACCAAGGTTAAAAGATCTTTTACAAATAAAAGGGCATTGTTAAAGTGCCCTTTTTGTAGTTGTGCCAGAAAGCTAAAATTATCCTAAATAATCACTTCCATAAAAATCGATTTCATCGTTATCAGGAATCTGTTTAATAATTATTTTTTGTCTTGTTACTAGAATAATAATGTTATTTCTTAAAATCTTGGCTGCCAAGACATTAGGATTCTTATGAAAACTAAAAGATGATTTTCCCCAGTAAACTGGCGTTTCATTGAGTGATTCAAAGGGTATGAAATAGATAAGTATCTGTTTTACTATGTCCCAAACGGTAACATTTCCTTGTATGTCTACCGCAAGCAGGTGGCGTTCGTCTGGAGTAAGAGAAAGATGAGTAATGGGGAGTTGTGGACTGTGCACAAAGGTTTTTTGTAGTAATCCTGTTGCAGTGTTCCAGAGGTTTATTGTTCCTTTAAGATCCGCTGAAATAAGAGACGAGCCTTCTTTAGTAAATAAGATTTTTGTAACTGTTTTTTTATGACTTTTTAATTCTTTTAAAAAGGGAGTACGGGTCTTTTTTTTATCATCAGCAGTAGGAGTGCCCAACTGATTTTTAAGATCCCATAAACGTATTGTAGTGTCATCAGAGCCTGTGGCAAGAGCTGTGTCATCATGATTAAATGCAGCAGTTGTTATCCATCCTGAATGATAAGGTGACAAAGAGGACTCTCTTTGAATTACCAGATCAAAAAGATGAGCAGTATTTTTATTTCCTATAGCAACAATAAAACTCTTTTTTAAAGATGAGCTGTTTCCTGGAATAAGTTTATTAAGTCCGTTAATAAATAAATAATTTGGAATCGTGACTGATTCATTTAAATCGATCATGTGTATTAAGGGTAGTGAATATAAAGGAATTGTTAAATCTTGAATATTTAAAACGGTCAGGTGGGAGAGGAGGAACTTTTCTTTATCTTCTGGATCCGAAGAAACTCGGGGAAAAATAAGAAACTGATTATCAGATGAAAACACTGGTGCAGTTTCTTTATGAACGTAATCAAAAACAAAGGGTTTTTTAAAAGATGTTTTTTTATGATTGAAAGTTTTCCAATAATAGAGAGTGCTGTAATCGTTTTTTTGAGGATCCTGGGATTCTTGAACGGCAACAATAGAGCTCACGTCTGGAGAAACAGCAACCCATTTTATAGCGGAACTATTTGATGTTTTTTCGGTAAAAGGGGTTTCTAAAATTATTAAGTCTTTATCCTCTTCAAAAGGATAAAACAGAGCTGTTTTTCCGTTTTCTGTTCCTATTACAATAGCTTTTCCATCAGGTGAGATCGCCGCACTAGAAATTTTTTGATTTTTAAAAGGAATGAAACTTTTTTCAAGGGGAGAATGTTTTGTTGGATCAAAATACAATTCTGATCCAATACAACTGACTAAAGTTAAAAAAAAAGGAACATAGATGAGTTTCATGACAAATCCTTTCTTGAATGTTTTTATTTTACAGTGCTTATTGCATGCGCAGCCATTGCAGGCAGCTGAGCATTAAATTTTTCTGGTTGTGGTTGGTGTGCAAAAGCCCTGTTAGCAGACCCTAATGTAATACCTAAAAGTATAAGTTTTTTCATTGCCTTCTCCTTTTTTAACTTTATTTATTTTTTTTAAACAATGGCGGCTTTCATAGCTTTTTTACAAGGGCAATTGTCTTTGTGAGAGGTATAATCGTGACCAGGAATGCAGTGAGGAGCTTCTTCAATTGTAGAAACATCAGCTCCATGAAGCTTGAGTTCGTTAATGATTTCTGATGAAAGAAGTGTTTTTTTAGCTTTAAACTCTGAAACAAGATCTTTGATTTTTTCTACTACTGAATCTGTTGTATCTGCATGTTTTAAAAGATCTTGAAACTCTTCCACAATCAATGGGAGTAATGTTTTTGCATATTTTTTATCAAGTTCATAAAGTGTAAATAAACCTTGAGGTTTGCCATCTGCTTCTTTGGTGAAGAAGTGTCCAATGTCTTGTAGAGATGAGAGGCGTAAAGCTGCAGCTGTACGTAAATAAAAGAGTAACAGAAGAATCTCTTGTGAGATCTCTTTATCTGCTAGCGGATCAAATAAACTATTAATTAGAGGAATAATGATTTTTGCTGTTTGTGTAAAGTTTTTCATCTGTTTATCATCTATAGATTTTCCTAAGTTGAGCACAAGTGTTTGACCATCAGCTTGAAGCTCTAATCCACTTTTTGAAGCAGTTAAAAAAACTGTTTTATTAAGTATTGCGTGTATTTTTTGTAAATTTTCTTTAACCGATTTTTCAATTGAAGGACTTTTAAGTTGCTCTTCTAATTGCTTTTTTAAATGTGTTTGTAGCTCAGGTACAAAAGGATGTAAAGTAGCAGCAATACTTTCATAATGTCTTACTAGTTTGCCTAGAAATTTAAGATAAGTAGAAGTCTTATCAAAGAAAAAAAGTAACTGTTTAAGCGTTTCTTGTTCTTTAGCAGCTAACTTATTGGAATTTATAGAGTTTTGCGCTATAAATTTCATGAAAGCAGATTCAATTGCGCCAAGAGCAAGATGTCCCGCTTCTAATTCCTCTGTGGTTTGTTGTAAAGGTACTAAAAGAGGAATATTTTCAAATGCTGTTGTTGCTAGTACTTCGTATTTACATGCATGAGCATGGATGCTCATCATAGATCCTGCTAAAAGAGTTGTCAGAAAAATGTTTATTTTCATGTTACATTCCTTTATTTCGTTTTGCTGCACTTTTTTTTCTTGTAGATTTAAGAGTTGCATAAAGTGACCATGATCTTCTTAAGTGGTTGCGTTCTCTTTAAATGTAAAGTTTTTAACAGTAAGTGGTTCAGGTTCTACAGCACCTTCAACTTTATCTGGTTGTGCATTAAGTAAGGTTGCTTTAGGAGCACTGACTACCGGTTTTTCAGTATCAGCTTCTGGATCAAATGAGCGAAGTATTGTTTTTGGTTGTTCAACCACTGCCGATCCTTCAGCAGCAACTTCTGGTAGATCAGCTATTTCCACTGGTGATTGTTGTGGTTTTGCTTGTTCAATAAAGGTAATAGCTTTTTGAAGAACAGTTCTTACTTCTTGCTCGGTTGTTCGTTCTACTGCTTTTTTGTATTCCTCTAAAAGCGTTGTGCGTAGCAATTCCTGATTTTTTTCAAACAGTAATCTAACGCCTTCTTTTTGAGGAGCAAGTGCCATCATTTGATTAACAAGAAGCGTTGTTTGTGGAATGAATCCTTTGATGGTTGTAATTACATCGATTAATCCCTGAACAATGATCTTTTGATCAGCTGTTAAACTAAATTTTGTATCTTGATGTAAAAAACGGTTCATTGTTGAAAGGGCGACATCAAGTGTGGTCAGTCCTGCTTGCACTTGTGGTGCCAGCTGAGCGTTCATTTTTTCTATGCCCGCTTGGTCTGTTGGTAAAAACATTAAGATGAACGGCAATGCTTCCAATATTTGTTCACTGCCAGACATTGACGTAGTGATCGTCTGATCCATTTGGTTTTGTGGAGCTGGGTTTGGTCCCACAGGGCCTGTGCCGGCAGCCTGTACAGCGTGTGAAGCGGTCAGTAGCGTAAGAGTAAATAATAATTTTTTCATCATAACCTCCATAATTAATTAAATTTCTAATAAAATCTTATTTTTAAAAACTTCTTTCCATAATCATCTTTTTAAGAGCTTCTGCTTTGGTAGTTCCTTGGTTAAGTGCAATCCAGTTGTTGGTTACCTTTACAATTTCTTTTTTTAGATCTGGAGAAAGTTCCTGAAGACTTGAACCAATACGGGGATCTAAATTTTTGATGATTTGATCAACTGTTTCTACCAAGTGGACTGTTTTTTGAACCATATCTCGTGTGGAATAAAGTGCGGTTCTTTGGTCACCTGTTAATTGTAGTGTTTGATCTTGGGCAACGGTAAACAGTGCTGGTATAAATGTGTTAAAAATATGGACAAGCCCGCTTAGAAATGTTTCTCCATTAAATAGCTTTGTAATCAACAAAATTCCACCAATTTCCCCAAGAAGCGAATCATAACTTTTTTCTATAGCAGCATCATTAAATTGACCAGCGTTGTTTTCATAAGATTTTTTATTTAGCGATTCTTTTTCTTCTGGCGCTTTATTGAAACGTGCAAGTGCATTTCTTATGGTTGTTCCCGTAGCAGTTGCACCGGTGGTTTGTAAAAGTTCAGTAAGACTTCTTGTTACTTCTTTTTGTAACGCTGGAGAGCATCCTTTTAAACTACTGAGAAACTGAGGATTTTTCGCAAGGAAAACCAAGTCTTGGCCCAGAAGATTTAAATTTTTCATTTCTGGTGCAAAAACTTGTAATGTTTTTATCTGGCTGTCTAGTGACTGTATTTTATTCCAGTCGGCACGATTTTTAAGTTGTGATTTTGTTTGTAATTTTGCTTGTAAAACGTTAGTGAGCGCTACATTAAGAATAGAAAGAAAATTTAGAGAGGCTTCAGCCTGCATGAGAGTATTTTGGTCAAACTGTTGGGAAGGTATGCTGTTCAGTTGTTGCATGAAACTCTCAAATGTTTTTTGTACCAGTTCTTGATCTGTGACTGTTTGACCAGTTTGGTTTTGTGGTTGAATGCTGGTTGGGGCTAAAGGGCCTGTGCCGGCTGCGTGCATAAAATGTGGGCTTATAAGTAACGTAAGAGCACAAAATAATTTCTTCATTATAACCTCCTTAAAGTAACTCCTTACTTCCGTTTGAGCGGGAGTAATTTTCCATTTAATTTAAGGGTAACAGTCTTGAGGTTAAAAACACAAGAAAAGGCTTTATATAAGGCAAAATTCTGCTTTTTATAGAGAGGGAAATAGAATGATTTTAAATAAAAATAAGACCACTAAAGTTGTAGGTCAAACTTTAATGGTCACTTTTAAGATCAGGCTAAAAAGAGAAATTTAAGAAAGTTTTTTTTGGTCAGACTCTGAAAGTTTATTTTCTGACCATATCCAGAATTTACGCCCATTGTTTTGTGTGTAGTTGGCAAAGGCTGTTAGTACATTTTTAACGGCATTATCAAGGCGGGTTACTTTGAGATTGGTATCCTCGCCGATAAACTTAATTGCATTAACAGTCGTTTGAAGATCATTAATTTTATCTGTATGGTCTGTAAGTTTTACGCCGTGTTGTGCAAGTGTTTGAGTATGGCCTTCAAGTATTTTGCCGTGCTCTGACAGCATGGTTTTGATTTCAGAAGTTCTATGAGTAGTGTAAGCTCTTAGCCCTGCAACTTCTTCTTCAATGCGGCGCCCTTGCTTGTTGGAGTCTTTTTGTAATGCTGTAAGTCCTTCTGAAAGGCTCTGGTTTTTTGCATCAAAGCTTTTAAGATGCTCTTCTATTGCTTTTATCTGTGATTCTAAGTTTTTCATTTCTTTGCTTTTTCTATTCCATGGTAATAACTCAGAAATAAAAGTTTTAAATGCTCCGCTTCTGAGTGTAACTGTTGCACCTTTTGATCGAGCAAATACTGCAGCGCCACACAAACCTGCTCCGATAACTGAACCAAGAAGGATATCTTTATACGAAGTTGATTTTTGAGCATCATGGGACAAAACTGGTTGTGTAGACAGTATAAAACCGGCAAAGGTAATCCATAGCATTCTTTTCATAAGTAAACTCCATTTATGATAACCGTCCATATAGCGATTGTATTATAATTTTACCAGAGCCAATCAGACCTGTAAAAAGCCTTCCCGTCAGGCTTAATAGTAGTAAAGCTTGTAAGCTTATTCTTTAACGATTGCATGGTATACTGGCATAAAATTAAAAGAAAGAGTCTTCAATGAGAGTTCATAAACAGGGTAAATTAACCATTTTATGGGGCGAAAAAGCAAACTGTATGGAAAGAGACCACTGGCAGGGATCTTTGCACACAGAGGTTGTAAACAAGGAGCCGTTTGTAAGTTTTGCTCGACAGGCAGATTTTTCATCCTTAGTAAGCGTTTTACAAGTTCATGGAACACAGATAGTAAAAGTTGAAAGTAATGACCCTCTTCTTTTTGAGCAATGGTTTGGCACTCAAGCTGATGGATTAATCACCAGTGCTTCGGGAATAGGGTTAATGATTCGTACTGCCGATTGCTTGCCGTTGGTACTGTATGATCCGGTAAAAGAGGCGGTAGCACTCGTGCATGCCGGATGGCGTGGTACGGTGGATCAGATTGTGATCAAAACGTTGAACCTTTTTAAAACTGATTATGGATCATCAGTGTCTGATATACAGGTATGGTTTGGACCATGTGCACTATCCTGTTGTTATCAAGTCGATCAAAAGTTTTTAGATGCTTTGTCGACAGTGTTTTTGTATGATGCGGTGGTTAAAAGAGGAAAAAGCTGGTATTTTGATATTCCTCGGTACAATGCAGCGTTACTAAAAAAAGAAGGAGTGCCTGCTGCGCAGCTGTATTACGAGTATAATCAGTGCACGATTTGTAACGAGATATACTGTTCATACAGACGTGAATCGGGAACAGAGAGCCGCAATGTTACTGTGGTTTCATTGAAATAGTAAGCAGTGTTGTTTAAACTGACAAAAATTAAAAAACTACTTAATCAACCGTGAGGGATGTACAGGAATGATAACTACATTTATAGCCAAGATCTTTGGTACACGCAACGAGCGTGAACTTAAAAGCATTCGGCCACTTGTTGAAAAAATTAATAGCCTTGAGCCCTCAATAAAAGCTCTTTCAAACGAAGAGCTTGCAGCAAAAACAAATGAATTTCGTGCGCAGTTAGCTTCTGGTAAAACGTTAGATGATATTTTGCCGGAAGCATTTGCGGTTGTTCGTGAAACATCATTTAGAATTACTGGTCAACGTCATTATGATGTGCAGTTGATTGGTGGAATAGTGATGCACTCAGGTAAAATTGCAGAAATGAAAACTGGTGAAGGTAAAACTCTTACTGCAACTTTGCCATTATATCTTAATGCGCTTTCTGGTCACAGTGCTTTTCTTGTGACGGTAAACGACTATCTTGCACGCCGTGACTCACAGTGGATGGCTCCCATATTTGAATTTTTGGGATTGACTGTTGGATGTTTACAAAACTCAATGAGTGATTCTGACCGTAAAACGGTGTATCAATCAGATGTTATTTACGCAACTAACAACGAACTTGGTTTTGACTATTTGCGTGATAATATGAAATTCCGTCTTGAAGATTACGTACAACGCGATCTTCATTTTGCTATTGTGGACGAAGTCGATTCTATTTTGATCGATGAGGCGCGTACTCCTTTAATCATTTCTGGTTCAACCGATGGTGAAAGTAAGTTATATGGTCAAGCTGATCAGTCGGTAAAAAATCTTATCGCCGAAGTTGACTACGAAGTTGATGAAAAACAGCGTACCGTGCTGCTTACTGAATCAGGAAATGATAAGGTGGAAGCATTTTTTGGTTTGACCAATATGTACGCAATTGAAAATTTAAATACGTTACATCATGTGACTCAGGCGCTGCGCGCAAATGTGTTGTTTCGTGTAGACGTTGAATATGTAGTTCGTGATAATCAAGTGTTGATTGTTGATGAATTTACAGGTCGTATTTTACCAGGACGTCGTTACAGCGATGGTTTGCATCAAGCAATTGAAGCAAAAGAAGGCGTAACTGTTGAGCGTGAAAGTCAGACGCTTGCTTCTATTACGCTTCAGAACTTTTTTAGATTATTTAAAAAGCTTGGTGGTATGACTGGTACTGCAATGACTGAATCTGAAGAATTTCATAACATTTATAAACTTGATGTAGTGTCTATTCCAACCAATCGTCCGATGGTGCGACAAGATAAAGCAGACATTATCTTTTTATCAGAAAGTTCAAAGTTCAAAGCTATCGTAGCTGATATTAAAGAACGGTATGCAAAGGGTCAGCCAGTACTTGTGGGTACTATTGCGGTTGAAACTTCAGAGCGTTTAAGTCAGGTTTTACAAGCTGAACATTTACCTCATGAAGTTCTTAACGCAAAACAACACGCACGCGAAGCAGAGATTGTTGAGCATGCTGGTGAGGCTGGACGTATTACTATCGCCACAAACATGGCTGGTCGTGGTACTGATATTAAATTAACACCGGACGCGCTGGCAGCAGGTGGCCTTTATATTTTAGGTACTGAGCGTCATGAAAGTCGTCGTATTGATAACCAGCTGCGTGGTCGTGCGGGTCGTCAAGGTGATAACGGTGAATCCCGTTTTTATATTTCGTTGCAAGATGAACTGATTCGTGTGTTTGCAGGAACACAACTTCATGATCGCATGAAATATTATGGAATGACTGAAGACGAAACGATTGAATCGCCATTTGTATCAAAAACTATTGAGCATGCACAGGAAAAAGTTGAAAAACATAACTTTGAAATTCGTAAACATTTGCTTGAATACGATGATGTGATGAACCAACATCGCAAAGTTATTTATAACTACCGTCGCGAGGTGCTTGAAGGTGCCCAGCAGATTCATGAGTTAGTTGGTGATATGATTGTGGGTAGCATGCAAGACATTTTTGCACAACTTGTTCCTCAAAGAGTAATGACCCCGCAAGAGGTTGAAGGACTGTTTGAGTTTCTTTCTCGTATGACCCGTCTTGATAAAACATTACTCCAACAACAACCGTTTAATCTTTCAAATGCTGATGCATTTCAAAAAGATGTTATTAACTATGTTCTTGAGCAGTACAGTTTATTCCGTTCTGCAAAAGATCAAGACCAAATGGCTCAAGCAGAAAAATGGTTAATGCTTGAAACAATTGATCAATCATGGAAGCAACATATGCTTAACCTTGATCATTTAAAAGAGGGCATTAGTTTGCGAAGCTGGGGCCAAAAAAATCCGCTTATTGAATATAAAAAAGAAGCGTTTGGTATGTTTGAAGACATGATGCGTCATATTCGTTGGGAAATTGTTCATCGCTTATTCCATTTGAACCTTGAATCATTTGACGCAACAGAGATTGAACGTAAACGTGAAGATGAGCTTGAAGAACTTAATTTAGTAGGTGCGGGTGATTCTGTCGGCGACAGCGGTACCATGTCTCGTGATGAACCAAAGACTGGTCGTAATGATCAGTGTCCGTGCGGTTCAGGTAAGAAGTTTAAAAAGTGTTGTGCTCACGCAGCGTAACTTTTAACTAATTTAAAAAATAAAAATACCACCGGTTAAATGGTGGTATTTTTTTGTCTTCATACTTTTATTTTCTGTGCTGATCAATGATGCCATCTATGGTAATAGTAATAACCAAATGGTGAATATCCATACGGTCGTGAATAACCATTGTACCAATAATCCCATACAGGGCCGTTGTTGATGATAATATTTCTTTCTGCACGAGCTTGTTCAAGTTCAACTTCTTTTTTGTGTTCTTCCGCTTGATTAATAGTGCGGTCAATAAAAGTGCCAAGATGTTGGTCGATTCCCTCTTGTACAGTATTATAAACCTCGTTGTGTGGAGCGCCCTGGGTTAGATCAATTTCTAATGTTTCAAGATGTTCACCTTGTTTAAAAAGGAGTACATAGCCTTTGTTTACTGTTTGTTCAAGTTCAAAGTTTTCTGCAAACTCAGGAACTTTATCTAAATTGACTTTCGTATATTTTGTTTTAATTGCTTTATGAATTTTTACTTCACTTGCATCACGAAACCCTCGTTCTGCTTCGCGCAGCATCTGTCGTTCTTGAGAATCAAGTTTTTTTGGTTGGGTGTATGCAAAAACAACAGACACGTGATATGCTCTGCTGGTGTTTTTGTCTACAGCGCTTATTTGGTTGGCTGAAGAAACATCAGCTGCTAGTTTAACGCCGCTTGCAATAATAGTTATAAGAGCAAGCGTAGAAATAAAAAGTTTCATACTTTTCATGAGTGCCTCCATTTATGTAAAGTAAGTCCCAGAAGTGTTTCCATTTGTTTTAGTATAAAAAGAGTACCACTAAAAAATCAATAAAACGCGTCTGGGAGGCTTAAATGAAGCAAAAATCTACTATTTTGATAACGGGTGGCGCTGGCTATTTAGGATCGCATATAAGCTACGTTTTAGCTCAGCAAGGATATAAGGTAGTAATACTTGACAGTTTTGAGCACAATCAGCATTTTACCCCACAATGGGCGCGTGTCTATCATGGTGATTATGGAGATGCTCATATCCTTAAAAAGATTTTTAAAGAACAAGTCATTCAAACTGTTGTCCATTGTGCCTCATCTATTCAAGGACAGGTGTCATTACAAAAACCACTTGAGTGTTATTACGCTAACGTAGCAAAAACAATTACACTGCTTGAGGTTATGGATGAACACATTATTAAGTCTTTAGTATTCTGTTCTAGTAGTGCAGTCTATGGAGCACCGCAGTATATTCCTCTTGACGAAAAGCATCCCTGTGTACCCCTTACTCCGTATGGCTCATCAAAATTAATGATAGAGACTATTATTCAAGACTGTGCGCGAGTAAGTGAGTTACGGTTTGTGATTTTGCGTTATTTTAATATTGCAGGAGCCATTCCTGGCTCGGGACTTAAAGAGTGGCATATTCCTGAAACTCATCTTATTCCTTTAGTGATAAGTGCATGCAAATCAGGCGCACCATTTTATCTGTTTGGTAATGACTATCCAAGTTCTGATGGAACAGCAGTGCGTGACTATGTTCATGTACAGGATTGTGCATTTGCTGTGCACAAAGCACTCGAGCATCTTGCCTATCAAAAACCTTGTGATGTGTTTAATGTGGGGACAGGCCGAGGCTGGTCGGTAAAACAGGTAATTGATACGGCAGTACTGGTTACTCAAAAAGAATGTAAGGTGATTTCTAGCAAGCGTAGCAATGCTGACTTACCAGTTGTGATTGCAGATGTCACTAAAGCACGCCATCTTTTAGAG
Source organism: Pseudomonadota bacterium (assembly GCA_027487215.1). Classification (GTDB taxonomy): domain Bacteria; phylum Babelota; class Babeliae; order Babelales; family CAIQNR01; genus JAIYDZ01. The sequence goes on from JAIYDZ010000001.1 coordinate 71,602, forward strand.
TTCAATCCTCAGAGTACATTGCTTGAAAGATGTCTTGAATCACTGTGGAAAGTTGAAATGGAGTTCTAAGTAAAAGAAAAAGGCTCCGGTTAAGGAGCCTCTTTTTTTGTAGTCTAAGAATGTTATTTTGGCATTCTTTGTAAAAAGCGTGAAGCTCTTTGACTTGCTTGGGTGAAAGCTTGACCAACTCGAGTGAGTTGCTTTCTTGCCTGAGGAGTTAATCTCTGTGCAGCTCGTCTCATTGCCTCCTCTGATATTTGATTGACTCGTGTTTGTATGTTAGTAATTTGTTCAACTGATTGCATGAGTTTAATGTCTTTTAGCTTAGTAATTGAGTCTCCTTTAGCTCCAGCTTTCATAGAGTTATTGAGACTTTCTAGACTTTTTTTAAGAGCTTTGAATTCAATATCACTCAATCTTGCCTTTGTCTTTTGTGTTATTTGATCAAACTTGGTTTTTGCAGTCTTTAAACTGTCATCAATTGCCTTCATTATTTCTTGATCTACTTTCACTCCAGATTTAGTTTCTGGTGTAAGACCATTTATCAATTGATCAATATCTCTTTGAGCTTTTTTAACGACCATCGCTTTAAGAACCTGACCAGGTGTAGGGAATTTAGGAAGTTTTGCAGCTACTTCTGTTTTTAATGCTTCATCAGCGAGTCCTGCTAAGATGGAGCCTTCCATTATTCCTACTGCAAGCATAATGTTTTTGAGCGAACCGTCATCAAGGCTTTTTACATCATCAGTGAGTGTGCCATCTGCAATAAGATTATTTTGAGTAAGTTGTTCTACAAGATCAGTTTCTTCAGCAACCTCTTTGAGTTTATTTTGTGCTTCAATAAGAGATTTTTCCGTTTCTTCTTGTTCAGTACGAAGCTTAATAAAGACTTCTCTAATTACATTGACGAAAGCTAAGGCTGCTTCCTCGTTTTTTGCTAAGAGAGCTTTCTCTAGCTGATTTTCTAGTATGCCTAAAGTAGTCATATATGGTGCAAACATGCTTGTTATTTCTACAATTATATTCAAGTTCATGCCGCTTGCCTTCACGAAGCTATCTATTTTCTCTTTAACGGCACTTAAAAACTTTTCAGGTGTTTCATACCCGTCTTTTTCAATGAGTGCGTTCAATTGCTCAATAGTATAAACTGCTACAGGAGCCATTTTTTGTTGTTGTGAAGGTAAAACTAAAGGAGGAAAGATTTTATCAAACAAAATCTTTTTCTCCTCACCGACGATGAATCTAATTTTGGCTTCTAGTGTACTAATAAAATTATTAAATTTTATTAAACTATCACGGTTTGTTTTTACACTAAGTTCAAATTTTGATTCAAGATTTTTGATATACTCAAACAACGCATCCTTATCGTTTTGCGTGTCCTGAGCCTGACGTGCTACTATTAAAATCCTGACTGCACTAAAAAGCTGAGCGGCTGGTTGACCAGCATCAGGCGCTGTTGGTGAAGTAGCTGAAACAGCTGGTTCTAACGGTGATGCAGCAGCAGTTGCTGCTTTTGGTGAAGGCGAAGGAGCCGTGTCGGCTCCTGCTAGTGTATGATAGGAAACAGCGTCTGTTTTTTTAGCAGTACTTTGTCCAGTCTTAGATGTTGCTGCTGCTAATTGATTTTCAAGATCTTTGATGCGGGTATTATTTTTTTCGAGCATCTCATTACGTTCTTGTATATCTTTTTCTAACTGAGCTAATTTAGTAGATGTTTCAGTACTTGCACTATCAGAACTACTACTCTTTTTATTAGCTTTTTCAAGATTCGATTCTGCTTGTAGGAGTTGATCGTGAAGTGATGTAATTATAGCAGGGATGGTTTTTTCAAGGGCCGTACCAACTGCATCACCTATCTTAAGTTGCTTACTCTGAAGTTGAATGTTGCTGGTAGGTTGTACATTTTGAATATCAAACACTCCAAACAGTTTTTTGCCGGTTTCATCTTTAAGTGTTCCCAAAGACATGATGATAGAAAAGAAAAAGTCTGTATAAGGTTTTACTAAATCAGCAATTGATTTTTCTGGAAATTTGCCGATACCAAGTTTATTAAAATTAGCTACTTCGCTTACAAGAAAACCAACTCGGTCAGTCGTTTCTTTTAAAGATTTGCCACTTCTGGTTATAGAAGCTGATCCTTTAAGCCCAACATTTGA
>JAIYDZ010000003.1 GCA_027487215.1 Pseudomonadota bacterium
ATTGCTTCATAAACAGAATCTGATAATCTCATACTGAGCCTTTTTTTTGGAGTTTTTTACTAAAACAATTATACCAAAAAAGGCTCGTTTTTTTTACTCAATTAATTTTGAGATAAGCTCTAAGCTTAAACGCGAAACTGCTACTGCAGTTAATTTGACAGCGTACTGCAATCTGGCATAATTGACGGTCCGTTGGTCATAAAAAACGCCAACCCTCCAAAAAAAAGACGTAATAAAGCACATGTGTAAAAGCTTTAGAAATATCTTTGAAGGGTCAGGGGGAACGGGACTCACAAATTATTCTAAGGCTTTACCTGTTGTCCTAAGTTTTCTGCTGTAGTTATACAGGTGAGTAAATATATACATACTTCTTTGACCAAAGGACGATCTAATGCATCAGTATTTCGCATTATTCATACTTGCTGCTTTTCAGACTACTCTTTTGTGTTCGGAAAATAACCTCATCAAGCCTCTTTCACAAAAACAAAAGTATGCTGCTGCTAAAAAAGCTTCACGTGATGCTCGACGAAATAATCATGCTTACCCTCTCATTAATAATAACCCTGCAAAACGAGTTCTTATCTTTGACAAAGAAGATAATCTTGAACCCATAAATCAGCTTGATCTTCTCATGGCAATAATGCTCAAAGAACAAGCTGTGAGTCTTGAAAAAAAACGTAGAGAACGCGCCGCTGCGCAGGAAGTTGCTCAACAATTAAATCAATTACACCTAAATAAACAGACCGATTTAAATTTAGAAAAATTGGATTTAAATAAATAAAAATTTTCTATAAATAAAACACTGCAAAAGAAAAAGGCATCGTAACAGATGTCTTTTTCTTTATAAGGAATTTGTATCCCATTTTTTATATCTTAATAATCATCTCTTTTTGATCTGTAGCACTTTGACCCCAAAAAATCATCTGCACAATTTGAAAGCAAAAACTGATTGTGCATTTAAAAACTCAAATGAGCGCCGGCAAGAAAATGAAAATGAATATGAAAGACTGATTGCCCCATTGTCGTGCCATTGTTACTCACCAATCTAAATTCACGCAGCGACTCATTTGAGTGAGAAAGCTGCTGTGCCATTAATAAAATAGCTGATGCGTACTCTCGATCATCAGCAGTTAAGCATGACACGTCAGCAATATGTTTTTTGGGAATGATAAGAAAATGAGATGGCGTTTTTGGACTGATGTCCTTAATGACAATGACATGATCATTTTGTGCAATAAAAGAAGAAGGAATTGTGCCAGAAATGATTTTACAGAAAATACAGTTATCTAGTGCCACTTCAGATTCTCCTGAAAATATGGTGCCGAGAGCCGGACTCGAACCGGCATAGTGTCAAACACTGCGGGATTTTGAGTCCCGTGCGTCTACCAATTCCGCCATCCCGGCAGCACTATTTGATACGTGTCAAAAAGATAAAGCAAAAGAGCCTGTTAGTCAAATCAAAGCTTAAGAACACACCGAATATCGGAATAAATTTATAAATGAGTTAAAGATAGCTGCTGAGCAAGACCCAGTTTTTCAAAAAAAGCTTCTTGAGAAAGGTCCCCATGAATCTTAATAAGCTTAGTTCGATCTGTAAGCCCTCTGACAATTTCCACATCGTTCTGAGGCATCCCTAGCAGCTTTGCAAGGGTTTTAATAAGCTCCTTATTGGCAGCACCAGCTTCAGGAGCACTCTTTAAAAAACATTTAAGCTGCCCATTTTTATCAAGCTGCCATGAGGATCTACCGGAGGAAGGAACTACCTTAACCTGAACTGTAAGTGCCATAGACCTTATCTTTCAAATAAAAACTTGCATAAAGTGTTGAATGTCGTATTATTTTAGCACCTTAGCTTCTTTTGAAATTTTTTTATAGAGCATATAGGGAGAGGTGGCTGAGTGGTCGAAAGCGCTTGCCTGCTAAGCAAGTTTCCGGGGAGACCTGGATCGAGGGTTCGAATCCCTTCCTCTCCACCAGTCTCTATCTTAAAATAGTCGCTATTCCTGTCTCTCTACAAAAATCAGTGTAAGTTCTACAGAGTTGATTGTCTGTCTTTATAATTTCAATAGCATTAAATAAAAACGACTCTTTAATTTTTAAATAATCTATTTTATTGATCAAACCTTTTTCTTGTTGTTGTTGAGAAATCATTACTTGTTTTTTATGTGAATTAGTTTTTCTAAGCAAATCTTCTTTTTGCTTGCAAATAATTACATAGCTATTAAGAGCAACATAGGATTTTTGTAATATTTCTTGAATCGCATTTTGATACTCGACAATCTTTCTTTCTACAGTAATTTTATTTTTTTCAACGACAGCTTTCAATCTTCCAAAATTAAAAACATGCTGAGACAAATTAATTGCAGATGACCAGAGATAAGGGCTTTTATCAACTAAAAAATTAAGTGAACTTTTGTGAATTCCAAAAAAAGCAGAAAAGCTCAGCTGCGGCCAAAGATTTGCTTCTGCTTCTTTAAGGTTTGCTTGAGCACTTATTATTTCAAAATAGAGCGATTGCAAAGTTGGATGTTGTTTTATATGTTCTACCGGAATATTTAAAACATTGTCCAATAGAGGAGTTGAGAGGTTTTTAATATTGTTTTCAAGCAATTGATCAACTGTCATATCATCAGGAAAAGTTCCAAGCAAATATTTAAGGCGATAATATTCTTGAATATTCTGTAACGAAAATGAATGCAGTGCAACTGCCGTTTTTTGTGTTGCAATAGAAGCGTCTTCCACATCAGAAACCGTTCGTACGCCGCTTTGATAAAGTTGTGATACAAGAGAGAGCTCTTGCTCTTGAATAGCAAGTAGTTCCTTGTATTCAATTATAATTTTATCGGTATGATAAAGCGTTATATAGGTATTTACCACGGCTGCTATAAGGTCATTTTTGACTGTTTGCGCTTGCTCTACAGTAGCGTTAAGCAGAGCGTCAGAAGAATTAAATCGTGCACGCTTGCTGCCTGCAAAATCAAGAGGGATTGCACTTTTCAATCCTATTTGGATGTTTTTATCCATATTTCTAGTATAAGAATTTGCAGCAATACCTACACCTTCTATATCAAAAGAACCAAGAGCTCCTGCTTGCGTAATAACTTTATCTGAATACGCTTCTTTAATTCGAGCAATTGCTGCTTTTAAAGAAAAATTTTGCTCTAAAGCATGCTGTACTAATTGATTGATGATAGGGCTTTCAAACTGTTGCCACCATGCTTGTTGAGTTAAAAACACACTACTAGTTACTGGTTTGTAATGGGTTTCACATTCTTCTTTTAAAAATTTTTGTGAACATCCAGCAAGAAAAAGACTTATGCAAACTATGGATAAAAAAAATTTTTTCATACGTTATTCATGCCCATCTTTTTTTATAAACACATCAAGTTGTTGCCCTGGAAATAAATGGTGTGCCTCTGGAGGAAGTGCATAAAGCAGTTTAAGAATTCTTGTGTCTACCCGTTGATTTCCTGTGCTCAGGTTTTTCTTAGGTTCAACATAATGTTCTTTACCAATAAACTTCAGCTCATAACCTTTTATTGTATTTTCTTTTTCAAAAGCTTTTGCAGGAGCTTTATCTGAAATATAAGGAGCATATTCTTCATCGATTTCTACTTGAAGATACAATTGTGATAGATCGCCCATCGTCATGGGTGCTTCTAATGAAGAACTGCTCAGAAACTTTCCTTTATCAAGCGAAACATCGATAATAGTTCCAGGAATTGGTGCAGTAGTAGTATGAAGTTGTTTCATAACAAGTGCCTGATTTAATTGTGCTTGAACAAGTTCATATGCCGCTTGGGCTTTGTTAAAAGAATACATCCTCGTATCATATTCATCTTGAGAAAGAGCTCCTGAAGCATTTAATTCTTTAATACGTCTAAATACTTTTTCATAATGTTCGTATTCGATTTTTGCACTTTCAAGTTGTTTTTTAAGCACCTCTATTTGTGCATTTATTTCTCTTTGATCGAGACTATAAAGAGGATCACCCGTCTTAACTATTTGACCTTCGTGCACATAGATGTCTCTGACTATTCCTGAAAGCGAAGTAGAAAGTACTAAAAAATCTGTTTTAGGTTCTATAAATCCTATACCTGCAACCGCATCTTCATACGGATTTAAAGCTGGCGTAACAAGAGGAGCTTGTTTGACAAGCGGTTTTTTATTGAGTGCAAAAAAAAGAGCAAACCCTAATCCACACAGTGCAAGCAATGGTAGTTTAAAATTATTCAACTTTTCGATTAAACTTTGCATTCTTATTATCCCTCGCTAAAAAGTTATCGCTTTCCGTTCATCTTTGATAATTTTTCCATCTTCCATTTCAATGACCCGGTCTGCAAAACTAAATATTCGCTGATCATGTGACACGATAATAACTGCTCTTTCTGGTTTGTTTGCAATATTTCTTAAAAGTGTCATTACCTCGTGACCATTTTTACCGTCTAGAGAAGCAGTTGGTTCATCACAAACAAGTACTAATGGATCTTGAATAAGACCACGCGCAATAGCTACTCGTTGTTTTTCACCACCCGACAGCTGCGCTGGCAACTGAGTACTTCTATTGTGTATGGCTAAAAATGCTAAGGTTTTTTCAGCTTTTTCAAGAGACTCTTCATAAGAAAAACCAAGCGCTATAAGAGGAAGTGCAACATTTTCTGAAATACTCAATGAAGGAATAAGATTATATTCTTGAAATATAAATCCTATATTATGTCTTCTGTATAATGTTTTTTCATAATCAGATAAATTTGTCAGATCAGTACTATCAATCTGCACCGACCCTTGCGAAGGTAAAAGAATTCCTGAAAGAAGTGACAGCAGCGTTGTTTTTCCGCACCCAGAAGGTCCGACAATCATAGTCATTTCCCCAAAAAATAGTTCTAAGGAAATATCCTTAACTGCCTGAAAAACTGAGTCCCCAATTAAAAAGTCTTTAGACAGATTGTCCAAAAAAATTTTTTTCTTCACAACATGCTCCTGAAAATAGTTGCAGGATCAAGTTTAAAAACTCTATAAAGACTAAAAGAGATTGATAACAAAATAATAGAAATTATTAATCCAAACGTACCAGCAATCACGTACCACTTTAAAAGAAACCCTTCAAAAGATGGCTTTCCTGACATAAGACTAAAAAAGAGCGCCGTTGCACCAATTCCTAAGCCAAATCCACTAATACAAACAAACAGAGCTTGAATCATCACTAATTTAAAAAGTTGACCATTAGAAAAACCAATCGCTTTCATCGCACCAAACTGTTTGATATGTTCTATGATAAACAGATAAAAAGTCTGCGCTGTAATTGCTCCACCAATAATAATTCCCAATAAAATAGTGATACCAAAATTAATAGGAATTGCGGTTCTTTCTAAAATGTAACTAATACTTCTCCAAGCAAACTCTGAACTGGTAAGAACTTGAAGATGAGTAATTTTTTGTATTCTTTCTTTAAGTATTTTAAGATTTTCATTCTTCTGTGCTTTTACCAAAATAAAAGGAAGCTTTTTTCGTGTAGGGGGAGTAAGCGAAACAGCAGTACTATATGAAACATAGAGCGTAGGAAAAGTTAAAAAAGTAGGGAGGCCTTGACAAATACCCCGAATAACAAGTCTGTTGTCATTTAATTCTAAAGTTTTATTAATTTCAAATGATTGATCCGGCCACATAAACATATAGCCCTTTTTTTCAATAAGTGCTGTTTGCGGTCTTTTAATAGAAGTAAGATCTCCCAGTACAGCCCTGCGTGGCAATCCAATTAATGAGATATCATCCACTCCAATAAGTTGCACTTGTTGAGTATCTCCATCTGCCCTTCTTATGACTGCTTGACCTTTATAAAAAGGAACAGCCCATTCAACACCTTCAATACCTTTTACGCGGCTCAGCTCTATATCTCTCATCGGTTCTACTTCTTCAAGATATCGCACACGAGGATCCATCACCCATAAATCAACTTCAGGAATAGCATAAATAGGATTGGCAACCCGAGTAATAAGCCCCAAAAAAATAGAAATCTGTTGAGCCATTAAAAGGGTAGCAAACGCAACCCCAAATATAAGGCCATAATACTTTGTCCGGTCACCTATAAGCATTTTCAAAGCTATAATAAACATCGATAAACCCCACTGCTTTTTTTACTTTTAGAAATAGAACAGAATGGGCCTGTTTGCATAGAGTATTGACTTTAAGCTTCCTATAACCACTACTTTAAGCCTTCTTTTAGAACTTATGACAAAATAGAGTTGCATTTTTTGGTCATTATCGTATCCTGATCCCTACATTTATTTTAAAATGCGCCCGTAGCTCAATTGGATAGAGCGTCAGACTACGGATCTGAAGGTTGGTGGTTCGACCCCTCCCGGGCGCACCATTTTTTATTCATTTAAAAACTTGAATAAAAAATGTAAAAAGTTAAGATTGCTATTGAAATTACTATGAGACGGAGAGATGGCAGAGTGGTCGATTGCGACGGTCTTGAAAACCGTTATCCTTAATCGGATCGTGGGTTCGAATCCCACTCTCTCCTCCATCCTTTTAAAAATAAAGGTTGCATAGTCTTCATTCAACAAAAATCACAAACTCAATACAGTTACTTAAAATCCTATGCCAGACGTTAAATATGTCTTTTAATGTTGAAAAAGAACGACATTCAATATTTTTCAAAATAGAACCGGACAGTTACTGCCCACACAATAAGCTTATCAGGATTACGATACTGGTATTGCGCAGCATTAAAAAACAGTTTTCTGCTCTTTCTCTTGTTGACTCAAATAAAAAAACATAAAATTAACATCGACCATTCCTGTAAAATTTCTACCTCTACATAATAAATTAATAGTTTTATAAAAAACTTTAACCATTAATATGGTTAAAGTTTTTTATAAACTATCAAAGTCACCCACTCGATTACGAAGTTTATTTTTTTCTAATTTCTTAAATTAATCTTCTATTGACCGTGCAAAAGCACTGGTATGTTTAATTAAAAAATAATCTTGCAGTCACAATGGCCAAGCTAAATTTTGTAAGCGAAAAACAAAAAGACGTGTTTAAAATAAGCCTGATAAGCCTGATAAGCCTAATAAGCTTAATAAGCTTATCAAGGACCCCTTTTGATATATTTTTAAATAACTTTATAATAGATAGTATTATATATTTGTATAATAAATCAATATAATATACAAATTAATTACAAAATAGAAAGGATTCTGTATGAACAAATTATTTTTAAAAAGTTTTCTCATTACAACTTTTTTTGCTACTCATATAACTTCAATTAAATCGTTTAAGTTCTTCTCTACATTTTTTTCTAACTCTTCTAAACCTTTAGAAGAGTTAGAAAAAAATGTAGACGAGTTAAAAAGAGCTTTAGCAGAAATGGAAAATATTTTAAATTCTGCAACTATTAAAGATATTAAAATGATAAAGATTAAAAGCGAGTCAATAGATGCTTTTAAAGAAATTGTTAGTAAATTTACTGCAAAAGATCTTAAACAGTTACTAGAGAAAATGGAATCTATAATTAATGTTCTTAATAAAGATAACCACTCTCTATCGCCATATTATTCTAACAAAATTGAAGAACTCAAAGAATGTTTTTCTTTGACTACGCCTGTCCATGAAATAGTACTGCGTCACGAAGTGATAAAATGGATAACAGAGAACCCATGGCCGAAAAATTTTTTCAGAATTTTAAATGAATCTGCTATGTTGTTGAAATGTCTTAAACAAAATGACTATAACAATGCGCGCCAATTGATTTCTCAAACCTATGTTGATACACATAATTATACCCCTAAGAGATTCATGTTTCTTTACTATTTTATATTTTTGAAAAAAGAGCGTCATTTCCATTTCATTACAATGCTCTGCTCCAAATATTCCCATAATGTAAAAAATTTAGCAGAAAAAATTGGAGTAACTAGTGAAAGTCTATTTAATTTTTACGGCTTCAATGATCCAGAGACACTACTTGAAGCTTTGAAGGAGTTGTATGAAATACTTGAACTTCATCCTTATACTGAAAAAGACCAAAAAGACCTTAAGACTTGGTTGGACGAAAGGCTTGAAAGACAAATAAAAGAAAACGAAGAAATAAGAAAAATAAACGAAGAAAGAAGAAAGCAAAATAGTTGGTAGTAATCTTATTTGTAATTTAGTCGCAAACTAAATTACAAATAACAAAAGGGAAGTATAAAAACTGCTTCCCTTTTGTTATTTTTGTATAAGATTGTAAAAAATATGTTATTTAATTAAAAAAAATTACTAATCAAATAAATTCACGCATCAATGAAAAACAACTGCTTACATTTTTTATTTTTACAGCACAATAAAAAAATTTGATCATCTTAAAAAACTCTTTATCAGTTTTATCTATTCCCTCTTAAACAGGTACATCGTTGAAACCTTGCCTATTGGTCTGCACATCTAATTATAGACCCACATGCTATCAATAAAGATCGATCACTGCTTATAACATTTGCCTGTTGACAACACCTCTGGGAGCGGCGCATTGCAATATTAATAACATGGTACTTTATATGTAAAAATGACCTTGTCTAGACATTTACTCTAGCAAAATTACTACTGAATGATATCCATGATTTAATCGATAAACCAGTCTGATGAATATTGCGTAAAACGGGAAAATTTGTTTTCTTTTTAGAAAAATACGCAGTAAGAATGCCGCGCACTATGTTACGGTATGCGATTGAAAAATTTCCTGAAAATGTAAAACGATCATATCTTCTTAACAAAAAAATATCATATGGTAAAAAAACTAAAAAATTACTTTAATTTTTTGAGACTATACTTTTCTTTGCACTGTTGATAACTCTCTTCTAAAAGAATCTCTATGTGACTCCACGAATGAAAAGACGGGTTTAAAATAGAAACCCAGGCCATCCATCCATACACAGGGTGAGGCGTAAGACTATCCAGAGCTGTAAAATCATAAGCACCATCAATGCAGTTACCTTTAGTCGGTCGTTTTGGCACAGTACCAAAAATACTACTAAAGGTTTTTTTTGATACCCCAAAATTAACTCTAAAAACATCTGGTCGATCTAAAAATGAAGCTTTATCATTATCCCCATTGTTTTCTTTGATAGTACAAAAATAAATACCACGCTTTAACAGATTGTCCGGGTTATAAAAAAAGCTTTTTTCACCCCATGCGTCAACCACATTAAGACCTGTAAATTTTGAATTTACATATTCAGAAACTAACAGTGATGTAAAAATTTCAGTCTCTATCTTTGTCATTGTATATTTCACTTATAGAAGTGTTATGGCAACTTGCTACGGGCTCAAAGTCTAATTTCAATCAGCTTTATCCCTTTTTTAAGTTTTTCTCGGTTTAATTAAACAAAGCAAACTTCTGCTGTGGAACATACATGGTTACGTGCAGACGCAACCTGGGCAAACCCCTCAATTTTCAAAAAACGTCTTTGGGTTACATTTGCCAATAACTTTTATTTTTTAGATGCCTTAAGCAAACGATCTTTAACATCAGACCATTCATTTAAAAGCGGTGGCGTCTCAACAAAAATTTTCTCAACAGTCGTAGCGTCTATAGCATGCAATGTCGCATAAAGATCTTTAGCATAATCCTGCCTCTTTGAAGACATTTTATAATAGACACAGCTTTCTTGCTTATCGAGATCTGAATAGTGCATAATAGCAACATTAGATTCTGTATGTAACAAATTCTCTATCTGCTCAAGAGACAAAAGAAATAAAGGTTTTTCAGGTTGATAATGAATTTTCATATTACCAGAAATTTTTTGATTGTGATCAAATGGGACTTGAACCTTTACCTTAAGTACCTGCTCTAAAGCTTTGGCAGTAATAGATCCTGGTCTGAGAATGACAGGGGTTTCTTTTGTCATATCAATAATAGTTGATTCAATACCAATGGAACAGATTCCACCATCAACTATTCCGGCAATTTTTCCATCTAAAGTTTTTAACACATGCTCTGGTTTAGTGGGGCTTGTTTTTTTATGAGCGTTAGCAGAAGGTGCAACAAGTGGCCTGCCAAGCATCTTTATAACTTCAAGCATAACTGGATGTTGAGGCATTCTTACAGCAACAGTATCTAATCCTGCTGTTATCAAATTGCTGACACTTTCACGTTTTTTAAAGACCATAGTCAGCGGTCCAGGCCAAAAGTGTTCAGCTAATTTTTTTGCTTGTAGCGAAACTTCTTGCGCACATTCATTAAGCATATCCAGCGAGTCTATATGAACAATTAAGGGATGATCAGATGGCCTACCTTTGGCTAAAAAAATCTTTTTAATCGCGTCTTCATTTTTAGCATCAGCAGCAAGACCATAAACCGTCTCTGTTGGCAATGCAACAATATCTCCACCTTTTAGTAGATCAACAGCTTCTTTTATCTGATCAAATTTAAAATATTTTGTTTGCATCATATCATCATTTAAGGATTACAATAGTGACAACTACCAGGATCTGCTTTTTCTAAACCATCAGAACGGTTAGCACTCTCATTATAACTACATTTTACACAACTAAAAATTTCTGATTTTACTAATTCTGTTTCTGTCCCACACGAGCTACAGATCAAACCTCTTTCTTCTCTAACTTTTCCCCATCCTGGAGTATGGCACTTTGGACAATGCACTTTAAGCTGTTGTGCTAGTCTAAGAGCAAGTTCACCAATCACCTTCATACGTGATGGATTAAAGTCTGCACGCATATCAGTTTCAACCCATACCTTTTTATCGGGTGAATATTTTATACACTCTTTAAACGACACCTCCAAAATCTCTAATGAGTTAATCCCTTTAAAAATTAATTCTTTTACTGGAATGCCGTGAGGACGTAAAATTAAACCGTGAGAGGGAAATTGAACAGATTTTGCAAATTTATAGAGCTCTTCGATTGAAGATACTGATCCAACTCTATAATTTGTTTTCTCGCTCAAATGTGATAAGTGTAAATGGAAAACCCGTTGACGGTCGATAAAATATAAAATTTCATTGTCACAAGGGAAAAAAGGAATAAAAGGATGAGGTCCAAAACTCCCCTCACTTGCAAGAGCAAAATCAAACTTATTACCAAAAGTATTGAAAGCCCATTCACATTTCTTACGTGCACACTCTAAAGCATTTTCTTTCCGGTCTATTTCCCCTGAAAATGTTCCAAGCTTATCTGTATCAGCATTATATTCTACAACACTCGCTCCCAATATTTCTAAAAACACTGGTGCTATTGCACTAGATTTGCCGTGCTTAGTTGTTAGGACAACAGAGCTTCCTGAATATACCGATTTATCCATTAATCAATCTCTTGCCAGGAAAAGTCCCTTTTAAGTAAATAAGACTTTCTGCTCTCAGGCTCTATAGCAACTATTTGAACCCAACCATTACCAAAAAGTTTTTTTAATACTTGTTGATTATTAATAATTTTATCCAACATATATCTAGGTGCAAAAACTACAGTCATAAGGCGTTGCAGTTCATGATAAGGTTTTGTATCACTACTATATACTGACTGAAGAGGAAGACCTGTCATAAGATCACTTGCATTGCCTTGCATAATTCCTATTTTACCAGTTATATTTTTCGTAACCTTACTACCGCTACCATACGCTACATTATCAAGTGTAGAAAATAGATATTGCATATTTATCCACTGCGCAACCACCATTGGTGCAGTTAAAATAGTGGTAAGATAATTCCCTGCTGAATCTTCTTTGTAATCATAAGAATGTAAAAAGCAACGACCGTTAAGATCAAGGCCTGCTGTAATATCACGCGGCGCAACAATAAAAGCACTATTGCGTGCTAATCCCCATTCAGGCCTAGCTTGCGCCCAGTCTTGTGAGCGTAACAATACCTTAGACATTGCATTTGATTGTTTCACATTCTTTTGCATTTTTTGAAGTCGAATGTAATTAGTAATATTACGAGCTTTTAATAAATCATCTTTTATTTTTTTTGTTTGTGGGTTATCACAAACCTTATAAAGCGTTACTTCATCAGTAGTTGTGCTGTGCTCTGCTGCAATAAAATGTGTCGATTCTGGAATATTAATACCATTTTTTGCAAGATGTAACCTTACCTCAGATCGATTTAAAATAGCTGCAATTATACGTGCATTGCTAGCACCACGCCTTCCTCCACATGCGCCACAATCAAGAGCAGTAGCGTAAGGATTATTCTCTGTAGTACTACCATGACCACAAAAAACTACTAGTGGGGCAAAATTATCAATTAAAGATATCATTCTAAGAGCATCTTGCGCATAGGCACATTGGTCATTAAAAGAGATATTCTCGAGTGACGGCTCTACATCATACGGCGTTCTAAAAGTATTAAGAACCAATGTTTTAAAAGTCGAAGCAAGGCTTGGTGATAAACTTCGTATACCCATCCACAAACCACTCAAAAAACCTAAAATTTCAACAAGCACAAAAGGCACTGTAAAAGTATATTTTACTGATTGGTATAACCTTTTTAAACTCGTTAATCGCTTATGACCTTTTTGTATTTGCCTACATTGCCCAACAGATGAAGGAGACTCTTTTACCTCATGTTTTGGTGTAAGTAACACAGGGCATGAAGAATATGAATCGCCAGAAACTGTATCGGTTATTTGAGAAGGAATACCAAAAAATCCGGCAAATCCAAACGTTTGATAATCCCCTGTGGACTCTAATGCCCTACGAAAAGGTTCAGAGCGAACATCAATACAAAATATAAATTGAGCTTCTGGTATATGTGATTTTTTAATCGCTTGTGTTGATAACTTTTTAATCAATGGAAAACTGTAATCAGCTTCTGTTTTTTGTATTTTATCAAAATAATTTCTGTGTGGTTTTTCAAGCGCACAGTTATGCCAATCAAGTAATTCTTTTGCTTCTTGCCAAAGCAAACGGGTAATAATGAGCCGAATTGCCATATAATCAGCTTGTGTAACAGGGTTTGAATTAACGCTATTAAATTCATTAACCCATTCTGTGCGATATTTAATATGAGCTGCCCAACCAGGAAGCGTTGTAAGCATAAGTGTCAAAAACTGTTCAGCTTCTTCTTGTACAATTTTAAAATGCAAAAGACATTCTACAATTGCCTGCTCTGGCGTCTCAGGCAGAGTACTAAGAAGATACTTATGTTGCTCATTATTAGCATGCAACTGCTCATCATAAATAACCAATCTACGCCATGCCGAATACAATCCTTCATTTTTAAATGGGATTGAAATAGTAGCCTGTCCATCATCAAAATAAACCTGCAACCATTTAATGGTTATACGATTAACTCCTTCCATCTGCCTGGGTAAATTATCTTGCTGAAAATATGCAGAGCCTAGTATGAGCGCATCCTCTATTGGAAGATCTTCCAGCCCTTGTAGCGGATTGACTGCAATAAGATTTTTAAGCGGCCAAAAAGGAGCAATTTTCTTAAAACTTTGGGATACTAAGTCCATTATAGTATTTTTTTGATTATATAATGGAACATGTTCACCAGTATCTATAGGTATTTTTTTCATCATTATCTCATTAGTACTTATAGTTATTTCTATGAGCTGTTATTGTTTTTGGGTCTGGCTGACTTGCATTTAAACTAATAACATACATTTTCAAAAACCAAGAAGGCATATTAATTGTTTTGTTTTGACTCTTTAAAAAGAGAGTTACAATCCATGCAAGGCCTAAAATAATAATTCCAAAAATATGAAATACATTAAGTGGTTGAGGTTGCATAATCCCCATTGGCTCAATAATCGATACAATTGCCTTAACCGTTAAACCATAAAAAGCCCCAAAGCAAACTGTAGAAATTACTATTAAGGGCAACTTTTGTAGCGTTTTAAATTGAAGCAAAGACAGAGCAAACTGGGTTAAACCAAAAAAAGCTACAGATAAAAGCACTAAAGTAGTATCACCCGCTAGCAATGATTTATTAGTTATATAAGCAAAAGCAGCAGTTCCAAAACAACCTGATAACAAAGCACAAATCAAAGTTAATGGTGTTGGAAAATATCCCAAGTCAAATCGTTTTTCTTGAGCAGCACTCCCGGTTGCAAGAAAAAGATAAGCTTTAAACATTCCATGCCAGACCAGATGGGCAACAGCTGCTGGAAATAAACCAAGGCCACACTGAGCTACCATGAAACCCATCTGACCCATAGTTGAACAGGCAAGCATTCTTTTTATATCTGTTTGTAATAATTTCCACCATGTTCCAAGCAAAGCACTTATAAGACCGACACAAAACATTACTAAAAGCAATGACTGATGCTGTAAAAAAAGAGGTGCAAAACGGACTAAAATAAAACCTCCACCATTAATTAACCCTGCATGCATAATAGCTGAAACTGGTGTAGGCGAATTGAGTGAACTAAGAAGCCATTGATGAAATGGCCATAAAGCAGATTGTGTCATTGCTGCCATTAATATTAATACTAAAGCAAAAACTATAGAAACCGATTGAGCATTATGAAGAAGTATTGCACTCAGAGATAATTCACCAGTTGCTAAGTAAAGTATTGTAAATGCTGTCGCCAAAAAAAGTGCACTTAAAGTATAATTCTTCGCTGCCATCACTCCTGAAGCTTTTGCAGCTTTCCAAGCCTGCTTATGCATCATAAGATTTACCAGCACTATATTACTTGTGCACCATGAAATTAATAGAATAATCAGGTTATCAGCACAAACCATCATCGATAGTGTAAAAACAAGCAAAATAAGCTTAATAAAAAAAACCTTATACTTACTATCTCCATCCATAGAACGTGAGGCAAAACTACCGACACATATACCGATATAAACAACTAAACTAACCATAATTAATGCAAGTTCATCTAATCGAGAAAACAAACTTAAAAAATTATTTATCATAAAATGTCATTTCATTATAAAAAATTATTTCCGACTTAACTTATACTAGCAGTTTCTTTAGCATTAAAAATGCACTACCCAATCCGACTAAAAGTTACTTTGTATTTTAAAATTAAAACACGCGAAAATAAAATAATTACCAGTAGCTAAAAAAAGCCAATGCCCTCATGAGAGCATCGGCTTTTTTTAATAAAATCTTTACTCTTTTAAAAAAGAACTTTCTCCATCAGCACACCTGAAGGATTAGATTTTTTTTCTAAGTCACCTTCAACCGAGTCTGCAAAGTATCTATTCTTTTCATAAAACGGTACTGCTTGCACAGAAGCTTGCACGCTAAGAACTTTATAGTTTTGACCTTTTAACCACTTTTCTAGTATTGTTAAAAACTTTCCTGCAAACGATTGATTCTTTTTAATATCATCAACCATGAATATTCTTAATGCAGCTTTTGCATCAGGGAGTAATTCCACATGGGCATATCCAAAAATATCAACGCCGTAACATAATACAAAGTGCTGATGATTTTCCTGATTAAAGGTATCAGCGCCTGTATCTTCTTGTCCTAGTGCCTCAAAATATTCTTGCCTAAAGAGCTTTGCAGTTTCCCATTCAAGTGGACCATTGCATTTTAAAACGCGCAGACAGGATAACTCTGCTTTTTTAAGCACTTCATGAATGAATGCACCCTTTTTAAGAGTGTATTCAGAGAATAAGAAATCATTATTTTTTTCAGCGGCAGTTTCACTTTTTACCAGTTGCAACTTAAGACGTGCATAGTTATCACGCACTGCCCCATAGGTACGCAGGTAGTCACGAAAAGTCAGATTTACTTCAATTTCAGCGTGACCTTCTTGGTACACCTGAAGATTAATATTTCGCGCTCCACGCTTTGAAAATCCGTAGTGAAAAGGAATGTTATATTCACCTTTGTACGTAAATCCTAATGTTTCTAATGCGGCAATCGCATCTGCAGGGTTTGTTACCACTGCGATGATATCAAGACGATCTTTTGCAACTAGATGTGGTATTGAGGTTGAACCAACATGATGAACGGCCAGACAGTTATGACCTAAAGCTTCTCTTATTCGAGATGCTTCAAACTCAAACATCTTAGGCCATTCAGGATTGTAACGTACAATCTCAATTTTATTTTTTGTTTTTTGATCCATTGGATGCTCCATTAGGTACTGCTTTGTTATGATTTTATACCGATATAAATATCAAGGGCAGTTTCAAGAGGATCTTCTGCACGTTCGTCATCATAGACTTCAAAATCAGCGATATACACACGCTCACCGCTAAGATCTGCCGCTTGCATGTCCCAAATTTCTTCCCATGTTTCAATACAAATATCAGGCATTTCACCCGGCTCTGTACTAAATTTCATATAGGTTTGTTCAGGAATAGTAAGGGTAACAAATCCTTCAGGAACGCTATCAAATGAAGTTACTTCTTCGCCAATAAAATAGGT
Organism: Pseudomonadota bacterium; assembly: GCA_027487215.1. GTDB lineage: Bacteria > Babelota > Babeliae > Babelales > CAIQNR01 > JAIYDZ01. The sequence continues at coordinate 16,338 of JAIYDZ010000003.1, forward strand.
GTATTCACCTTCAAAGGTACCATCACCCTCTGTATACACAGAATAGGTAACGCCTGGATTTGCCCGATGGGTAATTTTTTCAGAAAGCATTGTTTCTAAATAGCGCTGCACAACAGGCGCAATATTTGAACTTTCAGGATCAGTTTCTGCACCAAAAGTTGTTCTGGTAGAAACTCCAACTAGGTAGATTTCTGGTAATTGAGTTTTAACTTTTTGAATAATGTGACTTTCCATAACCGGTTCCTCCGTTTTTTAAGTCTTAAAAAGATCTTTTTATATTACGATAATAAGACTTCAAAGGTACCATGAATAGGCAATTTGGGCAATTAATCCCACCACCTTGAGCTTATTATTTTTTGAAATTACAGAATAGCTATTTAATGCCTATATAAATATCCAAAACTACCGCTTGAGGATCGCGTGCGCGTTCATCATAGATCTCAAAATCAGCAATATAAGCTCGGGTCCCGCCTAAATGGGCGTCAGACATCTGCCAAATGTTTTGCCACATTGTAAAGCATACTTGAGGCATTACTCCCGGCTCACTGGTAAATTTCACATACTTTTGAGCCGGAATAATGAGTATTGAAAGACCTTCAGGGACTGAGTCAAACTCACTGACCTGTTGACCAAAAAAATAGGTATATTCACCTGTATAATCACTTTCATAGTCAGTGTAGACAGAATAAGTCACTCCTGGATGCGTGCTATGTAAGATTTTCTCAGGACCCTGAAGACTGAAATACTTCTGAATGGTTTGCCAAATGACAGCGGTTTCTTGTTGAGACTCGCGTGCATTTGAAGTACGCGCAGTAACTCCCACCAGTTTTATCTCAGGACCTTGAATTATAATTTTTTGCATCGAGCTACTTTCGCACAACAAAGTTAAGATACTAAAAAGCCCCAGTACTGGGGCTTTTTAAAAGTATAACATTTTTCAAATCAATACTTTCACTTTCGTCAATGCATTTTGCTTCCATTGAGTGCATGTGAATCAATGGTTGCAAGACAAATACCATCAGATCAATCGCTCAACCCTCGCAACAAAAATTAAGAAAGCGTTTTTATATATCCCTTATTTATTTGAAATCTTTTTATAACTACTTAATGCAAGGTCACGTGACTCTGAAATATCTACAATCGGCTGTGGATAAGTTTTACCAAGAACTATTCCTGAAGCGTGCAAGATCTCCTGTGGCGCTGTCCACGGGCTAAAAAGATATTTTTTAGGAAGGTTTTTCAGTTCAGGTACAAAATGTAACGTATACTCACCTTCTTTATCAAATTTCTCACCCTGAGTTATAGGATTAAAAATTCTAAAATAGGGAGCTGCATCTGCTCCTGAACCAGCTACCCACTGCCAGCTTGCAGTGTTGCTTGCAAGATCTGCATCCACCAAATTATCCCAGAACCAATCGGCTCCTTCATGCCAATGAATCAAAAGATTTTTGACTAAAAAAGACCCCACAATCATGCGCACACGATTATGCATATACCCAGTTTGTAAAAGTTCACGCATTCCTGCATCCACAATTGGATATCCTGTTTTTCCTTCCTGCCATGCTTTTAAATGTGCAGCGTTTTTATGCCATGCAAAGCCATCAAACTTTTCTTGAAAATTTTTACGTGGAAGCTCTGGAAAATAAAAAAGTAATGAATAAGAAAATTCTCGCCATGCTATTTCTGTCAAAAAATTTGCACGATCTGCTGCAGGAACATCGCTTTGCGCAGAAGAATTATTAACAGCATGCCAGATCTGATGAGGAGAAGTTTCTCCAAAATGAAGATGCGGCGAAAGTCGAGAAACATTGGGCCTCGATGGGAAATTTCGACCTTCTTTATATCCTTGTAGACCCTTTTTTATAAACGATTTAAGTTTTTTTTGCGCTTCTTTTTCACCACACACCCAGACTTCATTTAACATGTCAAAGCGTTCAGGCTCTTGAATTAATTTCAGTGCTTTTACTGCATGGTCAGCATGTGTATCTTTTACTAACGAAAGAGACGATGGAGCGGGTAATGGTTGGCGCGGAGTAGGACCATTTAAACAGCCATTTCTAAAAAACGGAGTAAACACTTTGTACGGTGTACCATCTTTTTTAAGAGTTTGCCACGGCTCCCATAAAAGAGAACCGTTAAAGGTAATACAAACAATTCCCATTTTTTCTAAGTGCGCTTTGATAGCTACATCTTGAGCAATATGATCAGGTTCATAGCAACGATTAAAATACACAGCAGTGATAGCTAAATCTTTTACGATCTTTCCAATTATTTTTTCAGGGTTGCCGCTATAAAAATTAAGTTTACCCTCAAGCTGCTCACTCAGCTTTTCAAGCGACTGATGCAGCCACCATCTGCTTGCAGAGCCCAACGCAGAAACGGCTTTAGAATCTTTATCAAAAATATATACAGGAACGACTGTTCCTTCTTGTCCAGCTTGATGCAATGCAGGATTATCAGAAAGACGTAAATCCTGCCTAAACCACACGAGTATTTTATGTTTCATGCCAGCCTCACTTTTTTAATTTTTTATACCAAAAAATTATTATGCCTAATCTTTATGGTATAAAGTACAAGAACTGTTGTTTCTATCTTTTTTAATTGCTTTTTAAACAAAAGTCAGTATAAAAATGTGATTGACCGTCTATCATGCAACAAAAAATACAAACTTAAAAAGTAAAGATAAAGGAATAACATGAAAAAATCATTTTTTATTTTCATGCTCACAGTAAGTTTCACTTCATACAGTTGTGAATCTAAAACATTTGGATTTAATCCAAATACTGACAATACAGGCGATCTCGTTCCAGAAGGGTCAAATGCTTTTTTACATCAAACAGAATTTCTTGAAAATAAAACATCGGACGAACTGGCCGAATTGTGTCCAACACATGGCATGAATGGCTCATATTTAGAAAAAATTTGCTATTCTTGTGTAATGCCACACATAGAACACTCTTTTGATAAAGAAAGCTTCGACCAAAAAGACCAACAAGAAGCTATTAATTCAAGCACTGACAGTTTTGTTATTGTTAATAGAGAAGATGCTGATCAAGAAAAATCAAAAAAATAACGTACGAAATAAGTTTAAAAAAATAGAAGGAGAACTAAAACCCTCCTTCTATTTTTTCGGAAAATTTTTCAATTATCTTAAACCTGACCATCCTGAGTAAGCGGTATATAAGCCTGCTGATCTTCTTGATAGCTAAGAATAATCCCGGTTTTTATATCAAAAAACCAACGATGAAGTAAAAGCTCTCCACTTTCAACTTTTTCTTTAATCCAAGGAAACGACAATGCATTTTCATATGAATGATGTAAAGCACTGCGCGCACACTCATCGGCAGTGATTGCATCAGCTCGACAACTTTTAATGATTGAAACCCAACGATCGATAAAATCATTGTGGTCTGCCCCAGCTTCTTGGACTAGAGATTGAATGCCTCCACATTGACTGTGCCCAAGCAAGATTAAATGTTTTACTTGTAAAAATCGAACACCAAATTCAAGTGCAGCGCTCACACCATGAATTGCTCCATCTTTTTGATAAGGAGGCACAATATTTGCAAGATTACGAACCACAAAAAGTTCTCCCGGGTGACACTGCATAACAAGCGCAGGATCAACACGAGAGTCACAGCACGCAACGACCATTACTTGAGGCTTTTGACCATAATCGGCAAGGTCTTCCATGATCGAACGATCACCAAGTACATACTTGTTTCTAAATTTCAGATACCCTCCCACAATACGATCAAAATTCTGCTTCATAATCCCTCACACATTTTTAATACAATGATAATAATAAAGATTTCGGTATACGCAAAACAGTCATTTTGAGCCAGCGTTGATCGCACTCACCCCATCTAATACTGATCGATTACTTTAGAAAAAGTTGGTTTACTTGAGAAGTAATTGAGTGTGACTGATACCGTAAAAAAATTTCTGCCAACAGCATTTTATAACCTTCCTCACACGTTTGGGCTACAGGATTTATAGGCTCAGATAATGCTTCAACAATTTTAAACACTTTTTCTATCGAAACATGTTTTCCACAAGAACTTCTAATCAACTGCTCACTTTGCGCAGGGAGCAATTGTATGTTTACATTCAGCCTCTTTAACTCATTAGTTATGGTAAAGTAAATGGGAGTTTTTACTATTTTTTCAAGTAAATCCTCATGAGCGCAATAAAGAGAAACTGGAACTAAAAAAAGAATTAATTGCTTCATATTATACCTTTTTAAGTTGGCACCACTAAACCCGCTCAAAATCTACAAAACGAACTATACCAGAGACGTTCTCGTTTTTGGCAACTCATCTGAATATTTTTTAACTTTATTTTGAGAGGATTGAACAATCTGCGCATAAAAAGCAATTGCTTCAAGTAAATCGGGAGCAATACTGCACATATCGTTAACACGGCCATGTGCATAATCTGGAGCCAATGCTTTCTTATAAAAAACAGACCGCTCTTTAATAACGGCATCTATAATTTCTTTAAGATCCTCATAAGTACATAAAGATCTTTTAACCAAAAGATTCGTAATTATTTTTAATTCTTCTTGATAGTTCCTGAAGCCTTCTTCAGCTAAAATCGAAGGAATTAATTCTATTTTTTTTCTATGCTGATTTTCAGTGCCAATCGATTCCTGACTAGAGACATTTGATAATGGATAAAACTGTGCCTCATTATGCCTGGCACCACTGCTTAACAAACCCGCACAACAGAAAATACTTTTAATACTCCATGCCATACTATCCCCTTTTAAAGCTGCATTGATTACTGCATCATAACAAAAAAGAAAGAGATAAAATCCAGAATTATCCTTTATTTTCAAACTTTTTATGGGCGTGATAAACTTGCACAAAGTTAAAAACGATACATGCTCTGATTTATATTTTGTATAAAGAATATAATAACTATGAAAGAAATTTTATGAATTATAATACCTTTTTGTTAATTATTGGCCTTGGTTGCGCAGCATTTATTGCCTACCCTTCTTTGTTTTCTCCAAAACCATACGGGAAAGTTCTCATTTTAAATGGCCCTTCTGCTGCGGGCAAAACATCCATTCAAAAAGAGTTTCAACAATTAATGATGCCAACCCTGTGGCTTAAAACAGGAATTGATTCGCTTTTTGATAAACCAATGCCCGATATTACACTTGAAAACATGTCCTACTGGCAATCAGAAAATCCTATTCGTTGGGTAACTACTACAACTGATGCATACAGCAATCCTATCATTACTCTTCATACTGGCCCTGAAGGAGAAAAAGCTGCTTACGCAATGAATAGAGCAATTGTCGCGTATGCTAAAACAGGATGTAACGTTATTGTCGATTACATTGCTTACAAAAAAGAATGGATTGATGACTTACAAAAAAAATTAAAGGGCATTCCAACCACATGGGTTAAAGTAAGTATTCCTCTTGAAATTTTAGAACAACGTGAAGCAGCACGAGCAACCTCTCCAAAAGGTCATGCGCGTAGTCATTACGATACCGTATATTGGAATATTGCCTACAATCTTGAAGTACATTCAGATACCCAAACTGCTACACAGATTGCACAGCAACTGAAAATTTACTTGCAAAAGTAAAAGCTGTAAGGGCACAACAATTTCATCATGGTTTTTTATAAAAGAAGGCAGATCATGAAAATAGGAAGCTTGATACTCTCTTTCTCTCTTTTTTGGGTTACCACTCTCTCTTGTAAACCATTTTTCACACAAGAACAGTTACAAACAATACATTTTTTTGAGACACCATCGGAGTTTTTGAATTCTCCTGAAAAAATGGCTCCCGTAGACCTGTTTGCTCAACAGAAAAAAGTTTTTGTTAAAAATATGTCGGATCGAGAAGGTTTTGCATTTCTTACTCTTACCGATTATAAGATCGCACGCGCACTTTTTCCCTTATTGGTAAAACAAATGGGAAAAGACAAAGATCGCCAGAAAGCGATAGTGAATTTTTTTGCCACATTTCACGCGCACCATAAGTATACTCAAAAGCCATATAAAGCTTCTGAAAATCGTGTTGTAACTACGACAGCAGGAGATATTCATATCTTTCCCCAGGGAACTTTTCCTGATTATAACTCTTGTACATCCGTTTCAAGAAAAAGCAGCACTCTCTCTTTACATACCTCCTGTGGATCTTTATCTTCTCTTGAGGAGTCAACTTATGATAACGCTTCCATTTCAACTCCTTCAGAAGATGAAGAATGTTCGTGGGTATAAAAAAAGCCCCAGTTAAGGGGCTCTTTTTATTTTCAATCAAAAGTAAAAAATTATACTTTTGATTCTTCTTCAGAAGCTTCATTAGTATTTTTAAGATCTTTAAGTTCAGCAAGGGCATCTGGATAATCTTGTAATAAAGCCTTAATAATTGCATGACGACGAGCAGTCATCAGTACTTTTGCCATCTGTTCAGCCGTACTACTTATTTTTTTCACTTCCTCAGTATAGCTTTGAATTGCAGTATCAACATTAGCCTGCACTTCTGACGGGTGAAGCTCAACTTGATTCAAATGAGTCGCCAATTCTGTTTTTGCAGAAAAAGAGAAAGGTCAGAGAACTGTTTTAAGCGAGAATATATTTCTTTTTTTTCAGGAAGTTTCACACTTGCTGCAACTATTCCATGTTTCTTAAGATTTTTTAAAGCCTCTATGTCGGTAGAACATACTATACGCACTATCTTACCAACTGGTGTTTTTACATCTTCATTTTTTTTAGATTGTAATTCTGGTGCAATAGCGTTTTTATAAAGATTCAACGCCACGAGATAAAGACCTCCCACTGTCATGCCTTTAAGACACGCTTGCTGTGCAACATTTTTTGAAAAAGGACGACTAAACCCATGTTTTTCTAAATCTTTTACCACTTCTTTTTGAGAGCGCTGTTTAAAAACTTCTAATCTCCAATCAGGTTGCAAAGAAGCTGTCTGAGGTTCTTTGACTATAGTAGCCATGTGACCCTCTTGAACAGTAAGCACAGAGACTAATCCCACTGCTGCCTGAGCTTCTTTTTAAGCTGCATACAAACTCAAATTAACTCCCAATGATCCAACTACTAACATCGCTCCAAAACGATAAACTTTATACATATTTGGTTCCTTTTTTATAAAATGCACATTCACTGACTTATCAGTACTCACACATAATTACACTAAAAATTATATGGCTGTATACAATAAAATTTATAATTACTCTCTCTGTTAAATAAGGAGTTTCAACTCCAGATTGACTTGCTATTTAAGAACCGTTAGTGTGTTTTCTCATTCCATTAAAAATGTATAATAAAAAGAGTAAAAATCACCCACCTATCTTATTACCATTGATTGTAAGGATACCTCTCTCATGAAACAGATCTCGCTCATTCTCCTTTTTTTTTCAAGCATCCTCAATGCACGCTTTGCAGATGACGCAGTGGTGTTTGCAGGAAATGCAAATAAAGAACTTGCACAAGAAATAGCACATCATTTGGGAACTGAGCTTGGAGAAGCAAAAGTAGGTCGGTTTAATGATGGTGAAATTAATATTCAACTGCTGACCAACGTTCGCCAAAAAGATGTTTACATTATTCAATCAATCTGCCCAACTCAAAAATACTCTGTAAACGACATGCTCGTAGAACTTTTTCTATTAATTCGCACTATTAAACGCTCATCCGCACGCAGCATTACTGTGGTTATTCCTTATTATGGCTATGCTCGCCAAGACAGAAAAACCACTCCACGCGTTCCGGTTGCTGCTGCAGACATGGCATTCATGATTGAAAGTGCAGGCATTAATCGTGTGCTTACTATTGATCTTCATTGTGGACAAATTCAAGGTTTTTTCAGACATATTCCTGTGGATAATTTGTATGCTGCTCCTCTTTTTGCACGCTATTGTTTACATAAATCACTCACTAATATTGTCGTCGTTTCTCCCGATGCTGGCGGCGTAGAACGCGCACAACGTTTTCAATCACATCTTCATAACCTAGGAATTGAAGCAAGCTTTGCTCTTATTAGTAAGCAACGCGCGCAGGCTGGTGTTATTGATTCAATGAAACTTATTGGGGCCGTTGAAGGATGCACTGCAATTATTGTTGATGATATGTGTGATACGGGTGGTACAATTGTAAAAGCTGCTGAACTTCTTAAAGAACAGGGCGCTCAAAAAGTGATCGTTGTTATTACTCATCCAGTGTTTTCAAAAAATGCACTCCAAACGGTAGGTAATTCAGTCATTGACCGCATGATTATTACCAACACCATTCCACTACGTGGAGAACTTCCTACAAACATCAGCTGCATCTCTGTTGCACCACTACTTGCAGAAGCTATGAAGCGCACCCAAAATGGTGAATCAGTATCTGCATTGTTTTAATATAAAAAACAATTTGTCTAAAAATGAAAAAAGCCCCGTGTTAAAGCGGGGCTTTTTAATAGTATGATTACAAAAAAATCAGCATCCAAAAAAATTTTATTAGTTATCTTCCAGACACAAAATTGCTTGGGAAGGCACACCCTTAATAAGATCTTCAGAAATCTCATATTTGTTATGCTCTTGCAAATCTTGCAAAGAAAAAACCTTTTGAGTTTCTTCATCTGTTAGTTGTTGAAAAGATCTATTATAAGGATATCTTATTAATTCATTATTTTCTTTATCAAAAAAAGATAGATAAACTTTTCCTTCAACCTTAACGACTATAAGATTGGCAACCTTTATCTTACCAACTGATTGATCCAGTAATTTGGTAGGATAAACTGGATTTTCAATTTTTTTACTAACTACTTTTGTAGCAACCAAACAACCGTCAGCAGAAAAAAATCGCGCCATCGCAAAATCGCTAGCAGCGGTAGAATTCTTTAATAAAACAAAATAGGCCGCACCCTTAATATATTTCTGCTCAGCGGAATACACTGAATTTGTAGAAAAAATTAAAAAACTAAAAAAAACATTAAAAATAGTAGCTTTTTTGTACATAGAACCCCCAAAGAATAAGAAATAAATGGATCAAAATCGTAACAGCAATACTTTCAATGTCAAGAATCCCTGAGTCAAAAAACGCTATTTTTTAGATAATTTAAAAAAGTTAAGCCCATACCTATAAAAAACTAAAATGAGTAAATCACAAAAAAGCCCCGATTTAACCCGGGGCTTTTAATTTTTATTAAGACAATTTTATTGAATAGAACACCACTTTAAAGTAGGTTCTTGTTCTGGAAGCCAATCAAATTCAATGGTTTCAATCTGGCTTACATCAACTTTAAGCTGTCCACACTGTTTAAGATATTGCGCGGTCCTAATAGGTTTCTCATAAATTTTTTACAAAGAAACTAAAAAAGAGGTAAATATTAAAAAATATAACTGAATAATCAGAAAGAATGGCGTCCCCAAGGAGATTTGAACTCCTGTTTTCACCGTGAAAGGGTGACGTCCTGGACCGGGCTAGACGATGGGGACATATATTTCAAGAAACCTTGGACACCATCTTTTTAAGAAAAAGAAGATGGTGAGCCGCGTTGGAATCGAACCAACGACCCACAGCTTAAAAGGCTGTTGCTCTACCGACTGAGCTAGCGGCTCACTATGCCCTTTAAAAGGGTTATAATAAAGTATAAATAAACGTCTCTGTTGTCAAGTAATAATGATCAATTTACTGATTGTGCAATAGATAAAGAGTCCCAAGACATCCATCAAAGTCGCTAGGAATGGTCCTGCCGCATAGGCTGGATCCATTTTACAGCGCTTTAAAAACACTGGAATAAAGCTTGCAATCGACATTGAGACCACCACAATACAGCCCAAAGAAACGCTGACTGCAATACTTCCCTTCAAGTTGCCACTCGTGAAATATACACGGGCAAAACCGGCTGCACCTAAAATTAACGCCATGCATACAGAAAGAACAAGCTCTCTTCTGAAAAATCTTTGGGCATTGTGACTGGTAATTTCCCCTGAAGCCATACCTTGAATAATAACGGCCGCTGTTTGGCTACTTGCGTTTCCGCCCGCACTGGTAAGCATCGTCATGAACATAATAAGAAATCCGGCAAGCAGTTGCTCATTTTGTTCAATAATCGCGCTTGAAAGCGATTGAGCAAGAAGAAGTAAAATAAGAATATAGCTACGCTGATATAACAAAGTCCAAAACGGCATTTCAAAATAGTGACCTTTGACTGGCTCCATTGCAGACATACGGTATACGTCTTCAGAAGCTTCCTCTTCAATAACGTCAACCAATGTTGAACTGGGAATAACTCCCAAAAAGTAGTTATCATCTGCCACAACAGGCACTGTCATGAATTTATAGTGCACCATGCGTTTTGCAATGCTTTCTTGATCTTCGTCAGCACGGACAACTAACTTATTTTCACGCATAAATGTTTGAAGAACGGTCAACGGCTTTTGAAGCACAAGATCTTCTAAATGAATGTGACCAACAAGTTGCTTTTGATTATTAACAATAAAGATAATACCGTGAAGTTCTTGTCCAACCCCTAAACGCTGCAAAAGCTCAATTGCCTTTTTGACCGTAATGTCATCATTTAAAGCAAGCGCGTCGGTATCCATGATACCGCCAGCAGAGTCAGAATCAAATTTTAAAAGTGAGAGAACCTTTTCGCGATCCTGTTTATGCAAAAGGCTTAAATATTTTTTAAGATCTTCATCAGAAACATACTCAAACAAATCGGTCATTTTATCGGTGCTTAAACTATTGAGTGCATCCACAAGGGCCATATCATCAAGAAAGTCTAATGCTCTTCTTTGCAGTCCGTCTGAAAGTTCTGGAAAAATATTTGATAGGTCTTCTTTAGGAAGATTAAGAAGCAGTTGCCTAAACTCTTCTGTATGAACTTCTCCCAAAAAATGGGCGATATCTGCCGGGTGTAAACTTAAAAAACGTTCCCATAAAGCTCTTCCCTCTTCACTTTTTAAACTGATAACAGCTTTAATGTGGTGGCGAACTTCCCCAAGGACTTGTTGCGTTTCCATAGGACACCCTTTTTAGATGACAGATATACTGAATTATTTAAGCGTAGTTTTGTTTATACCCGAACCCCATAACCCCAGGGTACTCGACAAGAAGAATTTCCTCAACTTCAAATATTATATTTGTTTACTTCAAGCTTGTTTTCCCCTACTGTAGGAGGTGCTTAAAATAGAAAGGATACTCATAATGCATTCATTAGATACGTTTAAATTTTTTTTAACGCTACTGTTTTCATCAATTCTTTTTTCTAAAAACTTATTTGCCGCAGATTCACTTATCCCTAAAGATTATTGTCATACTTCTAGCAGCCTAGGAATAATTTCAGAAAGAGACCTTCAGTCTGACCAAACACACTACTTAGGATCGTCCCTTACAGCAAAAATTATTGATGACTCTATATTAACGCTTACTAAACAAGACGAATATACCATAACCCACACAGCAACCAACTCGATAAGCGCATTAAGCTGCCTTGAAGACGATAAAAAAATACTTATTGCAGTGGGCTATAGCAATGGAAACATAGAGATCTTTGCACCTGAGCTAGATGATAGATTAGCTACTGCTGCACTCAACAAAGTAACAGAGCTTGCCAAGGAGGCTGCTGCTTATGTCGCCCCTGCTGGTTCAGGACTGACTCGTTGGGCAAAAAAAGACACAAGGCCAAGCTATTATCTAAAATTGCTACAAACTTTTAATGGCCCTGCTTCTGTTTTAAAGATTCCCTTTGCACCCATTGATGCTCTGTGTTTTTCTAGAAACGGAAAACATATCTTTACAACTTCACGAGCAATAAATACCCAAACTCTTAAAGATGGAACTGATGCCACTGGTTATGAAGAGTCTGATTTTAATCCACAAATAAGATTGATTACTAATTATGGAACATCAGAATTTCATGGTGGAGAAGCAATTTGCCCTAAATCAGTATGTGAGTGCAAAAAAAATCATGTACATATAAAAGCAACCTACCAAGATGAAGGAGACGAAAAGCACGATGTATTTTTAATGGGCTGCAGCAACGAAAAAGAGCAACCCCTCCTTCACGCTTTTCATCTTTATAAAAATGGCAAACAAAAATGTAAAAATATTTCTCTTTCTGAGGCACGAGAAACCATAGAACAAATTACAAGCTCACCAAGGGTAGCTCTTATTGCACTCACTCAAACACAAAACCTTATTCTCTATAATCTAAATACCGGTACTCAGTCTTTTATACAAATACCTTCTTATGGACTCTCCTTAGGAACAGGAAGGCTCTCATTTTCATTTGATAACACACTTTTAACAGATGGGAGTGCTTTTTATGAATGGGCAGAAGAAAACGAAAAATCAACACAGTCGCCACAGGTAATAAAACGCTTGACCCGTCCTGCTTCTGGCACCTTCTACCGTTTTTGCGGTAATGCACTGATCGCTCTGTCAAAACAACCTACTGATAAAAAACATCCTGCATGCTTTATGGCAACCGCACATTTTAAGGGAAAGCCTGCTGATCAAAGCACTACTAATGCCGTAGATGAAATCAAAGGCGCTTTTGAGGAAGAAGCTGCAAATAAAGCGGCTGATGCAGAATTAAAACAAAAAGCTGAAGAAGAAGAAGAGATCGAAGATATAAAAGAGCTTGACAAAGAAATAGAAGAAGTAAAAGAAGAGGAATATAAAAAAAGAAATCAATTCTTTAGCGTTCAACCTAATCCAAAAGCAGAAAGCTTATTATCTAAAGCTTTAGTAGCAGGATCTATTGCAGTCTCTCAACTGACAAAATCTAGAGCCTCCTCTAGTGGATCAAGCCCACAAAACTCTGTTCATGAAGAAACTAAAGAAGATCAAAAACAATTAGAATGTGCCCTTAAAGCTGCGCAGGACGATCAAAAGAAAGAAAACCTTTTAAAACAAGTTCCTCATGAAGCACTTGAGACTCAAGACAGCTTAGAGCAAACTGCTTCGGTTAAGAATACTAGCGAAGTTTCATTAGAGGAAAAACCTCAACACCAAGAAGCTCTGACTACTCTTGAGCAAGAAGAAGAAACTGGTCAAAGCGAAGCCAACGGTCAACCTGGACAAGCCGATACACAAGAAGCCAAAAAGAAAAAAAAGAGAAAAGGTGGTAAGTAAGTTAAGAATCACCACTATCCCTTTAAATTTTTAAGCTTAAAAAAAGCCCTCATTTGACTTTTATGTGCTGAACGGTACCCTTAAAACATCGTATCTACTGCATTATAAGTTAAATGGGGGCTGGAAAATGGAGATCTCAAAAATAATCTCTCCTAATGCTTTTTTCTCTTTTGAAGTTGCTCCTGAGCAAGATAGCGCTCGTCTTGATGTGTTTATCACTCAACAATTTCCAGATTACTCTCGTAACTTTTTCAGAACACTTATTGAACATGACTGCATCACAATCAATAACGCAGTACCTAAAAAATGTGGTGTTAAACTCAAAACCGGTGATACAATTGCCATTAAGTTCCCTGAAAAACGTGAACCTCAATCATATGATGCAAAAGATCTTAAAGCTCTTAATATTGAAATTGTTTTTGAACACCCAGATTTTCTCGTGCTTTATAAACCTGCCGGTGTGATTGTGCATCCACCTTCAGAAAAAAGTGAAATGATTTCACTTATCGACTGGTTACTTGCAACATACAAAGATATTAAACATGTTGGCTACACAGCTCGTCCGGGCATTGTGCACCGTCTTGATAAAGATACGTCAGGGCTCTTGATCGTTGCTCTTAATAACATCTCGCACGCCAAAATCTCTGATATGTTTAAATCACGCACTATTCATAAAACTTATTATGCTGTCGTTTCAGGCCATCCTGAAAAAGAAGGTAGTATTGATTTTCCAATAGGAAGACATCCTGTTACACGCAGCCGCATGACCCATATCGGAACAGGCAGATCTGCACTCACTCATTACAAAGTTATTGAATACTTTGAAGATACCTCACTTGTTGAAATCAGATTGATTACCGGAAGAACTCATCAAATTCGAGTACACTTTTCAACAATTGGTCATCCCTTAATTGGCGACGCACTCTATGGAACTCCTTGCAAAAAAATCAATCGCCAAGCACTTCATGCACATACTCTTGCGTTTGAATATGAGGGAAATTCTTATTCATTTACCAAAGAACTTCCTAAAGATTTTCAGTCTTTGGTCAAAAGCCAAAAACTTCTGTAATTAACGTTTGATTAAAGCCATTACAAGTAATATTTGCAATTTAAGCTTAATTGGGATAATCTTAGGCCCAGCTAAGAAGGAATCGTGGTAATGAAGCGCCTTTATGGAGGTTCCTCTTTAACACTATCTTATTTTCACAACTCGTCTCATTGTACATAACGTTCGCACGACAACAGGGATAACTTTTGGTTGTTTAGCTAAAATATTTATTTTTTTTGGTGAGCTCTTTTTTTTGCCACTTTGAGGCTTATCAATAACTACTTTTCGATGCTTATTTACAAACGAATCTTTTACAAATTTTTGAAGAACCTGATCTTTTTTAGATACAGGATTAACTTGAGCTTTTGCTCTTTTAAGAAGCCCCGATATCGTATTATCAAACTTAGCAACAAGATGAGAGTCATCACTAAAATTAATATGATCAGAATTCCGCTTGAGTCCATTCCCACTCCAATTCATAGACCCAAATGCTACAATATTCCGTGCTCCTGAAAAAGCGCCGTAAAAAATTACTGTTTTTAAATGCATAAGTGCTTGAAAATTACGGGTAGAATCTGCGGGATCATACATCAATAAAGGAATACCTGCATAAGGTAAATCGTAAATAAATTTTGAAGCAAGAGCACTTTTATCAAATACGAGTTCAATTTTGGCACCCCGCTTTTTTGCTGCAATAAATTCTTTGATAAAAGGCTGATAAGTAAGTAGATAAAGCGCACCTTTAATTTCTTGAGATGTGCGAATAAGACCAATAATTGTTTGTTCAATAATAGCAGAATCGTCAGGAGAAAAGAGCACTCGATTAATATGATTGTGTTCATCAATAAGATGAGTACGAGCAAATGCGACTGGGTCGTGAGATTCACCAGCATAGAAAGAGAAAAATGGCATGAGTAGAATGATTAAACTCACACCATGTATCTCACGTCCCATCAATTCCCCCTCACCCTCATCAGCTGTATTTAACTTCGACGGTACTGGAGAAAACAATTAAAAAGCAATGATTTTAAAATTTGAAACGCATTTCAACTTCGCCGCCAATATCAGATCGCTCATCTTTAATGGCTTTAAGGGCAATATCGTCTGAAACAAGATATTCAATTTCTACGCGTGTATCTTCTGACAAACTAAAGTTTTTTTGAATAGTTGCGTGCAAATGATCACTCACATCAATTTCTAAAGCTCCACGCAATCCACCACGCCCCGTTTGATCTGCAAAGCTTGGCACAATTCGAATACGTTTAAGAGGATCAAGCCACGACTGAGCAACCGTATCGCGTGCAGCACCAAATAACACAGTTTCTATGTTACGCGCAACAAGCGAAGGAATCACCACGTTTAAACTTTCTTCAGCAGTTCCACTTAGTAGTAATGATACAATCTGTTCATCTTGAAGTCCCGGAACTGAATCAAATGTAATATGAGGGTCATTGACCGATCCGCCAACGGTAACAGTCACTGCGTATTTTTTTAACGTTCCTTGCAACACTAAATCAATCAAAGGATCGTACGGTTGCAATGGCTGAAACGTTACATCAGCACGAGTAATATGAAGCGGTTTATAAGGAAAATGTACTTGCCCACCTAGTAAGCGCAGCGTACCTGATACAGCGGGTTTACGTAAAGTGTTGGTTACATGAATATCACACGATGCATGAGAAGTAAGTTGTGGAGTTCTAATGGTAAGCGGCTCTTTGGTCATTACACTTACATCAATGGTAATATCTTCTGATCCACTCAGTGAAGTCGGAACCATAAACTGTGTTAACTGTGTTTGCCCTGATTTTGAAAGGGGATTTTCTTTAAGTTGTCCTTTTTCAATAACGACATAGCCATCAAGAAAATAGCGCCCTTTACGTTTTTGAAAGAGACAAGAACCGGAGCCAACAACAAAAAGATCATCTTTCCAATTTAAGAAACATTCTGAAAATTTCCATGGAATATGTAAGAAGGTAATTTCATCTCCTCCTCCTGAAACATGAATGATTGCCTCTTTACAGCTAAAACGACCTTTATGAAGCTGTGCCATTACATCATAAATTTTTATAGTAATGGGCCATAATGAC
Source organism: Pseudomonadota bacterium (assembly GCA_027487215.1). GTDB lineage: Bacteria > Babelota > Babeliae > Babelales > CAIQNR01 > JAIYDZ01. The sequence continues at coordinate 32,580 of JAIYDZ010000003.1, forward strand.
ACGGTCATATCAGCCGAAAAATCTGAAAGAAAGTTGTAGGTTTCAGGAAGTCTGATTGCGGCATTTTCTGCGTGAATATGTCCACGCAACTGATCTGCTTCATACGCACCAGAAATAAAGAACGTACCTTGACCAGAAAGATCATAATCAAAATACTCTTTTAACAATGTACGCATTACATCATACGAAATAACCCCTTCAACCGCTTTGTACTCAGGTGCTTGAGCCGCACAATGTAATAACTCTTTTCCGTCTTTATCTGAATACGAAACAAGAAGTGGTTTTATTTTGGGAAAGAGTTCTGAACGAATAATATAATGATTATCGCCCAAAGTGCCTGTTGCATACCCAGTACCTGCTTCGTTAATTAACACGTTACCATGTGATGAAAATGTCGTTGCCGTTTTGGCATCATGAACCGAAACCTGATAACTGACTTCAGTTTTATTTTCACCCGTTATAGAGCACTCAATTTTTCCTTCATGTGGCTGAATTGCCCAACGCCCTTTATCAAGCAAAGGCCAGGAAGTGTGATTAACAAGGGAAGCGCGTATTGTTTTGGTTACACCATCTAAAGTACAGGTTCCAGAACACAGTCCTTCACCCTTTTTTAAGGTAAGAGAACCACGCGCAGACTTCCACCCTTCTGTCACGCACGACAATTCAACTGCGTCAAGACCGTGACCATTGTAACGTGGATCACTTACAGTACCAGTAACCACTAATGATCCCATCGGGTCACCATTAACCGCAACACGTACAGAACCTTGAACATTTTGCGCAAGCGCACCCATTCCCATAAACCCGCATGCATAAGAAAGCGGCATTACTAAAGAACCTTCGCAAACAAAACGTGATTGATGAGTGTAAAAACGAAATGGTTCTACAATAAATGAACGATCATGGTTATAAAGTGTAAAGGCAGAATAGGAAGGAGTATGCTCCCCTTCAAGAACACAGTCCTGTTTAGTGGCAGGAAGTGAGACAATTTTTGTGCGAACGTCAGTGGTAATTCTATAAGCAGGCACCGATAAGCTGGTATCAAAAAATCCAATAACAGTTCCTGAAATATCCGAGCAGACCACAAGGTCTTTAACTTTTACGTTTCCCTTAACTAAAGAAAATCTTGATTTCATAGCATTGCCAGATCTTCCAACAGTACCATTTGACACCAACGTCACGTTCACCCCTGAAGTCAAATCGGCAACGACCAGTTCAAAATCTTTAAAAACAAGAGCGCGTAGTGCAAGCGGTGCCGAGGAAGGCATTCCACCCATCAGTTTATTTACATGATTTAAAATAAGAGGATAGCCATTTTTGACCTCTGAGAACGCATGACCTTTTTCAAGAGTTACCGTCAGGCCTATCTTGCCAGTATATAAATAAGATAAGAGAGAAATGTCGCACTCAAACCCTGCCGTCTGCCACGCCCACCCTTCTTGAGGATCTCGGGGAATAAAACGAACATTTTCCATATGAGCAGAGAAACTAAAAAGACTTACGCGGCTGACTTTTCCCTGAAAAGAACAACCAGCCGCACTTTCAATCTGAGTCTTAATACCGTTTTCAATAAACCGTACAAAGAAATCGCTATCCTGAAGGTAAAGAAGGACACCGCACACCCCTATAAACAGGGCGCCGCTTATTTTTGCAAATAATCGCGAACGTGCCATATTGTGCCCCCAGAACTAAAGATTCAATCAACCTTTACTAAGATACCCCAAAGACTTCAGGTGAGCAAAGGGAATCATTATTCTTGGGAACTGGCTCCATCATCATAAACGGTTGCAACGGTTAAAACCTCTTCAATACTGGTTAGTCCCTGCTGAACTTTGGCAATGCCGTCCTCAACAAGTAATGTCATGCCATCAAGTTGCGCCTGTTTACGAAGTCCGGTGGTTGAAGCACGTTCCATAGTAAGCTTTGAGATTTCATCAGACATTCTCATAATTTCAAACAAGGGGATACGTCCTTTATATCCCAAATCATTACATTCGTTACAACCTTTGGATCTATAAAAAGTAAGTTTTTCTTTACTCTTAGACATTCCCAGAGTTTGCAACACTTCCTGCGTTGGCGTATAGGCCTCTTTGCAGATAGGGCATAACTTTCTAACCAGTCGCTGTGCAATAATACCTACAATTGAAGAAGAAATTAAAAACGGTTCAATACCCATATCAATAAGACGCGTAATACTTGCCGGAGCACTATTAGTATGAAGCGTTGTGAGCACAAGGTGACCGGTTAATGCCGCTTGAATAGCAATTTGTGCCGTTTCTTGGTCACGTGTTTCCCCAATCATGACAATATCAGGATCTTGACGCAACACAGAACGAAGAACCGCTCCAAAGGTAAGACCCACTTTGGTGTCTACCTGCACCTGAACAATTCCCTGCATCTGATATTCCACCGGATCTTCAACGGTAATTAAGTTCACATCAACAGTATTAAGTTTATGAAGTATTGAGTAAAGGGTAGTAGTTTTACCCGACCCTGTGGGACCCGTTACTAAAATGATGCCATTTGGTTTTTCGATAATGCTATCGATTACTTTTTTGTCAGTAGGATTGAATCCCATTTTTTCAAGAGAAGTAAAGCCACGCTCTTTATCGAGCATACGCATCACAATGTTTTCACCAAATTTTGAAGGCAGCACTGACACACGAATATCATACGCCTTATCACTCACTTTAATTTCGATACGTCCATCTTGAGGAAGTCTTTTTTCAGCGATGTTAAGGTTTGCCATAATTTTTATACGGGAGATCAATGCACCTTGAACACGCTTAGGAGGAGTCATTAACGTATGCATAATACCGTCAATACGATAACGAATACGAATCTCTTTTTCTTGGGGCCCGATATGAATATCAGTGGCATCAAGTTTAACTGCTTGGAAAAGAATGTAGTTAACGAGTTTAATAATCGGCGCGTCATTGGCAGCGCTCATAATATCTTTTTCGTCAATCTCACCAAATGACAGGTCGCCCATTTCCCCTTCATTTTCAAGATCGTCAATCATCTCCTCGCTGCTTTCAAGAGGATAGTAGCGATTAATCGCATCAATAATAATTTTGCGCGAAGCGACACACAGTTGGGTGCCTCCTCCAAAAATTACATCAAGCTCATCGACCGGCTGAAAATCTAAAGGGTCAGCAGTCACTACCAGAATTTTTCCGTCAGATTTAAGGGGAATAACCGCGTTTTCACGTAAGAATTTAAGAGGGACTTTTGAAAGAGTTGCGCCATCTGCCTTATCATCATCAACTTTTTCGATTAAGAGAAGGCTCATCTGGTCGGCAAAGAATTTTGCAATAACTGCCCCATCGACAAGTCCATTCTCAACCAAATACTGCTCTAGGGACATGCGAGCCTGAGCGGCTGCTTGTTGAGCTTGATCCCACTGTTCTTGAGAAAGGAGTCCCTGTTGATTTAACAGCTGCCCCAATGACTTTTTTACCATACTGTTCTCCGCCGTACCATATAAAATTCTTCAGTTTCTAATGGTGTACCAAAAGAAGGAACTACTCGTCTATTATTCTGCGACGCCCCCCCGTCTTGCCGGCACCATACCAATATGATACCCTACTTAATGAAAACCTTTAAGCTTGAAGATAGAATCAACCGCAACCCAACAAGGGAACGTTATGAAACAGTTGTTCAGTATACTTGCTGTGGCTGGCAGTGTCATGATCCCAGCGCACGCTGATTTTGCTCTTTCAAACATTAATGATTTTAAAAAATTAACACCTCCTTCATTCTCTAGCAGCAAAAATCTTGCACAAGAAGATATCCAACTTAATCGCAAAGAACGTTCAAAAATAAAAAAGCAGTGCGACAAGCTTGCGGCAGGGCGTGATGCAAAAGATTTATCACTCAAAGAGCTTCGTCAAGCGGCCGATCTTTGTTTAAAGGTTGCTCCCTACGATAAGGAATACTACGAAAAATCTGTTCGTTATCTTACTCAGCTCATGAACCAAACCAAAGATTCAGAACAACTGAAATTTCTCAAACTTGAAACTGCTGATCTTTATTTTGAACATGGTAACTTAGAACTCGCGCAAAAAGAGTTTGCTGAGTATTCAGAGCTGTACCCAGGCGCTGAACATGCTGAATACGCACAGTATAAAAGAATCTTGTGTCAGTTCTACCAAACTTATCAAACAGATCAGGACCAACAGCCAACGCTGGCAACCAGAAAATTAGCGCAAACCTATCTTAATACCAACACCTTCAAACAATATCGTAGCGAAATAAAAGATATCGTAAAACATTGCACGCTCATGCTCTATCAAAGTGAAGTGAATGTGTTTAATTTTTACTTTAAGAAAAAAAGCTATACTGCAGCCGGTCAACGTCTGAGTCATCTTAAAAAAGAGTTTGTTCCACAGATAACAGGGATTGAACCTGATATTATTACGCTTGAATGTCGTCTTGCCCAAGCGCAAGGTAATACTCAGCTTTATAATGAACGACTTGCTTACCTACAAAAAAAATACCCTCTGTATGAAACTCCAACACGGGTAGCTTCACGCACCAAAAAATCTCATGCTGAACGATTCTAAAAACTCGCGTAAAGAAACGGGAAGGCTCGGAGAAGTTGCAGTATGTAACTGGCTCAAAGAGCAAGGCTTCATCGTTCTGGACTGCAACTACATGATCACAGAAGGTGAAATAGACATCATTGCACAAAAACAGGAACTTCTCGTTTTTGTTGAAGTTAAGACACGCACTACCCAGCATTTCCCTCTTTCTGAGTTAATTACTCGCAGCAAACAACGCAAAATTATTCGTACGGCAAAACAATATCTTCTTGAATTTCAAGTGGTTGATAAAGTTTGCCGATTTGATGTAGCCTTGGTGACCATGGGACAAAATCCTTCTATTACCTATCTTCCTCACGCATTTGGTGAGGAATCGTTCTAAAAGGGGACGACATGTGTTTAAAAGATTTTCTCACTCGTTATATAACTTCCAATGTGGCACAACGAGCACTGACTGGACTGGTACTCAGCATTGTGATCTCTGCAATCTTTTTTAATTTGCCTCCACTCTATACCACTCTTATGATTTTGACTGTCTGTCTTTATGCAGCATTTGTTGAACTCCCTCATCTTGCCAGTCCACGCACTCGCTTTTATTGGATTCTTTTATTTTTTTATATCGCTCCTGGAACTATCTGCATGGTCATGATGAACTACAGTTATTTCTTTAGAAACTTTCTTTTTGTACTGGCAGTGCTTGTTGTTAAGCATGATACTGCTGCTTATATTTTTGGAAATTTTTTCGGAAAAACACCACTTGCGCCTTCACTTTCACCCCGAAAGACTATTGAAGGTTCTCTTGGCGCTTTCTCAGTAGTACTTATAACAGCTCTGTTTTTCTTATTTCACGCAAATATAAAATTGAACTCTTTGTACGCACAAAAAGGTTTGTTTAGTAAAAAAATGGCAACTTCTTACCCATGGCAATTTGTAGTTCTCTCAGCATACGCATTAACACTTTTCTTAAGTGTTCTTGGAACTGCTGGCGATCTTTTTGAATCATATTTAAAACGACGCGCAGGCGTAAAAGATTCAGGCACTATTTTGCCTGGACATGGGGGAATTCTTGATAGAATAGACTCACTGTTGTTTGTCGTCCCTTTTATCTATCCTGCAGCTGTCGCCATCATTTTTTATACGCTCGCCGACCACGTCACACTTCACCAGGTTTTATTTGAGAAATTTTGGAAGATCGGCCAACTTAAGTACCTGAACATCAGATGATTGCATATTTTTAACCGTCACGGTTCCTGCTGCCTGTTCATCGTCCCCAATAATAATTGCTGAAGCGGCACCCATTTTGTTGGCTTTACGCATCATACTTTTTACTGATCCATCAGACAAAAGCTCAACTGTATGACCTGCATAAATTAATGCGTCCACACATTGCAAAGCCAGTCCATGTTGCTGATCGCTTAAAGGAATGACTACATATACTGCCGGATCTTGAGGTAACATCAATTTTTCTGGATGTGCTTCAAGAATCATAACCAAACGATCAAGTCCAATTGCCGCACCGATTGATGGTTGATCCTCTTTGCCCCCAATCTGAGAAACAAGATGATCATACCGACCGCCGCCACAAAACGCCGTTTGTGAACCAAGATCTGAGCTGACAAACTCAAACACCGTTTTGTTGTAATAATCAAGACCGCGGACCAAACGAGTATTAACGGTAAAACAAACCGAAAGTTCTTCAAGGTAGTTACGTAGTTGTTGCCATTCGGTACGCGACGCCTGGCCAAATGCCTGTTCAAGAGTTGGCGCTGACTCACAAATTGCTCGACATGCATCCTGCTTACAATCAAATACCCGTAAAATATTGGTAGTTTTTCTGACCTGACACGTTTGACACAGTCCTGACTGCCCATCTAAATAGGTCAATAGAGTCCCACGAAATGCTTTGCGTTCTTCAGGAGTTCCTAAAAAGTTAATATGGAGGCCATAAGAATCAAGAGCAAATTGTTGATTAAAAATGCGATCAAGCATGGTGATAAACTGTGCATCTTGGGCTACTGATGCCGAACCGATACACTCAAGATTAAACTGATTAAATTGACGGAAACGTCCTTTTTGGGGACGCTCATAACGAAACATCGGCCCCCAAGAAAATACTTTCCACGGAGTTTGCTGTACACCTTCTTCAACAAACGCACGAATAGTTGAAGCCGTTGCTTCTGGGCGAAGACAAATTGACTCATCAGATTGACCCGATGAAGACGAGACAATAAACATTTCTTTTGAAACAACATCAGTTTCTGTACCCAGCGATCGCTTAAAAAGATCAACTGATTCTAAAACCGGGGTCATAATGGGCGTAAAATGATACTTTTTTACATAGGTCGCAATAGTTGAGACTGCATACTCAAAAAGACGCGTATCTAAAATATCGCGTGTACCACGAACACGATGTATCATACTCTCAACCTCTGCCTGTTTAAAAACCTTACTTATGACCGCTAGGTTAGTATACTACAATCAAAAAAAAGTGGCAGCCTCCTTAAGTGATCTCATAGTTTTTTTTAATAATCTTGAAAAGAACCGTTCTAAAAATGTAGTTGTAATAAATAACCTTCGGGCATAACCCACCTCTATTTTTGGGACGGCTTATTTTAAAAGATTATAAAAAAGGAGCACTATGAATACTTATAAAAAATACAGCATGTTTGTACTGCTGACGGGACTTATTGCCCCAGCACACATTCATTCTATCAATCCAGCAGAAAGCGGAGTTATTCAAAGTCGTATTAACAAAAACTTAGAATCTTACCCTGCGGGTGGCTTTGATCCTGTAAAACTTTTGCAAATACTTAATGATGCCTTGTCAATCAAACCACCAACACCTAATGGATACAGCCAAAAAGACTGGGAAGGGATCAAATCTAAGATTATTGATAGGACCGGTGTTAAAATTGATGAGGTA
>JAIYDZ010000004.1 GCA_027487215.1 Pseudomonadota bacterium
GTTATCTTGGTTAAGGAGTCTAAAAACTTGTTGGTCTAAAACAATTGAATCGGCTCGATCACTTCTCCAATTTGCCTGTTCAATCATGCTTTTGAGGATGGCATGAATTTTGAGATAAGTTCTTAACATGAAATTAAATGAGCTCAATGGTTTTTAAAATTTTATTTTTCTTGAGAATAGAAGCGTTAATTCATTAAAATGAAGGAAAGGAAGTGTTATTAATGGAGGATTATTGGCATGAATTATTGTTATTTGCTTACTTTTTTTATCTCGTTTTTTTCTATTTCTAATTTTAAAGCTGCTTCTCAATCAGAAGATCCCTCGTTGTTAGCCTCTAAAAAATATTCTACAAAATTTGCTCGACTTATTCCTGCTGCTAAGTCTCATGAATTAGAAGGTGATTTTTCAAAAATAACTGGTATAACGCAAGATCAATTAGAGTTAATTAAAGAAAACTATAGAAGAAAGTTGGAGGGTAAAAAAGCATCTGTAGGTAGTTACTCTCCTGAAATAATGATGGAAGAATGGAGAGCCACTAAAAAGGTTTTTGAAGAAGGTGTTAAATCAGACTTACTTTTGGATGATAAGATGCATTTAGTTTTGCCTCTTCAAATATTAATAAATAAGCTTTTTGTCCTTAATGAAGCATTAAAGGTGCGCCGTCAAAAAAAAGATATTAAAGAGGACCTGAGATTTGTAGATGCTATAATTGTTGATACAGCATCACAAGCTCTTACATCCCTGTCAAACCCTCAGGACAAACAATTTTCTAAAGCTTTGAGTATTATGGGTTGTACTGAAAAAGCTCTGGTTGCTATTGATAAGGTTCATGATTTTTTATTAATTGGTGACAAAACCATAGATCATTACATAAAGTCTCTTAAACAAGTTGTTTCAAACGTTAACCAAGATTCAGAACTTGGGCATTATGGTGCGCTTATGCTTTATTTAGTTCATCAAGCAGTTATTATTAAAAAAACGTTTGCTTTGCAAAATCTTGAATATAGTTGGAATAGTTATCAACGTGATGAATCTTCTTTTACTGATTTTAAAGAGAAACAGCGTGCTGTTTCTGAGAAGTTTATAAAAATTAGTGACGGCTTGAGCATTCTTATAAAGATGATTTTTTCAGATAATGTTCCTCAAGCTTTTATTAACGAAGCTAATAGTGGGCTTCATGATTTGTTAAAAGACATATACAAAGATGCTTATAAAATACTTCTAGATGAGTTTTCTAAAGATCCTTACGGCCAGGATTTCTTAGCAATTAATTATAGAGGAATAGGTTTTGAGCTTCCAATAAGCTTGGATCAGCAATTTATTAAAGTATCTACAGATCAAGACATACCAGAGCAAGATCAAACAAATTATCAAAGAGCTCATGCTAAGTACCTTAAGAAGATGGGTAAAGAGGCGATTGCTTTAAAAAAGAGTAAAAAGCCAGCTTTAAAATTAGAAAAAGTAAAAAAAGACATAGAAGCTTCTTCTGGGCAAGAAATACTTGTATCTCTTTCAAAAGAACAAGTATTGCTTGATCAAGTAGAGAAAGATGAAGAAGATGTGCGGTCTGAAGAAAAAACTGATTCTTCAGGGAAAAAGAAAAAGAAAAAAAAGAAAAAACCAACCGAAGAAGTTTCTGCTCAACTGGAATCTTTTGATTTAGACCAAGTATGCCCTGAGAGTAGTCTGCAATTTAGATACACACAATCAGCGAGGTTATGGCAAACTGATCCAGACTTTATATTAAAAAGAGATGGTTATTTGATAGATGGTGCTGGTTCAGAAGAGCAGCAAGTAAGACGTAGGATTTTTTTAGAAGAGCTTGTTACTTATGGGCAAGATTTTGAGGCGGCTAAAATGTCTGTTATCAATCGACATACTTTGCCAACTATGATTGATAGAGAACTTATTACAGATTATTCAAACCGTTTTTATCCTTTAGGGGGTGTTCCTTTGGAGGAAGTATATATTACCATTCCTCTTCTTAAAAGAGAGAGCAATGGAAACTACATATTTGGTCAATATCAACTTTATTACAGGTATTTAAGCAATTGCTTAGTACAGATATATCACAAACTATTTAAACCTTTTGCAGCAAATAGACTTAGAGGTGAATTTGTTATGCAGGCAAATGAAGTTATTGAGCAACAAAACAAACAAGAAGAGCAATATTTAAAATCTTTGTCTTTAATGACTGATGAAGAACTAGATAAGCAGGAATGGGTCATTTCTTCTGAGTGGATAAGAGAAGCAGTTAGTGTTGGTGAAGGAATGATCAGATTTAGAAATCAAAAAACTGTTATAGAGTATTATTTGATGAGTAATTAGTTAATGTGGAGATTGTAAAACTGTTGTGATACAGTAATCCTTTCAGCAGAGTGTAAAAAATTTGATGAAGGGATTTCTGGTGAATATGTACACAGTTGTTTGGTCTTTACTTTTAAGCATGTTTTCAACTGCTGTGCTTACCTATGTTGCGCTTGCAACACCGGTAGGCCCTTGGGTAGGCCCTATGCTTGCACTCGCTACAATTCTTACAGGCTCTTTATTCTGTCGTTCACAAAAAGACATGGTGCTTACTGTGTGTGCCGGTTCTCTTGGCGGTATTATCGCCACAGGAATCGGTTTTTCTTTTCCAACCTTATACTTTTTAGATGAACAGTGGTTTGGAAGCTTGGTTGCCCATCCCTTACAATTTTTTACTTTGGTAGTTGGTTTAGTTATTGCAGCGGGTCTTTGTGGACTGCTTTGTGCACGTTATATGAAAAAAGATCTTATTGAAGATCAACAACTTGCATTCCCAGTTGGTCAGCTTGTTCATAAAATTATTAGCGCGCAATCAACAGTACAGCAAACTCGCCAGCTTCTTGCAGGTCTTGGTGTGGGGATAGTGTATACTTTATTACAGGTCAAAAGATTTTTACTTATTCCATTAAAGCTTGATATATGGAAAAACTTTTCTTTCGGGATTTTTAAAGTTGCAGCACTTTCGCTTGATCTTACTATGCTTCCAATGTTTCTTGCTTTAGGGTTTATTGCAGGGCATATGATGACCGTTCCTCTGATTGTCGGTGCCCTTATTAAAACATTTGTTTTAGATCCTTTTCATGCTTTGTATTTTGGTTATTTGCCAGCACAGGATTTTATGTTCTCGGTGTGTTCAGGTATTGTGATTTCAGGAGCGCTTGCTTCACTTATTGCTATACCACAAGAACTTTTTAAAGTTATAAAACGACTTTCTTCAACTGCTCGTATTCCTTCTTCTTCTGTCCGTACTTACGTGACTAAAGAACTGTTGAGCGTTGCAGCTGTAACTACACTATTTTTGTCCTGGCATGGTTTTTCATTTGTTTCACAACTTTATCTGGTGATTGGTACTGTGCTGTGTTCTTATCAAATAGCGGCTATTGCAGGAAAAACTGGTCTAGCACTGCTTGGTCGGTTTGCAACGTTTGTCATGGTGCCTGGAATTCTTTTGTTTCGATTTAATCCGCTTCAAATTGCAGTGGTGGCAACGTTTGTGGAAGTCTGTGCGGGAGTTACTACTGAAGCATTATTTGGCTATAAAACAGGTGACCTTGCTCAGGTAGATAATAAAAAAATGTATCAGTATCAAATATTAGGCCTTGTAGTAAGTGCCTGTGCTGTGGCAATGGTTCTTTATTTATTAGTAACTCATTTTCAGTTAGGTTCTGAGCAGCTTTTTGCGCAGCGCGCTTATGCTCGAGCATTACTGGTTAATGCAGCCTCATGCGATTTACGATTGCTAGGTATCGGTGTTGTTTTTGGATACTGCCTTAAATTTTTAAAACTTAACCCAATGTTGTTGTTGGGCGGTTTATTAATGCCTTTACCTTTAGTAGTAATGTTGTCAGTTGGTGGATTGCTTTCGTATGTGGTGCGTAATAAAGGTGCTTATGAACCATTTTGTTCTGGTGTATACGCAGCAAATGCACTTTTAATTCTTGTGCGTCTTTTTATATAAGTACCATCTCAATTTAAAAGAGACTATCTGTGAAAAAGTGTACATTTTCTTATGACAAGAGCGGTCTTATCAATAAAGATACGTTAGATGCGGTAGTAAAAGATAAAAATATTACGCAGGTAATCAGTCGTATGCGTGAGGCGCTTACTCAAAACTATGTCACTGACTATGCATCACTGGCTGTTCCTTTTGATAAAAAGATGATGCACGACGCAGTGCGTATGGCACAAGAAAAACAGGCATTGATTCCCCGCATTCTTATTGTGGTGGGTATTGGTGGCTCTAATTTAGGAACTCAGGCAGTTCATCAAGCACTTTTTGGTCGTTTTTATAACGATAACTCATCATTAAAAATTTACTTTCTTGATACTGTTGATAGCGATTACGTTGCAGAGATTTTGCGTACTGTGCGTTTAGCGCTAGAAGCACAACAGGCTGTTCTTGTAAACGTCATCACTAAGTCTGGTACTACTACTGAAACGCTTATTAATTTTTATACTATTTTGGATTTGCTTAAACAGTTTCATCCAACCACTCATCAAAAGTATGTCGTTGTTACTACCGATTCACAGTCTCCACTGTGGCATTCAGCACATGCACAGGGTTTTTCAGTACTTGAAATTCCTAAAAAAGTGGGAGGCAGGTACTCAGTGTTTACTGCTGTAGGACTTTTTCCACTTGCATTGTGTGGTGTTACTATTGAGCAGCTGCTTGAAGGTGCACAGGAAGCGGTACGTAAAGGACTGAGTGATAATCTGGAAGAGAATGATTCGTTAGTAAGTGCCCTTCTTTTATACCTTCATTATCAGAATGCTCTTACTACTCACGATATGTTTTTGTTTTCACTTGATTTAGAAGGCGTCGGTAAATGGTATCGTCAGTTGTTGGGTGAAAGTATAGGGAAAGAGTTTAATAACCATGGTCAGCGGGTAATGATAGGAATTACACCGACTGTTTCAGTGGGGAGTATTGATCTGCATTCTGTGGCACAGCTCTATTTGGCTGGTCCTCGTGACAAATTTACCACATTTGTTACTGTGCAAACTAATAAACAGTCAATCACTATTTCTGAGGGTGACGGTGGTATTGAACAAAAAAGGCTGTGTGCAGGTAAAACATTTGAACAGGTTATGGATGCGTTGGTAAAAGGAACACAGGTCGCCTACCTTGAAAGCAAGCGACCGTTTTGTATTTTTATGTTATCTGAGAAAAATGAGTATTGTGTCGGACAGTTTCTTCAGTCAAAAATAATTGAGATGATGTATTTAGGATATCTTTTTGAGATAAACCCTTTTGATCAGCCCAATGTCGAGCTCTATAAAAGAGAAGCCCATAGAATTCTTGGGTGTTAAGGTTTTTTGACCAAATAGCTTTCAATAAAATCAATTAAGTCACCATCAAGGACAAGGTCCGGTTGAGGAGACTCGTGATCGGTTCTGTGATCTTTAATCATCTTATAAGGATGAAGTACATACGAACGGATCTGTGATCCCCATTCAATTTTCTTTTTTTCCATTCCTGCGATTTTTGCTTGTTTTTCTTCTTTTGCTTTTTGAGCAAGTTTTGAATACAACATTTTCATTGCGGTTTCTTTATTTTGTAATTGTGACCGCTCACTTTGGCATTGAGTTACTATTCCACTGGGAATATGGGTAATACGCACAGCAGAGTCTGTTTTATTAACGTGCTGTCCGCCAGCTCCCCCTGCACGGTAAGTATCAATACGTAGATCGCCTTGATCGATAGTAATATCAATGTCAGGAGTTTCAGGTGTTACGTGTACACCCGCAAAAGAAGTGTGGCGACGTTTGTTTGCATCGTAAGGAGAGATGCGTACAAGGCGATGAATTCCATGCTCGCTTTTTAAAAGTCCGTACGCGTTTTTGCCTTTTACAAACAAAGTGCCGCTTTTTATACCAGCGCCTTCACCAACCTGATGGTCAATAAGGGATGATTGTAATTTTTCACGTTCACAAAATCTGACATACATACGCAGTAAAATTTCAGCCCAGTCTTGTGATTCTGTTCCGCCTGCTCCGGAGTTTATACTAATAAAGCAGTTTGAACTGTCCTCTTTTTCACTAAGCAAAAGCTGGATTTTAAAAACACGTACAAGCTTTTCAAGTCTACCGACATCTTGTTGAAGTTTAATCAGTTCAGCTTCTTCTGTTTTAAACAGATCAAGCAACTCATGGACCTCGTTATTTTGACTGATGACAGTCTCATAACTTTCTTTGGTGTTTTTAAGTGCTTGGAGTTCTTTTAAGATGTATGCCTGAGAAGGGTCTTGCCACACTGCAGGATCTTGAGATTTTTCTTCAAGTTCTTTCAGTCTGCTTTCAAAGGGGGCATTTTCCCAAAATGTTTTAATAATAGTAATATCCGGTTCAAGATTTTTGAGCCGTTCTTGTAGGTCATCAATCAGCATAGTATTTCCTTATAATGAAGTAGGTTTAGCATACACGCCTTATCTAGTTGCGGCAAATTAACGGATTTTGCCCTTTATTATTAATTAATAAGATGTGTTTGATAGCCAGAAAGAGGATAAGGCTTAAGATATGCATATAAGGAAGGTGCCTGTTGTGTCGTGCTGATTGCAATTGTTTCAGGGTTGACTGTAATGGTTATTGTTCCGCCATCAAAAAGACTTTGTGAAAAATCATATGAGTGGTTGTGTTCGTGAACCGTGATGCTGCCTTGTACAGTTTTATATCCAGGCGTAAATCCATTGGTACTTAAAGAGTCATGTAAAGGGCAGTAAGGTTTTGCGCACGGATGAAACGCAAAGACTTTAAGTTGTTTTTGTTGGTTGGGTAAAAACTTCTGCATATAATGATAGTGAGTACTGTTAGGAACTAAAGGAGTTTCTTTTCGTGCAGTGTGTTTATAGTATTGATCAAGTCGATATTCAACACTGAGTGTAAGAGGTTTCTTTTCATTATTATGTACAATAATAGTTAAAGGATAACTTGAGACTCCCGACAGACTGTGCACCATTATAAGATATAAAATACTTACAAGACTTTTTTTCATAACCGCTCCCTACCCCTTTTATGATCCCTTGTTTTACTGTACCAAAGAGAAATGACAGTTTAAAAGAGCTCGTGTGGTCAAGTTCACAGGAGTCCTTTCTTATGGTAGGTTGATCTTGAGCATAGCCAAGACAGGAGAGACAATGGGATTTGGTAAGTTATTTGTTATTTCAGCCCCTTCAGGATCAGGTAAAACAAGTTTAGTACGAGAGCTTTTAAAAAAAACAGACGGATATTTACTTAGACGTACCATTACGTATACAACTCGTCCGCCACGTGAGGGCGAAATAGATGGGGATCATTACCACTTTATCTCTGTTGAAGAATTTAAAGATAAGATTGAGAAAAACTACTTTATAGAATGGAGTACCTGGTACGACCATTATTATGGTTCGCCAGCTTCAGCATTGCAGGGTATTCAAGAAGGTTACTCCTATATAATGGTGCTTGATCGTCTTGGTGCCAAAGAAGTTGCGCAGGCATGTCCCCAACAAACAGTACTTATTTGGATAGAGCCCCCTTCATTAAAAGAATTAGAACGTAGACTTCTGGGGCGAGGCGATGGCATTACACTTGTTCAAAACAGGTTGCGTAAAGCTGCTATTGAAATACAACAAGAAAAAGATGAGTGCTTTTATAAGTATCATATAATAAACGACGACCTTTCGGTCGCCGTTTTACAAGTGCAGTCTCTTATAAAGAAGGAACTAGGAGTTTAACTACTCTTGGTCCTCTTCTTCTTTAACTGTTTGTTTATGCTTCTCATTCTGTTTTTGAATTCGTTCCTGTTGTGCTTCTAGTTTCAGACGAATCGTTTTTTCCTGTTCTGCAATTTTCTTACGTTGCTTTCTTTGTTCAAGAGTATTCTTTTCACGAATTCCTTCTTGAAGCTTCTTGTTTATCTCCAGTTGTTTCTTTTGTTGATGGAAATTGTATTCCTGTTGAATAGTGTTGGTACTTTCTAATGCTTCCATAACATCTTCTTTACGGCGCAGTTTTTGGGCTTCTATATCTTCAAAAAGGAATTCGGGCGCCTTGGCAGGACTCTTTTGCATATACTCAAGGATTTTTTTAGCAGCCTGCTCAGGAGTGACTTTGGTTGAGTCAACTATTAAATCAACGTCTTTTTCAAAATCAAAACTACTCATCCCGCGGGCAAGTCCTTTAAAGCCCCCACGTTTAAATTCTCGTTCTTCGGCAACATGGAGTGGACATGAGATAAGAAAGAGGTAAGGTTTTCGTTCCCACAGATCTGCTTTCATACCATATAAAGGAAGCCCCCCTTCAAAAATGACGTTAATTCCCTGTTCTGAAAAAGAACGGGCAGCCTTTGAGAGTGCTTTAAGAAGATCTTGCACAAGTTCTCCTATAACAGGAACATATTTATGGGTAAGAGGTTCTTGGTAGAATTTTTCAGAAGCAGCCTTCTCTTCTTCAATCTCTTTTTTTGTTTTTGCGACTTTTTGAAACGATACTCCTTCTTTCTTTTTCTCTTTCACTTCATTAGAAGAATCAAGATCAATCCATTCTTGAGGGAGCGATTTTAAAAAGTCATCCATACCAAGCACGATAAAAGGCTCATTGTTTTGCGCAAGAAGTTTTTGAAGTGCTCCAGATGTTGAAGATTTACCACAACTTGTCAGTCCACTTATAAGAATAACTCTTCCATAATGATCAGGAATATCCCTTTTAAAGAAATGAATAGGTTCTTTTTTGCCTTGTTTTTCTTTTTCATAAGTAAATGTAGGTAAAAAGGTAATCAGAAAGACCAAAAAAAACACTCTATATACATACATAAAAAACTCCTTGTTTTGTGTTTGTATAAAAAATAGTAATAAGCATCATATAAATATGAACATTTTTGCGGGAAAAAATATACGGATTTAAGCTTATTTTCATCTTATTTAAAAAAAGTTTAAAAAAAGTTGTAAAAAAAGTTGACAGTAGGCGCCCCACATGTATAATTGGTTTTACTTTCGTAAGGAAAGTGACAACTAGAAAAGAAAAGAGGTCTTTGAAATACGTAAGAAACCTATAAAAATTAGTCCACAGAGAAATGATGTGCTAATAGGATCCACGTAATTTGGATAATTTTTGCGATGAAGAGTTTGATTCTGGCTCAGAATGAACGCTGGCGGCGTGCCTAACACATGCAAGTCGAGCGCGAAAGTCCCTTCGGGGACAAGTAGAGCGGCGGACGGGTGAGGATAACACAAGAATCTGCCCTTTAGTGAGGAATAACTTCGAGAAATCGGAGCTAATACTGCATACGTCCCTTCGGGGAGAAAGATGGCTTTATGCTGTCGCTAAAGGATGAGCTTGTGCGCTATTAGCTAGTTGGTGGGGTAAAGGCCTACCAAGGCGATGATGGCTAGCCGGCCTGAGAGGGTGATCGGCCACACTGGAACTGAGACACGGTCCAGACTCCTACGGGAGGCAGCAGTGAGGAATATTGCGCAATGGGCGAAAGCCTGACGCAGCGACGCCGCGTGAAGGATGAAGGTCTTAGGATTGTAAACTTCTGTTAAGTGGGAAGAAAGAATCACCAGTAATATGGGTGAGAGATGACGTTACCACTAGAGAAAGCACCGGCTAACTTCGTGCCAGCAGCCGCGGTAATACGAGGGGTGCAAGCGTTATTCGGAATTACTGGGCGTAAAGGGTGTGTAGACGGCTTATTAAGTCTACTGTTAAAGACCCCGGCTTAACCGGGGAAGAGCAGTGGAAACTGGTAAACTTGAGGGTGGAAGAGAGAAGTGGAATTCTCGGAGTAGCGGTAAAATGCGTAGATCTCGAGAGGAACACCGATGGCGAAGGCAGCTTCTTGGTCCATTCCTGACGTTGAAACACGAAAGCGTGGGTAGCAAACAGGATTAGATACCCTGGTAGTCCACGCTGTAAACGATGATCACTAGATGTCAGTTTTGCTTTGCAGAATTGGTATCGAAGCTAACGCGTTAAGTGATCCGCCTGGGGAGTACGGTCGCAAGATTAAAACTCAAAGAAATTGACGGGGGTCCGCACAAGCGGTGGAACATGTGGTTTAATTCGACACTACGCGAGGAACCTTACCTAGGCTTGACATGCAATTGACAGTTGTGGAAACACAATCTTCCAAGCTTGCTTGGACAGTTGCACAGGTGCTGCATGGCTGTCGTCAGCTCGTGTCGTGAGATGTTTGGTTAAGTCCTCTAACGAGCGCAACTCCTGTCGTCAGTTGCAACTATTAATTTAGGCACTCTGGCGAGACTGCCTGGGAAACCAGGAGGAAGGTGGGAATGACGTCAAGTCATCATGGTCCTTATGTCTAGGGCGACACACGTGTTACAATGGTCAACACAAAGGGCTGCAAACTTGTAAAAGTGAGCTAATCCCCAAAGTTGATCTAAGTTCGGATTGAGGTCTGCAACTCGACCTCATGAAGTTGAAATCGCTAGTAATCGTATATCAGAACGATACGGTGAATACGTTCTCGGGCCTTGTACACACCGCCCGTCACACCACGAGAGCTGTCTGTACCCGAAATCATCTTAGCTAACCTGTTAAAAGGAGGCGGATGCTGAAGGTATGGGGAGTGATTGGGGTGAAGTCGTAACAAGGTAGCTGTAGGAGAACCTGCGGCTGGATCACCTCCTTTCGAGGGAGATAAGATTCAACCAATTAAGTTTGGTTATATTTGGTGTGAGCAACTGTTAGCGATAATCGCTCTGTGGGCGACTGATTTTTGTGGTATAAGTAAGGCTTAGAATAAGACGGGCCTATAGCTCAGTTGGTTAGAGCACTCCGCTGATAACGGAGAGGTCAGTCGTTCGAGTCGACTTAGGCCCACCATTTTAGTAAAAAGGTATCCGTCATAAGTTTCGAGTACGATCGTCTTGAATATCTAAGTAGGCAATTTAGGTGCGAGGGGATGTAGCTCAGTTGGTAGAGCGACCGCTTTGCAAGCGGTAGGTCAGCGGTTCGATTCCGCTCATCTCCACCAATTTACTTATGCTGGAAAAATTGATTACTAAGCAT
Source organism: Pseudomonadota bacterium (assembly GCA_027487215.1). Classification (GTDB taxonomy): domain Bacteria; phylum Babelota; class Babeliae; order Babelales; family CAIQNR01; genus JAIYDZ01. Next base: position 11,035 of record JAIYDZ010000004.1, read on the forward strand.
TTTTGAATATTAGGGGATAGGATAAAAAGTTATAAACGGTTTCTTACGTAAAGATCATGTATGAGAGTAGTGATTTAAAAAAATTATAAAAATTCTTGTGATCTTTGAAATATTTGTGTTTTTCAAATATCTGAAAAATAAGCAAAGCGATACAAATTTACTAAATTTCAACGTTTTGTAATTAATTGAAAAGGGTATTTGGTGGATGCCTTGGCATCAGGAGGCGAAGAAGGAGGCGGAAGACTGCCAAAAGCTTCGGGGAGCTGTCAATCAAGCTTTGATCCGAAGATTTCCGAATGGGGAAACCCACTATGGAAAAACCATAGTACTTCTATCTGAATATATAGGATAGAGGAGTCAACGGCCCGAACTGAAACATCTAAGTAGGGCCAGGAAAAGAAAACAACGTGATTCCCTAAGTAGTGGTGAGCGAACCGGGAAGAGCCTAAACCGTTATTATGTAAGCCTGTATGCGTTGTAATAGCGGTGTTGTGGGGTGTTTACGCGAGTCAATACAGCGACTCGGTTGATGTTCTGTACTTTAGTTGAATTGTTCTGGAAAGGACAGCCACAGAAAGTGACAGCCTTGTAAGCGAAAAACTACAGAACACAATGGTAAGCAAACCCGAGTATCATAGAGCACGTGAAATTCTGTGAGAATCCGTCCCGACCATGGGATAAGGCTAAATACTACCTGATGACCGATAGTGAACAAGTACCGTGAGGGAAAGGTGAAAAGAACCCCGGGAGGGGAGTGAAATAGACACTGAAACCAAATATCTACAATCGGTAGAAGCGATGTATAAGTACGCGCGACTACGTACCTTTTGCATAATGAGCCAACGAGTTATCCCTATGCTGCAAGGTTAAGTTTAGAAAGAACGGAGCCGTAGCGAAAGCGAGTCTGAATAGGGCGTTTAGTAGTATGGGATAGACCCGAAGCCAAGTGAGCTATCCATGTCCAGGATGAAGTTGCGGTTACACGCAATGGAGGTCCGAACCGGTGTAGGTTGAAAACTGCTCGGATGAGGTGTGGATAGGGGTGAAAGGCTAATCAAACTTGGAAATAGCTGGTTCTCCCCGAAATATATTTAGGTATAGCCTTGTTGGATTCAGTACGGAGGTAAAGCACAGTTTAGAATTTGGGGTCGCAAGATTACCGGTTCTTTACTAACTCTGAATGCCGTATTGATTAGAAGACAGGAGTCAGACTGCGAGAGATAAGTTTCGTGGTCGAAAGGGAAACAGCCCAGATCGCCAGCTAAGGTCCCAAAATATTTGCTAAGTGAATAAAAGAGGTGAAGACGCAAAGACAACCAGGATGTGGGCTTGGAGGCAGCCATCATTTAAAGAAAGCGTAATAGCTCACTGGTCAAGTATCTTTGCACTGAAGAATGAACGGGACTAAGCAAATTACCGAAGCTGCGACAACGCAGATTAATTTCTGCTTTGGGTAGGGGAGCGTTCTCTGAGAGATACAAGCTTGACCGTAAGGACAGGTGCTGGCTCAGAGAAGTGATGATGTTGGTATAAGTAACGAAAAAACAGATGAGATTTCTGTTCGCCGAAAGTCTAAGGTTTCCGTGAGAACGGTTCATCCACTCAGGGTTAGTCGATACCTAAGCCGAGGCCAATTGGAGTAGGCGATGGAAAACAGGTTAAATATTCCTGTACCGTGTGAAGACGTTTGAGTGAAGGGGTGACGCAGTAAGGTAGGTCGACTTGGATATTGGATTGCCAAGCTAAGCCCGTAGAGAGATCTTGTAGGAAAATCCGCAGGGTCGTTAATCTTGAAAGGTGATGGGCACATCAATTTTTAATAGAGAGATGTGTTAGACTGATCCTACACTGACTAGAAAAGCCTCTAGCGAGTCTTTTGCATGATCGTACCGCAAACCGACACAGGTAGACGGGTTGAGAATACTAAGGCGTTGAGATAAGTATCACTAAGGAACTCGGCAAAATTGCCCCGTAACTTCGGGATAAGGGGTGCCTATGGTGTGAGTTAATTTATTAACAAAGCACTTATAGGTTTCAACAAAGAGGCCCAACCGACTGTTTAACAAAAACACAGGGCTCTGCAAACTCGTAAGAGGAAGTATAGAGTCTGACGCCTGCCCAGTGCTGGAAGGTTAATGGGAGGGGTTAATCCGCAAGGGTGAAGCTCCGAACTGAAGCCCCAGTAAACGGCGGCCGTAACTATAACGGTCCTAAGGTAGCGAAGTACCTTGTCGGGTAAGTTCCGACGTGCATGAATGGCGTAACGAGTTGGGCGCTGTCTTGGTGATATACTCAGTGAATTTGTAGTGCAGGTGAAAATGCTTGCTACCCGCGACAGGACGGAAAGACCCCGTGCACCTTTACTATAGCTTGACATTGATTTTCGGGTTGATATGTGTAGGATAGGCGGGAGACTTTGAAGCTATAACGCTAGTTGTAGTGGAGTCAACCTTGAAATACCGCCCTTATCCGCTTGAAAGTCTAACTCTGAATGTCCGTAATCCGGACAGAGGACATTGTCTGGTGGGTAGTTTGACTGGGGTGGTCGCCTCCCAAAGAGTAACGGAGGCGTTCAAAGGTCCCCTCATGACGAATAGAAATCGTCGGTAGAGCGCAAAAGTAGAAGGGGGCTTGACTGTGAGACATACAAGTCGAGCAGGTGCGAAAGCAGGATTTAGTGATCCAGTGGTTCCGAATGGAAGGGCCATTGCTAAACGGATAAAAGGTACGCCGGGGATAACAGGCTGATCTCCTCTAAGAGTCCACATCGACGAGGAGGTTTGGCACCTCGATGTCGGATCATCACATCCTGGGGCTGGAGAAGGTCCCAAGGGTCTGGCTGTTCGCCAGTTAAAGTGGTACGTGATCTGGGTTCAGACCGTCGTGAGACAGGTCGGTCCTTATCCGTCGTGGGCGTAAGATATTTGAAGAGGGTTGTCCCTAGTACGAGAGGACCGGGATGAGCGAACCTCTGGTGTTCCAGTTGTTTACCAAAAGCAACGCTGGGTAGCTAAGTTCGTTAGAGATAACCGCTGAAAGCATCTAAGTGGGAAGCTCGCTCTAAGATAAGATATCTCGTGGTAAAACACATAAGATCCCTTGAAGACTACAAGGTTGATAGGTTGGGTGTGTAAGTGCCGTAAGGCATTGAGCTAACCAATACTAACAGATCGAACGTTTTAATTGCGATATATACGCTGAATTATAGTAGTTTGTTGACTGAAAAAGTCGGTCGCATTGCGAAAAAAACTCAAATAATTGAAAAACACAAATAAAAAACTGATCACAGGAAAAATTTAAAAAGTTTCTTGGTGACGATAACCACAGGGTCACACCCGTTTCCATCTCGAATACGGTAGTTAAGTCTGTGGTGCCGATGATACTTGTCTGGAAACGGACCGGGAAAGTAGGTGTTGCCAGGTTAAGATAAAGGACAAGGTTTCGACTTTGTCCTTTTTTTGGTCTTTAGAGTATTTTTTTTAGAACTTTTTAGTGTTTTCTTTCTGTTTTTTTAAATTACATTCTCTTTGTTAACTATAAAAGTAACAACTAGTAAGCCAGTAAATACCTTTCTTTAAGCTTAAAACTTTTTTCTTGATTTTTTCTAGGCTATGGTATACTAACTTATCCAATTAAAAAAGACGGAGAAAGTATATGAAGATTTTAAATGAAAAAATGGTACGTTTTAATTGCTTCTTTTCAGTGTTATTGTTTCCTTCTTTATTATTTTCGGTTCATTGTGGATCAGAGTTTGATGAGCCTGTTTCTCCTGCACGTTTGGCAACCTCTTTACCCTCTTCGTTTATGCCTATAGGAATTGTTGCTGCTGCACAAGAGCAAGAGTCTGGTCATCGATTACGCGCTTTATCGGTTTGTTCTATGGAGATGGAAGAGGATTTATCGGCAGATCAAGAGCCAGAATCTTTTGCGAGTGAGGAAGATCAAGGAGAATGGTTTACTATGGATAAGCAACAGCTATTAGAGCCTGTTAGTTTTTCTGTACAGCTTTCTCGTAGTATAATAAATAAAGATTTTATATTAACTCATAATGGGAAAAAAAATTTATTAAAATCAGAGAAAGTTTTTTGTCGGGATAATAATATACAGAGTTCGGTTCAAGAAATTGAATGTGCTGGAGCTCAATTTAATAAAATACCTGCTTGTCTCTTGCAATCTGCCTATAGTTTTTTACATCGTGCGATGGAATCTTATCAAAAAGGTAGTTCTGTAATTAGAGAATCGAATTTAGAATTATATACAAGATTTACTGATTTGAAGTTGATTGATAGTCAAACTGGTAAATTAAACGATGCTGCTTATCTGCTTGGTTTATTTTGTGGTACTCAAGGACTTTCAAAAAAATTTGGATCTTACATACGCAAGAGTAGTGATTCACTTACTATTTCTTATGATCAACAAGGAAATCCCACTGTTATCATCAATAAAACCGCTGAGCAAGATGTTTCATTTGTGTTACAAAGTCCTAGTTTGCCGCCACATTCGTTTGAGTATCCTGAATAGAAAAAAGTAGCGATTGTTTTAACGGGTTTAAGATTCTTGAAAGAGTGTTTATGGATTATATAATGTATAAACACTCTTTTTTATGGCTCATAAACTTTCCATAAAAATTTTTTTAGCAGAGTAATTCAAGTTGATTGATGTTTTTTAAGTTTGGGTGCCATTAAAAAACATCTTATGACACCAAAAGTGAATTGATTATTTCTTACAGTTTTTTCAGAAACTTTTTGCCAGAGGGCCAACTAACTGAATAAGTTCTTTCTGAAGGCTATCAATTGCAATAAAAGTATTTCTAAAACGAATATCAATAGTTTGCTGACTTAAATGTTCAATTGTTTTTGTTTTAATCGGGTAATATTTAAGTTTCATAGTACTGCTCAGTTCAAAAAAAGTTGTATCCAGATGTTCCTGAAATAGTTCGATGATCGTTGCTTTAGGGTGAGCAAATATAATGTTGGTCATTCCTGCACCATGCGTTCCTATAATAACTTTTGATTCATGTATAAGACGAGCTTGTTGAGCCACGGTTAACTTTTCTAAATGCACTTTCTCAAAACCATATGGTTTAAGAATATCAAATATTTCGTCTTCGTTAATGATATTTCTGATTGATGACCTAGAGCGGCTGATAAAGATTTTTCGAGTAGGTTTTTTGTAATTTTCATCCTTCAAAAAAGTCGTGCGCAAAAAGTCTATTACCCATTGTGGGGTGACGCATGAGCGTGCAACTTGAGAAGGAAACACAAGTTTTTTTGGTGTAAGATGACTGTTTTTTGTTCCTTCAATAATCTGATCGTGCGTAATTCCCATGAGCGCTAATGTTTCATGTTGAAACTGGTAACGTAAAGGCGAAACATACAAAAAATCAAAAGAAATGCCTGACTTTTGTAAGAGGTGAATGCGAGGGAGTGTTTCTGTCATCCAATGATAGTAGTTGGAGCTGCCTTCGAGTGCTACGGTAGCAATGGTTCCTTCAAAAGGCTGTGCATGAGGTAGGGGGAAAAGATCGTGTGGTGCTTTGTATAAAGGGCTCCAGATCCATAAAGAGTCTTGAAAGATTTTCCCATCGACTAGTACTACTCCAGAGGTTCCATACAACGTTGCTTTTTCAAGGTGAGCGACGTATGGGCCAGGAATTTTTCCTACCCATTCAGGCTCTGCAGCTAATGGAAATGTGGGAGTAAGATAATTCCAGGAGGGAGCAAACTCAAATGAATGAAGTTGGTGGCAGTTCTCAATTGAAGGTTTATCAATGATACATGACTGAGCAGCCAGTAAAGAAAAATGAATAATTATGACTAGTGCGATACTACTTAACTTTTTTATAAACACATATGCCCCTTGAAACTTGTAGATAAGCTCTCTGAGGCATAGTGTATAAGAACACGTTTTAAAAACAAAGAAGATTAATTAACTTTTTTGTTTATTGTAATTGAATACTGTAAAAACATGGTATTAGGAACTAAAGTTGTAGTTGTTTCACTTTCAAGGGTGGTATAGCGCAGATTAATATCTTTTACTACTCCGTGTTCATTGTGCCCTGAAGTAACATTAATACTTTGACCAATGGTAAATGGACGGAACATTAAGATAAAAATTCCTGCAATCATGCTTGAAAGTGTGTCTTTTAAAGCATAACCAACGGCAAAACCAATAATACCAAACCCACCTAAAATACTTTGCACAGGGACGTGAAAAGCGGCCACTGCAGAAATGCATCCTAAAGTGAATATAGAATATTTAACAATTGAGCTTAAAAATGAGAGAACAATAGGATCAATCAGTTTTTCAGTCTCAGCTGATTTGTGAATCAGCCTTTCAATTATTGTTCCAATAATCCAACTTAAAGTAAGGGCAGCTATTGCACGTAAAGTAGCAGGGATAAGAAATGAGAGCGAATATCCATAAAGGTCCATGATATATGTCTCCTGATAGAGTGATAATAGTTCATTACCCGAAAGTATAACGTACTAATTATTAATTGCACTCTCCTTCTACAGGACAAAGTAGAGCGGTAAGTATGCGTCAAAGAAAATGGGGGCTGTTTTAAAAACATCCCCCAAAACTTTGTAAAAGTAGTGATTGAGTAATAGGATTGAACTCAATTACTGTTTACTTAAAAAGCAGTGGACACGAGACAATTGTGTACATACACAATCTGAAACATTCGAGGATTATTTTTTTCATTGATTCCCCCCTCTGAAAAAAATCCCTTAACAGATAAAAGTAAAGAATACTTTACTAATCAATCGATTTACAAGAGTTATTGAGGGAGTTAAACAGAATTAGAGGTTTGAATGAGGTATTATTAAACCCTCGAGTTCTTTTTGTGCCTGTGCATTACGTTTCTCTTGAAGTGCATGAAGTACCGCAAGACACTTTAAGTTCGCTTGTAAAATTAAAATTTTTACTTTTTCTTGATGGATTTTTGCTTGAAGTTCTTCTGTGCTCATTCTTAAAAAGTTCAAGTTTTCAGGCAATGCACAAGTAAGAGATGTGTAAAAGCTTACTACTATTACAAAAAGCATTGCCTGTTTCATTGCAACTCCGTATTGTAATTTTAAAAAGAGAACTTTGAAAGTGTAGGAGAGCCGTTTTCCTGTTTCTTTGCAGGTAGAGTAAATTCAGAAGGGGTTACGGGGGAAGTGCAGCGTTTTAGTCCTAACTTATCCATTAAACTACGTAGTTCTCTTATTTGTTCAGGGGTTTTTTTAGTTAGCATTCCTATCCTTACCATTTTATGGTAAAGCAATCCTCGTCCTGCAGATGAAAGTTCTTTCTTGTCGGATATCTCTGATTTTTCATAGAGATCAGTTTCTGGTAATACAATTTTTTCAGAGTCTGCATTTAAAAAATTTTCAAGCTGATTTAGTTCTTTCTCAAGATTTTCTTGGCGACCCTTCTGGTTAATAAGATCTTTTAGAGTACCATAACGCTCAAGTGCATCTTTTTTGTTTTTTGTAGTTGCACTAATCAGATAATAATCTTCGCGTTGCCAAGGGCTACAAGCGCTTTCAGATCGAGATTTTTCTTGTTTCACTGGAGAAGAGCAAGATGGCAGACACAGAGTACTGTGAGAACGAGATTTTTTGGTAAGGGAAACTTTTGCAAAGTTAATTTCTGAAACTTCTTTTTCAAGATCTAAAGAATGAGATCCTGTGGAAGCTGCTCTTGATAAAGTTTCTGGTTGGGCAGCATAAAGAGCTGAATGAATTAAAGGTGTTGTTAAAACAAGAAGTAGTAACCGAAATTTCATGTAATCCCCCTATGGATTGTTAAATGTTCAAAGGACTGTTAAAATACTCTATTTTTATTCAATTGAAAAGTTAAAATAATACATTAATGTAATGGTACATTAACAGGATAATAGTTATTTTGGCAAGTAGTAGGAAATACATGAAATCATTATTTCTTTTTTGTTCAATGAGTATGACTTTTTTTATTGTTCCAGCAGATGATTTATCACCTTTGCATAAGGCCTGTCGGCAAGGTTTTTCAATTACTCAGATTAAGAAATTGTGTGAAGAAAAACCCTCTTTATGTGAGCAAGCAAACCCTTCTAATAAATGGTTGCCAATTCATTACGCCATTGAGGGTGATTGTTCAGCAGAAACGCTTGTCTACTTGGGAAAAAAAGGCAACTGTTTTGAAACACAAGATTTAATGGGACGGACACCACTTCACCTTGCTGTATGCTATGAGCGAATTAATTTAGTAAAAAAATTACTTGAACAGAACGTTAACATAAGTATTCAAGATTTTGCCGGGTATACTCCCTGGCATGGGGTTAACTTATTGCATCCAGAGTTGGTAACTATTTTTAAAAAATATGCATTAGAAAAACTTAAGGAAAAGTATAGTCATGAAAGAGCGCAAGATAAGTGTTCTATTTGTTTAGGTGATTTGCGTCATTCTGATGGGGTAATAACCTGGTGTTCTCATTACTTTCATATAAAGTGTTTTAAGCAGCATGAAGAGTACAATTTTGGAAAACAAAGATGTCCAAATTGCCGCGTTGCAAGTCCAAGAATTTTAATCAAAAGAAAGCAGTTTCTTGGTTCAATAAAATATATTTCAAATCAAAAGCACTTAATGGTTTTGCGCAGGAGGGGCGCTAAAAAGTGAAAGGAGTTCATACACACTGTGTAGTTTTTTGCAGGCCACTGAACTTGTCTGTTTACCCGCTATAAAAATAGAGGTAATTCCAAATTTCTGTGCTTCTTTAATATATCGTTCACTATCTGCAATGGCTTTGATTGCTCCTGTTAAACTGAGTTCACCCAGAGCAATTGATTTTTGGGGAAGTGCTTGTTGAAAATAGCTTGAAAGAAGTGCAAGCGCAATACCAAGATCAGATCCGGTTTCAGTTATTTTAAGTCCACCTGCAACCTTGATAAAAATATCATGCATACTCAGTTTAATGTGCAAATATTTTTCTAAGATAGCGGCAATAAGGACAACACGCTTGTGATCAACGCCTGTAACAACTCGTTGTGGTACTCCGTATTTGGTAGGGATTACCAGCGCCTGAATTTCAAGCAACAACGCTCGGGAACCTTCTTGGCATCCGACCAGAACCGATCCTGGAGCTTCTGCTGCTTCTTCAAGAAGATATTGATTGATATGAGGAACCTCTTCAAGGCCCTTGCTGTTCATTGCAAAAAACCCAAGTTCATTAATGGGGCCAAAGCGGTTTTTTACACTGCGTAAAATACGCGTATGCCAACGATCATCACCTTGTAAATAAAATACTCCATCGACCATATGTTCAAGCGTTTTAGGCCCTGCCATCTGTCCTTCTTTGGTGATATGACAGGTAATGATGATTGAGATGTTATGTTCTTTGGCAAGACGCATGAGTGCAAACGAGGTTTCACGAAGTTGTCCGACGGTGCCTGGATAAGAATGTGTTTCTGATAAAAAACAGTTTTGTATTGAATCAATCATGACAATATCAGGTTTTTGTTCCTGACATGTTTGTAAAATCGCTTCAATTTGTGCTTGGTCAGAAAACAGAAGTTGTGAATTGATACTGCCAATACGTGTTGCACGTGATTTTACCTGTTCAAGTGATTCTTCAGAAGAAAAATAGAAAACTTTATGATGGGCTGCAAGGGTATGTGCAACTTGTAACAACAGGGTAGATTTTCCTATTCCCGGATCGCCCGTTAATACAAGCAAGGATCCTGGCATGATTCCGCCACCTAGCACGGTGTCAAATTCACTGATACCCGAAAGCATTCGTGTATGTGAAGTTGTTGCCACTTGGTCTAAAGAACGCATGGTCAACGATTGTGCAGGTTTGCTTAAAAGTGGCGAAGCAGCGCTATGCGATGCCGAAGGTTTTTCTTCAACAAAACTGTTCCACTCTTGGCAACTCGGACAACATCCCAACCATTTTGCCGATTGGTGCTGGCAGTTAGAGCACAGAAATTTTATAGTGTGCTTTGCCATACTGCTTTTTTATCGATTATGTAACAGTTTCTGCAGCGTGCTTGGTACGCTTCTTCAGCGCCAACTTTAATTAAAGTGTCGTCGTATGATGCTGGTTTTCCATTAACAAGTCGTTGTGAGAAAAATGCATCACCGCCGCAGATCATACAGATTGCACTCAGTTTAGTAACGTTTTCTGCAATTGCCATAAGTACTGGCATAGGGCCAAAAGGAACTGCACGAAAATCAAGATTAAGACCAGCAATGATTACCTGTTTACCCATATCAGTCAATTCTATGACTACATTAATCAGTTCATGTGAAAAAAACTGTGCTTCATCAATTCCGACAACATCAACTTCGTGAGAAACATGATCAATAATTAAATGCGGATTATCAACAGGAATAGCTTCCATTTGATTTCCGTTATGTGAAGTTACCAGGTCTATGCCACGGCGAATATCAACACTCGGCTTAAACACAAGAATAGTTTTACGTGCAATTTTAAGACGACGTAAACGACGCATTAATTCTTCTGATTTTCCAGAGAACATTGGTCCACAAATAATCTCTATTGTTCCCTTTTTTAAGCCTGTCTGAGTCATACAAATCCTTTGTAAAGAGGCAGAAGCACAAGATGATTGTAAACCATCGTATGCTAGTATACACTAATCTGAGTCAAAAAAAGTTATACCATGTTTTAACAACTCTTCAAAAAAGAAAGTGAAGGAATATTTCGATGCAGCACACTTCAGGAGCGTGGGAAGCGCACTCGTTTGATCTTAACGCTCTAAAAAAACAAAATGTACCTTACCTTTCAGTTACACAATCATTAAAACTTGATGGTGAGTCGACTTTAAATGGTGCAAAAAATGCTGCATTGGTAACCATTGCTTCTTTAATTTTAACTTGTGGTGTTTCAGTACTGACCAATGTTCCCGCATCTGATGATGTGTTTCACATTATTACGTTGTTACAAGAACTTGGTGCAACTACTTCTTTTGACACAGATACAAACACGCTCGAGGTTGACACTACAGCGCTTGAAGGGTATCGAGTCACTCCTGAAGTTATGAATAAGTTTCGTGCTTCAATTTTGATTCTTGGGCCTTTACTTGCTCGATTTGGCAAGGCAGAGCTTGGTCTTCCTGGCGGATGTGTTTTGGGTGAGCGTCCGATTGATTATCATCTGAAAAATTTTACAAAAATGGGTGTTGAGTTTAAAGAAGAAGAAGGTTTGCTCACGGCGCATACCTCAAAACTCTTGCATAGAAACTTATTACTTGAATATCCAAGTGTAGGGGCAACTGAAAATTTAATTATGGCGGCAGCCCTGACTGAAGGCACAACCCGTGTTATTAACGCAGCGCTTGAACCGGAAGTGTTTGATTTGATTGAAGTGCTTAAAAAAATGGGTGCTCAGATTTCTATTGAAGTTCCTGCAACCATTAAAGTTGAAGGTGTGACCAGTTTAAAACCGGTAACACATGAAATTATGCATGATCGTCTTGAAGCAGGAGCGTTACTTCTTGCTGCGGCAATCACTGGTGGCTATGTACATCTTCCGCAAGCACCTGCTCATTCAATGGGACTCTTTTTGACAAAATTACAAGAAATGGGACATACCGTTTTGATTGGTAAAGACGGTGTTGGTGTAAAGTTACGCGCAGGTACTCGCACTCACCCTGTTTCAATTCGTACTGCTCCCTATCCGTCATTTCCAACAGATTTACAGGCTCCAATTACACCGCTGCTCGCATTAATTCGTGGAACCAGCAAAATTCAGGAAACAGTGTTTGAAAATCGTTTGATGCACGTGCGTGAACTAGTTAAAATGGGTGCTCAAATTGAAGTAGAGCATGGTGTTGCAACTATTCGTGGCGTAGATGAACTTTTTGGCACACATGTTATTGCAAGTGATATTCGTGCATCATGTGCGTTGGTGCTTGCTGGACTTGTCGCAAAAGGAACCACGACTGTTGCTGGGATCAGCCACTGGCGTCGTGGATATCAACACTTAGAAGTAAAATTGCGTGCGTTAGGTGCACAAATTGAACTGTGTGAGTAAAGGATAAATCTTTTTATTCATTCGTTAATATTCCATTTTTATTAGAAAGTCTTAATGCATGTGCGCTAAAACAGAAGTATTTTAGCTGTTTTTGGATAGGTTTTTCAAAACGAGAATCCTTTGTGTTGCATGCACAGTCGAGAGTACAAACAAAATTATGTGCGTCCGGTGTTAGTTTACATTGGCAAGAGTCGCGATAGTTTCCTTGTGGAAAGAAGTTTGGCAGAAGTTTTCCTTTATGGTTTATAAAACCTCTAAATCCGATTAAACCATTGTGAGGAACATAATCGTTATTACATTTATAAGAATAGTTTGTTGCACTTTTTGATTGATTTTCATTTTGACAAGCGCAGGAAAGAGTACATTTTTTTCCTTTTCTTTCTACCTTACATTGATCGCATGAGAGCTTATAATCTCCCCTTGGTAAGCGAGAATTATTATCAATTTCAGACTTTAAAAGTGTTCCAAAACTAGAAAAGCTTATAATTGTCATAAATAATAATAATTTTTTCATGATAACCTCTTTATAAAACCATTAACCTCTGTATTAAAGAATACTTAATCAGATCGGTATTTCTCAATAAAAATAGCTGTATGAGCTTATTGGTAGAGAGTTTTAATCTTGGAAGTTTGGAGTAAGCTCAGTGAGCTCTTTGGTGATTTTTGCTTGGCGAAGTTTGTTGTATTCAAGCTTCATTGTTTCAAGGAGTGAGTTGGCATTACGTGTTGCGCCATCCATTGCAATAAATCGTGCTGCTTGTTCCCCTAAGAGTGAATCAAACAATCCTTCATAGACTGTTGCGTGAAGGGTCATGTGAGCGAGTTTTTCAAGGATGATTTCTGGTTTGTTATACCATAGATAGTCATTCACATCATGGTTTTCAGTGTGTGTACTTTGTGGTGCAAGAGGAATGAGTGAACGTGTTGCAAAGCGATGTACAAAAAATGATTCTGGATAGCTGTGAACAAGTTGTACTTTTGAATAATAAGGCTGTGCGTTTTTAATGAGAGAGCTAAGTTGTATACTCAGTTGTGCTATTGAACCCATTTTCAATTCTTCAAATTCCTTTGATGATAGTCCGTGTCTTTTTAATTCTTCGAGTGTTTTTTTCCCGAGTGCAGCAATATGGACGTAAGGTTGGCAGAGCTGTTGCTTGTGTTGTTTAAGCCAATACACTAATTCTGCGTTATAGTTTCCACACAACCCTTTTTGAGCACCAATGATAATATATAATTCTTTGGGCTGTGCTGTTTGGGGAAAAAAAAGTTCAGAGTTCCATGAATTTTTATGGGCAGACAGTTTTGTAAAAAGCCCTTGAAGATGGTTTTGATAGGCATTGAGGGGGACTTTTTGCTTATTCATACGTGTATGAAAAGAACGAGAAATCAAACGCATCGCGCTCGTAATTTTTTTGATAGTGTCGACAGCTTTGAGTCGCTGACGCATGGCAATCAGGTGTGACATAACGATGTTCTTTCTACAATAAGCATTTGCTCTAAAGATACCTGTGGTAATTTTTGTTTGCAACTGTCTAAAAAGCTATACTCAATAAACAAGATCAAAAGACAAGGAGTCAGGATGTATATTGTGGTTGATGGGTATAACGTGCTCAAGAAGGTTTCTACTGATAAAGACTGTTCAGAAACGCAGCGTACAGCGTTTGTAAACCTTTGTGGTCGTTATGCTGCAAAACGCGGTCACAAGCTGACGGTAATCTTTGATGCTGGTCCTTGTACTAACCCAATGCATGAGCGTCAACGTGGTGTAGCTGTTATTTTTTCTGGCACATACCGGAGCGCTGATGATCTTATTATTGAGTTTATAGAAGGCCATAAAGGTAAAGAAGTTGTGGTGGTGACTGCTGATCGTGAAATTAAGGCAGTAGCCAGTCAGTATAGAGCGCAGGTGGTTGACCCCGAGTTTTTTTATCATAAAATGCAGGAGCTGATTCATCCTCCGTTGCAGGAGTTGCAAGATCATTCAGGGAGTATTATTAAACTTTCGACAGAAAGTAATCCAGATTTAGATGCTTTAATGAAAGAAGCTTCTGGGATGATAAAAGGAGCAAAAGACGAAGATTCTCGTTTTGAATTAAATCGACAACGGGACTCTCAGTCGCAGAAGCTTTCAAAAAAAATAAAACATACTCTTAAAAAAATTGATAAACTATAACCATGGAAAAAATAATTCACAAATCAGAATTAGAATCGGTCGCACATCAGTTTGCCCAGTATGCTAGTACCGTAGCGGTATTTGCTCTTCAGGGGCCTTTAGGTGCTGGAAAAACGACGATCACTCAGGCAATACTGCGTAATCTAGGAGTAACGGGTCCTATCTCGAGCCCTACTTATACGTATGTCTCTGTCTATCATCTTGCAAACGGTAAAACGGTGTATCACTTTGATTTGTATCGAATAACTTCAGTGGACCAGTTTATTGAGGCTGGGTTTGATGAATATCTTTATCGTCCTGATAGTTGGTGTTTTATTGAATGGCCTGAAGTTATTTTACCACTTTTAAAAGAACGAGTTCTTTTAATTCAATTACAGTATGGCGCTACTGAAGATACCCGCATTATGACCGTTGTACCTCATTTATAGGGCCTGTTGGGATTTTTTCTGAGGGTGGTATAATGAGAAACTGATGGTCATTGTAAGTGGGGGTAACTATGCGTGTATTAATGGTACTTTTTACTTTTTTAAGCTTTCCTTTGTATAGTTCACTTTCAATTGGTCAGTTTGATGATCGTACTCAATCACTGGTATATACCACTCTTTCTTCTGATATGTCTCAAGAAATTAAGATTAAAAATGGATGGCTTAATGAGTCTGTCTATTTTTCAAAAGATGCTCAATCGGTAGTAAGTAAAGAGGCAGAACCACTAAGTTTTTACGGTGCAGTAGGGGCAAAACTGGAAGGTTTTGTCTTTAAAAGAAACAGTAAAGAGCTTATTATTGTAGTCCCTCCTTTTGGTGCATCGCTCGATCAACAAATTCGCTTTGCTGGAATTTTTAAAGAATATGATGTTATTATCTGTGCCTGTCAGTGGTCAGACTCAACGCATACTCAAAAACAGTTTTTTAATTTTTTAACGTCACCTTTGACAATGGTATTTGATGATACGATACAAGCGGTTATCAATGCCTGTCAGTGGGGGCGTGAACAAGGGTATGAAAAAGTTCATGCGCTGGGTAGTTGTTACGGTGGTATTTTAACTGCCGCAAGTCAGAAAAAAATGAAAAACAATCAGTTTCAAGGTTTTGATAGCCTCATGTTAGATAGTACTCCTTTGTCGCTTTCATCAGTGTTAAAAATAGCACTAGAAGATCCTTATGGAGTGCTGAAAAAAGGAAAAGCTCAAACGTTTGCCTGGTATACATGGATGATCCGTACTCTAAGAATTGCATCTGTAGCCAAATATATAAGTGAGTTTTTTTTAAAAGAGTATACAATGTCTTGCCTCTTGAAAGAATCAGAGGTCCCTTTATTATTAATGTATGGTACTGATGATTTACTTGTCCCTGAGGCTCAGTGGAAAGATTTTTTGAAAGATAACGCTACGAGCCAGATGACGGTGGTGGTCACTCCTACAAAACATCTTTATGCCAGTTTAAAAGAAAAAGAACTGTATAGAGAAATAACACAAAGGTTTTTAAATAATGAGTTGCTGTAAAAAAGATGCAGGTGCATGTACTCCAAAGCGAAAAGATTATTTAGTTTGTACCTGTATGGAAGTAATGTATTCACAGATTACAGAGGCGATCCAAAAAGGTGATGACAGCTTTCAAAAGCTCTCTGATTCGTTAGGTGTTGGCACTGGATGTTCAAGCTGTGTTGATGAGGTTAATGAAATTCTTGAGGAACAACTAGACAAAAAATGAAAAAACTCTACATTTGAGGTTGAAAACTTTTAGGAAAAGGATTATCCTTTCAACTCACTTAAATGAGAGAAGTTTGACATTTTTGCCTTGCGGCGAGATTCCCGAGTGGCCAAAGGGGGCGGTCTGTAAAACCGCTGGCTCCGCCTTCGCAGGTTCGAATCCTGCTCTCGCCACCATGATTTTTGTGTACGTAGCAAAACAAAATGGTGCAAATAAGCACAAAAATTGTGCGGG
Organism: Pseudomonadota bacterium; assembly: GCA_027487215.1. GTDB lineage: Bacteria > Babelota > Babeliae > Babelales > CAIQNR01 > JAIYDZ01. The sequence continues at coordinate 27,170 of JAIYDZ010000004.1, forward strand.
AATAGCTCAATTGGCAGAGCGACAGCCTTCCAAGCTGTAGGTTGCGGGTTCGAGTCCCGTTTCCCGCTCCAAAATATGTGCACTTGCAAAGTGCTAAGGCAAATGTGTTCTTGAAATATGTGCTGGTGTAGCTCAGCTGGTAGAGCAACTGACTTGTAATCAGTAGGTCGCTGGTTCAAATCCAGTCACCAGCTCCATTGTTTTAAAAAGGCAATGAGAGTCGTTTAAGCTTATTTTCGTAAGTTTAAACGGTTATAAAAAGTATTAAGGGGCAAAAAGGGGTCGATAATCGGCTGCAAAGGCTCTCAGGTAAGTAAAAAATGATTTGTCTTTTTAGACTTTTTACTTTACCCTTAGTTGAATGTCTGTGTATCCGGTCGATGAAGTGGCCCACGTAGCTCAGTTGGTAGAGCACTCCCATGGTAAGGGAGAGGTCACCGGTTCAAATCCGGTCGCGGGCTCCATGCTGTCTAACAGATGGCCGCGTGGTGTGCAAAAATCGAAGTAAGGAATCTGTGTAAAAGGTTTCCAATAATGGCAAAAAACAGAGTTACTACCAATCTCGCTTGCGAGACATGTAAAGAACGCAACTACACTCAAGTTGTTTCTAAAAAAAGGACAGTAGGTTCACTGCAATTAAAGAAGTATTGTTCTCGTTGCAGAAAGCACTGCCCTCATAAAGAAACAAAATAAGTTTCATTGTGGTAAAGAAGGCCAGTAGCTCTAATGGTAGAGCGGCAGACTCCAAATCTGATGGTTGGGGGTTCAAGTCCCTCCTGGCCTGCCAAGTTAAGGCATAAAGGTCAATGATCAGGATAGGTGTGAAAATATGAAAGACGGTTTGCAATTTTTAGACGGTGTTAAACGCGAGTTTGGAAAAGTTGTATGGCCTAGTAAAGCAGAGCTTATAGGTTCCACGTTAGTGGTCCTTGGGCTTGTGACAGCGTTCGCACTGTATTTGGGGGCTCTGGATTTTATGTTCGCTAAATTGGCAGAAAAAGTATTGTCCTTGTAGAGATAAAGAAAGTTGATCGCGCGATGAAACGTTGGTATGTGGTACAAGTATACGCGGGTTACGAAGAAGCAGTTCAAAGAGATCTTGAACGTCGAATTGTAGAATTTGGCAATGATCTTTTTGGAAGAGTTCTTTTGCCTTCTGCAAAATCAAGAAGCATGTTTGCTCTTGAAGAAGAGCAAGAGGACGAGCGTTTGTTTCCTGGGTATGTATTGGTTGAAATGGAAAAAACCAACGATGCGCTCGCTCTTGTTTCTTCTACTCCACGAGTTTTAAAATTTCTAGGGGGTAAGGATCCTGTCCCCTTGTTAAAATCTGAAATTAGCAGAATTCTTTCGCAAGTAAGTGGTGAAGTGGCAGTTGCTGCAAAACCACGCGAAGCATTCGTTGATGGCTCAGAGGTTGACATTCAGGAAGGTCCTTTTGCGGGATTTGTCGGGATCATCAGTAGAGTTGATGAAGAAAGTGAAAAATTAACGGTTATGGTGAGTATTTTTGGTCGTTTAACGCCAGTTGAACTTACCTTTGATCAGGTGAAAAAGTAGAAAGGCTCGGTGTCGGGGATGGCTGAAATAAAGGCTAAAGTAAAAATTCAAATTCCTGCGGGTGCGGCAACGCCAGCTCCCCCAGTTGCTACGGCTCTCGGGCCGCAAGGCGTGAATTTGATGGAGTTTTGTAAAGCGTTCAATGCGCAAACAGCAAGTCGTAAGGGAGATACGATTCCAGTTGTCGTAACTGTGTATAAAAATCGTACCTTTGATTTTATTATTAAAACTCCTCCTACATCTGAGCTGATCAAGAAAAAGCTTAATATTAAAAAAGGTTCCGGAAAACCTAATACTGTTAAGTTGGGAACGCTTAAAGATTCTGATCTTGAAGAAATTGCAAAAATGAAAATGGTCGACTTAAATGCTGTTGATGTAGCTACTGCAAAGAAAATTGTTGCAGGAACTGCGCGCAGCATGGGTGTCAATGTCGAACTTGTTTAGTGACTGGTAAGGATAAAGCGTTATGAAACGAGGTAAGAAATACAGAAGTGCTGCAGAGGGTCACCTTAAATCAAAGGTGTTCTCTTTGGACGAAGCACTTTCTACTGTAAAAGCAAAAGCTTACGCAAAGTTTGACGAGTCCGTCGACGTTGACGTCAATGTTGGTATTGACGCATCTAAAGGCGATCAAGTTGTCAGAGGCTCTGTGGTGTTACCACATGGTACTGGTAAAAGAACTCGTGTCATTGTGTTTGCAAAAGGTGAGTACGTTGACCAAGCAGAAAAAGCTGGTGCGGACTATATTGGTCTTGAAGATCTGATCGATAAAATCGAAGCAGGCTGGATGGACTTTGAATATGCAGTTGCAACACCTGATGTAATGGGTACCGTTGGAAAGCTTGCAAAACAGCTCGGGCCTAGAGGTCTTTTGCCGAATAAAAAAGTTGGTACAGTAACATTTGATGTTGCTTCAATCGTTAAAGAACTTAAGAGCGGACGTGTTTTTTTCAAAAATGATAAAAGCGCGGTCGTTCACTTTTCTTTAGGAAAACTTTCTTTTGAACCAAGCAAGCTTAAAGAGAACGTAAGAGCATTTTTAAAAGCTCTTGCTTCATCAAAGCCAGCAGCTTCAAAAGGTAAGTTTATCAGGAAGGTCACGCTGTCTTCTACGATGGGAATTGGGACATGCATCAATTCTGACGATGTCTTGAAATAGCGTAGGGGAATAAAGATCATGAATCGACAAGAAAAAGAAGTAATGATTTCTTTGCTAAAAGATGGTTTTACAACTAGCTCTGCATCATTCGTGGTGAACGTGAGTGGTTTAACTGTTTCTCAGCTAGAAACATTACGTAAAAAAGTTCGTCAAGAAGGCGGCAAGGTACAAGTTGCAAAAGTACGTTTAATGAAACGTGCATTGCAAAATTCTGAATATGCAGAAAGCCTTGATCCGTATTTGAAGAAACAGATCGCTTTGGTGTTTGCTAAAAACGAAGCACCTGCTCTTGCAAAGTTAATTTGTGGGTTTGCAAAAGAGTACGAAGCGTTTTCTATTGTTGCAGGCTGCATGGAATCAACAGTTCTTGATCAAGATGCGGTCAAGAGAATAGCATCTCTCCCACCTCGAGAGGTCTTACTTGCACAGCTTCTTGCGACAATGAATGCACCGGTAAGTGGTTTGGTTGTTTCACTTCATCAAACTATTGCGAAGCTTGCTTATGCATTGCGCGCAATTGAAGAAAAGAAGCAGAACCAGACAGCGTAGTCGAAATTAGATATATAAAGTTTTTTTGTTTATTTTGTTGGGAGTTAACAATGGCAGGTAAATCTTTCGAAAAGATTATCGATCAAATCAGTGAGTTGTCAGTATTAGAACTTTCTGAAATGGTAAAAGCGTTGGAAGAAAAGTTCGGTGTTTCTGCAGCTCCAGTTGCAATGCCTATGGCAGGCGCAGCAGTAGCAGCAGCAGCTCCAGCAGCGGCTGAAGAAAAATCAGAGTATAAAGTTACTTTGAAAGAAGCAGGCCCTGATAAAATCAAAGCTATTAAAGCTGTAAGATCAGTTTTACCAGCTCTTGGTCTTGCTGAAGCTAAAGCAGCGGTTGAAAATGCTCCAACTGTTCTTGCTGAAGCAGCATCTAAAGATGATGCTAAGAAGATGAAGGAAGCGCTCGAAGCAGCTGGCGCCAAAGTAGAACTATCGTAGTTAGTTCTGACCGAGGTAATGAAGCAGGTAGGTTTTGAGTGGATTGCCGTTTTTCATAAGGAGCAGCTGAATGAGTGGCCTGCAGGTGGGCAAGAATACTGTTCGCAAAACTTTTGGGCTGACAGGGAATATAGTTCCTGTCCCTAATTTGATTGAGATTCAATCAAAGTCATTTAATGAATTTGTGCAACTTGATTTTTTACCCGATGAAAGGGAATCAGTTGGATTGCAAAAGGTATTAGGTGACGTGTTTCCCGTCGAGTATGGTGATAAATTCTCTTTAGAGTTTGTCAGCTACGAGTTGGGGAATTGGGCGTGTACGTGTGGAAAGCTTAAGGGTATTGAAAATCGGTATGCTTGGTCATGTCCTGTAACGAAAAAGTCAGGGTGCTCTCGTTTAACGACTGATGCATCTGCTCCTAAAACGGCTCGCTACAAAACCTGTCCAACATGTCTTTCACGTGTAACTGTGCAACTTGCAATGACAGTTGATGAATGTCGTGCAAACGGTCAAACGTTTTCTATGCCACTTAAAGTTAAAGTGCAATTGATCAGTTGGGAAGGCGAAGGAAAAAGTCGCGTTGTTCGTGATATTAAAGAACAAGACATTTTCTTTGCAGATATTCCTGTTATGGCTGATCTTATTGTCGTCGACGGTCGTTTTCAGTTAGGGACCGAAGGTACCTTCTTGATTAACGGTGTTGATCGTGTAGTGGTAAGTCAGTTGCATCGCTCTCCAGGCGTTGTTTTTTCACAAAGCAAAAAAATAAAAGATCTTCGTGGTCGACCTTACTACCTTGCGCGCATTATTCCAATGCGTGGTTCATGGGTAGATTTTGAGTTTGATAACAACGATCATTTGTATGTACGTATCGACAAAAAAAAGAAATTGTTGGTTACTACATTCTTGCAATCGCTTGGTATTGCTCGTGAAGATATTATTTCTTTGTTCTATGGTGTTGATAAAATCCACGTAGAGCATGGAAAATTCTTTGGTAAAGTCGATGATTCATTACTTGGTCATCGCCTTGAAAAAGGAATGCTTGCATCAGAATATGAAACAGAGTTTGTGGGTAAACGTGTTACTCCAGAACTTCTGAAAAAAATGCATGATGCAGATATCAAAAAAATTATTTTTGAGCAGGAACACCTTCTTAATCGTATTTTTGCAGCAGATGTAATCGATGAAGAAACAGGAGAAATTCTTGCAGAGCAAGGACAACCGTTTACTCCAGCTTCGTATGAACACATTAAACATGCACGTAAAGTGGTGTTTTCATTAGTGTCATCGTCTGGGTATGTGTTCCAGCCAACAATTGCAACAACTCTTGCGCATGATTCATGCCGCTCTTACAATGACGCGTTAAAAGAACTTCACTCAAAAGTGTGGTCAGGAGATAATTCATCTCTTGATGAAATTAAAGAGCGTATTGAAAATATGTTCTTTAATCCACGTTATTACGACTTGACCCGTGTAGGGCGAATTCGTATTAACCGTAAAATGGGATTGAATGTTTCTGAAAAAGTGACAACTCTTGTAAGAGAAGATTTTGTTGCAACAGTAAAGTATTTAGTCGGACTTCGTGAACGTGCTGAAGGTGAACTTGATGATATCGATCACCTTGGTAACAGACGTGTTCGTTTGGTCGGAGAGCTTTTAAGTAACCAAGTGTATCTCGGACTTTTACGTATTGAGCGTATTGTTCGTGAGCGTTTTAGAATGCAAGAAGCATATGGTACTGTAATGCCTCAAGATCTTATGAACGTTAAACCGATGAGTGCAGTGTTAAGAGAGTTCTTTGGTACTGGTCAACTTTCACAGTTTATGGATCAGACCAACCCTCTTTCAGAAATTGCTCACAAACGTCGTCTGTCAGCCCTCGGGCCCGGTGGTGTTATGAAAGATCGTGCAACGTTTGAAATTCGTGACGTGCACACTTCTCACTACGGTCGAATCTGTCCTATTGAAACGCCTGAAGGTCAAACAATTGGTTTGATTTCTTCTCTTTCAACCTATGCGACAGTAAATGATCTTGGGTTTATCGAGACAGCATACCGTCCGGTAAAAAATAAAAAGATTCTTGATGAGGTTATGTTCCTCGATGCATTTGAAGAAAATGATCGTCATATTGCACAAGCAGACGCAGTAAGCCGCGGTTCAAAAACAATTACGAATGCTTCAGTAGTTGCTCGTAATGACTGTGAGTTTAAACTTGTTGATGCAGAAAAAGTTGATTGTATCGACTTATCTCCTCAACAACTTGTCTCTGTTTCTACTGCATTAATTCCATTCTTGGAACATGATGACGCATCTCGTGCATTGATGGGTTCTAACATGCAACGACAAGCTGTTCCTTTAATTAAAACCGAAGCTCCTCTTGTGGGAACCGGTATGGAAAGCGAAATCGGAAAATCATCGAATGCAGTATTACGTGCTCGCCACGGTGGTGTGGTCAAGTACGTGTCTGCAGATAAAATTATCATTCAAGCAAATCAAGATGAGTTCTCAAGCTTTGATGATTGGATGGCGCATGGGGTTGAAACATACCATTTGCGTAAATTCAAACGTTCAAGTATGAGTACCTGGATTCACCAAGAGCCAATCGTAAAACGTGGTGAAATCGTGAAAGTTGGTGATGTACTTACCGACGGTTCATCGATGGAAAACGGCGAATTGGCACTCGGTAAAAACGTCTTGGTAGCATTTATGCCATGGCATGGATACAACTTCGAGGATGCTATTGTACTTAACAAACGACTTGTTGCAGATGATGTATTTACATCGGTAGCAGTTGATGAGTACGTCGTAGATGCTCGTGATACAACCCTCGGGCCTGAAGAGATTACACGCGACATTCCAAACGTTGGAGAGTCTGCGCTGGAAGGTCTTGATGAGGATGGTATCATTAAAGTTGGTTCACGCGTTAAACCGGGTGATATTCTGGTAGGTAAAGTCACCTTAAAAGGTGACGTACAATACTCTCCAGAAGAAAAACTATTACGCGCAATTTTTGGTGAAAAATCACGTGAAGTACGTGACACTTCATTGCGAGTAAGACCGGGTGTTGAAGGTGTAGTTGTTGAAGTCAAAGTATTCTCTCGTAGCGGTATTCGAAAAGATAAGCGTTACAAAGAAGAAGTGATTAAACAGATTGCAGCTCTTGAGCGTGATTTTGATCAACATGGTCAGTTCTTGCGTATTATGACTGTCGAAAAGATAGCATTGACTCTTGAGGGTGTTAAACCTGCAGGAAAAGCAAGCGCAGATATCGTTTCAAATGGTCTGTTTGATAGCAAGAAAATTATGATGCTTGATATTGAAAAAGTAATAGAACTAAAAGCTGCGGAGAAATCGGTTGATGAAGAAGTACAATCAATTGTAACTTCATACCAGATCCAAAAGCATGTTCTTGACGGACTTCGTGAAGAAAAGATTAACCGACTCAAAAAGGGTGATCCACTTCCATCAGGCGTTATTAAGATGGTTAAAGTGTTCATTGCTTCAAAACGTCACATCTCTGTAGGTGATAAAATTGCAGGTCGTCACGGTAACAAAGGTGTTATTTCAAACATTGTTCCTCGTGAAGATATGCCATACCTTGAAGATGGGACACCGGTTGATGTTGTTCTTAACCCTCTGGGTATTCCTTCTCGTATGAACGTTGGTCAGATTCTTGAAACAACTCTTGGGTTTGTTGGAAAGAGAATGGGCGACAAGCTTGAAAAAGCGCTCAAAGAAGAAGGTTACGAATCAGTTAAAAAGTATTTAGCACGTTGTTTTGATGAAGAGTTTGTCAAAAACTTTGAAAAAGCACACGGTAAAGAAGATGTGATGGAATTAGCACGTAAGACTGCTAAATCAGGTATTCACTTTAAAGTACCGGTGTTTGAAGGACCGAAATTTGAAACAGATATTCAACCTCTACTAAGAGAATTGAATCTGTCTGATACAGGTACTTTCAAAGTGCATGATGGACGTACAGGACAACTGTTTGATCAGCCTGTGATGGTCGGTTGTATGTATATGATGAAACTTGACCACATGGTTGATGATAAATTACACGCACGTTCTGTCGGGCCTTATTCATTGGTTACTCAGCAGCCGCTGGGTGGTAAAGCACAGTTTGGTGGACAACGTCTGGGTGAGATGGAAGTATGGGCATTACAAGCTCATGGTGCTTCATATACCTTGCAAGAAATGTTGACATATAAGTCTGATGATGTGATCGGACGACATAAAGTCTACGAGTCTATCGTTAGAGGCGATGATATTTCTGAGCCAGGTCTTCCAGAATCATTTAACGTATTGATCAAAGAACTACAAAGTTTAGGCTTGCAAGTGGATCTGTGCAAAGTTGGCAAGGAGGAAGTCAGTGAATAATCAAATCCTGGAGAGATTTAGAGAGTACATGAACGTAACGCAGTTTAATGCGATTCGTTTTGGTTTAGCTTCTTGTGATAAGATTCGAGCTCTTTCTTACGGTGAAGTAAAAAAGATCGAAACTATTAACTATAGAACGCTTAAACCTGAAAAAGATGGACTCTTTTGTGCTCGCATTTTCGGTCCTGTAAAGGACTGGGAATGTAACTGCGGTAAATACAAACGTATGAAACACCGTGGTGTTACTTGTGAGAAATGTGGTGTTGAAGTTATTCAGTCACGTGTTCGTCGTGAACGTATGGGGCACATTGAGTTAGTAGCCCCTGTTGTTCATATCTGGTACTTGAAAGGAATTCCAAGTTACCTGGGTCTTATTATGGATATGCCTATTAAAGATCTTGAACGCGTGATCTATTTTGATACTAACATTGTTATTTGCCAGGGCGAATCTCCTTACAAGCCAAAAACACTTCTTAACAGTTTTGAAATAGAAGACTATTTGGATGCAAGTCCAACTGACACTCAGTTCAAAACTGAAAGTGGTGCTGAAGCGATTAGAGAATTCTTATCGAGACTCGATCTTGAAGCAGAAATTAATAAATTAAAAGCAGACTACAAAACTACAGGGTCTGTTGCGACACGCCACAAGATTATTCGTCGTTTGCGTATTTTCACCAATTTGCTTCATGCAAACATTCGTCCAGAATGGATGGTACTTGAAGCACTTCCGGTGTTACCACCAGATTTAAGACCATTGGTTCCTTTAGAAGGTGGACGTTTTGCAAGTTCTGACTTGAACGAATTATATCGTCGAGTGCTTAACAGAAACATCCGTTTACGCCGACTTATCGAAATTGAAGCTCCTTCTGTTATTATTAAAAACGAAAAGCGTATGTTACAGGAATCTGTGGATGCGTTGATTGACAATGGTAGAAGAGGTCAACCTGTTCGTGGATCTAACAAGCGCCCACTTAAATCATTGAGTGAAATGCTTCGTGGTAAACAGGGTCGTTTCAGACAAAACTTGCTTGGTAAACGTGTAGATTATTCAGCACGTTCTGTAATTGTGGTTGATCCTGAACTTAAAATTACACAATGCGGTCTTCCTAAAAAGATGGCACTTGAACTTTATAAGTCATACATTTATGCAGGCTTATTAAAGCGTGAAATTGCTTCTAACTTACGCGTTGCAAAAAAGATGGTCGAAGACAGTGCTCCTGAAGTATGGGACGTACTTGAAGAGGTAGTTAGAGACAGACCTGTACTCCTTAACCGTGCACCAACATTGCATAGATTAGGTATTCAGGCATTCTGGCCTATCTTGGTAGACGGTAAAGCTATTACTATTCATCCTCTTGTCTGCGCTGCATTCAACGCAGATTTCGATGGTGATATGATGGCGGTTCACTTACCACTGAGCAGCAAAGCAGTACTTGAAGCAAAGAATCTTATCCTTTCTTCAAAGAACGTATTGTCAGCTTCAAACGGTCGTCCAATTACTGTTCCTTCACAGGATATGATTTTGGGGCTTCACTATTTGACTAAAGTTCGTTGGAACAGCAAGGGTGAAGGTATTGTTTTTGCAAGTATTCAAGAAGTAATTTCAGCATTCCAGTGTGGTAGCGTTACCTTGCATGCACGTGTAAAAGTACGTCTTGCAACCGGCGTAATAGTAGATACCACAGTTGGACGTGTTATCCTTTATGAAGGATTGCCAGAAGGTTCTGAGTTTGGATGGGTTAACAAGATCCTGCAGAAAAAAGATCTTGGTAAGTTGATTGAAACAATTTACTACCAATTTGGAGCAGAAAAGACGGTAATTTGTCTTGATAAAATTAAGAAACTTGGATTCTATTACTCAACGGTCAGCGGTATTTCTTTAAGTATTGCAAATCTTGTCTCTCCTGAAGGAAAAGACCTTATTATTCAAGATGCTGAAAAAGAAGTTGCCCGTATTGAGAAGTTATACCGAGATGGTGTTATTACCAACGGTGAACGTTATAACAAAGTAATTAGTACATGGCATCGTGCGACAGCTGATATTTCAGCTTCCATGATTAGAGAATTTAAAGCGCAAGACGTTCGTGCATTTGAAAACAAGGATGGAAAATTAGAACCGTTTAACCCGGTATTTATCTTCCTTGATTCTGGTGCTCGTGGTACAAACGATCAGATTAAACAGCTGGTTGGTATGCGTGGTTTGATGTCTAAACCGTCTGGTGATCTTATGGAAACACCGGTTAAAACCAACTTTAAAGATGGTTTGAGTGTGTATGAATACTTTATTTCTACTCACGGTGCTCGTAAAGGTCAGGCCGATACCGCGCTTAAAACAGCAAACTCTGGTTACTTGACCCGACGCCTTGTTGACGTATCACAAGATGTTGTTGCAACAATCAATGATTGTAAAACAATGGGTTATATCTCTATAAGAGACCTTAAAGAAGCTGGTGATACAATTTACGCATTACACTCACGAGTGTATGGTCGTGTTGTAGCAGCTGATATAACTGATGTTGTAACAGGTGAAATACTTGTCAAACAAGGTGACGTGGTAACGCGTGAAGCGATGGAAAAAATCAGTAACGCTGCAGTGTCAGAAGTTCTTGTTCGTTCTGTTATGACTTGTCAGGCAAAACGAGGAACATGTGTTCAGTGTTATGGATATGATTTATCTAAAGGTGAAATGGTAGATGCTGGTGTGACTGTTGGTATTATTGCTGCACAGTCGATCGGTGAACCTGGTACACAGCTTACTATGAGAACCTTCCACATCGGTGGTATTGCTATCGGTGGAGCGACTGCATCTTCGTTTGTTGCAAAACATGAAGGTACTATTCAGTTGCACTCAATAAGAACGGTTAAAAACCGTGAAGGTGTAGACGTAGTATTTAGCAGAAAAGGTAAGTTGCTGATCCTTTCTCTTGACGGTCGAGAAGTCCAAGAACATTTTGTTGAGTATGGCTCTTTACTTCATGTCGTAGAAGGACAAAAAGTAAAAGAAGGCGATTTGCTTGCAGATTGGGATATGAACTCAAAGGTAGTGCTCACTGAACACAGTGGTATTATCCGTTATTCAGATTTGATTAATCACGTGACTTATCAAGAAGAGTTTGACGATAAAACTCAGAAACGTGAAATGGTTGTTCTTGGTAACAAACATCAGGATTATCAACCAGCAGTGGTTATTCAGGACAGAGCTGGCCAAGAAATTGCTCGTTATTATCTGCCAACAGGTTCTTACCTTGCAGTAACTGACGGACAAGAAATTAGGGCTGCTGATGTTCTTGTAAAGATGCCGGTTGAAGCTTCAAAAACAAAAGATATTACCGTTGGTGGCTTGCCACGAATTGCGGAACTCTTTGAAGCTCGCGCGCCAAAAGATCCAGCGATTCTTTCAGATATCACAGGTTTTGTGACATTTGGTGGATTGCAAAGAGGTATGAGACGCATTACAGTGTCTGCGGGCGAAGTTTCTTACGATTACTTGATCCCTCGTGGTAAACAATTGAACGTTCAAGAGGGTGAAAAAGTAAGCGTTGGTGATGCGTTAACATCGGGAACTCCATTGTTACACGATCTCCTTCGTATTCTAGGACCTGAAATGCTTCAACGTTATTTAGTTGATAGAATTCAGGAAATTTATAGACTACAAGGTATTGATATTAACGATCGTCACATTGAAGTTATTGTTCGTCAGATGATGCGTAAAGTACGTATTGTTGAACAGGGCGAGTCTGACTTCTTGGTAGGTGATCGCGTTGATAAGATTCACTTTAAAGATGTAAATGAGCAGTTGCAGTCCCAAGGTAAAAAGATTGCACTTGCAAAACCAATATTGACTGGTATTACTATGGCATCGTTGTGTACAGAAAGTCCACTTGCTGCCGCAGCATTCCAAGAAACAACTCGTATCTTGTCAGAAGCTGCAATATCAGGACAAATGGATTACCTCTATGGGTTGAAAGAAAACCTTGTGATTGGTAAATTGATTCCTGCAGGTACTGGTGTAGCGTCGTTTAGAGATAAATATCTCGGCGACAATCTATCAGACCTAGAACGTCGTGCCCGTCATGAAGAAGAGCTATTGGCTCGTCGAGGATAGGCTAAGCGGATTGTAGGATTATATTTGAAATAAAGATTCTTGAGTAAGGCGCGTAGCTCAGTGGTAGAGCGCTGCTTTGACGTAGCAGAGGTCAGCGGTCCGATCCCGCTCGCGCCTACCAGGATTTTTATAGAGTTAAGAAGTAAATACTAAGTGCAGAGGATACAAAGGTATGTCAGATAAAGAAATGAATGCAAAGCAAATTTTGCAAATGCATCCAACCGACACAGGTTCAACAGCGGTACAAGTTGCAGCCTTGTCAGCAGAGATTGATCATTTAACAGTTCATCTTACAACACATAAAAAAGATTTTGGATGCCGTCGTACTCTTCTTAAAAAAGTAGCAAAACGTAAAACTTTTTTACGTTACTTAAAAAGAAAAGATCAGGACGCGTACAAACAAGTAATTGGTACTCTCGGACTCAAACGATAAGTATCGTTAAAGAATAATTAAAGTAATTTAAGAAATAGTGAGAATTGTCCTATGTCGAATAAAACGTTTGAAATGCCAAAATACGGTTACAAGGTCCGTTTAAATCATGTTGCCCGTCAATCGAGTGGTTCTGCATGGGTGCAGCAAGGTGGTACGGTGATTCTTGCCACAGTAACCACGGCTCCTTCAAAGGAATTCCCTGGATTCTTGCCGCTTACGGTTGAATATCGTGAACCTTTTGCATCAGCAGGTAAAATTCCTGGTGGATTTTTTAAACGAGAAGGTAAGTCAACAGATCGTGAAGTATTGACTTCTCGTGTCATTGACCGTGCAATTCGTCCACTATTTCCTAAAGATTTCTTTGATCAAGTTCAAATTTGTTTGACAGTATATTCTGTCGACAAAGAACACACACCACATTCTATTGCCGTTCTTGCAGCGTCATTAGCATTGGGTGCTTCAAAAGTTCCTTTACTTGAACCAGTTGGGGTAGCTGAAATCGCTCGTTTTGAAGGTAACTGGATTGTTAATCCATCTTATGAGCAAAGCCTTGATTCAGATGTTAAAATTGTTGTTGCTGGAACTCTTGAAGGTATTTGTATGGTTGAAGGTTCAACCAATGAAATATCTGAAACAGAGTTTCTTGATTCTTTATATCTTGCACATGCAGCAATTAAAGAACAAGTTGAATGGCAAGTTAGCATTATCAATGAACTTGGTATTGCTAAAGAATATACCAAACCAGCTCTTGACTGGAATGAGTGGGAAAAGGTTTGTGCAAATTTTATTACTGACGAACGTTTAATGCCTTTGTTTTCAACACGCGCAAAAAAAGATCGTAATGAATTTATGAGTGGTCTTAAATCTGCATTTGATGAACAGTATGCAAAAGTTATTGAAGAACGCGGACTTTCAAAATCAATCATAGATTATATCTTTGATGCGCAACTTAAAGAACGTATTACTGCAGTTATTTGCGAACACGCAAAACGTGTAGATAACCGTGCTTATGATAAAATTCGTGACATCAACGTTGAAGTTGGAATGTTACCATTTACTCATGGTTCAGCAATCTTTACCCGTGGTGGAACTCAAGCGTTAGTAACCTTAACGTTGGGAACTGGTCAAGACGAACAAAAAATTGAAGATATTATGGGTGGTGAAGTTGATGGTTCATTCATGCTTCACTATAACTTTCCTCCTTTCTCTGTAGGTGAAGTTAAACCGCTTAGACCACCAAGCAGACGCGAAGTTGGTCATGGACACCTTGCAGCCGCAGCATTTAGATATGTATTGCCAAGCAAAGAAGTGTTCCCTTATACCATTCGTGTAGTTTCAGACATTATAGAATGTGATGGTTCAAGCTCTATGGCTACCGTCTGTGGTTCTACTATGGCATTTCTTAACGGTGGTGTTCCCTTAAAAGACATGGTTGCAGGCGTTGCGATGGGTCTTTTAAAGAGCGATAACAGTGACTTTGTTGTTCTTTCTGATATTACCGGATTTGAAGACGCATTTGGATTGATGGACTTTAAGGTTGCAGGTACTGAAAACGGTATTACTGCAATTCAAATGGATATCAAGTACAAAGGTGGACTGCCTCGTCCTGTTTTTGAGCAAGCACTTGCTCAAGCACGTACCGGCAGACTTCATATTCTTGGTGAAATGCAAAAGGTAATGTCAAAGCCAAATGCAAGCCTTTCAAATCTTGTTCCTCAAGTAGTTACTTTTAAAATTAACTCAGACAAGATTGGCGCAGTTATCGGAACAGGCGGAAAAGTCATTCGAGAAATTATTGAAAAAACTGGCACTTCAATTGATATTGAAGGTGACGGAATTGTACGCATTTTTGGACAACCAGGACCAGATACTGACAGATCAGTCAGATGGGTTAAGGTTCTTGCAGGACAAATTGAGTCCGGTATGATCTTTGAAGGTGTTGTTAAACGTGTTGCTGACTTTGGACTTTTTGTGGAACTTGTTCCAGGAAAAGAAGGTCTTTTACATGTTTCTGCAATCCCACGTGAAAAGCAACGTACGATGGCTAAGGATTATGCAATTGACAGCGCACTGACTGTGCAAGTTGTTGAGTATGATTCTGAGTTGGATCGTGTTCGTCTTAAGATCGTTTAAAGATAGCTATGTCATTGCGTCGCGATGGGCGTGCCTCTAATCAGATGCGCCCTTTAAAGATTACGTACGGTGTGTATGGAAATGCACACGGTTCGTGTCTTTTTGAAGTAGGCAATACACGTGTTTTGTGTGCAGTGATGATTCAAGATGGGGTTCCTCCTTTTTTAAGAGGAACTGGCACTGGATGGCTGACTGCTGAATATGCGATGTTACCTGCTTCTACCGCAATGCGGACTTCTCGAGAAATAACGCTCATGAAACGTAATAACCGTTCTGTCGAAATTTCTCGTTTGATTGGTCGCGCACTGCGTGCTGTTGTAGATCTTTCTGCCTTAGGCGAAAAAACAATTTATATCGACTGTGATGTTTTACAAGCAGATGGCGGAACACGAACCGCTTCAATCTCTGGTGCTTATTGTGCTTTGCGTCAAGCGACACAACGATGGGCAGTTGAAGGGATTGTTAAAAAAACAGTGCTGCGTGATAGTATTGTTGCCGTATCTGTTGGAGCGCTCAATGGTCAGGTTTTACTTGACGTTGATTTTTCTGAAGACTCACAAGTTGATGCAGATTTTAATTTTGTTATGACCGGATCGGGTACCATTATTGAACTGCAAGGCGCAACTGAAAAACAGCCCATTTCATGGGACACTGTTCAAATGATGCACATTGTTGCGCGCAAAGGAATTGACGATATCTTGGTAGCGCTTGATCAAATACCGTTAGTTGCTTATACTCCAGCAAGTCAGCCGAGTGTTTGTTGTTCTTCTAAATAAAGTCATCATGAAACTTACTACCTTTTTAACGCGGTGCCAAAAACATGAGCAGTTGCCTCCGGTCCTTTATTTTACCGGAAGAGACTATCCCGTTCTTGCCACTTTTCATATTCTTTCTTTTTTCCGTAAGTGTGAGTACCAGATAAAAACACTTTTACTTGATTCGACAGACTGGTCTCAAGTAGAAATGTCACTGCATACTACTTTTTTGGGGCAATCACATTGTATGTGGTTGGGTGATGTGACAAGTCTTGATGCACGCAGTTCAAAAAAAGTTCTTACGGCACTTGCCGAGTATAAAGGTCCTCACAGAGTTATCTGTTTTATTGGTTCTACTTCAACTACTACTCTTTCAGAGCTAAACACCGTTGAATGTGATCAAGAATTTTCAAAAGAAGATATTGAAAAAATATTTCAATGCTTTTTTAGTACATCAGCTGAACCATTTTTTAAAATGCTTAAACAAGAATACCGTTCGTTATCGTTAGATAAAATCTTACTTATTGGGTATTACAGTGCGCTTGTCGGTTCAAGCACTGAACTGTTTATGCGAACCTGGTATGAAAAATTAGTGGTTCCTGAAGAATCCCTTTTTACCTTAGCTCAAAGTTTTTTTGGTCGAAAAAAAGATCTGTTTTTTAGATCGTGGAACAGTTTGAAAGATTCATACGAGGGTCCATTCTGGACAACTTTCTGGTCTGAGCAGTTATGGGCAGCATCTCATGTTGTTTCATTGCGTAAAGCTCAAAAATACCATGAAGCAAAGCAAGTGAGTGGTCGACTTCCTTTCGCTTTTTTACAAAAAGACTGGGAGCGATATACTGCTGCCGAGCTACAAGAAGCGCATGCATTTTTATACGCAGTTGATTGTCATATTAAAAGTGGTGGTTCAGAGCTCACGATTGAACTTTTCTATACCAAATTTTTTGAAAAGAAATTTATTCACTGAGCTTAAAAATCTGTTGCTCTTTGTATTTATTATATTACAATCCATTCTTCTATGCTTTTACGCGCGTGTATAAGAGTATTCATTGTTTTTACTTGAAAGGTTTTTATGAAACATACTTTTTTAGCACTTTCCCTTATTACTTTTTGTGCGGTTACTAGCTCATCTCTATCGGCATCTTTGTCTGCTAGACAAGCAGCAGTTTTGGGGTTAGCTGCTCAAGTGCTTGCTACATCTGGGGCTGCAAACGAAACTGCTGTTAATCTTGCTGATACAGAACCAGTTAAAGATTTTAAAAAACTTAAATTTCCTTTTGTGCACGCCGAAAATAAACGCTCTAGAAATTTTGTTGGACGCACCAAGCCTAATCATAAAAAAAATGGAACAGGTTTTAATAGTCCTGCTTATAATGGGGCAAAATAAGAATTATTTTTTATAACAGCGAAATCTACCATGAAAAAACTATGTTCTTTTTTGTCATTTTTTTTACTCACGACAAGTTTGTCTGTAGTTGCAAGCGATAAAATATCTTTTTGGCATAAATGTTTAACAGATAAAGAGGCTATTGCAGCTATTATTGCATTGCGAGCGATTGATAAGGGGCCAGGAATAAAACCAAAAACTACTTTTTCAAAGAATATTGCTCACTGTTCAGATTCTTTTGTTGTAGAAGCTTCTCAATGGTCTAAAAGTTCTCAGCGCAAAAAGAAGGGCTTAGGTCTTCATTCTCATATAAATTAAAAAAATATCGTTAAAAATAAAAAGAAATCACACATATAAATTATATATAACTCTATGTGTGATTTCTTTTTTGTATGTAATAACTATTAGTATCTGACAATAAGAACTAATCAACTTTGCATTTGTCAGGCTGAATAATACCGCCCGAGATGATTAAAGCCATAGCGTCTTGGGTAGTCAGTTTTGTTGGAATATATTCACCTTCAGCAACAATCAGGAAATATCCTGTAGTAGGATTAGGCGTTGTAGGTAAAAAGACATTGTAAAAAATCTTTTCAGGATTAGGTGAAAAGTGATCAGACACCTTGGTTGTTAAAAATCCGATACTATAGACTCCTGGTCGTGGAAATTCTACTAAAATAACCTGTCTAAATGATGCTTGCTCTTCGGCAGAAAACGCGCCGACCATCTGCTTTACACTTTTATACACCAGTGACACCATAGGAACTTGGTTAACAATCATTTCAAATACGCTAATGCAATAACGAATTACTAATGATTTAAGAACTATTCCTGCTAAGAAGATAAGCCCTACTCCAATAATGAGTTCTGAGTGGGGAATATCTTGTAAAAGAGGAAACAGATCTTGCAGGTGTTGTAATGGAGCAAACCATTTTTTAAGAAGTTTAAAAAAGAACGTACTGAGCCCAATGGTAATAGCAAAAGGAAGGAGTGTTAAAAGACCGGTAATAAAAAGAGCTGAAAGGGTATTAAAAGCACGTGAAGCATAGTATCTGATCATTAAACATTCCTTTATTGCAAATAATTTTTCAACTCTTGTGAAAGATGCTTTCCCACATCCTGAGCGCGCAGTGGGTCACTACATTCTACCATAATACGTAGCAGTGGTTCTGTTCCCGAGTAACGTACCAGTACCCTTCCTTGCTCTAAGAGCTTTTCTTGGTCTTTAATAAGTGTAGTCACATAGATGTCATGTAAATCTTTTTTATGAACAATCGGTACGTTAATCACTACTTGTGGGAACTTTGTAAAACTGGTGCAGGTGCTGTTTTTTGTAAGTAGTGCCGTTTCAATAACTTTTAAAGCAGTAAAAATTCCATCAGAAGTTTCTGAGAAATCTCGTAAAATCGTATGCCCCGATGGTTCACCGCCTAGTAGCGCATTCTCTTTTTTTAATTGTTCTGAAACATATTTATCACCAACAGGAGTACGAATAAATTTTTTCTGAGTGTTCAGACAGTGTTGTGCAAGCCCTTCGTTACTCATTACTGTGCCAATAACTGTTGTTTGCGTGGCATAGGTAGGGTGATGGGAGACCAATGCTAAAATATCATCCCCATCTTTTATGACTCCATCGCGAGAGATGAGAGACAAACGATCACCATCCCCATCAAAGGCACATCCAAAGTCAGCGCCACTTTCAATAACTTTTTTTTGTAAGATTTCTGGGTGCACTGATCCGCACTGTTGATTAATATTGCGACCGTTGGGCGTTGCATGAAGAGTGATCAGTTGGGCTCCGTAATGAGCAAAAACGATCGGTGCTAGGTGAGAAACTGCTCCATGAGCACAATCAAGAACAATACGTGTGCCTTTTAAAAATCCAGGAGTAAAAAAGGGAGTAAGGTGATTGAGGTACCATGCGGTAGTTTCAGTAAAATCGGTTGTAGTTCCTAAATTGAGTGGATCGTAATGACCGGTATCGTTAGAAAAAATGGTAATCAGTTCTTTTTCATCAGTATCAGAGAGTTTTCCCTGGCCCTTTATTAAAATTTTAATGCCGTTGTCTTGTGCTTGATTGTGTGACGCAGTGATCATAATGCCACAATCAAACTGTGCTTGTTCAATCAGATGAGCAAGTACAGGAGTAGGAATGACTTTACAATCAGTGAGAGCAACGGGAAATTGTAAAAGGCCTGTTTGCAATGCAGCTTTAATAAGATCTCCTGAAACACGCGTGTCATGAGCAAGAGCAATACGCGTTTTTGAGTGACTGATTGCCCATTGACCAACAGAGCGTCCTAATAGTACCAACAGTTCTGGCGTTAACGGCTCTGTACCAAAGGTGGTTCTGATTCCATCAGTCCCAAATACAAGTTGTTTCATTATCCCGCCCTTAGGATTTAGTGATTGAGATACTTAAAGCTGAAGGGGTACAGTGTAACAATTTTATCTGTTCTGGTAAAAAAAGAAGTTGTTCATCAGGAACAATCGTGTTAGTCCCTTCTTGCAAACGAGTAGCATCAATATGGACTGCAAGATTGCGCGTGAGCGTATAGAGTGAAGAGCGTGTTCCTGAAAGTGAAATGGCAAGAGAGTCGGGTGATTCTATAATAAGTCCTTGCTCATTATAAAAAGACACGGGGACACGTCGTGCAAGCTCTGCTTTATGCCCATCGCTCATTGTTTTCCACATGGTGTATCCAAATACCAATGCGAGAATTTTAAGAGAGAGATTGTTCAGATACCGATTGTGAGGTGTTGGCATAGACATCTCCTTTTTTTGCGGGTTCAAAATGACCGAGGTAATTTTTTAGGGTTCTGACTGCTGCGTGAGCTGAAATTTTTTCAACTACTTTTCCTTGGCTTACGAGAGTAAAAGTGCGCGAGAGTGAATCTGTTTTAAGATAGAGTGCATCAGTTTTTCTGGTAAAGAAAAGTGCTTCCTGAAGCCACGGAGCCTGTTCTTTTACTTCTTGAGTAAGCCAGATATCAAGTGATGTTTTTTGCCACGAACTGTTAAGACCAACAAGAGTTCCTGTTTCTTGGATCCAAATGATCTCATTTTTTACAAATGAGTCGCTTGAAACTAAATAATCAATGAGTCCTTCTTGTAGGCGGCAGTGCATTTTTACCTGACTTAACAGCACCGAATGAAGTGAGTTGTTTCTTTCAATAACGATTGTTAAATCTTTATGATTACTTGCAGCCACAAGACAACTACGAATGAGTGCGCCGATCCAATCCTTAAGAGGCTCCTCTTGTGCGGGTTTAAGGGTATGAAGCGTTATAAAATTCTTTTGTAAACTTTCTTGATGAAGCACTACAAACACTACAAGTGCTGTGGGTGCAAATACTAATAATGCAGTACAGGCCGTTGGTAGATGTAAAAAATGGCATGCAGTGAGTGCTGCGCAGTACCCATAAAATGAAATAAGGAGTGGTTTTTGATTATCTTTTTTCAGCCACAGAGAAAAATAAAAAATGACACTTGAAAACAAAACGATTTCAAGAATGTCTTTCCACCCGTAGATATGTAAATACCACAATGTCGTAGCGCTCAGCATGAACGGCTCCTTTTTTAAGAATTCCTTTTTACGTTAGAAAATACTCCTTTTTTGTGCAACAATTCAGTTAATTTAAAATTAGAGGGGTGAAATATAAGGCGCAAAGTAGCAAAGAGTATAAAAGTCGATAATCTAAATACTCTTCATTTAAACTACTGCTCTGTAAAAAAAGGTCTTTGGACAATGTATAAAAAAAAGCTTTTAGAAGTTTTTATTTTTTTAAATTTTTCTTTCATTTTTTCTTCTGAGCCTTTTTTATCTGCCTTGGACATGTGGCATGCTCGAAACTCTGTTATTGGGCAATGGTCTGAATCGCTTCTTGAGTGTGATGATCGCTATTATGGGGTAAGTGGACAAGCTTATAAACGAGTGGTTGATCCAAGTTTTTATGAGTGTCCGCCCAATGGCACTGCCGCAAAAATTTTAAATTGTGGACTGATGCCCCTCCAGAGTATTACCTGCGCAAAAAAACAGAATGAAGAGTTTTCTAAAAGAGATGAAACACTCCTTAAAACGTATAGAAAAGCACCCAGCACAGCTTTTAAAAGGAAATCCTCTCAAAGTGATGATCATCATTTTTCTGATTACAGTTTATTACCTATAGAAAAAGTACCCTGTTTTTTTGAGCAAGGGCCCCCCATATCTTCTGATTTTATGCGAAAAGTTTTTTCTAAAAAATACCTCAGCACGATCATTGAACTGTTCTTTAAGAGTCATGAAAGAAACTGTTCTTCAAGAACAGAAGCGCTTTTAATGTTTATGGTGAGTTATGATTATCTTCTACAAAGCGGTTTGCGCTCAGGAATGATAGAAGTTGATGAAACTATAGTAAAAGATAAGAAGAAAGATTTTCTTCTGGGGACAAGCGTTAGTCTCTACTTAAGTGGTTTGCCTCTTGATCAGATAAAAATCATGCATTTGCTAAACCAAAAGTCTCAGGATTGGGTTTTTAGTACGCCATCTAATCTGATTGCGGTCGCAAAAATTATTAGTTCTTACCTTTATAACATTTCCTATCCTTTTTCATTAGAAAAACAAGATCTAAAGCTTTATCAAGGGTTGGCTTTATTTAGTAAAGAGTGGCAGAAGAATAAATTAGAAAAGTTTTTTATGAATGAGGTAAGGGCGGCTGCGCAAGAAAAAATAGATTATCAACAGGCGCATTTGCCAGAGTAGTTTCTTGACCAAAGGTTGTGTATACTATCAGGAAACTTTTTATAAGGAATTAATTACATGAGCACACAAGAACTCGTTTTAACAGGTGACAGGCCAACCGGTCCGTTACATCTTGGTCATTATGTTGGGTCACTTGCTAACCGAGTTGCACTTCAAGAAACATGTAAACAGTTTGTGATGATTGCAGATGTACAGGCCCTTACTGACAATTTTGAAAACCCTGCCAAAGTGCATGAAAATGTATTTGAAGTTGCCTGTGATTATCTTGCTGTTGGTATTGACCCAACTAAAACTACTATTTTTATTCAATCAATGATCCCTGCAATTGCTGAACTCACCATATTTTATATGAACTTAGTTACTGTTGCTCGTGTACAGCGTAATCCGACAGTAAAAACAGAGATCAAACAAAAAGGTTTGGAAGAAAGTTTACCGGTTGGATTTATGATGTATCCAATTAGTCAGGCTGCTGATATCACTGCGTTTAAAGCAACGCTTGTGCCAGTTGGCGAAGATCAACTTCCCATGATTGAACAAACCAATGAAATTGTACGTTCATTTAATCGCATTTATAATACAGATGTGCTCAAAGAAGCAAAAGCGTTGGTGCCAAAATGTGCACGCCTAGCAGGAATTGATGGCCAGGCAAAAATGTCTAAATCATTAAATAATGCAATTTACTTAAAAGATTCAGCTGATGAGTTGGTTAAAAAAATACAAAAAATGTATACCGACCCCAATCATTTGCGTGTGCAAGATCCAGGCAAAATTGAAGGTAATACTGTTTTTGAATATTTAGAGGTGTTTGCAAAAGATACGGCAAAAGTTGCAGAACTTAAAGCGCACTATCAACGTGGTGGACTTGGTGACATGGTAGTTAAAAAGTACCTCATGGAAGTACTTGAGGAGTTTCTATCACCCATTCGTGCACGTCGAGCAGAGTATGCCAGCGACCGTGCACAA
Source organism: Pseudomonadota bacterium (assembly GCA_027487215.1). GTDB lineage: Bacteria > Babelota > Babeliae > Babelales > CAIQNR01 > JAIYDZ01. The sequence goes on from JAIYDZ010000004.1 coordinate 49,780, forward strand.
GTGATGAATATGCTTTATGCCGGAACTCAAGTGGCAAATGAGACAGCAAGTGCAACACTTCATGAAGTTAAAAAAGCAATGCAGCTTATTTATTAAAGAGTAAGATAGAGTTCACAAAAACTGACAGCAAAGTAAGAAGTGTGAGTTGTTACTCTTTAAAGAATGGTTCGTATTGAGGTTTTCCAAAGTTATGGCTCAAAACATCTCTGATGTTAATCTAATAATAGTTATGAAAGATTTTTATTATACGGGATAAAAATTACATGTCATCCATCAATCCCAAGTGAAATTTAAACTTAACACTTTGATGTTTTTATGGGTAATTGCATTAGCCGTCAATAGAGCCTCTAATGCGTCTTAGAATTTCATCTTCATCTTTGCCATACGTTGCATAATAGGGCCAATAGTTATCTTCTTCTGTTACAGGTACTGTTTTGTAATAAGATTCGTCATCATAATCTTCTTTCATGTAATCACGTGCGCTTATATATTCAGCTTTTCCGAGCCATTGTTCATGCAGAGGTTTTTGAGTCTCCCCATGAGCCGCTCCATAAATAACTAAAATATTTCCTGTGTTGTCTGGATCAAGTGCAGTATCAAGAATACGAGCAGCTGCTTTTTTATCACGCGCGTACATAGTTTTATTTCTCAAACCTGTGCAATAGTTTCTGGTGTCTTTAAGAATAGTCTCCATATGAAAGACGAGTGATTGAGGAGTTGTCGTATGAACTGATCCTACAAAAGCACTAAAACCGGTGTTTGTTATTGTTTGAGTATTTTCTTTTCTAAATCGTTCCCAGCTTTCTTTGTTAGGAAACTGTTTTTTAAGAGAGTCATACTCTTTGCTTATTCCTTGATGTAGTTCTTCAGATTCGTACACCAAGTGTATGTGAGCAAGAGTAGTGGGGTCCATCCCTTCTTTTTTATAATCTTCATAGAGTTCATAAGAAGTTGCTTGCTCTCCGGGTAAAATCATGGTGCCTTTTAAAGATAATAAATAAGCTCCCTGATCCATGCTATCATAACTGTTTGTTTTTGGTGGATTGTTTCTGAGATGCCAAGCAGAATAAAATTTGCTGAATTGTTGTTCCTTGTAGGAGGGAGGGGTTTTCTGAAAGCAACTTTCTATAATTACATGAGAAAATTTTTCTTGTTGGCAAAGTTTTTTTACTAGATCTTCTGACTCTTTTTTGTAATGCAAATCCATAACAAAATACACTTTTTTGTTTGGTGAAAGTGTATAGACCATAATGCAAGGTAAGGTAATACCATCACGCTCACAAGTGACTTTTATTTTCTTTTCTATCGCAACACCTAGTTCATCCAGGCTTACCCTGATAGATTTTATTTTTTTTAAATCGCTAATTTCGTCTTGTTTTTTTATTTTAGAAAAATCATAGTGGTTGTTTACTAGTCGCGTCCCAGTACAGGGCAGGCCTGAAAATTCTTCTACTAATTTTTCACGTAAAGGTGTTTTTTTACTGTAACGAATATGTTCACAATACTGTGTAAAAAGGCCACGAGCATGATAACCAACACGAACAGCAAGTGTTCCTTTATATACGGCATCTTTTACAGACTTTTCAAGAAACGTTTGCTCTTCTTTACCAACTGAATGATTGTGGATATCAGCAAAAGTATCTCGTGCAGCGTAGTGCGCAAATCGTTCAAACCAACTAGCCTGAGATTGATTAAAATTTACAAATAATAAGCTTAAAATAAGAATTTTTTTAATCACGATAACCTCCCAGTTATTGTCCGTTATAGTTGTCCATAGAGATATATTCAGGCTGACCTAAATGTTCATTATAACCCCCTCAATAAAGCCATTTCCCTTATAGTATAAGATTATCAAGATTGGAGTATTTCTCAACAGCCCTCATGAGCTTAAATGCTCTCAGATAAGGTCTTTTGAGCGTATTTTTTCTTTGTTTGAATAATAATAAAAATAAGGGTAATGAGCTCCCTTTTGAAAGGTATAAAATTTGAGACTAGCGCGCAGCGGCAGTTTGAGGATTTAAGCCTAATGCTTCTATAAACATGTTAAGTTCCTGTTGTTCTCGTGCCGCTTGTTCAAGTGCAGTCGGTTGTCGATGATGGTGTAAAAAATAGTGAGTTCGAGCTGTTTCAGGGTTAATGTTTTTATGCGGCCAGTACTTGTGAGTATGAATAAATGATTTTTTTGGGGAGGTTGATGCTGTGTCTATTTTTTTCTGTAAATGTTTGTGTGCTTCTTTACTCAAGGCAAAAGGAATATTCTTTTGCAGAGTTTTTAATGCTTTTTTGTGGTGCATTGTTGTATGAGTTTCAAATGATCTGTCTTCAGTATCGATAAAAGAAATTTGACCTGTTTTTGCATTAAGTAAGACATTCTCTTCATGCCAATCATTGTATCCGGTTTCTTGGGCAAAGGTTGCAAGTTGATTGATCTGTTGTGTTGTTAACGGGTGTGTTTGAGGAGCAGAATTTATTTCTTGTGCCACGACAAACCATTGATCTCCCAGTTTGCCAAAATATTTCTGAGGAATATGGATATGGGTAAGGTTCTGTTCATCGACCAATTTTCTAAGTCGAACACTATTAATCACACGACTTATCTCAGGACTTTTAAGTACAAACCGCTTTGTGTCGCTGACTTTAAAATATCCAGGCTCTTCAAAAGGATTAGCAGCCTCAGTGTGGTTATGTGCCTTTAGCATGTCCTGCAGTTCTTCACTAGCAGAATGTTTTTTGAGAAACTGACTAAATTTAGAATGAGATTGGTACGTATCAAACGCGTTATGTACTTCCTGTGGAATGCCGTATTTATTAACAAATTGTGCAAAATCAGGAGTTTTTTGAGCATCGACTTGATAGCGCTGTGCCGGAGTTAAAGGTTGTAACAGTGTCTTTATCAGTAGTTGAATGGTTATCAGCAAATGACTGAGTGATAAGATGACTTTTAAAACGTTCAAGCCAACTGGCCTGCACAGAAAATGAGCTCACTAATACAAGAAAAATAATTCTAAACCCCACCATTACAACCCCCTTTTTGTACTGTTTAAGCTCCCTACTTTTAAGAATAAAGTATTGTAATAAGGCATTACAAGGGTTTAAAGGCTAATTTTGGTTTTCAACAAATGCTTAATAAGCGTGTCAAAAAGGGTTTATGAGTGGTTATTTTATTTTTCATTCATAAAAAACCTATATCTAGAGGTTTTTTATGAATGAAAAATAAAAACTCTTTTTTTTGGTAAGTCCCTTAGCGTAAGATAAATTCTTATTATCACATCATGTTATAAGGAGACTATGATGAAAAAAGTATCATGCAAAGGGCGAAATCAAACAGTATGTTATTTACAAAATAATCCGTTCACTCTTTTTTCAAGTACCTTGTTGGGAATGCTCGTAGTACTATCTCTATGTGCGTTACGCTATGCACATATTCATACACTTAGTTCAATGCCGCTTGCTTATAGCACAGTCAGTCAACACAGTCGTTAAAGAGGCTGTACAAACTTTCCATCAAGCTTTTTTGTTCCGGTTTTAAATTGAACAGTAACGACTGTTTTAGTCGGCTGCTCTTCAATACTGGTAACAATGCCGATACCAAAAGAAAGATGTTTTACGGTCTGGTGTTTTTTGAAAGAAATTTTTGTTGCCGGTTGTGCTGTTATTACTGTCGGTGGCGGAGTAAATGCTCTGAACGTAACTGCTTCAGGGTGTGCGCTTGCAATACCAAACCAGGCAGCAAGATAGTTTGAGATATCATAGGGATTCCATGAAGACGCATCCTCAGTTCTACATGAATCTTGAGGGATCTCTTTAATAAAACGGGAGGGATATGCTTCTTCCATTTGTCCGTACGTTTGTCTATAGCGGGCGTAGGTGAGAAGTAATCGTGAGCGAGCGCGTGTGATGCCTACATATAATAAACGTCGTTCTTCCTCAAGTTGTGCGGGGTTTAACGTTGAACGGCTTGAGGGGAAGAGTCCTTCTTCAAGGCCCGGAATAATAACGGTGTTAAATTCAAGACCTTTTGCCGCATGAAGAGTCATAAGTGTAACGCTTGATTCACTGTTCTCATCAGTTTCAGTATGTTCTTGTAAGAGTGAAACTTCGTCAAGCAGTTGTCCAAGTGAGGCTTTGCCTTGCAGTGCAAAAAAATGCGCAGCGTTTAAAAATTCTTTAACGTTTGCTTGGCGTTCTTGTGCTTCTTGAGTTTCATGTGATTTTTTTAAGAACTCAATGTATTCAATACTGTGCAAAAATTTAGTAATAGTTTCTGGTGCGCGTGATAGATGAGTAAGTCCTTCAAAAAGATTTACAAATTTCTGTAAAGATTCTTTTTTACTTGTCTGAATATCTGCAAGCATGAGTGCTGCAACACCTTTAAAATCTAACAATGGCTGTGCATCCCAGAGTGCAGTAAACTGTTCTACAAACACATCACCCAGTCCACGCAGAGGGCAGTTAATTGCTCGCGTAAACGCAACACGATCATACGGATTAATAATCAAACGTAGATATGCCAAAATATCTTTAATTTCTTTTCGTTCATAAAAGCGGATGCCGCCTACTAAATGATAGGGAATTCCTTGTTTAATGAGTGCTTCTTCAAGGGCGCGAGACTGTACGTGTGTACGATAAAGTAGTGCTGTTGAGGCAAGTTTTTTTTGTCCGTGGAGTAGTTTGCAGAGTCTGGCAATAATGTCTGCTTCCTGATAGCCAGAAAAACAACGGAGCATTCTTACACAGTCGCGACCAGTTTGGTCTGACCATAATTTTTTTTCATTACGATTGAAGTTGTGCGCAATTACTTTATTAGCTGTATGTAAAATAGGTTGTTTTGAACGATAGTTCTGTTCGATTTTAATATATTTTGCGTCTTTAAAGTCTTTAGTAAAATGAATAATGTTATCAACCGTTGCGCCACGCCATGAATAAATTGATTGGTCCTCATCGCCCACCACACAGACAGAATCAACTGCGCGCGTTTTACCAGACAAGGTCATTTTTTTAAGGAGTGAATCTTGGATGATATTAGTGTCTTGGTACTCATCGACCAAAATATGTCGCACCTGATTGTGGTGCGCTTCTTGAAACTCTTTGTTGTCAAAAAGTTTTACTGCTTCAAGCAGCAGATCATCAAAATCAAATGATTTGCTTTTTAATTTTTCTTTTTCATATTCCTGCACCAGTTCTTGAATCATACGATTATCACCCGTTGAAAAACCTTGATCAGGATGTGCGCACTGATTTTTAATAAGTGAAATATGATAAGAAAGTTGTTGTGCAGTTTGCTTTTTATAAAGCGGAGTTTTTTTCAAAATAGTGTTAAGAATGCTTCGTTTATCGTCTTCATCAATAATTGAAAACGAATCAAACGGAAGTAAGTGGGTATTTTGTTTGAGTAAATACAAACAATAACCATGAAACGTACCGACAAACGGAATGCCCTGTTTGTTGTGCAAAAAACCGGCAATACGTTCCTTCATTTCTTTGGCAGCTTTGTTAGTAAACGTGAGTGCAATAATTTGAGCAGGGTGAACCTGTTGACGCTCTAAAAGATTAACAATGCGTGCGGTAATAACACGTGTTTTACCTGATCCTGCGCCAGCAATGACAAGCAGTGCGCCCTCAATGTGTTCAACAGCTTCTTTTTGTGAAGCGTTAAGTTCAGTGTTTACAAAAGTATCAAAATCAAATGAAGAAGAACGTTCCATACTACGTCAGACTTGTTGTTGAGGGGTTTGTATAATAGCATTGTAGTGTAGAACGTTCTTGGTAATTTTTCCAGCACTTGTCGCAGGTTACTTAAACTGTTCAGAGCGCATAGTGTGCGGCGATGGTGGTGTTTGGCTAAGATTGTAAGATGATTTTCTATGCTGGATAGGTGTTGCGGGGGACTGATTTTGTGACATCCTGCGTTCGCGTATATCTGCCTGTTTTTGTGACGTTTCTTCTTTTCCTTTTGTTACGGCTTCTTGTATTTTTGAAACGCCGTTTGTTATTGCTCCTATTCTCACAATTAATGGGGCTAAAGCCCTCTGTGCTTCTTCTTTCAACAGAGAATTAGATTTGATCTGTTTTTTAAGAGCATTTTTTTGTTCGTGTATTTCAGCTTCTTCTTTACCTTTTAGAAGTACTCTGCTTTTGTAAGCAACGGTTGCAAATAATGAGCGTTTTTTTTCTTCATGATGTATTGAAGTATCTAATTGTACGTTACTCTGTTCTATGTAAGCTTGAGCGGCTCTTTCAAAATCATTTTTAATAGCAGAAAAACATTGAGTAAAAGCTTCTAGCGCTTTATCAAGGTTTTCACGACCAAGACGAATCATTTCATCAGGCTGTTGACCATGTATGGACTCTGTTGTTCTAAGTGGAACATCATGAAATTCAGAAGAATCTTCTTCTTCATGATACTGATTGCTTAAACTTTCAGAGCGTGCAGTGCTTGCGGCAGTGAAATGTGGGTTATGTGGATAAGAGGGAGGTGGTAATTGGGGATACAAAAAAGGTGCTGAAGGATCTGATGAAAGAGTTACTGTGCGATAAGGAGGGAGTGCCCTATCACCTTGTTTTTGTTCTTCTTGTAGCTGGCTAGAAGAGTGCCATGCGTGAATTGGCGCAGAGGGTAGCGAGGCTGCTCGTGCTCCTACAAGCGGTTTTTCTGACCACTGTGGTTGAGTGGCGTAACTGGATGTTATGAGTATCCCTGCTGAAATGATGATACTGAGTATCTTCATAGTTTTCCTCCCCCGACAAGGTTTCCATGAGTGGGCCTTATACTTTATGGTAAAACGTTTTTCAATCTGACTTAGCAATACCACAGACAGGTCTTGCGAGGGTAGAATTTTGGTAAATTTAATTTAAAATGATACCGTTTCTTCTGGAGTTGAGGTTGTTTGCTTTTTTACGTACTCAAAAGCACAAGTAATTAAATGTTTTTCAGTAGGGTCGGGCTTATAGGGCAGTTCAAGAGGGTCCCGAGTACTATCCCTACAGGTGGTGCAACACAGGTAATACCAACAAGATCTGCTCGTTCGAAATTTGTTTATATCTAAAACAACTTTATTTGCATTTTCACCACACTCATTCCAGCGTATACACGCATTCATGTATTCATGATAAGCTTCTTGGTAGTTTTCTTGTAAAGTAGCCAAAGTCTTATCGATGATAGTCGGTATTTCTAAATTATTTTTTTTATGAGAAGTAAGATGTTTGCTGTTAGCTCTTATAGTCTCAAGTGTATTTTTTAAAACTATTACTGCGCTTGCTTTTTTACTCATATCAGTGCGTGCAAAATTCAATGCACCTATTTTAGCTTGGCATTCAACTAAAACTGGAGTATCTAGAAGAGGATCTGTTTCTGCGCAGTGTGCGGTAAAAAAAAATGTAAAGAGTGCTGCAGTCAATACATAGTTCATGTAAAAAATCCCTCTTATAAATGTGAGTATTTTAGTGAGTGGTATGCTTTGGAAAAAGGAGTATACAGGAGAGTGTTTGGAAAGGCAGATATTTAAGTAGTAAGTTTTTTGTGAGTATTAAAAAAGGCTCCTTGCAGAGCCCTTTTTAATGTCTATACAATGAGAGAAAAAATATTATTGTGCAGATTCAAGTCCAAGTTCTTTAAGTATTTCTGGGTTGTAAATGTGTGAGCGTTGTGCGGGTTTTTCATCTTGATACAAACCCAATGATAAATAGCTTAGGATGCTGCTTACTGGAGTATTTAATTCATCAATGTATTTATTTGCTTCTGTTCCAGTTTTTTCGATTTGTTTTTTGTAGTCTTGTAGGCCTTCTAGTCTGCCAGTAAGAGCTATTTTTGAATCTATTACAGCTTTTTGTGCTTCAAGACATTTCTCTTGAGTTGCTCTGATGTTTGCAGCTGCATCTTTATATTTATTTTCTAAGCGTGGAAATCCATCTCTTAGTGATGTTTTTGGGTATTTACTATATGCTTTTTTCCATGCAATAAGCGCTGCTTGTAAAATTTCATTTTTATGTAATTTTTCTTTCCAGCTTTCTTCACGTGTTAGTTTTGCATCTTCAATAGCAGCTTGAGCTGCCGCGATAACATCTTTTTGTTTAAGTGCTCCAGCTTTTAATTTTTCAAGCTCTTTTTTGTATTTTTCTATTTTTGCTTCTTCTTTTGACAATACTTTAAGTTCAACACTATCAGCTTTTTCTGAAGTAACTTTTTGGAATTCCGTTTCAGCGGCTTCCATTTCTTCAGCAAGTGAAGTAAGTGCTGATTGTTCTTCTTCTAAGGCTTCCTGTGGTTGAACTGGAAGACCTGTACGTAACGCTTGTGCAAATGATTTTGTTTTTGGTAGATCTTCTGATGCATGTACTGCAGTGGTAGTTCCACTTGCAAGTAATGAAAGCGCTAATAAAGTACGTAACTTCATCTGGACCCCTTTCTCTCATAATAATGAGAATGTAATTAAAAAAAACCTTACTTGTTGTAGGATTAACTCTTTTATAAAAAGAGGGTCAACAAAAAGTTGCAGTTTTTTTAAAGGAGTAGAGACGAATACGTTGTTTGCATGCGCTCACTAGGCATCGTCTCTCAGATAAGAATTATACTATTCTTGTGACTCTGTTGGAGTTTCTGGTGCTTTGATGTTCCATGTTCTTAAAAATTCAATAAGAGGTCCAACACCTTCTTTTGAAAGAGATGAGATCATTACATTGGGTTGAAACAGTTCTCGTTCAAGCAGCGGAGCATGTTCTTCTACCGGTGCATCTGCTTTGTTAAACACATAAAGCAGGTTTTTAGTAACCTCAAGATCCTCAAGAATTCCGTTTACCACTGCAATGTGTTCTCTCCAGTTTGGATCACTGATATCAACCACCTGGAGCAATAAATCAGCATGACGTAACTCATCGAGTGTTGATTTAAACGCTTCAATAAGTGACGGTGGTAAATGTTGAATAAATCCAACGGTATCTGAGATAACGCCTTTTTTCTTTCCATCAACAAACAGTTCGCGTGTGGTGGTATCAAGGGTTGCAAACAAACGGTCTTCAGCAAGTACTTGTGCTTTGGTAAGCTGATTAAGGAGTGTTGATTTTCCGGTGTTTGTGTACCCAACCAAACAGATTTGTGGCACGTGCGAATCAAGTCTTTGTTTGCGTTGCGTTTCGCGTGTTTTTGAAAGTTGTTTTAAATGTTTTTTGAGTTTTAAAATGTGCTCATCAATATGACGTTGTTCACGTTCTTTAGCAGTTTCACCCGGACCTTTACCGCCAACAAATCCTGCTTGTTGACTCATAAAAATACCTTTTGAAAACGGACGAGAACGCATATACTGAAGCATTGCAATTTCTACTTGGAGTTTGCCTTCAGCAGAATGAGCAGATTTTTCAAAAATTTCTAAAATGAGATGGGTTCTATCAAAAATAGTACATCCAAAAAGTTCACTGATGTTACGTTCTTGGCGAGGAGTTAATGGTTCAGAGATAATTACTTCTTCGACTTTATTTTCTTCGCACAGTGCGCGAATTTCTTCGAGTTTTCCTTTGGTGAAGAAATAACCAGGATCAATTTCTCTTAATTTAATAAAAACTGCGTCATCGTATTCTATGTTGTTTGATTCTACCAAATGAACGAATTCATCAAAATATGATTGAATATTTTTTGTTGTATTATAGGGTGCCTGGATACCGACAAGCAGTGTCTTGGGGTGGTTTTTGGTAATAAATTCTTTAGTTTTAGCCATGGGTGCTCCTTAAAGATGACGGTGTAGTCATAAGATCAGTATATCTGTGAGTGACAGACTTGTAAAAATCTGTATACTTTATGGCTGGAGATCGGTGTTTGCACTATTATTAAATATGGGTGTATTTATGAAAAGATTAATGCTTTTAAGCATAGTTTCTTTGTCAATTGCGACAAGCCAAGCGGTCAGTGTATCTGATCAACTTAAAGCTTTTGAGTTAGAAACTAATAAAACAGAGCAGCTTAAAGCTGTAGGCGCTAAGCTTACAAAAATGATTGAAGATGTTGATTTTATTAAGGCGGTTGTTCGTTGGGTTCGTTTACATTTTAACACTCAGGAAATGAGCCTTATTCAAGAGTTTCTTCCACAAATTCTTAAGCTTGTTGAGCTTTCACAAGATCCAGAATTTTTAGATCAAATGAACCGCTATATGCAAATTATGCAATTTGCTCAGCAAAAAGGTCAATTGACTCAAAAAGATGAAGAAGATTTAGTTGCATTGATGGCAAAAGAATGTCCATTGATGATTAACTTTTTTGCGTTGTCAGCCGATATTCAGCCACTCCAAGAAGGCGTTATGGCCGGTTTTGATGCAGTTGCATGGAATAAGGTCGTTGGGGCGTTCATGGACGGCTTGAAGGCGTAAGCGTAAATAAAGAGACAGAGGGGAAACCGGTTTTCCAGTTTGCATAAAGCAGGAGCTGTGGTACACTGTGTTTTCCCAAATTTGTTTGGTATTAAAAATCTACAATACAACGTTAGATGATGAAAGGTAATGCGCATGGCAGTAAGAATTCGTCTTGCTCGCATCGGAAAAAAGAAAGCTCCTTACTATCGCATAGTCGCTATTGATGGGCGTTCTAAGCGTGATGGTGAGTACTTGGAAAACCTCGGAACTTATAATCCGTTGACCGGTCAAGTAGTCCAACTTCATACAGAAAAGCTTGAAGTTTGGCTGACAAAAGGTGCTATTGCAAGTGATTCAGTAATTAAAATTACTAAAAATCACGCACGCGCTCAAAAAGCTGTAACTAAGTAATACGTTTGTTTGGGCACACCTTTTTTCTAAAGCGTTGTAGATTGAACGCTTCATAAAGAGATACCGGGTTCCTGGTCCATGAGTCCAGTGTCCCGGATTTTTCTGGAAAACTAAAAATTCATGAATATCTCAATTCTTTCTGTTTTTCCTTCTTTATACAAAGATTTTCTTGAGACCAGTTTATTAAAACGTGCGCAAGCTGAAGGGCATGTTTCATTTACGGTGGCAGGATTTACGGATTTTTGTACTCCTAAAGAACGTCTTGATGGTCCTACTGCAGGACATGGCGCAGGGATGGCAATCCGTCCTGAAGTTATTGGTCGCGCAGTGGAGCATTTTGAGCAGCAACACGGGGTCGCTTATCGTATCTTTTTGACTCCTCAAGGCAAAAGACTTGATCAAGATTTAGTGCGTGATATTGCGCGCATTATTCAAGAAAAAAAGCATCTTATGGTGGTTGCAGGGCGTTATGAAGGTATCGATGCTCGTGCTCAGGAAAAATATGTAGATCTTGAACTTTCCATTGGCGATTATGTGTTGATGGGCGGAGATCTGCCAGCGATGGTGCTTCTTGAAGCATTATTGCGCTATATTCCTGGAGTTGTTGGTCGTTCTGAATCAGTTGAAAAAGATTCGTTTTCAGGTCCTTTTGTAGATTTTCCAACATATACAGCTCCGGCTGTGTGGGATGGAAAAGCAATTCCTGAGGTTTTATTATCGGGAAATCATGCGGTCATTGATGCATGGCGTAAAAAGGTTGCCGTTGAAAAATCGGTAAAAAAACATTTTGAGTGGGTTCGTTCCCATTGTATTCAAGATGAGGATCGTGCACTTGCTGCACAATCAATTCCTCCGCATTATATTGTTTTAATGCATGATGAGGTGATACTTGAACCGGGGGTTACCGGTACTTCTTCAGTAACGTCACTGGATATTCATGATATTGCCCGTTCTGCAAAAACGTATGGGCTTGAGGGATATTATTTGGTGACGTCACTTTTAGATCAGCAGGCAATTGTAAGAAAAATTTTAGAATTTTGGGAAACTTCGGGAATTGAATATAATAAGCAACGTCATCATGCAGTAAGCTTGGTCTCATTAATGGGATCGCTTGATCAGGTGATGGAAGCTATTGAACGTAAAGAAGGCAAACGTCCGATACTTGTAGGGACCTCGGCGCGCAAATGTTCTGGTGTGCGTCAAATTACTTACAAAGATCAGGATGTCGTGTGGAAAGAAGATCGTCCGGTGCTCTTTATTTTGGGTACGGCAAAAGGTCTTGCGCCACAGGTAATGGAACGTTGCGAGTATGTACTTGCGCCGATAGAAGGTTTTTTAAAGTTTAATCACTTATCGGTTCGCTCTGCAGCAGCAGTTATCTTTGACCGCTGGCTGGGTATTAATCTTGTAAAGTTGGACTAGGCAAATATGACTTTTTCGGGTAGAATAGCTACTCTTAACGGGTTTATAAATCACTAATATAAGCAGGCTGAAGGAATAAAAATGAAGGCAATTAAGCTCACGAAAGAAACGATCTGTGGGTTAGGGGTTGAACCTCGCAAGTTCCCTGAATTTGCAGTGGGCGACGCAATAGCGATATCACAATGGGTTACTGAAGGTAGCAAAAAACGTATTCAGATCTTCCAAGGTGATGTTATTGGTATGCACAAAAATGGTGCATCATCAACTTTTACTGTAAGAAAAATCGGCGCAAACAACATTGCTGTAGAACGTATTTATCCGTTCTATTCTCCTTCAATTGAAGCAATTGAAATTGTTAAGCAAGGTGATGTGCGTCGTGCAAAACTTTATTACGTGCGTAACCGTGTTGGTAAAGCTGCTCGTATTAAAGAGCGCGTAATGACCAAAGAAGCACGTGCATTACTTGCGCAAAAACATGCTGCTGCTAAAGAATCTGCTGTGCCAACAGTAGAAGCAAAAAACGATCAACAATAATAAACGATTGTTGGTAAAGCGCATGAAAGAATTCCTGAGTCTGCTGGGAGTTCTCATCCTGTTTGCAGGATGTACACATTCGACAATTGAAAAGGGGGATGATGAGACCTCTACCGTGTATACGCATGGAGTTTCTCGTGCCCCTTTAATTTGTCCTACCGCAGAAAAAATTCCTTCCGTACGATCAGTTACGCAAGAATCGTGTAGTTCATCAAACTGGCAATCAGTGCCTGTGTGTGAGCGAATTCGTGAATATGAATCATTTTTATCAGATATACCTGTACCTCTTTCAGTTGAACCCGTTCAGTTGTGGGAAGACCAGTCTGGTTGTGTAGTGGTGTTATATTACTCTTCTGATTCTTTAGAGCAGTTAGAAAATTTTTATCGTTGTGAGATGGAGCGTATGGGTTGGATGCTTGTTGCAGCCTTTGTTTCAGATCAATCTGAGTTTATTTTTAAAAAGCCCGGCGATATTTTCTGTACCATTTCTTGCGCACACAAGCGCAAAGGGTGGAAAAAGAAATACAGTGTGTTGCGCATTAGTGTTCAGGGAATTTAAAAGCGCTTTTCTGGACTAAAGAAAAAATTTACTACGGTAATAAAAAAGGCACCACAAAGGGCGCCTTTTTTTATTTTTCTACTCAGTGAATTTTATTCTTCGTCTTCGTCAGTTGATGTGTCTGAACTAAACAACCAGCTTGAAGATTTTTTTGGAGCGGCTTCTTCTTTTTCAGCTTTACGTTTTTTTGATGGTCTTTCATCGTTGTCATTTGAACGTCTTAATTTTTTTACTTCTGCTTTAAGGTCTGTTATTTCCTCTGCCATTTCTCTAATACCTTTACGCATTTTTTCCATATTTTCAAAGATGAGGTCAATGTCACTGCTTAGTTGTCTTACTGCCTTATTGGTGTGACGAGAGTTTGAACTTTCAGAGACTACTACCGTATGAGAAGGTCTGCTAATAGCATTACCAAGGGTACTTCCTAAAAAGCTACCACCAAGTGCAGCACCAAAAGATTTGCCGCCACCTGCTTGAGCTGCACCCATTGAAAGCGCTATTACAGTAAGCATTACAATATTTAATTTTTTCATTATAAGATCCTCCGTTTTTAAGCTTTAGTGGATTACTATCACTCAGAATACTGATTGTGAGGATGAAAAAACAATAGTTTTTAGTCAGTAAGCTCATTGTGGGCTTATAGTGGAACGTTTAAAGTTTCAGAAATGGCATTGATAGAGCCTGCACCTTGTAAAATAAGGAGGTCATAAGGCTTAAGGCTCTTTTTAAAATGCTCTGTTAACCCTAAATACTCTTTATCAAGCGGAATATAAAGTACGCTAAAAGGTGGATTAAGCTTACGCAGTGCCTCAACAAAAAGAGCTCCGGTTATCCCCTCTATTGGATGTTCGCTTGCAGGATAAATGTCAGTAATGACAAGTTCATCAAGCGCACTTTCTTTAAATATTGTTAAAAATTCATCCCATAACATATGAGTGCGAGTGTAACGATGAGGTTGAAACAACATTTTGACTTTACCTTTTGATCGGGTACGGGCAATGGCAATGGAATGTTTAATTTCGGCTGGATGATGACCGTAATCATCAAAAATGTCTGCGCCGTTGTAGGAGCCTTTGTGAGTAAATCGGCGATCAACACCTTGAAAGGTACTTAATGCTTTGATAATAACAGTGTCAGTGATGCCTATCTCTTGTGCTGCAATCCATGCACCAACTGCGTTTGAAACATTGCATAGTCCTGGCATTGAAAGCCTGACTGTCTGATGAGTATTAGTAGGGGTTTGTAGGTCAAAGGTGATGTGGGCAGGAAATTCTTGAACGTTACTAATTTTAAATTGTGCATCAGCAGCATGCCCATACGTCACATACTCATGAGAGAGGCCAGGAATCAATGAGCGTACCGGTTCTGAATCAATACACAAAATTGCGGTGCCATAAAAAGGCATTCTTTTTAAGAAGAGATCCATTGAATGGGTAATGTCATCAATGTCTTTATAGGTTTCAAGATGATCAAGATCGATGTTGGTGATAATGCTGATAGTCGGAAACAGCTTAAGGTGGGAACGATCACTTTCATCAACCTCTGCAACCAAATAGCCAGAATTGCCAGCACGTGCGTTGCTATTGAGGGTATTAATGTGTCCTCCGACAATAATGGTCGGATCGTAATCAGCTTCAAGTAAAATATGAGCAACCAGTGAAGAGGTCGTTGTTTTTCCATGAGTGCCTGTTACGGCAATTGAATAAGAAGTTCGCATGAGTTCTGCAAGCATATCAGCACGATGAACGACCGGAATGCCACGTGCGCGTGCTTGGGTAAGTTCGGCTTGATTATTAAGCAGTGCAGTCGAATACACTGCCACATCAATTGATGCATCATTACATGCAGGACCGTTGTTGCCTTGAGACACACAACATCCATTTTTAATGAGAGACAAAACACTTTTTTGAGTACTATTACTGTCACACCCAGAAACTTTATAGCCACGCTGATGAAGAACATGAGCAATGCCGCTCATGCCAATTCCCCCAATTCCTACAAAATGAATGTGAGTATCTTTTTTATACATAGTGTTTGCCTTTTAATTAAAATGACTAATGTGTCACATTTTATCATTAAAAGCATGACTGGCAAAGCAGCTTTAAAGATTTAGAGAGACTGTTTGAGCGCCGTGAGTTTTTGACGTATTGAACTCAACTTTGCATGATCGGTTGATTTTTTACGCAACGATGGTTCTGGCTGAGCTTTCATTTGAGGAGCGCTAACCTCTTCAAGACTAATTTTATGTGAAGCAAGTATTTTGGTACCGTCTATTTTGAGTTTCTTTTTGGCACCGGCAATAGTAAAGCCTTCTTCATAAAGAAGTTTTTTAATTGCATGAAAACGTTCTAAATCTTTGTCACTGTAAAATCTTTGACCCCCGTTTGATCTATGAGCGCTCAAATTGAATTCCTTTTCCCAAAATCGAACTACGAACCGTTTTACGCCAAGAGAAAGAGCGAGCTCTCCTATGCGAAACTGTTTTTTCTGCATCTTCATGTGATCTCCTTTTTAAAGTAGTGTGTTTGTTTTTTTACTACTTTTTCTTACTACTAGCCTAAAGAGGCCTTTATTGTTAAGATTTTAGTTCAAGTTCTTATAAAAAAATCGTGTAATTAACTCTTAAGGAGACACAGGTTTCATGAATATACGTGACATTGTCGGGCCATTATTATTGGCAGCAGGGGTAACAATACTAGCCCAATCATTTTGGGGATGGTACAAAGGTCCTGAAGTTTCTGAGGTGGGATTTGTAGCTCCGCTTTCTAAAGTGGAACAGGAACCACTTTTATTAGAAGTTGATTTTAAAGATGATCAGGTAAAAACCGTTGCCGCTCCGGTAGTTATTGAAACTACTTATGGGTCGTTGAGTTTTTCAAATGAAGGCGGAACTCTTTCAAATGAGCGCTTTGTCAGAAAGAATAGTCATACAACTCAAGAGTTCGTGGTGCTTTCAGAAGAAACTCTTCTTGAAAGGGAAGCGCGTCCATTTTTGATTGCGCTTGATGAAAAAAGTCCTTTCTATTATGAACTGACAAATCTGGTACAGGATGAAAAGAGCGCAACTATTACTTATAGAGTAAAGGCTGAGCAAGGGGTTATTGAAAAAACATTTATCGTTGACAAACTTCAACCAAAACTTGATCTTTCAGTGACGCTTACACCAGTAGACGGAGCAGTAATGCGTCCTCGTTTGATCTGGATGTCTCCTTCACTCCAGGAAATTAAAGACTCTGATGTTATCAATGCTATTGCTATTGATAAGGGTGGTCACTTTGTTAAAACTGCGTCACATAAACTTGAAGGGCGTAAAGGTTACTTTGCTCCTGAAATTTTTGGAACAGAAAATAAATACTTTGTGCATGCCATGATTAAAGACTCTGATAATTTTGTGCATCGTGCCTATTACAAAGGTGCTTCATCGTCAATACTTTCTATTCTTGAAGCAAAACCTGTTACACAAAAAACAACCTGGAACCTTTCATTTTATATCGGACCAAAGGATTTAGGGATTATAAGAACGGTGGCGCCACGTCTTGAAAAAACCCTTGATTACGGTATTTTCTCATGGGTTACCAAAGGTATGCTTGTTCTTTTAAATCTCATCAATAAGTACACGGGCAACTATGGATGGAGTATTATTTTAATCACGCTTTTAGTGCAGCTTCTTTTGCTTCCTTTGAGTATTTCAGGAGAGCAAAAAATGCGTAAAATGCAGGATTATCAAAAAAAGTTGAACTATATTCAACAAAAATACAAAAATGATCCAGAGGGACTTGCGCAAGCAAGAGAAGAAATGATTAGAAAATATGGGATGCCGGGCATAACTGGGTGTTTACCAACGCTTATGAAGGCTCCTGTTTTTACTGGACTGTATGGTGCGCTTAATAACTCAATCGAGTTATATCGGGCTCCGTTTGTTGGATGGATTAACGATCTTTCAATGCCAGATCAGTATTATGTAATTCCGGTGTTAATAACAGGAAGTGTCTTGTTTAGTGGCATTATGTCACAAGGTGAGCGAGTAGAGTTTAAAAAAGTTGTACCTGTTGCAGCTCTTGCATTATTGCTTGGTGCGTGGACTTCAAGCATGGCTGCAGGCCTTGGATTGTTTATCCTTGCTAACGCACTCTTGCATGGCACACAGGTTAAAATTCAACGAATGCTTGGATTATGATTGAGAAAGTTCCTGCGCTTGCAAAACTTTGCAAAGAATTGCAGCGTGTGCCTTATCTTGCGTCAAAAAACTTATATCGTGTGGTGACCCACTTTTTGACTGATTCACCTGAACGGCTACAGGCATTGTGTCAAACAATTATTGCAACACGCGAAGCGATTGTTGCATGCCCAGAATGCTGTGTGTGGAAAGAAAAAGAGCGTCCCTGCGTGTTTTGTGGGGACTCAAAACGGGATCATGCGGTAGTGTGTGTTGTAGAAACATGGCAAGAACTTATTGCTATTGAAAAGACTGAAGGATACAGAGGTCTCTATCATGTTTTGGGTGGAGCAATCTGTCCGCTTGAAGGAATAGGGGCTGATGATCTTTCTATTAATCATCTTATTGCACGTGTTACTCAACATCCTGAAATTACTGAAATTATTTTGGCAACAAACCAAACGCCTGAAGGTGAAGCAACTGCAGCATTTATTGCACGAAAACTTAAAGATGCGGCTCTTAAAGTTTCATGTCTTGCTCGTGGTATTCCCGTTGGTTCGCATCTTGAAATGATGGATAAATTGACAGTGTATAAAGCGCTTTCAGAACGAAGGCCATTTTAACGAGGAACAACGCATGGACGTTATATCTATGAATGAATTATTAGAGCGGGTTGAGCGTAGATCGTTGCTTCTTAAAGAAATACAAGAGGTATACCCTGATCAGGAAGGGGCAGTGCTGTTGTGTGCCGGTTTTGAAAGAGATCGTGAGACTTTTTATCAAGAGAGTACCTTTGAATACTTTTTGGGACTGCAAGAACCAGCTTTAATTGCTTATCAGCCGCTTGATAGTTTAATGGCATTGTATGTTCCTGCGTATAGTATCGATCGATCTGTGTGGGTAAATGAGGCATTTGATGAAGAGCATCTTGCTACCCTTGCTATTGAGCAGGTCAAATTACTTGGCAAGCCGCGTCCAGGTTATGCTTCAGAGCTGTTTTTTTCAAAAGAGTCAGTTGAAAATCTGTGTCAGGCTTTGGCAGTTGAATGTCAAAAAGGTAACAAGGTTTTTATTCCTCTTGAAATAGGTTCTCATGATGTTCGTATTGTGATCGATCAGTTATGTCAGTATGTGCCAGGACTTCGCGAGGCGATTGTTGATATTTCTCCACTCGTTGCAGGGTTGCGTAGAACTAAAAGCGAACTTGAACTTGAGTATTTGTACCGTGCAGCAGAAATAACCTGCATGGCTCAACAAGCAGCAGCAGGCGTTATTCAGGTGGGTAATTTTGAATCAGATGTGCAAGCTGCTATTGAATATGTTTTTACTGAAAGCGGTGCTACTCGTGCGTTTACGAGTATTGTTGGTTCTGGAAAAAACGGAACAGTGCTGCATTACAACGACAACAAAGCAGCTCTTACTAAAAACAGTCTGGTCGTCGTTGATATTGGTGCTTCATACAGTCATTATTGTTCAGATGTGACACGTACCTATCCGGTAAGTGGAGTGTTTACTGCCCGTCAAAAAAAGGTTTATCAAGATGTTCTTGATTGTCATATGTATGTGGCAGACCTTGCAAAACCGGGAATGTTTATCTCAAATAAAGAAAATCCTGAAAAATGTTTAAATACGTTAGCTCACCGATTTTTAGCAGATCGTGGCTATGACGTACAAAAAGTATTTCCGCATGGTGTAGGTCATTTTGTGGGCCTTGATGTGCATGATGTGGGAGATGCTAAGAAGCCTTTGGCTGTTGGTGATATTATTACTATCGAGCCAGGTATTTATTTAAGAGATGAAGAACTTGGGGTACGCCTTGAGGATGTTTATTGGATTGTCAAAGATGGGGCTGTTTGCCTTACTGATGAGGTTCCTAAAAAAATAGACGAGCTTCTTAATTTTATGAAAGCGTCCCGATTAGGGGAGGCTTTTGAGCATGAAAAAACGGGTCCAGATGAGCATTGAGGGTCATTTTAGGGGTTGACCAACTAGTAATTTTATTTTATTCTGGTTACCCTAATTGTTCCGTTCATTGCTGTACTCGAAAAATTATTACGTAAAAGTTTGGGGAAATTGTTCCATGGATATGAACAAAGTATTTTTTCAGCGTAGAGAAGATTCATTTCATCGCTGGCATATTATTAACGCACAAGGCAAAGTCCTTGGTCGTCTTGCAACAGAAGTTGCAACTTTATTGATGGGTAAAGGAAAGCCAGAATTTTCTCGTCATGCTGACGTTGGCGATTATGTTATCATCATCAATGCACAAGATGTTGTGCTTAGTGGTAATAAGCTTACTACTAAAATCTATACACGTATAAGTGGATGGATGGGTGGTAAAAAAGAATTTACCGCAGGCCAAATGATGCAAAAAGATTGCACAGAAGTTATACACTTAGCGGTACAACGCATGTTACCTAAAAATAACCTTGCGCGCACCTTTCAAACACGTCTTAAAGTGTACAAAGGTCAAGAGCATCCGCACACAGCTCAAATGAATACTCCTAAAAATCTCGTATAAGAGTTGATTAGTAGTAGCCGCTTTAAGCGTGGTTAAAGTTACAAAAAAAGCCCCAAGACCTGGGGCTTTTTTTATGCTTAGAAATTATTATTTTTAGGTAAACCAGAGAGCAATAACATCTTTATAGGTCAGATAGGCAAATAACGCCATCATTAAAAGCCATGAGCCAATATGAATTGCATTGATAATGTTCTCTTTAAGCGGTTTGCCCCACAGTGCTTCGATAGTATAGGTCAGACCTTGTCCGCCATCTAAGATAGGCAGTGGGAGCAGATTTAGAGCTGCAAGGTTGACGCTTATCACCGCAAGAAGCAAAAGAAAAAGAAGGAAGCTTTGTTGAATCATGGTTATTGCCATGGTGATCATCCCAAGTGGTCCTGAAAGCCCTTCAGTTGAGCGTCTTTGTGCCGCTTGCTTAAAAAAACCAAGCGTGTTTTTCATAATTGAACTGGTGCGGGTATAAGCTTTTTTAAGTGCTGCGCCAAAAGGTACCCCGGGTGTCTTTTCAAAAATAAACCCAGTTCCAAGTTGCTTGGCAGAAATAGTTTTATGGACTACTTGATCAGGGGTGACCGTCATTGAAAGAGATTCATTATTGCGTTCAACGGTAACTATTAATGGTTCTTCTGAGGACTCATTAATAAGCTTTTTTAAGAGTACAAGGTTATGCGAAACGTCCTGTCCGTTTATTGAAATTATTTTATCGCCTTTTAATATACCAGCCTTAAAAGCTGCAGAGTCAGGTAAAACCGTATGGATCTTGTGAGCACCTGTTTCTGTATAGAGTTGGCTTTCTGGAACTCCTGTCATTGCTAAGCATACAAATGCTGCGTAAGCAAAAATAATATTAAAGAGAATGCCTCCAAAAATGATCATCATTTTTTTCCAGTAAGGCAAATAAGCCAGAGTTCCGGGCAGAGGGTTTTCTTTTAAGCCTGGTTCTGGCTCAACATATCCACCGAGTGGAATGAGCGAAACAGTGAAATTGGTTTCCCAGAGGCGCTTAGTAATAAGCTGAGGTCCAAATCCTATTGAGAACGTGTGGATAGTAACACCAAACAGTTTTCCAAACAGAAAATGTCCGAATTCGTGAAAAGCGATCACAAATCCTATCCCTAAAACCCCGATGCACAGGAAAAGTGCATTGCTTGCCAGTGACCAGATACCACTCAATTCGATCATAGGAACTCCTTAGTAGTTGAGTAATTGCATGACTGAGCCAGTGTACCAAGAGTGGGATTCTTAGTCCATGAGTTAAAAATTCTACAAAAATAAATGATAAATTCTTTTAATGAAAAATGGGCGATAGGTCAAGAGTATGTAATAAGCTCAAGGGGGTGCCTCCTGCATGATATCCGCTCTACAAAAGTTTTCCCAAAAGCCTTGGATGTGGTTTTTTATAGAGATGAAGCTTGAAAAAAATCTTAAAAAGGTTACAATACCTATCTAACCTCCCAGGAATTTGTCGTATATTCCAGTAGCTTCTCTGCTTTTATTAGTTAAAGAAGATGATATACAAAGGGTCACTGATGGAGGTGTTGTTTGCCTTCAATCTAACTAATTAGGATGGAATGTATGCCTACTATAAATCAGCTTTGTCGGTTTGGCAGGAAACGAGTTAAGGCTAAGCCTAAATGTCCTGCGCTTAAAGGGTGTCCTCAGTTAAGAGGCGTGTGTACACGTGTATTTACTACAACTCCTAAAAAACCGAACTCAGCATTGCGTAAAGTTGCGCGTGTTAAGCTTTCTACCGGAATTGAAATTACAGCTTACATTCCTGGAGAAGGTCACAACTTGCAAGAGCACTCTGTAGTGCTTGTTCGTGGGGGCAAAGTAAAAGATTTGCCAGGTGTTAAGTATCATATTGTGCGTGGAGCGCTTGATACTGCTGGAGTTCAGAATAGAAAGCAATCACGTTCGAAATATGGAACAAAACGTCCAAAAGCGTAGAGAAGGGTTTGACGCATGCCAAGGCGGAAGTCAGTTAATTTTAAACGAGATATCGGAGTTGATATTCAATACAACTCTGAATTGGTGCAAAAATTTATCAACGTTATCATGAAGCAAGGCAAAAAGAGCGTTGCTCGTCGTATTATGTACGAAGCGCTTGATGTATTGGTGCAAAAGCAAAAAGGCGATCAAGATAAAGGTCTTGAGTATTTTTACACAGCTTTTGAGCGTGTAATTCCTACAATCGAAGTTCGCCCTCGTCGTGTTGGTGGTAGTGTTTACCAGATTCCAGCTGAGGTGCGTCCTGCTCGTGCTCGTGCTCTTGCAATTCGCTGGTTGATTTCTTCAGCAGCAGCTCGTCCGGATAAAACAATGGGTCAACGTCTTGCAAAAGAATTGTTGGATGCCTATGAAAGTCGTGGCGCTGCTATTAAGAAAAAAACAGACGTACATAGAATGGCCGAAGCTAACCGTGCATTCTCGCATTATGCGTGGTAAGGGAAAGCAATTATGAGTAGCAAATTAGAAAAACATCGTAATATAGGTATCGCCGCACACATTGATGCGGGAAAGACTACAGTAACTGAACGTATTTTGTTCTATACTGGTCTTTCTCACAAAATCGGTGAAGTGCATGAAGGCGCTGCAACGATGGACTGGATGGAGCAGGAAAAAGAGCGTGGTATTACGATTCAATCGGCAGCCACCACCTGTTTCTGGAAAAACTATCAAGTTAATATTATTGATACTCCAGGCCACGTAGACTTTACTATTGAGGTAGGTCGTTCGTTACGTGTTCTTGATGGCATGGTTTCAGTTTTCTGTGGTGTTGCAGGTGTGCAGCCTCAATCTGAAACAGTATGGCGTCAAGCAACCCGTTACCATGTTCCTTCTATCGTGTTCGTTAATAAAATGGACCGAGTTGGTGCGGACTTTTTCTCAGTTGTAAAGCATATTAAAGAACGCTTAGGCGGTAATGCTGTTGCAATGCAAATTCCTATTGGGACTTCAGAAAACTATAAAGGTATTATCGACGTATTAACCGGTACTCAGGTTATTTACAAAGATGACAAAGGTTCTGAGGTTGATTGGGAACCTGCGTCTCCAGAGTATGCTGAACAAATTAAAGAGCTCAGAATAAAAATTATTGAAGTAGCAGGCGATTACGACGATCAGCTCGCAGATGATTATCTTGAAGGGAAAGAAATTTCTATTCAAGCAATTAAAGCTGCGTTGCGTAAAGGCGTACTCAAGCGTGAAGTATTTCCTGCGTTTTGTGGAACTGCATTCAAAAACAAAGGCATTCAGCCGATGCTTGATGCGGTGCTTGACTATTTGCCATCTCCTTTAGATGTACCACCGGTAAAAGGTGTTATTAATGGTACAGAAGAAGAAGTAGAGCGTGCAGCTGATCCAGAGCAACCATTTGCAGGTCTTGCATTTAAGATTATGAACGATCCGTTTGTCGGCGTTTTAACATTCGTTCGAGTGTATTCAGGTCGTGTTACTTCAGGTTCTTACATTAAAAACGTAAGCACTGGAAAAAAAGAACGCGTGAGTCGTCTTGTTCGTATGTTTGCAAACAAACGTGAAGAGATTGATAAAGTTGAAGCGGGTGATATTGCTGCGTTTGTAGGTCTTAAAGACGTTAAAACTGGTGATACACTTGCGGATGAAAAAGAAGAGATACTGCTAGAAAACATTGATGTTCCGACAGCGGTTATTTCTTCTGCAATTGAGCCGGTCAACAAGGGTGATTATGAAAAGATGATCATCGCGTTGCGCAAAATGAGCCAAGAAGATCCGTCATTCAAGTTATCTTACAATGAAGAAACTGGACAAACTGTTATTGCAGGTATGGGTGAATTGCACCTTGAAATTCAGGTTGATCGATTGAAGCGTGAGCACAAGGTCGAAGCAACACAAGGTAAACCGCAAGTAGCTTATAAAGAAACAATTCAGGCAGCTGTTGAAGTTGAAGGTAAGTATATTAAGCAATCAGGTGGTAAAGGTCAATACGGTCACGTATGGATTAAACTTGAACCACGCGAGCGCGGATCTGGTTACCTTTTTGAAAACAAAGTTGTTGGTGGAACTATTCCAAAAGAATATATTCCAGCAGTTGAAAAAGGTCTTTTAGAATCTCTTACTTCAGGTGTTCTTGGTGGGTATCCCGTGGTTGATATTAAAGCATCATTGACTGATGGTTCATACCACGATGTTGACTCTTCTGAAGTTGCATTTAAAGTTGCAGCAAACATGGCTTTCAAATCTGGTATGAAGCAGGCTCGTCCTACACTTCTTGAACCGATTATGAAAGTTGAAGTTGAGTGTCCAACTGAGTACATGGGTGACGTGATGGGTGATTTAAACTCACGTCGAGGTAGAATTCTAGGAATGGAAGAGAAGGGTAATGCGCAAGTAACGTTGAAGGCAGAGGTAGCACTAGGTGAAATGCTTGGTGGTTATGCAACAACGTTGCGTTCTTTGACAAAAGGACGAGCGAGTTACTCAATGGAATTCGAGTGTTATCGCGAAGTTCCAAAAAATATTGAAGAAGCAGTTCTTGGCAAAAAATAGTTATGAGTTTATAGCAATTCAGGAGTAAACCTATGGCACGAGGTGTGTTTGACCGTAAAAAGCCGCACGTTAATATTGGTACTATTGGTCACGTTGATCATGGTAAAACAACATTAACCGCTGCAATTACTAAAGTTTTGGCTGACAGAGGGTTAGCTGAAATGAAGAAGTTCGATGAAATTGATAAATCGCCAGAAGAAAAGGCACGTGGTATCACTATTTCAACCTCACACGTTGAATATGAAACTGACAAGCGTCACTACGCTCACGTTGACTGTCCTGGCCACGCTGACTACGTAAAAAACATGATCACAGGTGCTGCTCAGATGGACGGTGCTATTCTTGTAGTATCTGCTTCAGACGGCCCTATGCCACAAACACGTGAACATATTCTTCTTGCAAAAAACGTTGGTGTTCCTGCGTTGGTTGTTTTCTTGAACAAAGTTGACATGGTTGACGATGTTGAAATGGTTGACATGGTTGAAGAAGAAATTCGCGACTTGTTAAAGAAATATGATTTCCCTGGTGACACAATTCCAGTGGTTCGTGGTTCAGCGCTTCGCGCACTTGAAGGCGATGCAAAATATGTTGATTCTATTAACAAGTTGATGGATGCTGTTGATAACTTCATTCCAGAACCAGCTCGTGAAATCGACAAAAAGTTCTTAATGCCAGTTGAAGGCGTATTTACTATTTCAGGTCGTGGTACAGTAGCTACCGGAAGAATTGAACGCGGTAAAGTTAAAACAGGTGAAGAAGTTGAACTTGTCGGTCTTGGCAAGTCATTCAAATCAACTGTTACAGGCGTTGAAATGTTCCGTAAGACTCTCGACAACGGTCAAGCTGGTGAAAACGTAGGTCTTCTTCTTCGTGGTCTTAAGAAAGAAGATATTGAACGTGGTATGGTTGTTGCAGCTCCAGGCTCAATGACTCCCCATAAGAAATTTAAAGCGCAAATTTACGTACTTACTAAAGATGAAGGTGGACGTCATAGCCCATTCTTCCCTGGGTACCGTCCGCAATTCTACTTCAGAACAACTGACGTTACTGGTGTTGTGCAGCTTGAAGCTGGCCGTGAAATGGTTATGCCAGGTGACGACGTAATTATTTCTGTAGAATTGATCACTTCAATTGCAATGGAAAAAGATCTTCGTTTTGCAATTCGCGAAGGCGGAAGAACTGTAGGGTCTGGTATCGTAACTGAAATTATTGAGTAAGGTTAGGACCACTCTGATGAAAAAACCGAAAATTCGTCTAGCGTTGAAATCATATGATCATCAGTTGCTCGATAAAGCGGTAAAACAGATTGTATTAACGGCAAGAAGAACTGGGGCGCAGATCGTAGGACCTGTGCCTATGCCCAACAAGCATCGCTGCTTTACAGTGTTGAGATCTCCTCACATTGATAAAAAAGCTCGTGATCAGTTTGAGCTGACAACACATCGCCGCGTTCTTGACATCGTGACTCCATCAGATCAGACGATGGAAGCACTGATGAAATTAAACATCTCGTCTGGCGTAGACGTTGAGATTAAGTGATAAGGGAAGGCACCTCATGGTGAAAGGTTTTTGGGGAAAGAAAATAGGAATGACACAAGTGTTTTCTGGCAACGATGTTGTACCAGTAACAGTTGTGGACACTTCTAATTGGTTTGTGCTTGATATCAAGACTGAGGCTCGTGATGGTTATCATGCAGTTAAAGTTGGGCGTCTTAGAAAGCGCTATGAGGGGCAGCCGTTTTCTCCTGAATGGTTACAAAAGCTCAAAGCCTACTTCCTTTCTATTAAAGAGATTAAGTCTCTGACTGCAGTAGAAAATGTTGTAGTAGGTCAAGATGCTAATTTTTATGAAGAATTTGTAGAAGGCAGCCGCGTAGATGTCTCTGGTATTTCTAAAGGTCATGGTTTTGCAGGTGCTGTAAAACGACATGGCTTTGCCGGTGGACCAGCAAGTCACGGAAGTATGTTCAAAAGAAGAACAGGTAGTATCGGGTTTATGCGTAGCTGCGGTAAAGTTATTAAGGGAAAAAGAATGCCGGGACACATGGGGGCAGTTAAGAAAACAATTCTTAATCTTCCACTTGTCAGGATCGCTAAAGACCAGAAGATCGTCCTTATTAAAGGTGCTCTTCCAGGAAAAGCGGGTTCGGTTGTCTTTGTTCGTGACGGGGTGAAGTCATGACTCAAAAAGTAGCACAAAAACAAACAGTGCAAGAAGTAGTAGGACGTGTTGTTTTGACTGCAGCTGACTTGGGACTTTCAGAAAGTCAAAGAAAAGCAGTTGCACCAGAAACGTTCTCACTTGATGTACGTAGATTGTTACAAAACTGGAGACAAGGTACCGTTGCTTGCAAAGGCCGTGATCAAGTTTCTGGTTCAAACAAAAAGCCATGGAAACAAAAGGGAACAGGCCGTGCACGTGCTGGTGCGGTAACTTCTCCATTGTGGCGTGGTGGTGGTGTTTCATTTGGACCACAAGAACGTTCAAGAATGCTTAAGATTAACAAAGATGTTCGTAGAAGAGCTGCACACGCTTTGTTATGGAATGCGCTCGATAAGAACGCAGTTACTGTTCTTGATTGGACTTACCAAAGCGATACACCTAAAACAAAACATGCATTTGAAGCATTGAAACAAGTAGGGATGGATTCAAAACGAGTAAATCTTTTTTTGTCTCCACATGATTTAGTTACAGCTGCTTCTTTTGCAAACATTCCATCGGTAAGAATCATTTTCTTTGATGCCGTAAATACGTATCATTTGGCTGATGCTTTTCAATGGATTGTTTTGAAAAACGACATTGAAAGCTTTAAAGAAATGGTGGCACGATGGATTTAACAATTTACGATATTGTAAGAGGCCCAGTCATCACTGACAAGGCGTACAAATTGAACAGTAAACTTAATCAACTAGTAATCCTTGTGCACCCACATGCAAATAAAGTTTTAGTGCGTGAAGCGCTTGAAAAATTGTTTGATGTAAAAGTTGAGTGCGTACGCATTATTGTGCGTAAAGGCAAAAGACGTGTTGGTAGCAATAAGAGACAGATAGTCACTGGTGCATTACAGAAAAAAGCTATTGTAACTCTCAAAGAAGGTTACAGTATCGACGCTTTGGGACAACAAGGTTTTGACGCAGCTGTTCCATCAGAAAAAGCATCTGAAGCATCTGTACAGGGTCAGGAGTAAAACATGGCGATTATTAAAAGAAAACCGCGTAACTCCTCATTAAGGTTTCAAACGTTTCTTTCTTCTGCAGATATTACCAAGAAAGCTCCTGAAAAAAGTCTTTCTATTGGTTTAAAAAAGAGCGGTGGAAGAAACTCCTACGGAAGAATTACCGTTCGTCATCGTGGCGGAGGCGCAGTTCAGCGTTACCGTATCGTTGATTTTATGCGTACTGTTCGTGACGTAGAAGGAACTGTAAGAGCGATTGAATACGATCCAAACAGAAACGTACGTCTTGGACTTGTTTTCTATAAAAACGGTGCAAAACGTTACATTCTCTTGCCAGATGGAGTTGTTGTTGGAAGCGTTGTTGCTGCAGGGGTGGGCGTAGAAGCTCGTCTTGGCAACTGTTTACCACTCAGAAAAATTCCAGTTGGTTTTACTATTCACAACGTTGAAGTAAAACCTGGTTCTGGCGGAACATTTGCACGAAGTGCTGGTGCTGCAGTCCAATTAATGGGTAAGAGCGATGATTACGCAACATTGCGTATGCCTTCAAGTGAAATTCGTATGGTACATCTTGATTGTTGGGCGACCGTTGGTACGCTTGGCAATGCTGATTTCAAAAACATTTCATGGGGTAAGGCAGGAAGAACTCGTCAAAGAGGATTTCGTCCATCGGTGCGTGGTATGGCTATGAACCCTGTAGATCACCCACATGGTGGTGGTGAAGGTCGTTCTAAGTCTGGTGCGCATCCGCAATCTCCATGGGGTAAAGGATGCAAAGGTACTCGTACTCGTCGTAAGAAGAGTCCTTTGATTATTAGAAGACGAAAAAGTAACAAATAAGGTAGGACGGGAATAGCGTATGGCTCGATCGACACGTAAAGGTCCTTTTGTTGAAGTGTCCTTACTTGAAAAAGTTAAAAAAGCAAAAGAGTCAACTAAAAGAGATCCGATTAAAACCTGGTCTCGCAGAAGCATGGTACTCCCTGAATTTGTTGGGCTTACCTTTGCTGTGCATAATGGTAAGAAGTTTGTAGCAGTGTATGTTACAGAAAATATGGTAGGACACCGTTTGGGCGAGTTTGCACCGACAAGAACATTCCGTTTACACAGTGGCCAGCGTAAAGCCGGGGTTGCTGCTAATGGATAATTACGGTACAATAGGACACACGCACATACAGAATAGTTCGGGGTTTTAATATGGAATTTGTAGCAAAAGCAAAAGGTATTCCATTTTCTCCGTATAAACTACGTCCCATAGCGGATGTGGTTCGCGGTAAGGATTTGGCATATGCACTCGGTTGGTTAACGACTTATCGTACCAACAGAGTTGTTCCTCTAAAAAAAGTGATCGAGTCAGCTGCTGCTAACGCAAAAAGCACACAAGGCATAGAAATTGCTGAGCTTTGTGTGAAAGAGATCAGAGTTGATGAAGGCCGCATCTTCCGCTACTTCAAGCCAGGCGCAATGGGAAGAGCTTCGATGCAGCGTAAACGCTTTTGTCATATCAGTGTAATTTTGGAACAAAAATCTACTGCTGGAAGAAAGGCTTAGTATGGGACAAAAGGTTAACCCCCGTGGATTTAGAGTCGGGGTTTACAGAGATTGGGACGCAAAGTGGTTCGCTCGTCACAGCTATGGCAAACAACTCTTAGAAGATCTTGCCATTAGAGGTCTCATTGATAGAGTTCTCAAGCATGCAGAAGTGGCTCGTGTTGAAATTGAAAAAGCCGGCGATAGCATCAAGGTTATTGTTCATTCAGCTCGTCCAGGGACAGTAATTGGTAAGAAGGGTCAAGAAATTGATTCACTTCGTAAAGAAATTTCAACCATTACTGGAAAAAATGCAATTGAAGTATCGGTCAAAGAAGTAAAAACTCCTGATCTTGATGCGACATTAGTTGCAAAAAATATTGCAGAACAACTTGAACAACGTGTGAGCTTTAAAAAAGCTATGAAACGTGCAGTTGCTAACACAATGCGTGCTGGTGCAACTGGTATCAAGATTTGTTGTTCTGGTCGACTCAATGGAGCAGAAATTGCTCGTAGTGAGTGGGCACGTGTAGGATCAGTACCGCTTCATACTCTACGTGCAGACGTTGATTATGGGGTTGCTCGCGCACAAACTACCTATGGCGTTATTGGCGTCAAAGTGTGGATTGGTCGCGGCGAATATCAATTTGCATAAACGAATAAGAGACATGTTATGTTAATGCCGAAAAAAACAAAGTACAGAAAAACACAACGAGGAAGACGCAAAGGCGTTTCTAAAGGGTGTTTAACAGTAGCGTTTGGAGAATTCGGTTTACAGGCGTTGACTCCGGCATGGGTTACTTCCCAGCAAATTGAGGCGATGCGTGTGACCATATCCAGACAATTGAAAAAAGAAGGTAGCTTCTTTTTAAGACTTTTCCCTGACAAGCCTGTAAGTAAAAAACCTGCAGAAACTCGAATGGGTAAAGGTAAAGGAAATCCAGAAGTATGGGTTGCCGTTGTAAAACGTGGCCGTATTTTCTGTGAAATTGGTGGAGTTACTGAAGTACGTGCACGAGAAGTATTTAAGCTTGCAGCTTCAAAGCTTCCTTTAAGAGTGCGCGTAGTAAAGAAAACTGAAATGATAAGCCCTGAGATGCCCCAAGAGGTGACACATGGCGCGTAAGCGTGTAGAAGAACTCGCTACTTTAGATACTCAGAATCTGAAAGATAAAGTAGAAGAGTACAGAAGAGAATTGTTCGGCTTGCGCCTTAATGCTGTTGCATCGCATGTTAAGGACTATTCTCAGTTTAAAAAATTGCGTAAAAATATTGCGCGTGGGTTAACACTATTAACCCAAAAACATAGTTAATAAATTGTGCCGACGCGTAGTGCGGTAGAGAGCAAGGAATACTGTTGTATGGAAACAAAGAAGACGACAAAACGACTTTTTCTAGGTGAAGTAGTATCAGACAAGATGGAACAAACCGTTGTTGTCAAGGTGACTCGCACCTCTAAACATCCTGTATTTGGCAAGGTGTTAAAGACATCAAAAAAGTATAAAGTACACGACGCGAAAAACGAAGCAAAAGTTGGCGATGTCGTCGAATTCTTTGAAGATCGTCCGATGTCCAAAACTAAATACATGTACTTACAGCGGATAGTTTCAGCTAGCGCTCAATAGGCAAACTGGAGTACTCAGGGGAACCAAAGATGATACAAAAAGAATCATATTTAGAAGTTGCAGATAACTCAGGAGCTAAGCTTCTGCAGTGTATCCACATTATTGGTGGAACAAGGAAACGTTACGCATATTTAGGCGATACAATCAGATGTGCTGTTAAAAAAGCAATACCTGGTGGAACCGTTAAAAAGAGCGAAATTGTTACTGCCGTTATTGTAAGAACAAGAAAAGAATTTAGACGTCCAGATGGAAGTTACATTAGGTTCGGGGAAAATGCTGCGGTTGTCATCAATAAAGATGGTGAACCGGTAGCAACGCGTATATTTGGACCAATTGCGCGTGAAATTCGTCCTCGATCAGGATATCAAGGGTATCCAAAAATTATTTCCCTTGCTCCAGAAGTGTTGTAAAGGGTTTTATTATGATGCGTGTGAAAAAGAACGACAAAGTTGTGGTCATTTCCGGTAAGGATAAGGGCAAAGTGTCCGATGTGATTGCTATTTTACCTAAAGCAGGTAAAATAAAGGTCAAGGATGTTGCTGTACAGACTCGTCACATGAAGGCTCGCAAGCAGGGTGATACAGCGAGGATTTCTAAAGAAGAATCGTATATTCCTCTCTCAAAAGTTATGCCGATCTGTTCTTCATGTAATAAACCATGCCGTGTTGGCGCGGTTGAATTGAAGGATGGTAAAAAGGCTCGTATGTGTCGCAAATGCAATGAAGTCATGTAAATGGTTCAGGTATAAGGAATAGTATGTCAATCGCTCGCTTGCAAGAGTTTTACGTAAAAACTGTTCGCCCGAACCTGCAGAAAGAACTCGGTCTAGATAATGTTATGGCCGTTCCTAAAATTGAGAAAATTGTTCTCAATATTGGGGTCAAAGAAGCTGTGGGTGACAGTAGAGTTTTACAAAAAGTGTCAAAGGTTCTTGGAGACATCGCTGGACAAGCGCCTGTTATTACCAAAGCTCGTACTTCTATTGCGGGATTTAAAATCCGTGAAGGAATGCCGCTTGGGGTTATGGTAACACTTCGTGGCCGTGTAATGTATGAATTTTTAGACAAGTTAATTAACGTTGCGCTTCCAAACGTACGTGATTTTCGTGGTGTAAAGCCCGTATTAGATAGACGTGGTAATTATAACCTTGGAATGAAAGAGTGGAGTGTATTTCCTGAAGCTGATGGAGCTGCAGGGGATAAAGTGTATGGTATGAACATTACCATTCACACATCATCGGATAATGATGATGCTGCACGATCACTACTCAAAGGGTTTAATATGCCTTTCCGTTCGACTGAAAAGTAAGGTAAAGCTATGGCAAAGAAATCTTCAGTAGTAAAAAATAACAAACGTAGAGCTCTTTCAGAGCGCTATAACACACAGAGACTTGCATTAAAAGCGATTGTTAAAGATGATTCATTATCTTTAGAAGATCGTTTGGCTGCAGCGGCTAAGTTACAAGCACTTCCTCGTAACTCAAGCCCTGTAAGAATCAGAAACCGTTGTGCGCTTACCGGTAGGGCTCGTGCATACATGGGATTCTTTAATCTTTCTCGTATTAAGTTTAGAGAATGCGCGCTACAGGGGATATTGCCTGGCGTTAGAAAAGCAAGTTGGTAGGGTGTTAACGTAGGGAAAGGTTCTTACATGTCAGTGGATTCAATCGGTAATTTTTTGACCGTAATTAGAAACGCGGTAATGGCGTCTAAGCCATACGTTCTTTCACCTTATTCAAAAATGAATGCGAAAATTGCAAACATTCTTTTAGAAGAAGGTTTTGTTAAAGGCGTTGAACAGTCAGTGGCTGTTTCAGGAAGAAAAGAACTTAAAATTGTTTTAAAATATGTTGATGGTGAGTCTGCTATTCACGAAATTACTCGTGTAAGTAAACCAAGTCGTCGCGTGTATGTTGGTTCTCAATCAATCAAGCCAGTTGTTGGCGGGTGTGGTATTTCGATTTTAACAACAAATCGTGATGTTATGACCGATAAGAGAGCTAAATCGGCGAACATGTCTGTGGGTGGCGAACTTATTTGTACAGTGTGGTAGGAATTAGCGATGTCAAAGATTGGAAGAAGACCGATTCCTGTTGGGGATGTGAGTGTCGATATCAAAGGTAACGAGATTCATTACAAGGGTAAATTTGCTTCTGGAGTATATACTCTCCCTACCCTTTTAAGTGCATCATTAGAAGGTAAAGATCTTTCTATTGAGGCAGTTGAAAACACTCGTACAGTTCGTGAAATGTGGGGACTTCATCGTGCGCTTGTTTCTAACAAAATCACTGGTGCACATACTCCATTTGAAAAACAAGTGAAAATTGTTGGGTTGGGGTACAAGGCTATTGCTCAAGGCAAGAACATTGAATTCTCACTAGGCTTTAGTCACAAGATTAATTTCGCTTTACCTGATGGTGTTACTGTTGACATTGATAAGCCAGGTCAACTTTTGACACTTAAGTCATCAGATAAAGAACTTGTGGGTGAAGTTGCTGGTAAAATGCGTAAGCTTAAGCCAGTTGAGCCTTACAAAGGAACAGGCGTGTTTGTGAGCACGGATGTTATTGTGCGTAAAGCTGGTAAAGCAAAATCCAGTTAATTAAATAGTATTGTGAGGATACAAGCGTGTCGATTGCGAAAAAAATTACACTACAGAAAAAAAGAAGAGCGTTGCGTGTACGTAACCGCATTAAGCGTGATACTACCCTTCCTCGAGTTTCTGTATTTAGAAGTTTGAAACAAATTTATGCACAAATTATTGATGATGCTGCGCAAGCAACATTAGTAAGTTGTTCATCACTTGATGTTGAAATTAAAGGCACTAAAACAGATGTTGCGACAGCTGTTGGTGCAGAGCTTGCAAAAAGAGCTTTGGCAAAAGGTGTTAATAAAGCAGCATTTGATCGTGGAAGATTTTTATATCACGGTAGAGTAAAGGCTCTTGCTGAAGGTCTACGTGCTGGTGGTTTGCAAATTTAGTGTAAAGAAACAAGGAACGGAAAACTATGACTGCAACAAGAAGCAGAGAAGAAAAACAAGGCGAACAAGCGTTCGTTGATCACGTTATTCATGTTCGCAGAGTTACCAAAGTTACTAAAGGCGGAAAGCGTTTTGCTTTCTCAGCTTTAGTAGTTTCAGGTGACCAAAATGGACGTGTTGGTATTGCTTTAGGCAAAAGCCGTGAAGTGTCTTCTGCTATAACAAAAGCCACAAATAAAGCACGTAAAAATCTCGTTACTGTCTCACTTCGCGGAACAACAGTTCCTTACGATGTGATTGGCAGACACGGTGCAAGTAAAGTTATTATACGGCCAGCGTATAAGGGTACTGGTCTTAAAGCTGGTGGCTCAGTTCGTTCATTAATGGAAGCGGTTGGCATTAAAGATGTCCTTTCTAAATCAATGGGATCTGCAAACCGTGTGAACGTAACTAAAGCAACTCTTAATGCCCTTGCTCAATTGCGTTCATTGAACCATGTTGCAAAGCTTCGTGGTAAAACCCAAGAACAAATTATGAAAGGCAGCCATGTTTGATCTTAATAATCGTTCAGCTGTAGCAAAAAAAAGAAAACGTATTGGCCGTGGCGGTAGCAGAGGTGGTACTTCTGGTAAAGGTTCAAAAGGTCAAAAAGCACGTGCTGGTGCAGGACGTAAAATTCTTCCACAATTTGAAGGCGGACAGATGCCATTGCATCGTCGTTTACCAAAACGTGGATTTAATAACGCCAATTTTAAAGTAGCGTATGACATTGTTAATCTTTGTGATATTGATGCGCGCTTTGAAAATGGTGAACAAGTGACCAAAGCGTTGCTTGTTACAAAAGGTCTTATCAAGTCAGCTGACGTTCGCGTTAAGTTGCTTGGAAACGGAGACTTTTCTAAAAAAGTAACCATTGCTGTCGATGCATGTAGCGCGTCAGCATTGGAAAGAGTAAAATCGTGTGGTGGTGAAGTTATACTCTCATAAAAGGGGTTATACAGTGACACTTTTGCGTACCTTAAAGAATATTTTTTCGATTGCAGATTTGCGCAGAAAACTGTTCTTTACATTAGGTGTTTTAGTTGTTTACAGAATTGGCGCGCATATTCCTGTAGTTGGTGTAAACACCGCTGCACTTGCGCTTAAAATTCAACAAGCGTCTTTGTTTGGTAAACTACTAGGCTATCTGGATGTATTTTCGGGCGGTGCTCTTGCGCAATGTACTGTTTTTGCTCTTGGGGTTTCTCCGTATATTACAGCATCTATCATGATGCAAATTCTTGGGTTTACTGTTCCTTATTTTGAGCAGTTGCTTAAAGAAGGTGATTATGGACGCAAGGTGATCAACCAGTATACACGTTATTTAGCTCTAGGATTGAGCGTGATGTACAGTCTTATGTACGCAGCGGCACTTGAATCACAAGGATTAGTTCTTGTCCCTGGATGGGGATTTAGAGCGATTTTCGTGTTATCATTGTCTGTTGGTTGTATGATTGTCATGTGGCTTGGTGAGCAGATCTCTTTAATGGGGATTGGTAACGGAAGCTCGATGATCATTTTTGCAGGTATTGTTGCACACTTTCCTTCATATGTAATTCGTACTATTGAGTATGCGCGTAGCGGTGTTTTGTATCACGGATCGCTTCCTGGTATGAACTGGATTATTGCTTTAGCAATCTGGCTGTCGCTCGTTGCAATTACGGTATGTATTATTTTCCTTGAAAAAGGTGAACGCAAAATTCCTGTGCAATATGCACGTCGCATGATTGGAAATCGTGTGTATGGTGGCCAAAGTTCATTCATTCCTTTCAAGATTAACAGCGCAGGGGTAATGCCGGTTATTTTCGCTGGTTCAGTACTGACTATTCCGATAGCAATTACTGGATTTTTTGGAAGTATGTTTCCTTTTATGGCAAGACTTGGTCAGCATTTTACACAAACAGCGCCGGTGTATAACGTGCTCCAATTTATTTTAATTGTTGCATTGTACTTCTTTTATACAGCGTTGATTTTTAATCCAACAGAACTTGCAGATATAATTAAGAAAAATGGCGGATTTATTCCTGGTATTAGACCGGGCCGCAAAACAGCAGAATTTTTTGATAATGTGCTTACTCGTTTGGGACTTGTAGGATCAATCTACCTTGCCTTCTTGGCAGCGCTTCCTAACATCATGATTGCCATTATTGGCTCGGCAAAAATGCCGTTTGTGCTTGGTGGAACAGCGTTGTTAATTGTGGTTGGTGTGGGCCTTGAGCTTGCGTCTCAAATGGAATCATATTTAATTGAGCATAATTATGCAGGATTTCTTTCATCAGGAAGAATGAAAACGAGGAGTGCGCGGTGAAAGCGGACTCCAGATTTTTTCTTTTCTTTGGTTCGCCTGGTGCAGGCAAAGGAACACTGGCTCAAATGTGTGTTGAGCGGTTAGGGTGGGCCCAATTATCTACGGGTGATCTTTTCAGAAAACACATAGCTGAAGGGACTTCGATCGGTAAACACATAGATTTTGTTATAAAATCTGGTAAACTGGTCGACGATACAGTGGTGATGAATATGGTCTCAGAGTGGATGCAAGAGAAAATAAGCGAGGTTGATGCCATCATTTTTGATGGGTTTCCTCGCACATTGCCTCAGGCTCAGCTTTTTACTGATCTTATCAAAGAAAAGTTTTCACAAAGCTCGTTGCGAGTTTTTGAGCTTGAAGTTGAGAGTGAGTTAGTAATTAAGCGCTTAAGCTCTCGTCGTGTATGTTCAGCTAAAAACTGCCAAACAGTGTTTTCTGTTTCACCAGATTCAGAAAGACAAGCGGCAGTACCAGGCATATGTGACCGCTGTGGCTCGAAACTCATTCAAAGAGCAGATGATGCAGATGAGACGATAAGAACCCGTCTTACGGTGTATCATAAGCATGCAAATGAGTTGCTGAATTTTTTTAAAAAGTCAGGAGTGCAGATAGAGAAGCTTGATGGGTACAAGCCACTCGATGAGGTCTTTGAAAATTTTGTAGCACTGGTAAGTGAGTAATTTTGTGATAACGATAAAAAATAAGTCTGCGTTGCAAAAAATGGCAACAGCAGGGCAAAAGCTCTCAGGGATTTTTAAAGAACTGCCTCTTGTGATTGTAGATGGAGTTTCCACTGCAGAGATTGATGCGTTTATCGCGCGTCAACTTACGTCACTTGAGATGGTTTCTCGTACCAAAGGGTATATGGGATATCGACATGTTTCATGCATTTCGGTTAATGACGAGGTTGTGCATGGCGTTCCGCATAAAGATACCGTGGTACGTGTAGGGGATCTGGTAAAAGTTGATATTTGCGCTTCGTGGAAAAATTATTGTGCAGATATGGCTCGATGTTTTTTTGTAGGAGAACCGCGTGATCCTCGTGCCATTGAATTGGTAAAGGTTACACAGCAAGCTCTTGATAAAGGAATCGAGCAAGCGCAGGTAGGAAAAAGGTTGTCCGATATCTCTCATGCAATTCAGCAGGAGATAGAACGACATGGGTATGGCGTAGTAAGAGATTTTGCAGGTCATGGAATCGGAAAGCAGATGCATGAAGATCCAGAGTTGCTTAATTACGGGAAGCCGGGTCGTGGAGCAGTGCTGCAAGCAGGTATGACGTTTGCCATTGAACCAATGGTTACTCAAGGTGGGTACGCTGTGTTTGTTACGCACGATGGGTGGACAGTAAAAACTGAAGATGCAAGCCTTGCGGCGCATATTGAAGATACAGTTGCTATTACCCATGAGGGACCTAAAATTTTGACACGATCGTAACTTTTGTAAGGGATTGACGAGCGCATGAAAACAGGTACAGCTAATAAGGAAGACGTTATACGAGTTGATGGTATAGTGAAAGAAACTTTACCAAACGCTATGTTTCGCGTTGAAATTGAGGGAGGACACGTTGTCTTAGGACATGTGTCTGGTAAGATGAGGATGAATTATATTCGTATTTTACCGGGAGACCGTGTAGCGCTTGAGCTCTCTCCGTATGATTTGAATAGAGGTAGGATCGTGTTGCGCTATAGAACTAATACATAAGGTAAGCACAATGAAAGTTCGGACATCAGTAAAGAAGATATGCAGAGATTGTCAGATAGTAAGACGTGAAGGCGTGGTCAGAGTATTTTGTAAAAAGAGTCCACGTCATAAACAGCGTCAAGGGTAACAGGAGTAAGTGACATATGGCACGTATTGAGGGTGTTAATTTACCATACAGCAAAAGAATTGAGTATGGCCTTACTTACGTCTACGGGATTGGAATCAAATCTGCTCGTGACATTTTAGATAAGGCGAAAATTAACTTTGATATTAGAGTTAAAGACTTGTCTGATGAGCAGGTTGCTGCGATTCATAAAGTTATTTCTGAAGGCTACAAAGTTGAAGGTGATTTGCGCAAAGAAGTCGCGCAAAACATTCGTCGATTGCAGGAAATCGGTTCATACCGTGGGTTGCGTCACAAGCGCTCATTGCCTGTGCGTGGTCAGCGTACAAAAACAAACGCTCGTACGCGAAAAGGTCCTCGTAGAGCTTCAAACATTATTGCGTTAAAGCGCAAAGTAACTAAGAAGTAAGGTGCTGTGATATGGTATACAAACCAAAATCAAAAAAACAAAAAAGGTCTCGTGTAGAGACAGCGGTTGCGCATGTAAAGTCAACCTTCAATAATACTCTCGTTGCCATTACTACCCCTGAAGGCGATGTATTACTTCGCTGCAGTTCAGGCAAAATGGGATTTAAAGGTGCTCGTAAAGGGACTCCTTTCGCGGCAACTCAAATCGGTCTTACTTTGGCAAAAGATATGTTGCCATTGGGAATTAAGACCCTTGAAGTAAACTTACAAGGTCCTGGTTCTGGGCGTGATTCAGTTGTTCGTGCGTTTCAGTCATCCGGTTTTATTGTGTCGGTGTTGCGTGATGTGACTCCGCTTCCTCACAACGGATGCCGTGCTCCTAAGAAACGTCGTGTATAAGTTAGCAATGCATAAGGTTAGTGAAAGTGCAAGGTATGGATAAAAAGACCAGAAAACCTGGGGACAATAGAGGCTCATCAGCTCGTGGTGGTCAAAAAGGACCACAACAAGAAGGTGGAGCAGAGAAAAAAGCTCCAGTAGGAAAGCGTCAAGCAAAGCTTTCTGAATACGGAAAGCAACTGCAAGAAAAGCAAAAAGTTAAAGAAATGTATGGCGTTCTTGAAAGACAGTTCAGAAAATTCTTTAAAAAAGCATTACATTCACAAGGTGCTCCGGGTGAAAACCTTTTGACCCTTTTGGAACGTCGTGTTGATAACGTTCTTTACCGTTTAAAAATGTCTGTGACTCGCGCACAAGCACGTCAAATCGTGGTGCATGGTCACGTTAAAGTAAATGGTATAAAAGTATATTCGCCATCGTATCTTGTATCGGTTGGTGATGTAGTTACGCTTGTTGAGAGTGCTCACAAAAAAGAAAAATTCTTGGAAAGCGTAATTGATAAACGACTCAACATTGGTATTAAAGTTCCTGAATGGCTCGAGCTTAACAAGCAAGACCGTAAAGGTTCTGTATTGCGTCTTCCAGTAAGAAGCGATATCCAAGTGCCTATTGAAGAGCACTTGATTGTTGAGTTGTATTCTAAATAATAAAGAATAGAAGTGTTATGGCGAGTGTGCAAAGCTGTGGGGGACAAATATGAGTAAAAGAGTCTATCAACCGTTAACGGTGCCTCGATTGACGTGGGAAAAGCAAACTATCACCCAACAATATGGTGAAATTGTTGCTCAACCGCTTGAACCGGGATTTGGTATGACATTGGGTAACGCGTTAAGACGTACGTTGCTTGGTGGTATCGAAGGTGCTGCAGTAACCTCTGTAATTATTAAAGGGGTTAACAATGAGTATGCAGTAGTGACCGGTGTTGTTGAAGACACGATGCAGTTGTGCCTCAATATCAAGCAAATTGTAGTCAAAAGTAAAGATGGCAATCCGGGTACTATGCGCATTAAAGCACGTGGTAACGGAGTTGTGTGTGTGTCTGATATTGAAACCGATGAAAATTTAGAGGTTATTAATAGCGACCATGTTATTGCTCATCTTTCTGAAGACGCAGAGCTTGAAATTGCCTTCTTTGTAGAAGTAGGCCGCGGTTATCAACCAGCTCAGTGGCCAGAAGGAAAAACATTGCAAGATGATGGAAGAATCTATCTTGATGCAATGTTCTCTCCGGTAACTAAAGTATCATTTGATGTTGAAAAAACACGTGTTGGTAAAGAAATCGATTACGATAAACTTACCTTACGTATTGATACTGATGGTTCAGAAAATCCACTTGATGTAATGCACTATGCAGTGTCTGTGTTGCGCACTCAGCTTGAATACTTCTTACTCAGTGCTGAAATTCCTTTCAATGAAATCTCAAAGGCTCCAGAACCAGAAGTTATAGAACAACCTCGTCAGTCAAATGAACTGCTTCTCAAGGGTGTTTCTGTAGAACTGCTTTTAAAGCCGATTGATGAATTGGAACTTTCAGTTCGCGCACACAATTGCCTTATGAATGCTAGCATTAAGCGCATTCTCGATTTAGTTAACTTGACAGAAGACGAAGGATTGAAGATTAAAAACTTCGGTCGTAAGTCATTAAACGAAGTCAAAGACAGTATGAAGGCATTTGGTCTTTCATTTGGTATGGCGATCAAGGAAGAAGACCTTGAAGCTGTCATGAGAGAGCGCGGAATGACACTGTCAAAGGACGAATAAGCACGGTTTAGAGGTAAGAAATTATGAGACATCAAAACGGTAGAAAAAAATTAAACTTAAAGTCATCTCATCGCAAAGCATTATTGCGTAACCAAACTATTCACTTGATTACGTACGGTCATTTGACCACTACGAAAACAACTGTGAAAGAAGTTCAGCGTTTTGCTGAAAAGTTGGTTACCATTGCACGCGTGGGTAACGAGTTTAACGCTCGTCGTAGAGCAAAAGCACTTCTTCCTTACAAGGATGAAGCACTTGTTAAACTGTTTAAAGAAATTGCTCCTCGTTATGTACAACGTCCAGGTGGTTACACTCGTGTAATTTCTCTCGGTCGTCGTATGAGCGATACTGCAAACATTGCGCGTCTTGAGTGGGTATAAAATCCCTTTAAGAGCCAGTTTTGCTTAAAGCAGTTTCTGGTAAAAATTAATAGTCCTATAACTTAAAAGTAATTAAGTCGTGGGACTATTTTTTTGTTTTAAAAATCGACAAGTGTGTATGAGGGTACTCTATTTTTAGGGATATACTTGGTTGGTATTGATAAAATTGAAATGGGTAGAGGTGCATGACAGTATTTTAAACCAAAAGATTAAAAAACACCGGTTTTTCTTATAGGTTGAAAGGGCAATAAGCTTATTGAGAGCCATTTGCAAACCTGTTTGTTTCTGTTAGAATTAAGAGTCCTTCAGCTTTGCAGTAGTTAAGCTTGAGGACTATTTTTTTCTCTAAAAATAAAGAGAAAAAAGAAATACTACAAACCAGTAGTAGATAAGCAAAAATGAGTTTATCATGAGCTTAAATAAGGGTAATCTGCGGGTTGTTATAAGATATCTATGGAGGTTATTATGAAAAAATATTTAGTGTCATTTTTGTTAGTGGCATCTTTTACTGCGCACGCAGTAAATCCGTTTCGCACTTTTTTTGATGAGTGTAGTAAACCGCAGTGGTATGGACTTTCAAATTTGCAGACTGGTGCATCAGCTTTACTTAAGCCTGTACAAAATTTCACCTTACCTTTTGCACAAAAAGTGACTGAGTGTGCAACCTCTATAAGTACTTCTGTAATGAATAATCCTTGGGTTGCTTTTACCGCAGCTTCATCTATGAGCTTATTTAAAAAAGTTCCCTCACTTCTTTCTCCTTTGTATGCTAATCATGAAGGAGCTTTGGCTGGAGGAGTTGCAGGGTTATTTATAGCACGATCATTGAGCGCTCAGTTTGGTACTCACTCAACCATTGTTAAATACAAACAAGAAGATGGATTTGTAAAAAACATTAAACAGAATGATTTTTTAGATAACATCTCTTCCGGTCTCCACTTTGGTTTAGGAATATATGGTTTGTATGCCGGAGCCCATTCACTTAAAACTCAAAAAGATATTGGATTAACTCTTTTAGCTTCTGGATTGCTTTTTTCTCTTACTGAAAAATTAAAAGCGAAAACTGTAGAATATATTAAATTGGAAGCTGCC
This sequence comes from Pseudomonadota bacterium, assembly GCA_027487215.1. Classification (GTDB taxonomy): domain Bacteria; phylum Babelota; class Babeliae; order Babelales; family CAIQNR01; genus JAIYDZ01. Next base: position 91,775 of record JAIYDZ010000004.1, read on the forward strand.
TATCAAAACCAATTTGATTTGAGACTGAAGTGGAAAAAACAGGCTGAACAAGGATCAGAAGACGTAGGAAGATATCTTGATGAGAATGAAGAATTGAGAAAAAAATTAAAAAAGCTAGATGAAGAAAATACAAAACTGCACATAAATTTAGTTGCACAAGATGTTGTGTCTAGAGTTATGAGTTCTGCTTTGTCTGAAATCTATCAACGAGATCTTGTTTCTCTGTTTTATGAATTAAGTTTAATGAAATCTGCGGATGATATTATTAAGGATTTCCAGACACTTAAAATTACTGAACTAGAAGAAAAGAATCGTGCATTACAAGATGTAATAGCGGAAATTAATACTATTGATGATAGTAATCTTGATTGGACTCGAAACTGGGAAGAATCATTTGATGTATCTGGTTTGATTGGAAAACATGTTTCTTCTACTCCTGTAAAAGATGGGAATCGCTAAGAGTAATTATGAAAAATAAACTACTATTTGTTTTCATTCTGGGTATGGTACAGATGCCTGCTCAGGGATTTTTTAAGCAGTTTGGTACATTTCCACGAGTTGAAATAACACAGCAGCAGGTGCCGGGAGTTGTGACAGGTTCTCTGTTTGGGTATGCATTAGCTCATAATGCCGTTTCATTTTTCGCGCCTTCTTTAAAAACTTCTTATTATGGCGGTATTGCCCGCTGTGGGAGTGCTGTAGGAGGAGCCATAGGTGGTTTGTTTTTAAGAGATTCACGAGTAACATGGTCACTAGGAGTGGCTGCATTATACTTATATGCAACAACTTTAAAAGTTATACCTACTCCTTGTAATAATTCAGGTGTGAATTTAAATCAGCAGATTCAGGACTATGAAGAAAGTATGGAAAGAATAGTAACGGCGTGGGATCAATCTCTATATCTATTAGGGATTACTCGCGCATGCTTACGAGCATCTATTGAAAGCAGTGCAAAACAACTTTAACAATCCAAAGGTTGGAGAGATAAATGCTTAGAGCTGCAGGAAAAAATTACTGCGATTTCAAATACGAGTCATTTACTGCGGATTGATAATGAAAGACTTTTAAACCGGAGAGAGGAGCTTAAGAGCGCAGTTGAACAACTGGCTCAAGCACTGAAAGAAAAGAAGAGTGATACACCTTCATTAGCTGCACCTAGCGTAGAGCCTTCTTCACACAGCATTTCTAGTCAGCCAGCTGTAGGATCATCCGTAGATGGTCAGACTGTGGGAGGTCAAGCCATAGATTTTCAGTCATTCGAGCAACGCAGAAAAAAAAGATTAGAGCGTTTCCAGCCAGAGCAGAGTGAAAGCAAACAATAGTTGACTAAATAACTAAGTTAAAAAATTAGATTTTAAGGATTTATAGGGGGAATTATTATGAAATTTGTTAGGAAAATAGTGTTACTCGCCTTTGTGGGTGGGATAGGTGCTAGTACCTTTAGTGTGTCTGCAATGTCATTTATGTCATCATTTCCGGCATCTTTGTATGGTCAAAAAGTATCAGATTTTGGAACAAATTTGGGAACAAAAATAGTTTCATCATTACCTGATTTTAAACAAACGATGACTCAAGGAGCGTCTCTGGTTATGTAAGATCCAACGGTTTTTGCGTTAGGAATGATCGGGGGGCATTATCTTTATAAAGGTTTTGCTTTAGGGCTTACAAAATTTAGTAACAGACCTGTATCTCCGTGGATAAAAAACACGGCATGGGTTGGTTTTATGGGAGCAGGCGCTGGGTTGGGACTGCATTTTTCTAACAATCCTCTTTTTGGTTCTGTAAAAGCTCCTCTTGTTTCGGCTGCGCTTTTGGGAATGTGGTTTTCTAAAGTACAAGAAAAACCTATGACTTTAAAACCTGAAACTTTAAAACCAGTGGCTAAAACTCTAAAAAGAGTTGAAGTTGATTTACGTCCTCAAATAGACGAAGTTCATATTCGCGATCTGGAAAATCTTGTAAATCTCTATAAAGAGCAACTTACCGAGATGCATCGCTCACAAGAAGAGATTGCTCGTCAGGTGAAGGAGTTGAAGTTAACACTAGAACTCAGCGACCAGGTATCCCTGCATAAAGTAAAAGCCTTAGAAAAGAAATTAAAAGAAGTAAGATTTAAGAAGGAAAAAACTAGTTTTGTCTACCAATCAATTATTAAAAGCATTGGAGCTTTTTTACCTGAATTGAGTTTTAAACTTGGTATTACGAAATCTACAGGTTATTCTGAAGTAGAATTTACAAATACGAGAAAATTTTTATCTGACTATCAATCAGCAATTGAAAACGTGCTTAACGTTAGTCCTTACGACATGGTAACATTACATGTTTCTAAAGATGATCAGCAAAGTTTAGATTTTTCATCATTTGTGGACGTTTCTGAAGAAGAAGCAAAAAAAATTCCTACCACTCTTGAACCAGGTCAAAGAAATAGAATCAGAGAAGGAAATCTTTCTCAATCTGAGGCACAAAGAGCTGGTTTTGGAGACTCAAAATTAACTGAAGAATTTAAAAATCTTGGAGTTAATACTTTCGAACTAGCAGGTGCAACTGGGAATTTATTAGCGGTTGGTGCAAGTTCTGCAGCTTCTTTAGTTGTTCAAGGTGCAAGTTCTGCAGTTGAAAGTACGATGGGTGTAATTTCTGACGGAATTGGAGCTATTCAAGATGCGATGAGTGAGTCTCCAGATTCAAACGAATTAATTCATAGGTCACCAGTGATATATCGTGTACCAGAAGCATCTGATGGAGAGGCAGGTCAAGACGGAGGGCTTCATTTTTTCGGGGACTTGACTAGAAGTTCTTTGAATACATCATCAGCACCTATTGAAGAATCAAAATAGGTATCTACTTACGCAAGTATCACGGCTAAGAACGGTAACAAGTAAACTTTTTAATGTGCTGTAAAAAGGAGAGGGTTATTATGAAGTGGTTTTACCCACGTTAGGTCAAAACGTAAAGAATGCGCTTGGTAGTCTATCTTCAGCTACGAAAAATGTGCTTGTTGCTGGAATTGAGGCTGTAACTCCCCATGTAGCAGCGTTCATGGATGGTTTGAATGGACATCAAAACGGTGATGAGTGTTTTTGAAATGACAGGTTAAAAAGAATAAATGTTTTGAAGGGAATTATTGTGAATAAGTTTAACAAGTTTTTATTAGCTGCGCTTATGAGTGGAATGTGTAATACTCCTTTCGCTGCGTGTGCGTTTTCAATGGTTCCCTCTTTTTATTCTGAACAACTTTCTCAGTTGAGCGCAAAGGTAAGTCCTTCACTTTTTAACTTTCAGCAGGCAGTAACGCAGGCGGGATCGCAGTATGTTTCTACTCTTTCTCAAGATCCAGGATTAGCTTCTTTGGGAATTATTGGGGGCCATTATTTGTATAACGGTATGGCTGGTCTTTTTAATAGGTTTACTAAAAAAAATATTTTATCTCCCGTGATGCAAAAGGCAGCACATACTGCCTCATGGATAGGGTGTATGGGAGCGGGCGGTTTTGTGGGTGTGCGGTTGTTTCCACAAATGTTTCAGTGTGTAAAACCTGGTTTTTTTGAAACTGTAAAACCCTATGTTGCTCCTGCATTAATGGTAGCTGGTTTGTGGCAGTTGGATCAACTTTCTAAAAAAAATGCTGCGTTAGTTAAAGAGAGAGATAAGTTATCTAAAGAACAAAAATCGAATAACGTTACATATTCCACTACTCTGAAAAATTATATCTTGAATCTAGATCAATTGACCAAAGAAAATGAAACACTTAACCAGCAAATTAAGGAAACTGCGTCTAGATTAGAAGAAATAGGTAGTCAACTACAAGATGTTACGAAAGCATTAGAGGCAGCTAATTCAGAAAAAAGAGAATTATTAGAGGCAGCAACGGCAGCTGCGACAGAAGAATACAACCAGCTAATAGTTGATTTTTTTTACCAAAGACTAATGAAAAAGATTGCACACATTTTACCCAATTTGAGTGTTACAATTAAAAAGACTAGAAAAAATGATACTGAACAATCATTAGTAATTCAAGAAATGACTTTGGAAGATATACAAGTGTTGTCATTGAAAGATTTTAAAAAACTTAGAAAAATGATTGTGACAGGTCCTGTATCAGATGATGTAGAAATAGAAGTTGCTAATGCCTCAAGGGACCGTGCTGGTGTTTCCGGTTAAGAAATACCTCATTATGTCGATCCTTTAAGCTCTCAACAAGAGAGACGTGGCCAAGAATTAGCACATCATGCGTTTGGGCAATCCCCAATCGAACAAGAGGCCGAACAGTTTAGAACAACTATGGGTACTTTAGCAGGTACAACTGGAGAATTATTAACGGTTACGGCAGTGGCAGTAGTCAGTGCTTTAGGTAATGCAGCTTCTAACGGTGTTAAAAATGCGATAAACGTAGTCTCTGACGTAGTTGAAACCATTGAGAACGTCTTGAGTGGTTCTCAAGATTCAAACAAATCATCGGATCGTCCAGGTGAAAGCCGCAGAACTTCAATAGTATAGTGTATTCAAGAGACATGCTTTTTGAGCAAAATTGTTTGCACATCCATGGGTATACGATGACTGATATTGAAGTTGTTCCACTTGTATCAAGATCATAAACCTCATAAATGTTATTTTTATCAGGTTTATGATCACTATTTTTTTCTGAACTTTATTTTTTAGATAAGCTTAACCCCCGTGTTGACAAGAATGCACAGAACAGTAAAATAAAAATACTAATAGAATTATTTTGGTAAGATATACTGCCTTAATGACCACAAAGATTTTTAAGGACAGTCATAAAGAGCGGGGGTTATTATGAAACAAAAAGTTTTGTTATTGGTTTTATTAATGGTAGGACCTCTCGGTCTTATCAGGAGTGAAGCAGAAGACATTTCTGTTGATATGATGGTTGAGTCTGTACTTGAATCTGTCAAACAGATGAAGGACTCTACCCAAGAATCAGTAGAAGAATCTTTAAAGGCATTGGTTAAAAATAACCAAGCCCATCACCTTATTCCTTCACCTAGTAAAAAATTAGGCCCGGTGGTTACCCGCTGTGTCTTTGTGGCTTTGGTGGTTTTGCATAGAGAGGTTGAAAAAACCTTAAAAACTTCTGATTCCTAGGATGTTTTAATTGCACAAGATGTAAGGGCATTTCTAGTAAAAAAGGTAAATGACTTTTTTATGAGTTAAAAAACTAATACAATTGATAGCATAAAATAAGAAAACGATGTTTAAAATAAGCTCGTAAGAGGGGGCTTTTTACAAAACTGATAGATAATTTAAACTGGGTAGTAAGATAGCATACAGTTATGTGTGCTAGAGTTTAGGCAACTTACCCTTAAAAAGCTAAGAAGTGTTAAACAAATAAGTTTTAACTTAGTGATTTTTATATAAGTTTTTTGTTTTTATAGTGGAGGTTTTTATTATGAAGAAACAATTTTTCTCAATTATGTTATTGACTGCGCTTGTTGCACAGTCGCCTGTGTGTGCTTCAGACGTTGTGACACATGCTGCTACGCAAGTTGCTTATAATGCTGCAGATGTTCAAGCAATTACTCAAGAAGTGCTTGAGAAAATTACTGGAGCAGTAGCTCAAGGTTTATTATCACGTGAAAGTGCGGAAAAAGCAGTTGAAACTATTCAAGCAGGTATTTCAATTCCTGAACTTGCGTCTCTTTTTAAAGGTCTTGAGAAGGAAATGCTTGTTTCTTTTTTTTCAAGAAATATTTCATTTAAGGAAAGTTTTTTTCACTTAAAAGAAAGATTGAACGATGCAGTACAGTATGGTGTTGCTGTTGGGTTAGGGTTAGCCTCAGATGCAAAACAGGTAGTTGTTGAAAATCCAAAAACAGCGGCAGCGGTTGCTTCTGGTGTTGTTGGTGCCGGTCTTTTGTATGCTGGTTTTAAATATATTAATACTCCTGAACGCAAAAAAGCTGCAAAAATTGTTGCAGGAACTGCTGCAGTTGCGGCAGCTGGAGCTGCGATCTATTTTAACCGTGACTTTTTGCTTAATGCGTTTAACACCTACTCAACTCCTGCAGTTGAATCTGTAACAACTCAGCTTTCTCACGCACGTCAAATTGCGGGCGACTATACTGTTAAAGGTATTGATTTAATGAGCAATTACGCAAACAAGAGTATCGCTTACGTAGCTCCTCATATTTCTTATGCGAGTCAGGTAGCGGGCGATTATACTACCGCGAGTGTTGCTAAGATTACCGATTATACAAATCAAGGTATTGCGCTTGTAAAGCATTATTTTACTGAAGAAAATCTTGTTGTTACCGGTGCTGCAACGAGCGCATCTCTTGCTAGTCTTTTTAAACTGAAGAATTCAGTAGCAGAAACTTCAACTATTGAGTAAGCGCACTTTAACACACGCAAGAGCTTAAATAAGGGGAAGTCGTTTGTGCTTCCTCTTATTTTTTACAAACATATACCAGCACATAAGAGTTTTAAGCTTAATTAAAGGGGCTTTTGACTCTCTTAATGATCAAGGTATACTTATAAATAGAAAGGGATTTGTTATCTAGAAGATTAATTCTAACATTTCCGCTTGTTCTTTATAATGGGGGATTTTACTATGACAAAGAAATTTTTACTCACGACACTTTTATCATTTTCACTGTCTTCTTTAAACGCTGATAGTGTTTGGAATTACATTTTGCCATTTACCATTAAGGAAGTTAAAGAAACTCCTCTTTAAGCGTGTATTAGCAACATCAGGTTAGGATTAGGCGGTTACGCAGGATTTACTGTTGGTGGTAAGTTAGCTGATTTGATGCTTAATAAAACAAATAACACGTTTTTAAACAGAGCACCTTATCAAGCAGTAGGTATGACTCTCGGGGCGCTTACCAGTGATATTTCAATCACTCGTAACTATGTCTTAGCTGCAGGTGCAATGGCTTTTACTTATAATATTGGTATTCCCTCTTACGTTAAAGTAAGAAATGGTTACCGTTATTTTAATGGTACTGTGCTACCAGAAACAGCAAAAACTTTGGAAAAAACAATGTATAAGTCAAATAATGGGCCGTCTTTGGTAGGTTTAGAATTTGTAAGACAATCACAAGATCGCTCTTTGATCTTACAGGCAGCTGCAGAATTTTTGGCTCCTCACATTATTGCGTCTCTTTCTTTTGCACGTAAGTAATAAAGATACTTTGATCTCTTTTTGGAGGTATTTAAATATGAAAAATAAAAAATTATTAATGTCACTTCTTTCGTGTGTAATGGTCAGTGTAAGCGCGCATGGTCCATGGGATAACGCATCGCTTTCTTTGTTACGCCAGGTACAAAAACCAACTGCTTTACACAATGGCGTTGCTACACTTGAAATGGGTTTGAGTATCTATACAGGTTACCTAGCTGCAGATGCTTTAGCCTCGCGTACAACTGATAATACCTTGGTGAGCAAATTACCCTATCAGTTAACAGGTGCATTTTTAGGTGGCGTTGCGAGCAACTTTAGTTTTTGTAAACCATGGATGTGGACGTTGGGCCTTGGTGCTTTAGGTTATAAATTTAGAGCGCCTTTATATAATGTTTGTGCATGAATGGTGACTAAACCAGAACACATTCAAAATCAAATTCCAGAAAAAATCAATCACTCTCAAGGTAGTCAACCTCCTGCAGGTACAGATCAAAATCCTTCAGAGGTTAATTCAATGGAAGTGACTGTTTATAGTCTTCCAGCTGCAGCTGCATCGGGATATAATCCTGCAGTTGTACCTTCTGCGCCACCGATGACAGATTCAGTATATGGATCTGGAGTACAACCTTCAGCTCCTCCTTTTGAAGAAGAAGATCAACTTGAAGATCCAATGAGAAAAACCGTTTTTGGTGCTGATTTTGATCCTGAAAATCTAACTTCAGAACAGCGTCTTGAGGCTCTTTTGAGAGAGTGTCAGGCGGGAATAATTTCTCAAGAAGAATTTAATCAGCGTTCTGCTGAACTTATTCAATAAGAGTTTTTTAATTAAAGATATAATAAAGGGGCTGTGTTAAAAGACACGGCTCTTTTTTTATAAAAACATTTTTATTTTTCTTTTTTCTCTTTTCTTCTAACCACTCTTTTTTTTTAACTTTTAGTTGGTAGGGCACCTTGCGTGCAGCACCAGCGGGGTTCCAGATCTAACCCCCTGGACCCCATCTCTTTTTTAATACAACGCGACGAGATGCTTACGAAGAATCGCGTTGCGATTTTGTCGCCTGCATTTCGCGCTTATGTGGACTTTTTGTACACGATCCGTTTTTACCAATTGAGGTGGTTTTGGCTTATGTCCCTAGCTATTGGTAGAGTGGTCGACTTTTACCGTTTAAAAAGTTCAATTAAAAATAATTACTTTGAAAAAATCGACAGGTCCGTAAAGGGCTACGGACATAAGCCAACACACTACAATTGGGCTACAAGGTATTGCAATCCTAGAAAGAAATCCAAATCAGCGCGCAATGTAAGCGATAAAACTGCGCAGCAGTTCTTCGTAGGCATCGCGTCGCGTCGTATTTAAAAAGGCCCAGAGTTCAGAGAGGTTGGCCAAAACCTCTTTGACGCAGGCACGCGTAGTGCCCCCACAAAGTGCAATTGGTACATAAACGGAATAACAATGACATTAACGTGGCACTACAAAAAAGTGATTTATAGAATTTATACTATGCAGGCACGCATAAGGGCCATAAAAATGCATCAGCCTTGTTCAATAACCGTCACTCTACTACCTTGCGGATCTTTGTGAATGTGAAAATGAACAGGGAACTGTTCTTTCATTGACGGCAAATGGGACACAATAAGAATCTTTTCAAAATCTTCCTGAATGGCATAGAGCGCATCCATCATGCGCTGTAACCCATCCTCATCTTGCGACCCAAATCCTTCGTCAATGATTAATGTTTGCAACGATGTGCCAGCTCTGCGTGCAAGAAGTTTTGAGATTGCAATACGTAGTGCAAAATCAATTCTAAACGCTTCACCGCCTGAAAACATTTCATAGGGGCGAATGCCGGTTGCATCAGAGATATTAATATCAAGTGTTTCGCGTGCACCACCTTTTTTTAGATCGCGCAGTGATTCAATGGTAATACTTGCCTGATTGTCAGTCAGTCGTGCAAGCAGCGTGTTTGCTTCCTGTTCAATTTCTGGAATTGCGTCTTCAATTAAAAGTGCTTGAATACCATCTTTGCCAAATGCTTGCGCAATAATCTGCAGATCATACATTTGGGTTGTCAGTGTTTGCAGTGCTGCTGTATGTTCTTTTTCCTGTTTTTCAAGGGTGACGCGTTGTGTGCTGAGTGTTTCAAGTTGTCCTTTTTTTTGTAATAACAGTTCTTTCTCAGTCAGATACGCATTGTGTCGTGCAGCAATTTCTGCTTCCTGAGTTACCAACTGCGCATACTGTGTACTTAATGTCTGGTAGGGCTGTAACTGCGTAGTAAGTGCGACCTGTGTTTTTCGTAACTGTTTGAGTCCTACGCACATTGAGTGAATAGTCTGTTGTCGTTCTTTTTGCACCGTTTTTTGTGCAAAGCTTTGTGCAAACAGTTCTTTGTGTGCGGTTAACTGTTCAAGGCGGGCCACTGCCTGTTTATGGTGTTCAGGGTTGTATGCGCACGCAAGAAGCGCCGTTTCTGTTTCAGTTAATTCTTTGTGTGCGGCCTGATAAGCGTGATCATTTTCAAGAATTTTTTGTGAATGAGAAAGCAACTGTGCAACGGTTTGTTTTACCGCGTCCTGTTCTTTGCGAGCAGTCGTTTCTTGGTGTAATAATTCTTGGTACTGTGCAGTTAAGGTATCGAGTAACTCCTTGAGTTGGCTCTCTTGGCGCACGAGCGTTTCAAGAAGATCAACAGTTTGTAAATGAGTGTGCTGTGTATGAAGAGCACCTTTTAATGTTTCAAGACCTTTTTTAATTCTGTTAAAACGGTGTGTCAGTTGCTGTGAGTGATCAGTGAATTTTTTGTGTAAAAAACGTTTTCGTGATTGTGAAAGATTTTGTTCACACAGGGGACAACAGGGGTTGGCGCTGTCTTGCGAGAGCATCTGTTTTTGTGCAATCTGTTTGAGTTCAGCGTTAACTGAGTTTCCTTGTGAGATCCATTGTTGATAGAGTGCTTTGCGTTGTTCAAACTGTTTTACAATATCCTGTTTTTCACTGAGTAAAATATCTGCGGGTAAATTTTTTCGTTGTTCGGCTACTGCATGCACGGCCTTGGTATAAGTTGCGCGTGCAGATTCTTGTTGTGTATGAATATGAGACAGTTGTGTGGTCAAAGTAGTCAGTGTAGTGGTGACCCGTTCAAGGTTCAGCTGCTGAGCGTGTATCTGTTTGTGATGTTCTGTTTCAAGTGCTGTCTTGAGTGCCGTCACTTTTTCTTTTTTATTGAGTACTGTTTCTTTGAGTGCAATCTGTTTTTGCAGTGTGTCTTGAAGCTGTTGTACTGTACGGGCAACCGTTTCATATTCTTTTTGAACTGCCTGTTGGTCAGTTGCTGCAAGCAGTGCACGATGCGTTGTTTTCCATTGCTGTACCAGTTCCTGTAGGTGTACTTTCTGTGTCATTTCTTGTGCATGATGATGTTCAAGTGATGCGGCAAGCAGTTTTGATGTTTCTTGTTGTGATGCTAGTTCTGTTTTTTTCTTAAGAAGGTGCTCGCGTTCCTGTGTGCAGGACGTTTCTTGATGTGCCAGTAATGCAAGGGCGCTTGTAACATCTGCAATCTCTTGAGGCACTGTGGCAAGGTGCGCATATTCTTGTGCGCAGAGTTCTTTTAATTTTTCTGTATGTAGTTTTTGTGCTGCACATTCTTTACTCTCTTCAAGTACAGTTGCACGTGCTTTGTCATAAGTATGGAGGCCTAAAATAGTGCTTAAAATCTCTTTACGTTCTTTAGCTGATTTTTTTGAAAACTCGTTTGATCCGCCTTGGCGTAAAAATGATGAGTTAATAAAAGTGTCAAAATCAAGGCCGAGTGTTTTTTCAATTTTTTCTTGTGTGGCTCGTAAGGTTTTGTCAGTCAAAGAAATAAAATGTTCATCTGCATCAAGCATCCCAAACTCAAGATGGGTGTGCGGTTTACCATATTTTTGTGAAAAATCTCTGCGCACACGGTAGGTGTGATTTCCAAATGCAAAATCAAAACAGACCATCATCTCAACTTCACCCAGTCGCAACAGTCCTTGGTCTGCTTTTGAGGTTGCTCCGACTTTGCGTGCTTGTCCCCAGAGTACCCAGGTGATGGCATCAAGAAGGGCTGACTTTCCGTGGCCGTTCTTTCCCGACAAACAGATAAGCCGATGATTTCCAAAATCAAGAGTCTGCACTGCAGAGCCATAACTTAAGAAATTTTTGAGTTGTAAACGACGGGGAATCACGGGATCTCTCTCCTTGCATTTTGCACTAATATATACTACAACCCATTATTACAACAGTAAAAATAGGCAGAGGCAACTTGCTCGTGTTGAGTAAAAAGGTACTCTACGGGGTCACGTTTTCAAGCCTACCATGTTTGTTGAAAGTGTGGTAGCAAGAACAACGAGTGCCAGAGGCATGTGTGACGGGTGTTTTATGACTGTCCATTGCCTGTTTTAAGCAAGAAGTGCATACTAGCAGAGGCGTTATCAGATGTATAAGAATCTCTTTAAAATCGTCATCTGATCAAACATGCCTTGAGCAGGAATTAAAAACAGACGTGTACAGTACTCTCATTGAGCGGCGGTAGTTGAGAGAACAGTACAATGGTAAGGAGAACAGGGTGCGCAAAATAGGATTACATCTTCGATTAACAACAACACTGTCTGAACTGCTTGAAAAGGCGATAAGGCTTGAGTCTCCTATTGTACAGTGTTTTTTGATGACACAGCAAAGTAATACCTATGCACCTGTCACTGATGAAGAAATCGAAAAATGTAAACTTTTACGACCCCATTTTGAAGCGATGTATCTCCATGCATCGTATTGGGTAAATTTAGCAGGATGTCGTTCCAATGGATGGCGTGCGCTGTGCAGAGAACTTGCTTATGCAAAAAAATTTGGATTTACCCATATTGTTATTCATCCAGGTTCTGCAACAGGGTGTGAATCGCGTGAACACGGTATGGCAGCGCTTGTTAAAGCACTCAATATTCTTTTAAAAGAAGAAACTGAAATAAAAATCGTCCTTGAAAATACTGCGCATGCAGGAAAAACAATCGGTGGTAATATTCAAGATTTTAAACAACTTCTTGATCAGCTTGAATCACCAGAACGCGTATTTTTCTGTCTTGACAGTGCGCATGCTCATTCGTTTGGGTATGACATTGTTGATCCTGAAAAGCAGGATATCTTTTTGGATGATATAGAAAGAACAATTGGTCGTGATAAAATTGCCCTCATTCATTTAAATGAAACAACCGAAGCCTGTGGGTCATATATTGACCGTCACGCGGCAATTGGAAAAGGTGTGATAGGAGAGGCGGCACTTAAACGCTTTATGAACCATCCGGTGTGTGCGTCGGCTCCCGTGATTTTAGAAATTCCTATTGTAGAAACTGAGCAGGAAGAAAAAAAGCTTCTTGACCAGGTGACTGCATGGCAGAAGAGTAAGCGCTAAAAAAAAGGATTGTAATGAAGATAGCCGTCAATGGTTTTGGCAGGATTGGCAGAAATTTTTTACGTGCATTTTTAGGAGATCCTGTTGCATGCCAAAAAGCCCAGATAGTTGCCATTAATATCGGACCCTCAAATCCCCATTTTGTAGCACATAGTTTTAAGTACGACACGCTTCTTGGTGTCTATCCTGGAAGCGTTTCTATGGAAGATGACATGCTTGTTATCGATGGACATAAAATAAAAATTCTTGCTCATACTGATCCGACAAGTTTGCCCTGGAAAGCGTTGGCAATTGATTGGGTTGTAGAAGCTACTGGAAAGTTTGTAAAAAAATCTGAAGCTCAAAAACATTGCACCGCAGGCGCTCGCGCAGTACTTATCAGTGCTCCGTGCCAAGATGCTGACGCACTGGTAATCATGGGTGTCAATGAGTCTGATTTTGATAGAGATCAACACACGATTGTTTCTGCAGGTAGTTGTACCACCAACGCATTAGTTCCTCTTTTACAGGTTATTTTATCCTCATATAAAATTCAGGCAGCGTACATGACGACTGTGCATGCCTATACTAATGACCAGGTACTTCTTGATGTTGATCATAAAAGTCTGCGTCGTGGACGTGCAGCAGCACTTAATATTATTCCTACTACAACCGGTGCCTCATCGGTGGTTACCAAGGTGTTTAAAGAACTTGAAGGGAAAATTGAAGGATGCGCGCTGCGTGTACCGGTTTCAAAAGTTTCGCTTTGTGATCTTTCTTTTGTAGTAGACAGACCTCTTAAAAAAGATGAACTGAATAAACTTTTTGAAAAAGCACAAACGACAAGTTTAAAAGGCATCCTTTCTTATACTCAAGAACCGCTTGTTTCTGCGGATTTTAGTAATAATCCTCACTCAGTAATTATTGATGGACAGATGACTGAGGCAGTAGGAACGCTTGGGAAAGTGTTTGGGTGGTATGATAACGAGTGGGCCTATAGCTGTCGGTTGAAAGATTTTTTAATAAAATACACATAAATCAATTTGGCAAGTTTATAAAAATCCTTTAGTATGTAATGACAATATAACTCAGTGGAATGTTCTACAATCCACGAGTGTGGTGGGGGCCCATAGCTCAGTTGGTTAGAGCAACTGGCTCATAACCGGGAGGTCCCAGGTTCAATTCCTGGTGGGCCCACCAATCTTACAACAGAAGGGTGTCGTGTGGAAAAAAGTTCGTTTGAACTGTTTCTGGATCTCATCACATTTGATCAATCATTACATGAAACCGAAAAGAAACTTGCGGCTGCGCTTGCACACTTGACCCAGGTAAAAAAGGTTCAAGAGGGTATTGTTACTCGGCATGAAGCGGTGCGCACTCATGTTCATTCTTTAAAAAAAGAAGTTGATGTTAAAGAGCGTGAGATGAAAGAATTAGATTCTCAAGAAAAATCAGCAAAAGCACGTCTTGGTGGAATTTCTAATCAAAAAGAATACCAAGCTTTAAAAGATGAAGCTTTGGTACTTAAAAAAAAGCAGCATGATTATGAAGCGACGTTGATGACAGTATGGAATGCGTATGAAGTGGCACAAAAAGAACTTCAAAAACATGAATCTGAATTTGAAGCTCAATGCACTCAGGCAGCACAGGAATGTGCACAACAAGAAACTATCATTACTGAATGTAGACAGTTTTTAGATGCAGCATCGCATGAGCGCCGTGCAAAGGAACAAGGAGTTCCTGAAGCGTGGCTTGTCACCTACTCGCGTATGAAAAATTCTGTAAAAAATCCTGTGGTTAAACTCGTGGGCGACAGTTGTAGCGCATGTTTTCATAGTATGACTATACATGACGCGCAAACACTTAAAACTCAGCAGCTTTTGCAGTGTAAAGGATGTTTCCGTTTTATGTATGATTCTGCACAGGAGAATCTTCCATCGTGAAAAAAACTACCGGCCAACGTTCAATTTTTGAAGTTGTTACAGACTCATTAGGTCTTACAAGTAACAAGTGGGAGTTGCGTGTTGACGGTGCGTCTCGAGGAAACCCTGGCCAGTCTGGGGCGGGGATCTATATTAAAAAAAATTCTGAAGATTTTTATAAAGACGGATTTTTTTTAGGTACTCGTACTAATAATGAAGCAGAGTATTTAGCTGTTTTAATTGGTGTTTTGGTGCTCAAAAAAGATATGAAAAAGGGAGAGCAACTCACCATTATTTCTGATTCGCAACTGCTTATCTGCCAGTTTAATGGCTCTTATCGTGTTAAAAAACCTGAACTTAAAAAAATGAATGATGCTGTTGTTGAACAATTACAAGGCATTTATTGTACGTTTGTACATGTGGAACGGGCTTACAACGCGGTCGCAGATGCACTTGCCAATCAGGGGATAGATAAGAAACAAATGCTTCCTTTGAAGGTGCTTGATGTATTTAAAAATTATGAAATTTATTTCTAACGTTCTTTTGTTTACTGCTTTTTTTTCTTGTACTTTGTCTGCAATTTCTGTGCGGGTTTTGTTAGATGAACAAAAAGTTCCAGTCTGGACACTTACTGCTCCTCAAGGGTTTGCTTTTAAAGATGCAGAAAACAAAAAGCGGTATTCACTGGGCGCCCAGTATAATAAAATTACGCTTTCACTTTCGGGTGGGAAGTTGTGCGTTAATGGCGTAAAAATGCCCACCAATAATTTAGTCATTCATCCTTTAAAAACGGGTACTGTTCTTGATGACAATACCTATGATGGATTTTTTTTGGTGACACTTTACAACGGGGTTTACTGTTTAGTTAACATTGTTGACAGCGAAGATTATGTGTATTCAGTACTTAAAACTGAAAGCTGGCCAGGCTGGCCTTTAGAGATGAATAAAGCGCTTGCTGTTGCAGTGCGTAGTTATGTTTTTTATCAACTGAAAGATGCACGCAAACGTCGTCAACCCTATCATATTAGAAACACCAATCATCATCAAACCTATACGGGAATGTATGAGTGTAAGATAAGACGCCAGGCGGTCGATCAGACCAAAAATCTTATTTTAAGTCATGGTAGTCAACCGATTTTGGCAATGTTTGATTCATGTTGTGGCGGCATATTACCACGTCATGTTGATAACGATATTGATTTTAAAAAAGCTCCCTATCTTGATCGCACCTATCCGTGTAATTTCTGTAAATCATGGAAATATTATTCATGGACGGCGCAGTATTCTTTACAAGAGTTTCGCGAGATGATGGAAGATATTGTCACCGGTACAGTTCATGAAATTAAAGATATTTCTACGGTCAAAAACAAATCGAATGGCATGACCAAAACGCTGATTGCCAAGACAAGCAAACGTAACTACACATTTTCAGCGCGCCAAGTTTTTAGATTTTTTAAAAACAAAGTAAAAAGTTTGTCGTTTAATGCCGAACGAAAAGCAAAATCAGTTATTATTACTGGAAGAGGATATGGTCACCATATGGGCATGTGTCAGTGGGGCGCACGCGAAATGGTTGATCTTGGCTGGACGTTTGATGAGATTTTGGAATTCTTTTATCCAAACACCACCTTTATGCGAGTGGAGACATCTAAAAAAGTCGGAGAGTAGCGATGCCTGGATACAGAGCACATGTTGGATTTGGAATCGTGGTGTATTGTTTTGTTCTGGTGATGTATGTTGCCAAGATTATGCAGTCAGTTCCATTTTTTACCGCGCTTGAGTGGTTTATGTGTGCAGTGCTTGGCGCACTTTTTCCCGACATTGATACCAAAAGTACCGGTCAACTTCTCTTTTATCGGTGCATGGCGTTTTTTTTACTCTATTGTCTTTTTAAAAAGAAATTAGTGATTTTTGTGTGGGCGAGCTTATTAGGACTTTTACCTTTGCTTGTCCATCATAGAGGTCTGTTTCATCGGATCTGGTTCATTATCTTTGCAAGCGTCGGTACCGCGTATGGGACTGCCTACTGGTATCCAGCTTTTTATAAACAGGTTGCATGGGATGCCATGTTTTTTGCCGCTGGCGCCTTATCACACATCATTCTTGATGAAATTGTCACGCGAACTAAGCGAATGTTTTAACCTTAACCCTAAAAATAAGAGCATTGAAATTGTTAAAAAAGCTTTTCATTAGAGCGTTTTGAGCTGGTTAAGGCTCTTGATTATTCTTTTAAACTGTTTAAACTTAAAAACACTATAATAGTTATGTATTTGAGTGTAATTGGGGGGTTGGTATGAAAAAATACGCATTAATAGCTTTATGTACTTTAAGCTCTTTAAAGGGGACTTTAACTTTACCAGGTTTTTTAACTGGTGAGTCATCATTTAAATTTTCTTTTCCAGGTATGAACGTTTCTCCACAGCTGGCAGCAATGACAGGATATACGGCAGTAGGTGCAGCGGCAGCTCTCTATGGTGTAGATAAAATTTCTAGTAATTATTTTACTCCAGGAAAATGGACTCCGGGAAAAATTGCAGCACTCTCAGCAGGAGCTCTACTGGGTGGTGCATCTGGTTATGTAGCAGCAGCTAGGCCTGAATTGTTTACAAAAGGTTTGTTTACAACAGCGGGTATCCTGTTAGCCGCAAAAGGGTTTCATTCATTTATGAATATGAAAAAACCTTTTTTGGGAGATTCAGCTAAACAAGAAAGAGAACATGTTGTATCAACTGAAGCTGGTGTTTCAGGTTCTTCTAACTTAGCGCAAGAGGGAACAGTTTTTGGTGTAGACGTTGGCCAAACATTAAATTTAGGTGAAAATTTTAGCAACCTTTTAACAAGTGGTTCTTTGGCTGGAGGACGCTATTCTGTTGATCAGAGTGAACGCTTGGATGACCGTAAGGCAGATAACAAGAAGGGTCTTCCTGGTCTTTTAAGTCAATCTCTGGTGGCGGTTAATGTTGTGTGTGATAAGGGTCGCGTCTTAGACCGGTTACAACCACCAAGTATAACCATAACTATACCACTTCTGCCGGGTTATGATGTACAGACCACTTGCACTTATCCGTATGCATGGAAGCCGATTCGTAAAGCTCAGGATAAGTATGGACTTGGTCAACAAGATAAAACGGTTATCCTCTATGCGTTTATGATTGCAGCGTATGATGAAAAAGCTCAAATGATACATAAAAATATTAGACATATTATACATGATCGATCAATATCGAATACACTTGAAGAAAAAGTGGTATCTGGTGAAAGTATAAAAGAAAAATTTCATATAGAAGATTTTGAAAAATCTTATGAAATACCTAAGGCAAAATTTTTTAGTTATGGATTTGTCCCATTAGCATTTTTAAAAAAAACCCAAGATGGTTTTTCAGTATTGCAACCTTTGAGTAAAACTGTTGAATTTTTTATATTTAATAATGACTTTAAAAAAGTAGTGATAGGGGGCGGGGATGATATGGGAAGAGGCGGCAATTATTCTTCAACCGGGTCTCTTTATTCGTTAGTAAGAAATATAACTTTCGATCAAATGAGAAGTATGATGTGTCACGATGATCAGATTACAAAAGCAGTTAAAGCGTATGAAGAATTTCAGCAAGAAAAACTAGCTAAAGAGCTTGAAAAATGAAACTTAAATCAAACTAGTAGTCTTATTGTTATAAAATTAAAAATTATTTTAAGGCAAAGATCTTAAAGTAATTTTTAATTTTATAAGACGTAAGGAGTAGTTATGTGTGTATATAATCTGACACAGAAATAATTACACACCACACAGACTGAGCGCAAATGCTGGAATCGTTGGAGGAATGTTAATGCCTGTTAGCGGCTAAAATGTCGCCACTAGTGCGCCGGTGATCATACCTGCAAGTGCTGCATGTTTTATAATAGGACTTTTGCCATTGCTTGTTCATCATAGAGGTCTGTTTGATCGAATCTGGTTTATTATCTTTGCAAGCGTCGGTACCGTGTATGGGACTGCCTACTGGTACCCAACTTTTTATAAACGGATAGGCTGAGATGCCACTTTTTTTGCTGCCGGCGCCTTATCGCACATCGTTTTTGGTGAAGTTGTCACGCGAACTAAGCGAAAGTTTTAAAAACTTTGCAAATAACCTTAATTATACTATTTAAGCGCTGAGTCTTGCTAAAGTCTTCTTTTAAAGCAAGATTTTTAATCTTAATAGGGGCTTTTGATATTCTATACAGAATAGGTAAACTAGTTATAAGAGGTAATAAAAAAAGCCTTAATGGAGGCGTTATACTGTATTTATGGAGGTATTTATGAAACGTTTTATGCCCGTTCTTTTTTTAGTGGTATTTACAACTTCTTTTAATCTTTTTGCTGCAGATCAGGTTGCTTTTACCACAGTACAGCAAATTTTTAGTCCACTTCAGGTTTTGTTTGTGCCGGTCAAGCAAGAAGTACAACAGTATGTTTTAACTGCCGCTGATATAATGATTTTGCGTCGATATATAGCACAGCTCAACATACATAATTTTTTTGCAGAGTCTGTGTTTCTTAAAAAGTTCACTGGAATTTTTTCAGGAGCAGCTCACATTGTAAAGAATGCAAAAGACAATCTTGTCAGTGCTAGTTCTGTTGGGATTGATTCTGTTGCGTCACTTGGAAACAAAACAGTTGAAATGATGCAAACTAACCCTAAGATAGCAATGGCTTTAGTAGTAGCGTCAGCATGCTTTACTGGTTATAAATTCTATAAAAAAACAACTTCAGCTCAGCGCGAAAAAATATACAAAAAAGCAGCTAAAGTAGGATTTTTGTGTGCCGGAGGTTTTTATGCACTGAACAATTTGTCAGCACTTAACTGTTTTATGAGTAATGCGGGTACAGTGCTTAATGAAGATAAAACTGTTAGTGTTTTGGCACATGAAGCTGCGTAAAGAGTTAAGAGAGGCTGAGTTAGATTTTATAAATTGACCTCATCTATTATTTATCTAAAAAGTAACTACATGTATGTGATTTTTGTAAAAAGGGGTACTTAAAAATATCCCTTTTTTATGTTTTATAACTTACTTTGTAAAGTGTGATATGTAGATAATTACACACAAATTTGCAAAAAATGCCGGAATCATTGGAGGAATGTTGATTCCCATTAATGGCCAGAATGCTGCAACAACTGCGCCAGTGATCATACCTGCAAGTGCTGCATGTTTTGTAATCTGTTTACTATATAATGCCATGAGTAGCACTGGTCCAAACGAACTTCCCAAGCCATGCCATGCAAATTCCACAAGTCCAAATACTGAACTCATTCGAGTTGCTGCAATTACATAACTGAGTGAAGGAATGAGAATAATTCCCCAGCGAGACATGCGCACCACTTGATCTGAGGTTGCACGAGGATTAATACACTGTTTATATATATCGGTGGCAAACACTGAAGCGGTGACTAAAATTTGTGTGTCAATAGTAGTAAGTCCTGCTGCAATAATTGCGCATAACACCAGCCCTGCAAAAAATGGGGTAAACAACTGTTGAACCATGGTGACAAACACCAGCTCAGGATTAGTCAGTTGTGTAGGGAAAAACGCGATACCAATAAGTCCAATTGAAAATGCTGCGCCCAACGTGAACAGTTGCCACAGCATACCCACAAAACGTGCTTTTGGCACTGAAGCTTCGTCTTTAATCCCCATAAAATTGACAAGAATATGAGGTTGTCCAAAATACCCAAGTCCCCATCCGGCTGCGGTTAAAAACAATGTCCAAAAATGTGGCCATGAGGTAGGAACTAATGAGAGTGAAATTGATTTAAGCTGTGCATACGTGGCGATATCATGCATACCGTTAGGTAGATAGAAAAATCCATACACAGGAACAAATACAATCATGGTGACTAAAAAAATTCCTTGAAACAGATCACACCAGGCAATTCCTACAAACCCTCCAAAGAAGGTGTAAGCAACTGCGGCGGCAAGGCTCACTAAAATACCAAGATGGTAGTCGATTTTAAAGACTGACTCAAACATGTTGCCCATACCGGCAAGACCTGATGAGATATAAAATACAAAGAAAAAGAGAGAACAGAGTGTCGTTACCATACGCAGCGAACCACTGGTATCATTAAAGCGGTGCTCCAAATATTCTGAAAGCGTTACGCTGCCAGATTGTGCGGTCGCTCTGCGTAGTTGTGCCGCCATAAAGGTCCATGAAAGGTACATGCCGATAAGAAGTCCTATAACTAGCCATAAATTATGTGCGCCTGAAAGATAGACCGCGCCGGGAAACCCCATAAATAACCAGATGCTCATATCGCTTGAATGAGCAGCGATTGCCGTTGCGACATAATTGATCGAACGGTTACCAAGCATAAACTCTTGTTGAGTATGACTTTTTTGGTAAAAAAAATAGGTGATAGTCGCAAGTGCACTTAGATACAGACCAAAAGCACATAGTAATGCGTATTCCATCGAAACTCCTTATGACAGACTATCTTGGTAGTATAGGCAATTATTGCCTCCATGAAAATAGGTTTTGATAATCTTATCTCAAATTAAACTTTTGTAGTGCTACATTAATGGCATTGTTGTTCCGTTTTTTTACGCTCATCGTTGGTAGGGCCTTACACAGGCAGTGCCAAAGAGGTTTTGGCCAACCTCTCTGGACTCTGGGCCTTTTTTAATCCACGCGCACAATGCTTACGAAGAATTGCTTTGCAATTTTATCGTTGGCATGGCGCGCTGATGAGGTACCTTATTTAATTATTTTCAACCCACTGTTTGTTTTAAGTTTAAAGGGCAAAAGTCGACCAATCCACCCTTGGCAATGGCCATAAGCCAAAACCACCTCAATTGGTAAAAACGGATCGTGTACAAAAAGTCCACATAAGCGCGAAATGCAGGCGACAAAACAGCTTTAGCTGTTCTTCGTAAGCATCTTTTCGCGTGTGTTGAAAGGTCTGGGAGTTAAGAGGGGGTTGACCAGAACTTCCTCTTGCCCTGCGTGGGAACGCTCCCAAATACTACAATTAGTAAATAGTACGGAATTACAATGCCATGAATGTAGTACCACGAAAATAGAATTTGATTTAAAAATAAAAAATTAGATTTTACAGAATCTACCCCAATCCTTGAGGTTACCCGATTCTTTTTGATACGCTCCGTCAAAAGACGATGGGAAAAAGGAGTAGTAAATGATAGTAAGCCTGACAAATAGCGTACAAAGTATTCTTCTGGTTCACTTGGGAGCTCTGTTTTCTGTGTGGGCGTTAGTGATAGGGGCTGCGTACTTGTCTGCTTTGTGGTTACTCAATCCACCTCTTTCTTTAACCTTTATCGTTCAGATAACATCTTTGCTTGTAGGGTCCTGTTTAGTGAGCCAAGTGGGACTCATGACACTTCCACAGACACTGGTTCCTTTTCTTTCTCAGGTTCTTTTTCCGGCCTTATATGTACTGCTTGGTCTCTATCTTTTTTTTAGAGTCTGTGGCCGTTACCTGCTATGTGTAGGTCTTTCTGCACCTTCAATGACTCGCTCTACCATCGTATTTATCTGTTTTTCTCTGTTGGTGCTAGGAGCTGCTACTGTGGTATCGCGTTTTCAGTTAGACACTCTTACGACGCTTTTTAGTTTAACCATGGACTACCTTAAATACCTTCTTTTGTGTGGGTGTGTAGCTCTTGAATATAAAGCAGGCTCATGTGTAGTGCCTGAGCAGATGACAGTGGTTGCTGAGGAAAATGATCCTTATACAAATTATTAAATGTGAGGTTTTTAAATAAAGAGAGTGTAACTATTACATATTCACCTTTCCATAGGAGAAAACCATGGTGAACGAAGTATTAATGATCAGCATTCCGGTAACTTTAGGTGTATACCTTCTTATCGACATCGTGAAAGCGGTGATGGCAAAGAAAAAGGTATCTAAGGTTCTTCAAGATTCTTTAACAAACGGCATCGTATTTGTTGTTGTGTTAGCTGTTGTTCAAATGGCTCTTGTTAAAGTGGGCGCATTTCCGGTTGAACAAACCTGGACTCTTTGGCCATTTTAAGCTTTTAAGAGACCAAAGAGTGTTTGAGCGTTGTGTGTGGTAACACGCGCAACCTCGTCATAAGAACAGTCTCGTAGTCCTGCAAGGTAATGGGCAACTGTCCGTATATGTGCAGGACTATTTTTTTTGCCACGAAATTCTTGAGGCGGTAAAAAGGGTGCATCAGTTTCAAGAACAATGCTTTCAAGTGGGACTGTGGTAAATACTTCACGCAGTACTATATTTTTTGGATAGGTGAGTGGTCCACCAATTCCTAACATAAATCCGAGATCAAGTGCTCTTTGGGCAAAACTCATATCTTCTGAAAAACAATGAATGATGCCACGCAGTGTGTCTGTTTTAAAATGTTCAAGTACTGTCAGTAGATCCTGTCCGGCATCACGTGTGTGAATAACAATGGGCAGATTATGATCAAGTGCAAGGGTAATCTGGGCTTCAAGTCCTGCGTATTGTCGTTTTTTATCATATTGGGGATAGTGATAATCAAGTCCAATCTCTCCAATGCCAACTATTAACTGTGGATGCTGTGCAATTAGATCTTGATAAAACTTAATGTCATCTTTCCATGTGACAGTCAGATCATTTGGATGAGTGCCGAGTGTTGCAAAACATGACGGGAATGCTTGTGCAATTTTTACACAGTTGGCACTTTCTACGGCGCTGGTGCCTACATTAATGAGTGTGGTGACGTCTGATGCAAGAGCCTCAGTAATAAGTGCTTGTGCGGCTTTTTCAAAACCATCAGCAAGTGGAGTATCAAACGAATCTTTTATAATAATATTTAAATGGCAATGAGTATCGATGAGCATGGTGTTCCTTTTTGAGTAGTTTCATTATTTTTTTATTGTTTACAAGGAAGCATAAAAAGAGTTTCCTTTCAATCTTTTATAGCAAACTCTGATTTCTAATTTCATGAGCATGTGCAAAGTTAATGTCATTGTTATTCCGTTTATGTACCAATTACACTTTGTGGGGGCACTACGCGTGCCTGTGTCAGGATGATTTCAGATTAAACCACCCTGAACCCAAAATCTTTTTTAATACACGCCTAAATTGACATGAAGAACTGCTACGCAGTTTTGTCAACGTCAAGTTAGGCTGATGAGGTACCTTGCTTAATTATTTTCAACATACTGCCAAAGCTTGTTAACTGGTAAAAGTCGACAGGTCCACCAGGGGCTACGGACATAAGCCAAAACCAGTTCAATTGGTAAAAACGGATCGTGTACAAGAAGTCCTCATCAGCGCGAAATGCAGGCGACAAAACAGCGCCAGCTGTTCTTCGTAAGCATCTCGTCGCGTCGTATTAAAAAAGAGATGGGGTCCAGGGGGTTAGATCTGGAACCCCGCTGGTGCCGCACGCAAGGTGCCCTACCAACAGGAAGTTGGCGCGTTAAAAAAATAACAACAACAAGAGCTTTAAGTAAAAAATATATGATTAAAATAAGATTTCAAAACAAGAATATGTTTATAACAATTAATGACTCTTAAGCCTTTTGTATACAGTAATGTAAAGAGCAAATATTTCTTTTACTCGTCTGTAAGCGTATCTTGAGTTGACAAACTTTTAAAAGACACTAGTTTTTGTAGGGTATTTTTTTGATCTCTTGAAGAAAAAAGTAATTGTATAGTAATGAAGTATGCAGTGTTTTAACCCTTAACCTCTGAGGAGCGTCAATGAACAAAAGTGAATTGATAAACTCACTAAGCGAAGAAACTACTTTCAGCAAGAAAGATGTTTCTCGTGTTCTTGATTCTTTGATCCGCATTATCGAACGCACTTTGAGAAAAGGTGATAAAGTTTCGATTACTGGCTTTGGTACTTATTTAGTATCACGCCGTCCTGCTCGTAAGGGAATTAACCCTTCGACCAAGCAACGTATTGATTTGCCTGAAGTAACTGTCCCTCGCTTTAAGCCAGGTAAGCATCTTCGCGAATTGATCAAATCGGTCTAAGCGTTGTATCGGTGGTAATTATATAATTGTTTTTAGGCAACTAGCCTCCGCACAACATGTTTTTATTGACTCATACAAAGAGGGCCGCTTGCGGCCTTCTTGTGCTTTTCAAGAGTAAAAAAATAGGGTATGGTACTTACAATCAAACCACGAGTTTTTCAGGTAGGTATCACATGATAGATAAAGCGTTACTTCGTCAGTCTCCTGATCTTGTAGAGAAACAAATTCATAAAAAAGATCCGGAATTTCCTGTTCAAAAATTATTATCCCTTGATGCTCAGTTGCGTATTTTGGTCAGCGATGTAGAAGCATTGCGCCAAAAAAAGAACGATCTTGCAACTCAGGCAAAATCGGGAGTTACCGATCAATTGCGCGAGCAATCGATTGAAGT
Organism: Pseudomonadota bacterium; assembly: GCA_027487215.1. Taxonomy (GTDB): domain Bacteria; phylum Babelota; class Babeliae; order Babelales; family CAIQNR01; genus JAIYDZ01. Next base: position 116,618 of record JAIYDZ010000004.1, read on the forward strand.
AGGCAAATCGCTTAAAACAAAAGAAGCTGAACTTGATGAAGCTCAAAAAGTTTTTGATGAGCTTTTTTTAGCATGCCCAAATCTTCCTGTTGAAGATCTTCCAGAAGGGGGCAAAGAAGCAAATAAAGTGGTAAAAGTGCACGGCACCAAACCTGAATTTGCGTTCCCTATCAAAAATCATTTGGAACTTGGTCAACAGAACAAATGGTTTAACTTTGACGCTGCAGTTACCATGACCGGTTCTGGTTTTCCTTTTTATCAAAAAGATGCTGTAAAAGTTATCTATGCACTTGCTATGTTGATGCTTAAAAATAATGCAAAACATGGATTTGAAGCAGTTATTCCACCAGCATTGGTTAACGAACAAACGCTTACTGTTTCAGGGAACTTTCCAAAATTTAAAGAAGAAGTATTTGCCGTTCCTGGCGATGGATTATATTTAATTCCAACTTCTGAAGTGGCGCTTGCAAACATTTACCGCGATTCAATTTTAGAAGCAGACCAACTTCCGGTCAACTTAACTTCATGGACCAGCTGTTTTAGACGTGAAGCGGGAAACTATGGAAAAATGGAACGCGGACTTATTCGTATTCATCAATTTGAAAAAGTTGAACTTTTTTCTATTTGTGAACCTGAAAAATCTATGCAGGAACTTGATCGCATGGTTGCTTGCGCAGAATCTATTTTGCAACAGTTAGGTTTACATTATCAGATTAGTTTACTTGCTGCTCAAGATTGTTCATTTCAATCGGCTAAAACGTTTGATATTGAAGTATGGTTGCCTGGACAAAATCGTTATTACGAAGTTTCTTCTGCAAGTAATTGTACCGATTTTCAGGCGCGTCGTGGTAAGATTCGCTATCGTTCTGCTCAAGGTGAAAAAACTCAGTTTGTACACACTCTTAACGCATCATCGTTGGCATTGCCACGCTTGATGGTTGCGTTGATGGAGACATATCAACAGGCTGATGGAACGATTGAATTACCGGAGGCGCTTAAAAGAGAGATGTTCTAAAGTAGGTGAGCAATGAGACTGAATCAAGAAGTACTGCGCAAAATTCGCCACATCGAAATTCAAACGCGACGCTTACTGCGTGGCACGTTGATTGGTGATTATAGTTCGGCACAAAAAGGATCAGGTCTTGAGTTTGATCAACTGCGCGAATATCAGGTAGGTGACGATGTGCGTTTCATTGATTGGAACGCATCAGCTCGCTCAGATAAAATTCTGGTTAAACAGTATATTGAAGAACGTAATCGCACTGTGATGATCCTTGTTGATTGTTCAGCCTCAATGCTTTACGGTTCGTCAGAACATCTTAAATCACAAATTTGCGCACAAATAGCCAGTGTGTTTGCACTCGTTGCCGATTATGGAAAAGATACTGTTGGCGCCATACTTTTTGCAGACACCGTAAAAGCAGTTGTCCCTCCCAAGCGTGGCAGACAACATGTTCATGCTATTATGGAAACGCTCTTTTTGGCAGTTCCGTCCGGAACAACTTCTTTACAGTCCGCTCTTGAACGACTTATGAGTTTACAAAAAAAGGATGCAATAATTGTTATTGTGTCCGATTTTTTTGGCCAAGGGTATGAAAAAACGTTAAAAGTAGTTGCGCGCCATCATGAAGTGATTGCAGTCAAATGCACCGATCCGCGTGAACAGCAGTTACCTGAATGTGGCTATTTACCTGTGGTTGATCCTGAAACAGGTCATACGGGAGTTGTTGCAACCGGTTCAGGTATTAATAATCTGTTGCGCACGCATCATGAGACGGTTAATGCAACGATTCGTGCCTGTGGCGTAGATATTCTTGATCTGCCGATTGATCGTCCTTTTGTGGGTGAAATAATTCGGTTTTTTAGACGCCGCATGATGTATTAAAATAATAAAGAATTTTGTATAAAAAAGACTGGTAGTAAGTATGCAAGAATTAGAGCTGCGTGATATTTATGAAATTATGACAGTGCCGTTATGGCGCACTCCGTGGTTTGTCGCAGGAGTTGTTGTAGTTTTACTTATAACAGGAATACTGCTGTGGTACTTTTTAAAAAAGCGTGCATTTGCTGTTAAAGTAGTTAGCCCGTTTGAGCAAGCGCTTACTGATTTAAAACAGTTACAAAAAAATGAACTGTCCTCCCCAAAACTTTTATATATTCAGCTCACGTCACTCTTAAAACGTTATATTGAATCAGTGTATGAACTGTCGTTAATGGGGACCACTGACGATGAAATGATGGAAACACTTCAACGTTCAGACAGTGTACCCGAAGAGATTGTGACGCAACTTGATCGCCTCCTTCATGGGGTAGTACTTATCAAATTTGCTAATCAAAAAGTGGCCGATGGACACATGAAAAAAGCCGTCATTGAATGTATTGAATTAATTAAAACTATTGAGAGTTCAATACAGAACAAAAAAAGAGCAGCGAACTAAATCAACTGCTCTTAAAGTTAATTAATTGGCTGTAGACTAATTTTGTGTTTGAAACAAAGAAGAAGGAAGATTGGTTGCATTTGCAAATTCATCAACTTCTTTTGAAAGCAGAGCGCAGCCAGTAGCATGACTTACTATTCCTGCAATAACATTTATTTTTTCACCAGATTTGTTGAGTTGAGTGTTTGCATTATTAACTTCTTTCATCATAGCAGGCAGATTGATGGTGAACGATGATGATGAGTCCTGATAATTTAAAGAAGTTGTTATTACTGGAAAACCCTTAAAAAGATCGTTTAGTGCGGTGGTGCCAAAATTAGCGATAGCTACCATGTCTTCATGAGATTCTTTTGCATCTGAAATTGCATTTTGCCAGGCGGTGCAAGAGCTATTTTTAACTGCATCTGCCAACTCAGTTATTGCTTTTTTGCAGGGGCTATCACTTTCTTCTAAAAGCACTTTAGTAATATTTTCATGAGAAGGACAACTGTAATAGGCAACCTCAAGGAGTTTGGCAGTAAGTTTTTGGGATAGATTTTGAAGGTTAGCTTTTTCAGCTCTCATTTTTATTAGTTCTGCTTTAATTTCTAATTGCTTTATTTCTAGTTGAGCAATAGCATCGTTCAATTGAGTAACGTTTTCTTGAGCGTGTGCTGTACCTACTAGCAAAACCAATAAAAGACTTATTTTTTTTATATTTTTCATACTCTTTTTGACCTTATTTTTAATAATTTTTCAAATTTCATTATTCAGAGCTGATTATAGTATAAAAGGTTGCTGGTAATCTACAACAGCCCATCTACGATCAAATGATGATTAAATCTGTGTTTTGAGCTTAATCAAGACTGGTAAAAATAAAAAAGAGCAGTTGAGTAAACCAACTGCTCTTTAATTTTTTAAATTCAAAAAACGTTATTTGGTTCTTTGACCTTTATACTGTCCAGTCCATTTTTTAAAGGTATAAAAGAAATCTTTTTTGTTTCGTTCAAGTTGTGCGCAGCCTGAGTGTTCTTTTATTTCTGTAACAATATTGGTCAATGCTGTTTGTTCTTTTACCATTTCAGGATACGGTGAATATGATTGTTCAATGTCTTGATGAGCTTTGTTAATTTCAGTGCAATCAAGCAGTTTCATTAATGCTACTAATGCAGCTTTTGTATTTTTACAGTTTTCTTCAGCAGAAGGATAACGATGAGTTGTCTGGCATTGTTCCATTGCTTCAAGCAAGAGAGTAGTAAGAAGTTTTTGTTGTTGATTATGAGCTGAAGGATGTGCCCCGTGTGCAAGTAAATAAGGTATCAATGGTGAGGCGGCTCCTGCCAAGACTGTTTTACCACTCATGGGGTCAACAGCGTTAGGATCTATTTTTTCTTGTTCTATAAGAGTTTTAACTTTAGCCGCATCATTAAGCCATGCAGCACTATAAAGTTCTTCAGCTTTTGATTTTTCAGGTGTGGCAGATAGACATGGTAGAACTGGAGACAATAAGGTTATAAGTAGCAGTAATTTTTTCATCAGTTTTTAACTTTCCATTAAATATCGCTTGTAAGAACTACTTTGAAATTAATTATTCAGAGCCACTTACAGTATAAACAGTTGCTGATAATGAGCAACAGCGCCTTTGAGCTTAATTATGATTGGGTAAGGGATTTGATCTTAATTGAGATTTAATAAAAAAGAGCACCCGTCGTCGTTAAAACTTCCGTCTTTGCCTAACGGCTACGTCTGACTAACGATTTCGGACTTATCGGCGGGGTAAACCAACTGCTTTTTAAAGTTTTTAAACTCAAAATGTTTAGTTATGAAAGATTTTTAAAAATTATTTTTCTTTTTCTTCTCTTTTTTCCCTACAGGCCACATGGCAGTACTTTTCAATCAAAGGGGTTTTTGGAATTTGAAAGTTGCCGCTCTTCTTTTGAAGTATGTCTGAACTCCAGACTCGTAACGTGTGTTCAAGTATATCAACAGCATTTTTCATTTCAGGGTTTTTTGTTTCTTTTTTGTTTTTGCATGTCAGATAAAAAGTACTGGCTCTATTTTGAGGTCTTTGGGTTTGTGAGTAGCGTTTTTCAAGGAGCTCTTGATAATATTTTACCGGTCCTGTAACTCTATCTTGGGTTCGTTTTAATTCAAATAAAAAAGTCAACCACACTGCATCAGTGGTTTTATAGCAGCCGTCTGTTTTTATTTTTTCTTTAATGCTTTCAGTCCAATTATAGTGTTGTGGCTCAAGCCAGCCTAAGCAGATTTTTGCAAGCGCCGCGCTATGACCTGAATAAAAGGTGTGTAAAAAAAGCGTACGGTGTGCTTCTTGTTTTAGTCCTTCACGCAGTATGTTTTTAATTACAGGAAGATTTTCTTGTGGAAGGTTTGGTGTTGAAGTAATCAGGTGTTCAAGTGCAGGATCGTTTACAAATGCATCAATGTCAGCTTCATTGGATTGTTTTTCTAGTAGGTACGTAAAAGATTTATCGGCAACAGTAAATGCGGTAACAGCAGCGAGTGCAGCTAACGGAATGGCGTAGTTAAACGTTTCAGACGATTGATCATCTTGTGCAGCAAAAGAATTGAAAATTGTAAGTGGCGCAATTAATAAAAAGAGAACCGCTTTTTTTAAAATCATAAAAGTCCTTAGAGTAGTTTAAGAAATTCAATGATTAGTACATAGATTATGAGCACTGTTTTAAGCAATAAAATAGTATATAAAAAAAGTCACACTCAAAAGGTAAGAGTGTGACTGTAGAGACTTAAGCATTTTTGAACGGAATTTTATTTTTTCTTAGGACACCCTAAGATGTATGCAAGAGTTGCTGTAGGATCGCTTCCATCGTTTGCTGCTTGCAGTGCTTCGTCTAAGGTATAATATTGGCCTTCTTCTTTTTCTGAAGATTCAAAAGGTACTGTATGAGTTATCATATTCTATTGCATTTTTCGCCATAAGTGTTTCGACAGAGAGTGTTTTAATAAAGGCTACCGTATATTTTTTATACAGTCTGGTACTGTCAGACTTTAGGCAGTCTCGTTTTAGTCAGTTAAGAAAGAGATATAAGTATGGTTAATGATTGGGGAGATAAATTGTACTTTAAACCGGCTCAGATTCTTGTTTTAACGAGGCATTATAAGCAGCAGTTGCTTTTTTAATGAGTTGATTTCTCCGCCACTCTTTTGCGATTTCCATTTGTTCTAATACATTTTTCAAGTCAAGTATACGTCCATTATGAAAGTAAGGTCTTGATTCAGGATAGTTATCCTTTGTTTGAGCTGCAAGCGTATCAAATTCTTTTTGGTAGATTTCTCGTTCATGAGGCTTTAAGGTAAATGAATTAAGTTTTTGATGTGTGCTATATACTTGTAGCAGATACTCAGTAGAGTCTGTGTTTTGATTTAATTGTGGAGTTGATTCAGATGAATGCAGATAAGATTGAAGAAAGGTTAAAGCTAGAACAAAGTAATGTGCATTTTTTTTCATAAGAATAAATTCCCTCACCCTTGAATATATTTATTGTTTTTATCAGCCCCAATCATATCGATTTTATGGGCTTTCTCAAGGGTGTAAGGCAATTATTTAGTTTACTTCTTCTTGAAGTCTGGCAAGGTGTTTAAAGAAATTAAAGACGAATCTGTTTTTGCCTGCTTTTTTAAGAGCTTTACTTAAGTCGGAAGTTTCGTGCAAATTTACTTTCTCAAGTGCTTCTTGTTGTTCTTTTTTTGCAGTTTTTTTTGTATGTTCTTGTCGAGTAGATGCAACTAAAGCAGTTAAATGAACTGAATAGGTTGTACAAAAGGTTGTTGTACATAAACCTAAAAGAAGTAGATTATTTTTTTTCATAAAGGATCTCCATTCATATCGATCTGTAAAAAGTGTTTAAATCGGGACAAAAACTTTTGTTCTTTATCTTTGGCAGCTTTATTACAGTCGAATTTTTCAGTGGCTCGATTGATAATTTTATTGAGAGTGCTGGCATCGCTTGCTTCTAGGGTTCCTACAGCAATCAAGCAAGGATATTCACTATGGAATTTATCAAGCTCTCGTTTGACCTGTTGGTGTGCATGGTTAATTTTTTGACATGCAATACAACCTTTTGATTGTTTATCGAGCATCTCAGCAGTTTTAATAAACGCAGCGATATGTGTTTCACATTTTTCAGGACGAGAAAGAAATCTTTCTTCATTGCAGTCTTCCAAAGCATCGAACAAGCGTTGGCCAAGTGGTGAAAATTTTGAATTTTTAGGTTTCAATGAAGGATCAATGTCAGGGTGGTCCAGCAGTAAAAGTGCATTTTCGGGAGAAGCTTTCATAAGTACAGACGTGGTTTGTTTGGCATTAATTGTATTAATATCAGCACCACTATTAAGTAATGATTGAATGGAAGTATAAACCTTATCATTTGCCCTCATTAATAAACATGTATTTAAATGTTTTTGTGGATCAGGACACATTTTATTATCTGATGCTTGTGTGTAAAATGGTAATGATACAATAGCTATAAAATTCAATAATTTTTTCATAAAAACTCCATTTAGTACGATATATTCCCCATTTAAGAGATTTTATAAGTATAAGCCACCACAGCAATCTTTGCAAAAGGGTACCATTACAAAACTATATCAGAAACTTATTGTGAGCCTATTTAAGGTTGATTAATAATGATTTATAAACCTAAATTATCCCTAATAAGCCTGCTGGTAGACTTTTGACGACGTTTTAGACTCTTAGTATTATTATAAGATACTATTAAAAACTATGGAGGTTATTATGGAGAAATTAAGCTTATTCGTTTTGAGTTTGCTCTCATGCATAGAGAGTCATGCAATGTTACGGTCTGTGGGTCGTCTTGGTCTGTAAAGTGCAAGAATCGTGCCAGCAGTACTCAGACCAGTAGCTCGACTGAATGTCACTGCTCCGGCAGTCGTTGGTGCTCGTACATTTTTTTCTAATTCAGATTTTAAACAACAAGAAATAAAGGGTGCACACAATCTTTTAGAACAACTTTCTGATAATGGTCTTTCTCCGTATGAATTTGTACAAAAAATGGAAGTTATTGAAAAAACTAGCCCAAGCTTTTTAAATAGAGAGTTGCAGGCAAAAGTGCAATCTTATATCGACCTGCGTATAGAGGAAAATGATTTTTATATGACTCATTCTGTATATGCAGATTATATAGTTAAAATGGCATCTGTGTTGGATTATCAAGAGCGAGTAGGTCTTGTGAGACATCTTTTTACTATTTACTCTACAAATAAAGTTCTTCATGAAGTAGATCCTAAAAATGTAATAGAATTTTTCTCACCAAAAGATATTGAAGCTGTTTTAGAGGCTCATTATCAAGCAGGAACGCTGAGCAAAATTTCCCTTGGGGACTTTGCTGAAAAAATTCTTCCTCATTTAGAGTCCCAAACCCGTATGAAATCGGCACAACGTTATGTAAAAGATCATAATGGATTGCCTTCAAAAAGAAATTGGTTAAATCCTTTCTCATTGGATTTATCGCATAATGAGAAGGCCTTTGTTAAGAAGTCTCAATATCATTTTGGTGACCCAAGACGATTGTTACATCCTTATCTTTTTCAAGCTTCTTTTTACACTTTGATAGGGTGGTCTGCGGTAATTGCTTCCCTATTAATGACTTTTCCATTATGGGCAGGTGTATTATAATCATATTTAAAATTAAAAGCTCCTTCGGGACCTTTTTTTATTGTCTAAAATGAGAGAGGTTTACTCTCTGCTTTTTCTTGGTTTGGTGAACACAGGAAACATTGTGTTTAAAGTTGAGAGAAAGTTCCGCTTTTCTTTTTCAAGTGCATAACATCCAGTGTTATTTTTGATAAGATCAAATATATTTATTAACCACTGTGTTTGTTCTTTTATCTTAACTTGCTCAGCAGGATAAAGAGCGCTTGTTGATTCAATATTGTTTTTTATTCTAGTCAATTCTTGAGTAATAATTTCATTAAGTTCATTGCATGAAAGATGTTTGCTAATTGCGGTGAGCGCGTGAAATTCACGACGATTTATAAGAGAATTTAATTGGGGCGTTGCTCTTGTATAAATGAAATCAAGGAGCCTTTTTTGAAAGATTGTGGCTATCTGTTCACGTGGCCATGAAGGTTTTGTGGAGAGCATTAATTCAACAAATTTTGGGTTTGACTCAACAAGCAGGTGATTGCCGGGTCTTGGATCTTTAAGGTCTGCATTTTCTACATTTTCAAAAAGCTGCTCAAGGCGCTCACCATTGGTGGTTTTTGCAGTGTCAAAAATTTCTGTCAAAAGCTCGTCTGAAGGGTTTGAGGATTGGTGAGTGTAAGTGGTGCAGAAAGTGATTGAAAGAAAAGTTATGAGTAATTTTTTCATAAAAACTCCATTTTGTTTATGAATAATGCCCAACTTAAACTGTTTGAGTGGGGTTACAAGTCTGCCAGAGTGGATTCAATTTGCAAGAGCCTCAAAGGGCCACAAGCTAAAAACTGATTGAAATAGTTTTTTAATATCACAAGGCTAAAGAAGCTTTTTAAACCCGATCTATACGGAAAAACTGGTAAGATCTTGATCGATAGGGTAAAGTTGAGTATCCTTAACGTTCCTTTTTATAAAAACTAGTTTTTTACCTTGCAATGAGGTCTGCGTGCAGTACGACGCTTCTTCTGATACTCGATCCTTGTACATTCATTGGCCTTTTTGTCCTTATAGATGCCACTTTTGCCCCTTTGTGGCAGTTGCTGGTCAGGACCATCTTATGGCTGATTATAATAAAGCTCTTATTCAAGAAATTACCAATTTTGCTTCTGAATGTGGCCGAAAATTGCCTCTTAAGACTATTTATATTGGCGGAGGAACTCCAAGTTCTTGGCCAGACAAGCTCCTACTTGACACGTTTGATACACTAAGAGATATCTTTGACTTTGAGCAGATCTCTGAAATTACGTTAGAAGTAAATCCCGGTTCAGTTACAGCCCAGCAGCTTGCTGTGTGGAAAAAAGCAGGAATTACTCGATTGAGTACCGGAGTTCAGAGCTTAAATGATAAGGTGCTTGCAGGATTAAGCCGTTATCAAAAAGCACAAGAGGTAAGAGAGTTTCTTGGGCTTGCGCAAGAGATATTTGAAAATATATCTGTTGATCTCATTATTGGTTTACCAGGAGTAAGCGATCAAGAATGGAGAGAGACAATTGCAGAAGTGGTGACCTGGCCTATAAAACATATTTCGATGTATTTTTTATCGATTCATGAAAATACGCCGCTGTATACCAGGCTTACTCGTAATGAATTGACATTACCTGCCGAAGATCCGATTGTGGATCTTTATTACTGGACTGTTGAAATGTTTGAAAAACATGGATTGATGCAATACGAGATTTCAAGTTTTGCGCGCCCAGGGTTTCAGTCGCAACATAATCAGGTGTATTGGGACCGAAAACCTTACAAAGGATTTGGTGTAGGAGCATGCTCTTTTGATGGGACTGTTCGCTATCAGAATATGAAAAATATTGAGCGCTACATTCAATCATGTGCGCAGGGTGCAGATATAAACGTTTCTTCAGAGAGATTAACAACCCGTGAAATTCATTTAGAAAAAGTGATGTTAGGGCTGCGCAGAATGCAGGGCTTGGACATTAATGATGTCATGATTGATATGTCGCAAGTGGAGAAAGGCAGATTTCTTATAAAAGTGGAGGAGTTTGTTGCGCAAAGTTTGCTGACACGTGCAGGATCGCGTGTCTATTTAGCAAAGAATAAGTTTTCAGTAGAGAATGAAGTTGCAGTCAAACTGCTTGAGTAAAATAATTATTGTTCTTATTGAGTGTGATGCGGAGTGTATTATTTATGGCAAAACATGTTGGCGTAAAGTTACCTGAAGATTTAGCAAATATTTTAAAACAGGGAAAAACTGTTGCAGTGCTTGCAACCTTTTCAGAAAAAGGGTTGCCTCATACAACTCCTATTCAATGTCTTTATCCAAAAGGTTCTGAAAGTATTTTGATGGCAATTCACAAAGATCATGCTGGGTACCACAACATGGTATGGCAGAAAAAAGTGATGCTTTGTTTTATGGATGAAGGAAACGTTGCGTATGGTGTACTTGGCCGTGCTGGCGTGGTTCGAGCTCCTTCCCAGGTTCATCCGTTGATCAATGTGGTGCGCATTGATATCATCGATATCAAAAGCGATCGTTCAGTTTTAATGAAAGTCGATTCTGGCGTGCGCTGGAGCTACACTTCATGGGAAGCTGAAGAGTTATCAAAAACTTTAATAAAAGAGCTTAAGGATCTTGCAGAGACGTTGTAAGATTGTAAAGCTGGGGAGTTGTCTACAATGAGTAAACGTAAAGCATTACGTATAGTGTTGAGTGTGGCAATAGCGTTAAAGAGTGGCATGATGTGTGGTGGGCAAGTCTCACCAGCGACTCAAGCCGATTGGGAAGATGCTTCAGATGGAGATGAAACATCTCCAGATAGTTCTGAGCCTACCGTAAATGCCGCATCATCAACGGCAACAAATACTGCAACTACTGCTACTCAGCTTTCAACGGAGACAACTTCTATTGCAGCACCAGATGCAACTCTTTCTGATACGACTGGTTTGACAACAGATGCAGCTCCTGTAACAAGTTCTTCTTCTCAAGTTGTGCCAGCGCAGGGAGCTTCAGTAGCATCTTCAACTACAACTTCTGCCACTACTAATCCAGTAGTAACTACAACTTCTGACGCAGCAAGTTCTTCTGCTCAAGTTGTGCCAGCAGCTCAGACGGCTGCTTTGCCTGCACCATCTGTTACCCTTCCTGTGCCATCAAATCCTTCTCTTGTAAATTCAGGAACAACAGTTTCTGTTCCCTTTAGCAATATACCTGTTGCACCGGTGAGTAATCTCAATACCGCTCCAGATGAAAAGGATAACACGGTAACTGTTCGCACGGGCGTAGGAGCAGTGGGAGCTTCTGTAGAAAAACAATCGACACTTGTACAAGAGGCTGATAGTGATCAGTCAGTGATTGATACTGTTGACTCTAAATCATCGAGTGGTAACTGGGTGTATAAGAATTACTGGTGGCGCAAAATTGAAGAAGTTTATGGGGACATTAAAGAAGTTCTTAATAAAGTAATGACTTCTCGTATGATTTTTTTCACTCAACGTAATGAAGTAGATAAAGAGCTCGATCGTTTTTATCAACAGGTAGGTCTTGAGCAAGGACAACTTGAAGACATTCTTAATGTTGGTCTTGAGTTGATGGATAAAGAACAGAAAGAGCAAGGATTTTTAAATGCAAAAGAACGTGCGTTCTTTGATAAAATTAAAGATCGTAAACGTCAACTAGAACAACTTAAAGCAGATGTTAAAGCAATAGAAGAGCTGGATAATAAAATTGATGAAGCTATTGATATTGTTTTAAAACAGGGCGATGTGTGCAGCAAATATGAGCAACAAGCATGGGAAATTTTCAAGAGCGTTGCGCGTGAGTTGAGTGATAAGGAAGCGCAAAAGCAGTACTACGTTACTCAAACATTGCTTGATGATACTCATAAAGTAAACGAGTATTTGGTTGGTGATTTTACTCGTTATTTCCAGCAGATGGTTCAGTCAGTTAAAGAGCATACCCAGAGTATTGTGGCACAGTTAACCGCGCTTGATAAAGAAGGCATCTCCTTTAAAAAAGAACTTGAAATTTTTGAGCGCGAAGATGAGGCTTCAGAAAAAGAAGAACTTGAAAAAAAACGTAAAGCACAAGAAAAAGCAGAGCAAGAAAAAAAACAAAAAGAAGTAGGATTTTTCTCTCGTGTAATGAGTGGTATTTCTTTAGCAACATCAACCATTGTTGTCTGGACACAGACGATGATCAACAGCATTAAAGAGTTGTTTGGTTTTTCTTCTAAAAAAGAGGTATCTCAAACAGCACAGGTAAATACTCCTGAATCTCCGGTGCAATCGGAGCCTACACAAAGTTCAGTGTAGGTTTTTGTAGTAAGTATAAAACGTTCTTTTAAGAAAAAACTTCCTGTAACAAAATGTTCAGGAAGTTTTTTTAATCATGGGTTTGATAAGCGTTTTTAAATCTGATACACTTTTGCACAAGTGATGATTGAAATATATGAAACTTTAAAAAAATGCCGAAGTGGTGAAACTGGCAGACACGCAGCCTTGAGGTGGCTGTGGGAGAAATCCCTTGGGGGTTCGAGTCCCTTCTTCGGCACCAATTTTTCTACGTATGTAGCTTCGCCTGGTGCGACCATTCTTTACTACTATAAAAAAAGCAGTGAAAGACTGTAGGTTTTATCGCCTAACATGGTTTGTGGCAGGCATATTTTTTTAACTAGTTTTTAAAAATGGTTTCATAAGATCATCACAAAAAAAGGATAGTAAAGTAGTATCGATAGGGTAAACGTATTAAGCAGGAGGATGAGACATGGTCGGTATTGCTCGGCGCGGTTCTTATCTAGGTTTTTTCTTTTGGGTTGCTCTCGCCGTTGTAGGCACATACTTAATGTGGCCTTTTAACGAGCGTCCACGCAAAGGGATTGATCTTGTTGGTGGTTTTTACATCACTTTAAATGTGAATGTTAAAGAAGCCCTTAAATCTGAACTTATCAGCAAAAAACAATCGTTGCTTAATGCATTGCAGTCATATGATATTGCAGATCCTATTGTTAATAAAATTGAAAATGACAAAATTATATTTGGTTTTCGTACCGCTCAAGAAGCAAACAAAGCATTTCAAGCGTTTAAGACCCGTTCACAAATTGTTATGGATGTGCAACTAGAAGGGGAACAGGTAATTCTTTCTCTTTCAGAACTTGTAGCATCACGTGTCAAAGAAAATGCTGTAATTGGTAACGTTGATGTGTTGCGTAAGCGTCTTGATGGCTCAGGTGTTGCAGAAATCGGTGTTTCTCGCCAAGGTGATACCAATATTATTATTGAACTTCCAAGTGTGGAAAATCCTGCTCAAGCAAAAGAAATGATTGGTAAAACATCATTGCTTGAAATCAAAGAAATAGAAGCATCGGGTCCATCAGAAGATTCTTTATTAGATCGTTATGATGGTGCATTACCTGATGGTATGACAATAGTAAGTGAGCAAAGAGGCGGCGATAATTTTTATTATCTCGTTTCTGATTATGCAGAGCTTACTGGTCGTGAGTTAAAGAGTGCTAATATGGGCATGGGTTCTATGATGGAGCCTGTTGTGCACTTTGAATTCAATGACGAAGGTGCCCAAGTGTTTGCTGAGATGACTAAGCGCGCTCGTGGTAAACAGATTGCAGTTATTATAGATGGGGTAGTTATTTCTGCTCCAGTAGTCAATACACCTATCGTTGGTGGTTCAGGCTTTATTCAGGGTCGTTTTACTGAAGATGAAGCAAAAAATTTAGCAACGATGTTGAAGTCTGGTGCGTTTTTAGCGCCCGTTACTTTTGAAGAAGAGCGCAGAATCGGACCATCTTTAGGTGCAGAATCAATTGAGCAAGGGTTGATGGCATGTCTTATGGGTCTTGGTTTCTTGCTTATATTCAGTGTTGTCTTTTATAAATTTTCAGGAATTCTTGCGTTTATTACATTAATTTATAATCTACTATTAATGCTGTTTATTATGGCATGGTTAAACACCACACTTACTTTACCTGGTATTGCAGGTATGGTGCTTACAGTAGGGATGGCAATTGACGCATCTGTGCTTATTTATGAAAAAGTTCGTGAAGCACTGATGGAAGGTATTACATTCAGAAAAGCAATTGATAATGGTTTTTCTGACGCAATGGCTGTAATTCTTGATGGTAATATTACTACGTTCTTGGCTGGCCTTGTTCTCTATAAATTTGGAACTGGACCGGTACAAGGATTTGCAATTACTATGATGCTTGGTATTATTACTACTCTCCTTACAGGACTTTTTTTCTTACGATCATTTATTGACGTTGTCCTTGATGGACTTAAATGGGATCGTCTTAGTATATAAAAATTGATGGCGATGTAGCTCAGTCGGTTAGAGCAGTGGAATCATAATCCAAAGGTCCGGGGTTCGAATCCCTGCATCGCCATGTTTCTTTCTTAGGGGGTATTTCATTCCATGGTGATACATGTATGAAGATCTTTAAAACGCTTCCCAATGTGCCTACAATTCTTACGTTAAGTCGAATTTTTTTCTCTCTCACTTTGCTTCCATTTTTAATGTTTTATGTCTTACCTTTGCATGACTTTTGGTCGAGCAAAATTCTTATGATGGTTTGCTTTCTATTAAGTTTGACTGATTTTTTTGATGGCTATTTTGCACGTAAATATCACCAAGAAACAAAATTAGGTAAATGGCTTGATCCAATTGCTGATAAATGTTTTGTTGGAGCGGTACTGGGCACATTAGCAATGCTTGGTCGGATTTCGTTGACGTGGGTGTGTATGATAATGGCACGTGAAGTTATTGTCACATTCTTTAGATGGATTGGGAGAAATCGAGGATTTTCTGTTCCGGTACTCTTTATAGGAAGACTCAAAACTACTTTTCAATATACCTATATTATGTATGTCGTTGGTGTGCCATGGGGCATCAGTACAGATCTTGAAACAAGTATTGGGTTGCTTATTTTGGCTGTAATGGGTTTGGCGTCCTTAGTATCGGGTATTGTGTATTCAGTATATTTTGTACATCAGTGGTACCTTCACAGTAGAAGATAAAGAGAGTCGTATGAAATTTAATGCTCTGGCGCGCACTTTTGATGCCATCGATAAAACAACTGGACGCACACTTATCACGGGGCTTCTTGCCCAGGTGTTGCGTGATGCAACTGCCCAAGAAATCGAACATATCTGTTACCTTGCATTAGGCACATTAAATCCACCACACGTTGGAACTCAGTTTGCTATTGCACAAAAAACTATGATTAAAATTGTTGCAAGTCTTTTAAACCAGACTCCCGAATGGGTTGAGCTGGAAGTTCAACAAAAGGGTGATTTAGGTTCAGTGGTTGAGCAATTTTCGTGGGAAGGTTCACAAGAGCTTTCTGTTGAAGATGTCTATCAATCATTGGTTTTAATTGAAGATCTTAACGGTACTGGTTCTCAAGAAAGAAAATCACAAAAAGTTCAAGAATTATTACTACAACTTGATTCTTTAAGTGCAAAATATGTCATACGTATTATTTTAGGAACGTTACGTCTTGGTTTTTCTGATATGACCTTGGTTGACGCGTTATCGTGGATGGTAACAGGTGACAAAACGTTGCGTGAAGACATTGAAGATGCCTATAACGTATGCGCTGATAGTGGTTTAGTTGCACGTGCGTTAAAAGAGGGCGGGATTGAAGCAATTCGCGCTATGGAAATTCATGTAGGTGTTCCTATTCGTCCTGCTGCAGCTGAAAGAATGCCTGATGTGCAATCAATTGTTGATAAGCTCGGCGTGTGTGTTGCGCAACCCAAATTTGATGGATTTCGCTTGCAGGTGCATGTTGATCTGACCCAAGAAACTCCGTTAATACGCTTTTTTTCGCGTAACTTAACTGATATGTCAAACATGTTTCCTGAGTTTGTTACTGCATGTAAAACGTTGCCTTTAAAAAGTTTTATCGCCGATGGCGAAGCAATGGTTTATGACCCTAATACAAAAGTATTTATGCCGTTTCAAGAAACAGTAAAACGCCGCAGAAAACATGGTATTGAAGAACTTGTTTCTGAACTTCCGTTACAATTATATCTTTTTGATCTGTTGTATAGTGATGGCGAAAGTTTGCTTGATGTGCCGCATGATCAGCGGAGAGATGCTTTAAAAAAAATAGTAGCAAGTAGTTCTGGTGATGTTTTGCAAGTAATAGACGAAAAACTTATACATTCTGCACAAGAACTTGAAAATTATTTTATTGAAGAGATTGCATCAGGTCTTGAGGGTTTAGTGGTTAAAAAACCTCATGCAATTTATCAGCCAGGCAAGCGTAATTTTAATTGGATAAAACTTAAATATCAGGCTGCCGACAAACTGCAAGACACTATTGATGTAGTGATTATGGGGTATTATCCAGGAAAAGGAAAACGCTCTCAGTTTGGTATTGGAGCATTTTTAGTTGGTATTTATAATAGTCATTCAGATTGTTTTGAAACTGTCGCAAAAATTGGAACAGGCTTGAGTGATCAGCAATGGGTTGAATTAAAAGATTTGTGTGATGCGCTTAAAGTACCCGCGCAACCTCATAACTATACCTGTGATAAAGCACTTGCTCCTTTTGTATGGATTCAGTCAGGGATTGTGTGTGAAGTTCTGGCCGATCAGGTTACCTTGTCACCCGTTCATTCTGCTGGCAAGACTGAACATCGTTTAGGATTTGCGCTTCGTTTTCCACGATTTGTTCGTTATCGTGAAGATAAATCTCCTTATCAAGTAACTACTGTTGCAGAACTTGAAACGTTCTATCAACGGTAACTAATGCAGTATAAAACTGTGTAATGTCTTGACGCTGCGCTGTTGCTAATGACTATAGTGCAAGTGAAAAAAGGGAGAATTGTATGAAGCTAAAAAGCAGAGTGTTATTTTTACTTATTATCTTTATTAATGTTTTAAATGGTGCAGCCAGCTCTGTGTGGAGTGACTTTGATACTCCTCCTACACGGACTGTTCAAACAGCAGCTGTAAAACCGTCAGCAGCTTCTGCTGCAGATTTGGTTGCCCTACAATCGGCAGATAAAACAGGGGTTGTTCTTTTTAATGATTTCTATCGAAGACTGGTCGGCGATCAAAGTGGAGTGTCTTATAAAGGGGCTCTTTTAAAATCGTTACAGTTTTATAGCACCTATGTCCCTGGTCAAATGGCAGTTTCAAAAGAAAGTCCCTTTCAAAATATTCCTGCAGCAGATGAGAGTTTTTATGGTTCACTGGGTGGCTCCTATTTTGCCCTTGCGTGTGCTCCTGAAAGTTACCCGTTAATGATTGTCAAAACGGTGTGTCTTGATGCATTGACATTTATCAAAGGAAGAACGTCTCAGCTTGAGAGCCATTTTTACCGCTCTGCAACATCAGATCTTTTTATTCCTTTTAAAACAAATGGGTTTCAAGGACAGTTGGCATTGGTTGATAATGCTATTGCGCAGATACAGGAAATCATAACCAAAGCATCAGCGCGTGCTGGTTCATCTCAAAAAAAGTTTCAAGATGCGTTTCAGCCAGTTTTTGATAATTATTATCAACAGCGTGACCAGTATATTGTTCGTTGGTTTTTTACCCTCATTACACAGTTAGCGCGCACCTATAACGAAACAAATGCGCAGTTAAAAAATTACTTTTTTGAATCGCTTCCTGAAAGTGCAGCGCTTGCAGCTCAACAAGCTGTTTTTGAACAAGCATTAAAGCGACTGGTTACATTAACTTCGACCTGTACCATTGGCAATTATACGTTAGTGACAACTAAAGCGTCTGATGATCCTTCTACCGTATTTACTCAAAAAAATGATTTTATTGATGCGGTGTTAAAAGACGTTGCCGGATCATTGGCTCAGATTAGTGCATTTGCTGCAACTGTTTCATTAGAAAAAGCCTCTGCCGTTGCGACAGGCAAAACAGTGCCCTCAAATCAAGAGCAGCCAGTAGTACTGTATGGAAATTATACTGATATTCCTGCTTTTCAAACCTATCAGTCAAAAGGTTCTCAATCTGACGCTCCCATTTCATCCGGCTCGTTGACAGCAGATCCAGCATTTACTCCCATTTATGAACTGTTTCAGGTGCTTAATAATTGGGTATCTGATGCCATTCGTGCTTATGGATTTGATCTTGATAATACAAGTTTATGGCGTACAAAGGGAACAAGCCCGATTGTTGCAGTGCCAACATCACAGGGTTCTGTTAATCCTGTAAAGGCTCAGGAGCAAGCGCTTAAAGAATTTATGAATGCATCAGGTGCTTCGTCTTCGTCTTTACAAGCGCAGACTATTTTTAATGAGTTAGTAAAAGCGTCTGAAATTTTTGCTGCTGCAGCTGGATATTATAAAAGTAGTAATAATGGGTCTGCGGCTCAAATGTATCAAGCAAAAAGTGCGGCATTAAAGCTGGTTAAAGAACAGTTTCAAAAAGCGGTCAGTGCGTATCAAATGATTGATGGAGCGCCCACATTTGCATTAGCTAATAGCGCTACTAAAATTCAGGGTGATTATTATCAGGAGGCTCAGGAAGCATTTGGACTGGCAGCGCAAGCGCTTAAGCTGGTCGATGCGGCCGATCTGGTAGGATATACCAAACAATTATCAGCGCAGCTGGGTGTTTTACGATACCAATCGGTGTTGCAAGGATTTGTTGAGTATTATAAAAAATATTCAAATGCGTATAGTCAGTATGCTCTAGAAATTCCTCGGCTCGGTGATATTAACGAGGAATATAAAGGCGTGATCGCCACTGATTATCAAGATTATTTAGCAGATATGTTTGTAGGGTTTGAAGAACTGCTTGCGCAAGCTATTGATCATTATCGACAACAATTATCATTCTTTTTTAGTTTGAGTCAGTCTGATACGAAAGAAACTCAGGAAGCCATTGAGCAGCTTCGTGCCTCAATTGAACTTCTTGATACTTTTTGGCAGGGACTGTCAGGTGTATATCGTTGTGCGGTAGATGAAAAAGGACAACAGCAGTGTACTGTTGCACAGCAGCCATTGGGAGCGTATACAGAATGTATGTCAGGCAGTAGCTCCAAAAAATGTTTAGGTGCCGATAATTATATCGAAGCGGCAACCAGTGGTTCTTTGGGGGATGTTATTGCATGGGTTATCTTTGCAAATCAGCAGTATCGTACTACGCAGTATTATTTTGAAAAAATTGATGAGCTTCTTGTTAAGTATCCTAATCAGTTATCTGCTTATACTGCTTTGCAAAAGTTATTTAAAAAAAATGATGGAACTTCTTTTACCTTTTCTGAATTTTTTGCTCTTCATCAAGCCCGTTTATTTGTAAGTGTTGGACAAAAGCTATTGCTTGGTCAATCATGGTCAACTCAACAAGAAGGGGAACGCTCTGCTTCGCCTGTATGTGTGTATTTGTTAAGTTTGTCAGCAGCTTGCTATCAGCAGATAGGATTGACTGCTCAGGCTGAAGGAGTACGTGGAATCATACAACAGGTGCTTGCCCAAAATACATCTTGGTCAGGAGTTTTTGAAAAAGCAGCAGGGTATTTAAAGCAACAGGTACAAGGGCCGCACAAAACAGTACAAGAGGCTCAAAGTGCATTTCAGCAGGCACTTGCCTATTACCAGACGGCCTATTTAATTAACCCTTCTGCTGTGCAAGATGATTATTTACGTTTTATTTCATCGTCGCTTATGCAAACAACTGATACAAAAGAACCACAAAAACAGAAATTTGAAGGATATTCTGAATGGCTCGCACGTCAATCAGCAACGTTACCTTTTGTTGATCTTTATCGAGCAAGTCTCTTGTATCAGGGATATCTTATCTGCACAGTGCAACAACATGTACAGGCAGATGCTTTTTTAAGTGCAGCTCGTAATGCGTTACAGTCATTTTATACTCAGCGAGATGCGTTGTTTGCAAGTGTAAAGATTGATGTTTCTACAAAACTTTCTCCTGCTGAATTTACTAAAAAAGAGCAGGCATTTCAGTCGTTACTTCTTTCAGAACGGTTGTTACATAATGCTCAGTCGACTGCATCATTTTTAAAAATGTTATATGCGGCGCACGCAGCACAGGATCTTGAATTCAAGCCTGTTCAGGGAACGATTAATGGACTTATTGGGAATTTTTATAAAAAGGGTGCCGACGATCTTTTACGCGAACAACAGAAAAATTATGTGCAAGGAGTCTCGTTAAATAGTCCTCTTGATACTGCTTTTGATGATATTGTAGCGCGTTATACCCTTGCAGGTAGTTACTACGCTCAAGCACAGGACCAGGATAATTATGTTCTTACTCAAATTGGTATTACTAACACTGTAGCTTTTCAGACGTACAGTTCGATTGTGCCGGTCGTTTCCTGTATGGTACAAGGTGTAAACGCGGGAGATAAAGATACAACGACTGTAGTGTCAGATGATCAGATGAGTCTTTATCGTTTGTGTGGTCAGCCAGTTGCGCTTGAAAAAATTGCAGCAACCTATACTGATGATATGCCCTTATATCTTTTGAGATTAAAGAAAGAACTGATTCCGCAAGAGTATGTAAAAACTGCGATGGCATCTTTACAAAAAAATGATCCTATTGGTTTGGCTGTTGGTATTTTATTTCCTCTTTACAAAGCAAATTTGTCTGGTCAGGTTTCAAATGCTGGCTTAGTAAATGCGCAGGAATATAATGCCCGTTATGAAAAACAGGTCCGTCGTATGCTTTCTCAGGGCGTTACATTGTGTGGCACGGTGGTAAAAGGTTCATTGTCGGTTGAAAAAAGTTCTATTGCAACAGGTGAGCAGGATGCAATGGGCAAGTCTGTTATGAAAGATGTGTTTTATTTAGTTCAAAAAAACATGCCGATTGAACCCCTTCCTCGTTTTATGGGGGAATTAAGTTCTGCTTATCAACTTTATAATGAAGTGCCTGCAAAGCTGTATGCCGATGGAGTAACAGCAGTATCAGTAGCAGGGCAAACCTTTGTTCCAGCACATAATCTTGCTGGGCAAAAGGCAGTACAAGAAGCACTCTATGCAACATATCTTGCTGCAGCGGTGCCCTATTTAGCGCACAGTAATCAACTAAAAAATTCTGCTTTGTATCAGCAAATACAAAAGCTTACGGATGCTGATCGTTTAAAAGCTTCATTTGGACAGTACAGTAGTGTGTACGATGACATTCAAGACACCTTTGAAAACATTTTAGGAATTTATGGAGCATTAGAAACGTTTATCCAAACAGGAGCAGCAGGAAAAGAAATCATAAACGGTTTACAAGCGGACGCTTATTTACAGTGGATGGAATTAAACACCAGTCTTTTATGTGGCGATCCGACAAACAATAGATTTAAAGAGCAGCTCAATGTGTTGATTAATTATGCTCAGCAGGTTTCTTATTATGCTTCCTTGGTAAAAGATGGTGCTGCTAAAAAATCACGAGCAACACTTTTACTGGTAAAAGCGTTAGAACGTGCAGGAGATATGCTCTATAACTCTGTTGATACTCCTCCTTCTACTTTTTATCCACAAGCCACAACCGTGTATCCTGTTGCAGTTCCATTGCCTGCACAAGTCGTTAAGAATGCAGCACCAGTTTATACTTTTCACCGTTGGAAAGATGCGTTGAAGTTTTATATGATCGCAGCTGGTCAGTTAAAAAATGGAGTAAGTGAGGCTACACAACCGTCGGCTGAACTTTCTGATTTATTGAAAGAGCTCCAAAAAAAATTGGTACTTACTACGTCTCATCTTGCAATTTTTCATTTGACTCGATTTGGTTATAATGCGTTTACTCACTGTTTGGCCACTTTAAAAGGCGATAAAAAAGGAACCTATCCGCTTGCAAGCGTTGATCAAAAAACAACTGATAAGGTGTCTGAGAAAAATGGAAAAATAATGCAGGACCTCGTTTCTCATCCAGAGTATTGGGATACTATTACCATTGATCAAGTAGGAGCAGATCCTAATTATCCTGCGTATCTTTATCCAACAACTGGTGCTTATCCTAAGGTTCAACTTATTAAAGATTCTTCAGGGACTCTTATTTACACCTGTGATCCAAAAGGAGTTCCTTATAGTCTGCTCCCTCAAGATGCTACAAGCACTCAGTTTCAAGGAGTCGCTTCTTTACAACATCCAACGTTTCAAAAACTCCTTAAAACAGGATTAGTGGGCGCGCAGCAAGCAAGTTTTGCTCAGTGGGAATCGGGCGGTGGCGCGGGAGGAACTTCTTTAAATGCTGATAAAGCATACAAATTTATGCATGATGATTGTGCATTGGCAATTTATTATCTTATGGCGGCACTTGATGAGGTGGGGAATATGTTTAAACCACCAAAAATTGACCCACGCTCAACGGTTATCTCTCCCGAAAGCATTACAGTGTCGCGAGAGATTTTGAATGTTTTTACACGAAAACCTGCGTTTGGAGTCTGGTATGATCCGGCAGGGCTGCCTGTTATTTCTGTACAGTTTTCTGATAGTAGTGCAAAAAAAGGTGATGCTCAGGCAAAAGCAGTGAGTCGCTTTGAATTTTTAACATCAGTCATTGGTGACGGTGATAAGATGAATGTCATTCTTGATCTTTCAAATCCACAAAAAATATATCCCCATACATTACAGTATTGGGTTTCTCAGCCAGTATGTGCCGCAGATATGTTGAGTCCTGTTCTTGAGTGGATGGATGCGGGACTTTACAGCGTGGTGCAAACGTGGCTTAGTCAATTACATCTTGTTGCCCGTGCATTGTATTGGCGTACATACCTACCCGGAACTGAGTATCAAGACGCACAAAATCAGATCTCTACTCAAGTTCAGCAAATGAGTAAAATGAGTAACTCTGATTTTGATAACTATGTGGGATAGATGTAGAGAACATTTTGATTGAAAAATTAAAGCCCGGAGAGATCCGGGCTTTTTAATATGCTTTTTTTGTTGATGGTGAGAAATTAATCTACTTCTTCTTCTGCAACTGGAGATGTGGGTGTAGTAGTTGGTGCATCGTGTGCAGTTGTCTGAGAGTAAGTAGATGGTATTCCTAATTTGAAAGTGGGAGAAAGATCTTTGAAAATATTAGGAGCGTATTCAATAATTCCTGTTTGTGCCCATTCAATGATCTGTGCTAAAGGAGCTTCGTAAAGATTCGATTCCCAAAGATTCAATTCCCATACTCTTGCAGTTCTATCCTTAGAGGTAGTAAAAATTTGAGATTCATCAGGGCTGAACTGTGCACAGGTGATTGCTTCCGTATGTGGTAATTTATAAGTGAGTTTACCAGAATTTGCATCCCATAGTGCTGCAGTTCCATCGGCGCCAGCAGTTAGGATTTGAGATCCATCAGCTTTAAAATAGGCGGTGTTAACTATTTTATCAAAATCTAGAAAAAAGAGCTGTTTACCAGTGGTGGTATCATAAATCTTTGCTAATCCATAGTTGATAACAACAATCTGAGAGCCGTCGGGACTAAATTGTGCAAGTCTAACTCTACTATTTTCATTCTCTAATGTACTTATAGTTTTGCCCGTAGTGGCATCTAAGACTCTGATAGTTGTTGTTTGAAAACCACAAGGAAATGCTGCGATTTTAGATTCATCAGGACTAAATTGTACATTCCATATTTCATTATCTCTATCATAGTCGAATCTGCGAACAAGAGTATGGTCGTCAATATTCCATATTTTGATGTGATTGCTAGAAGTAGTTACAATATGCGATCCGTTTTTGAGAAAGTGTGCATCGCCAATTAGATAATCGAATTCTAAGACAACTTCACCAGTAGTGATATCCCATATTCTTGAGGAAGGTCAGTAAGATTAAGAGGTTTTTTGAGAGCAGCAGTTCCATTAAAACTTTGCAATCCTTTAAAATATTCATTATAGGTGCGTAATTTTTCCCATTTTTCTGAGGAAAGAGAATAGGTTTTTTCCTTCGGCAAGATTTACCGTGAGCGCAGTATCGTCTTTCGGTAGTGTATCTGCAGGTTGAGCTGCATGGAGTTGATTTAACCCAAAAAGTAAAAACAGTAATAAACGCTTCATAGAAACCTCCTTTTAAGACCTTGTATCCATTTATAAAAAAGATAACAGTTTTGAGGTTAAAATTGCAATAAAAGGCATTAGGTAAGGATATTTAAGTAGTTTTTAAAGGGTGATGCCTTTGAGAATACGATAGAAAAATTCTGCTTCAGTAGCAGGATCATTACTTTCGGTAATTGCTCTACCAATCACAATTCCATCTGGTTTGACAGCTACAATGTGATTAATAGTATTTCTATCAACGGCTGCTGAAGCGTAAATAGGAAGCGTAGTGTTGCCACGTACCATTTCCCATTCCTCTAGAAAGGAAAGATTAGGATCGCTTTCATGAGGTTTGTGAAACAAAAGTACGTCAACGCCAAGACTTTTTGCCTCGAGTGCTTCTTGGCCGGGAGTGCCAGCATCAAGTAGATCCATTGAAACTTTTTTGCCAAGATCGTGTGCTTTTGAACATACACCATGAATAACTTCACGGCTTGTGCCAGCCATGACTGAAACCCAATCAGCGCCAGCTTGGGCAAATATGCTTACTGTGTCGCGTCCTCGGTCAACTATTTTAGTATCAGCAAAAATAACAGCTTTAGGAAATGCTTCACGAAAACGTTCAACTACGCAAATGCCGTGTTTAAATAAAGGAAGCGTTCCAATTTCGATGATATCAGCGTACTGTGCAACCTGTCGGGCAATATGCAGGTTTTGATCAATATCAAGGCCATCAAACGAAATTTGAAGCTTCATAAAAATCCTTTTCGTTTCAACATCATTTAAAATTAGCGACGTCAGTATAGCATGAATTTACATGGTGCAAAAAAAGTTACTCGTTTACATCAATTTAAATTTTTGATTGTTGAGAAGTGCTTGTTACCTCATGACTTCGTTCAATCTTAGAGAAAAACTGTCCATTGCCCACAAACTCAGCAGTGTTATAGGCAAAAATATCACTTACTACCTTGCCTTCAATAAGACTTGCGCGTGGTTTTCTATAAATATCAGGAAGTTGAAGCTGAGCACTGTTGTTGCCAATAAGAGTAATGCCAGTAGGGATATAAAGAGTGGCGGGGTCAACATGAGCCAGAATAGTGTTCATTGGAATAACTAAGTTGTCTTTAATTTCAGACTTTTCAACGCTCCAGAAATATAATTTTGTTTCTTCATCATACATTTTTTTTATTGAAAATAATGAGTAACGTGCTCCTGGTTCAAGTTCCCAATGATCAATGGTATTGAAAATCATAAAAACAGGTTTTGCTTGTGTGGTTATTAAAAGAAAGAATGTGTCATCAGTTGTTTTGATAGGAAAAGTTACCTGACGATTTAAGTCTAAGGACATTCTGTGGCCAAAATAGGTAAAATTGAGTGCCTCAGGATGAACATCTTCTTGATGAAGACCATTTTGTGGAACTGTTTTTATAAAGAAAGTGACAACACGTGCAGGGGCAGCATTAACTGAATATATCAATAGTCCCAACACGGCAATTGCTTTAAATGATGACTTCATCGCGTGGTTCCTCCAATTAACACAAGAAGTTTGTGTTAGTTTCAGTAATTCGATTATAACTATAACACTAAATAACGTGTAAAATAAATAATTTTCATCTTTTCAAATTTTATGCAAAGATAAAAACAAAATATATTTCAATAAAGCAATATATCTTGATTTTACGTTTGCGCAGTAGGTTCATTTTAACTATTCTATTAGGGTATGTAAAAAGATAATGAGTCAGTGGGGAGTGTTACTTGAAAAAAAATCTTTTTGTCAGTTATCTTGAAGGTATTAAAAACACTACTCACGGCCAAGAGTACGGTAAAATAACACGTTATTTTATACCAGAATTTATCACTGCAGTTATTCTCTATTCTGTTCCCTTACTTATTGATGCGCGATTTGTTGCGCATTTAAAGTCTACCGCTGCTTATGCCACTCTTGGTGTTACTAACACAATGCTTCATTTTATTATAAAAATAGCAGAAGGTCTTTCTGTTGGCGCTATTATTATGGCTGGCCGGCATAATGGCGTGCAGGAATACAAAAAAGCTGGCGATACGTTAAGTGCAGTGTTTTGGGGCACTGTCATGGCAGGTGCGCTTGTTTCTCTTATATTGTACACAGGCGCCTATCACATTTATCTTTTTCATAAAACTCCTGAAGATATGATTGTGCTTGGAGTTCCCTTTTTAAAAATTCGTGCAATCGGTATGTTTTTTACTTTTGTATATTTTGCTTTTATAGGATTTTTAAGAGGAGTAAAAAACACTAAAGTGCCGATGTATATTTTTATTGCAGGTTCTGTATTGTTTGTTTTTTTTGATTATGTTCTCATTTTTGGTAAATGGGGATTTCCTGCATTGCAGTTACAAGGTTCAGCATTAGCAAGTGTTATACAATACGCTTCAATGTCATTTATGGCATGGGGATATATTGCATGGAGTGGAGCCATGAAAATGTATTCAATTAATATTTTCACTTTGCGTAACTTGTGGAAAAACTTAAAGGATCTTTTTATTTTAAGTTGGCCTGTTATGGTGGATAAAGGGATATTGGCACTTTCTTATCTTTGGCTGAGCAGGTGTTTTTCCCCAATGGGAACCTCGGTACTTGCAAGCTTTTCAGTTATTAAAGATCTTGAACGTTTTGCACTGCTGCCCGCTATTGCTTTTGCACAGGTAATTACCTTTTTAGCGAGTAATTATTATGGAAAGGGCGATTGGGATGGTATTAAAGTAGCAACCAAAAAAATTGTTTTTCTTTCTTCTGGAATGGTTCTTACGATTCTTTTTTTCTGTTCGTTATGGCCCATTGAAATTATTAGATTTTTTGACTTTAATGGCGACTTTACTGAGTTTGCAGCAATCGCGTTTCCAGTTATAAGTATTCTTGCGTTTTTTGACGTCCTACAGCTTATTTTAGCAGGGTCTTTACGCGGGAGTGCTGACGTTAAAACAGTTATGAATACTCGCCTACTTGTGAGCTTTGGATTTTTTATTCCTACCGCGTATATGCTTTCAAAGATAGGGATGGCTAACCAATTACTAAAATTTGTGTTAATCTATAGCTCTTTATATATAGGCAATGCCTTTATGAGCGTTATTTATATTAGGCGCTTGCGAGGCGATCAGTGGCAAAGGAAGCTGTGAAGGATCACGCATGAATATTACAAGAGAAGAAGTTCTTAAAATAGCAGATATCTCAAAGATAGCAGTACAGGATGATGAAGTTGAGGGATTACGTATCCAGCTTCAGGATGTTTTGAGTTATGCTGAACGCGTGACAAAGCTTGCAGGGGAGTTGCCTGATCAGCAATCCAATAAGAATATAAATTTTTTCAGAAAAGATGAGAGTACTCCTTCGTACGCAAAAGAGGTTTTGAGTAGGGCTCCCGAGCATGAAGGTGACTTTTTCGTGGTACCAAAAATCTTAGACACCAAGTAAAGTGAGTTTCTCATGAAAAATTTGGCATTTTTATCAATTAAAGAATTAAAAGCATTAATAAATTCCGGTGAAGTTTCTTCAAAACAGGTTATTGAGTATTTCAAAGAACGCGCACACAATCATTCAGATTTAAATGCAGTGCTTGAAGTATTTGATACCGCTTCTGTTATTGAAAAAACAGAAGCTTCAGGATCATTGGCAGGTATTCCTGGTTACATTAAAGATAATATTGCTCAGAATACACGCAAAATGAGTTGTGCTTCAAAAATCCTTGAAGGATTTGAGTGTGCTTACGATGCAACGGTTATTGCACGTCTTAAACAAGCTGGAGCAGTCTTGTTAGGACGTACTAATATGGATGAGTTTGCTATGGGAAGCTCAGGTGAAACTTCAGCTTTTGGTCCGACCAAAAATCCATGGAACAAAGAGTGTGTACCGGGTGGTTCAAGTAGCGGATCAGCTGCAGCAGTTGCCGCAGGTCTTGCGCCGTGGGCATTGGGATCTGATACTGGTGGTTCAGTAAGGCAACCAGCAGGCATGTGTGGTATTGTAGGACTTAAGCCAACTTATGGACTTGTATCACGTTATGGTCTTACTGCATATGGCTCATCACTTGATCAGGTTGGAATATTTGCACGATCTTCTTATGATACAGCACTTGTGCTGTCTGAGATTGCAGGCCGCGATCTTAAAGATTCTTCAACATTGGATGTTGAAAAACATGACTATACCAGTGCACTGCAAGGAACAATCAAAAAAGGTTTAAAAATTGGGGTTATTCAAGAAGCGCTTAATGGCGAAGGTCTTGATCCTGAAATCAAAAAAAATACAGAGCAAGCCCTTAAAGAGTTTGAAAAATTGGGAGCAACTATCGTTCCTGTTTCTATGAAAACTCTTGAATATGGCGCAGCTTGTTACTTTATTGTCAGTCGTGCTGAGGCAGCATCTAATCTCGCTCGTTTTGATGGTGTTAGATATGGCATGAGTAAGCGTGATGGTGATTTAAACAGTATGTACAAAACGACCCGTCATGATGGGTTTGGAAAAGAAGTAAGAGCTCGTATTATGGTGGGTAATTACGTACTTTCTGTCGGACATGCTGGTAAGTTTTATACCAACGCGCAACGTGTACGTCGCATTATCAGAAAAGAATTTAAGGATATGTTTGATACAGTTGATGTCCTTGTAATGCCTTCTCATTCAGTGCCAGCATTTAAAATGGGTGCTTACGATAACAACAAACTTGCTATGGATTTGCAAGATTACTTTACCTGTTCAATGAATTTAGCAGGTATCCCAGCACTTTCAATACCTGTTGGGTTTACTGCAGATCAAAAACCAACTGGCATGCAGTTAATCGGGCCACATCTTTCAGAAGAACTATTATTGCAAACGGCAGACGCTTATCAACAAGTAACTTCTTGGCATAAGCACAATCCTTCTCTTGATTGATAAATTCATTTTGAAAATATAATAGCAATAAATGCCTTAGTATTGGTCTAAAATCTATCAATGGTTATGTTTCATATGGGAAATAACCATTGATTTTTTTACCGTTTTTTTTCTACGATGAATTGCAAGGGCATACACATTGCTAAATTGGGGGTATCTTAGGTATGGTCACAAAAGTATATAAAATAACTTTTTTTTTAGGGTTAATTACACAGGGTGTAATGGTCGCAGAACCAACACTAAAAAAAACTGAAAAAAATTTATCGCATATAAAACTTGAACGTGAGTCGGGATGGGTTCAAACGATTAAGCCGCAGGATGTGAATAGAGTTTTGCACGATGTATTGGATGATTCATATAGAATTTGGGATAAGTTTTTTAGTATGAATACGATGGGAGTAATTGCTGGTTTTTTACCCATGTACTTAATTGCTAAAAAAGGCGATGCGCCGCTTCACCGTAAGTTTTATGATGCAGAAAATCATTTAAATATCCATCAGCCTCCAACCTGGTTAAAAAATTTAAAATCTGATCCTGCTATGGCAGTTCCTTTTATTATCTATTCATTATCCTGTTTTACTGATGAAAGTTCTTTAGGAGCCCGTGAGGTTCAACTGTTTTTGACAGGACTTGTGTGGGCATGGGGTACAAAAGTAGTACTCAAGAAATTTAAAGCTGATGCTGGATTGCGTCCTTGGCATGAAGAATTTGATAGGCACGAACGTTCTCATGGGGGAAATCCTTCGGGTCATACTACGATGGTAGCTTATCTTGCGACCTATACAGGATTGGTAAGGGGTCCTCGATATGGAATACCTTGTTCTTTGTATGCAGGCTTAGTTGCCTCATTGATGACAGTCTCAAATCACCACTATATTTCACAAGTTGTCGCAGGAGGCGCTTTAGGGGTTGCTTTTGGGGTTGCATCGTATACTGTTTTTAAAGAATTAAAATTTCCAGAGAATCTTAATGCAGGGGTTGCTACTGATTCTCAAGGCAAAGTTGGCCTTATGGTGAGTTATGATTTTTAAGAGTGCCGCTTTCTGAAATAAGCTTAAAAAGGTTTTTTTAAGGTGCTCAGTGTGTTTTTATATTGTGTTTAAATACTTACCTATGATAATTTCAAATATGATATTCCTCGCTAAAAAGAGGGAAATTAAGGGTGTTTAGGGTTCGTTTATAGGGGTGTTCCCGATAAGAAGGAGAGAAAATGGAAGGATATTGCGTAAAGTGCAAAGCACGCCGCAACATTGTTGAAGGTCAAAATGTTGAAATGAAAGCAAAGGGCGGTAAAAAGCGTCCAGCACTTAAAGGTGTGTGCGAAGTCTGCAGAACAGTTATTTTTAGAATTTTACCTTCTAAGTAATCTGCAGCTACGGTAAATAATAAGTTTTTAGTTTTTATTAAAAAGACTGAAAACAAGAAAAAGGAGTCATTGCGACTCCTTTTTTTATGTAGTTCTGGTATCCTATTGGTGGTTTTTATCGATTTACCAAGGATATGTATGAGTTACTGGCAAGAGAAAATCAAGATAGGAAATTTAGAAGTACCCCGTTTTATTGGGGGACCTTTGGATGGAATTACCGATTCACCATTTAGAAAATTGGTACGTGGTTATTCCAAAGAAGAGTTGTTGTATGGTGAAATGCGTCACGTTGCATGTGTTGCAAATGACCGAGGTCGCGTCAAAGCTCTTGCCTTTGAACAACTTGAAAGACCTTTTACTTTTCAGGTCTCTGCAAGTAAAACTGAGTTTATCAAGCAGGCATGTGAAAAAATTGTAGCTTCTGGTGTTGATTGTCTTGATCTTAATATTGGGTGTCCTGCAAGAAACGTAGTTAAATCAGGCGCAGGATCATCATTAATGAGTGATCTGCCTCGTCTTAAAACTATTCTTGAAACATTTCGTTCTTCACTTGAAATTCCTTTTACTGTAAAAATTCGTGCGGGTTATAAACATCAAAATGCCGTAGATGTTGCAAAGTTGATCCAGGATTGTGGAGCGGATGCGCTTGCAATTCATCCACGTTTACAAACACAAATGTTTACAGGGTCACCTGATTATAATCTTGCTGGGCTGGTTAAAAAAGCTGTCTCTATTCCTGTGCTTTTGTCTGGCGGGATTGTTAACTGGACAACGGCTCAACTTGCCTATGAACAATCAGGTGTTGATGGTTATTTAATAGGAAGAGGTTTGTGGTCAAAGCCATGGAAGCTTCATGAACTGAAAGAAAATGCAGCAGGGCGAATTTTTAAGCCAACTGACGAAGAAATTCTTGGCTGTTCACTTGCTCATCTTGATAGTATGCTCGACTATTATGGTTCACACGGATTGTTTGCCTTTAGAAAACATCTTCCTTTTTATATCAAAGGTGGTTCAGATGCTTCTGCAGTGCGCGCAATTCTTGTGCGATCAGTTTCAGTAGATGAAGTGAAAGAAGGATTAAGAAAGTTTTTTACCGGTGAAAATAGCTAAAAAATCAGGTCAAAGAAATCGATTCTTAACATTTTTTGTGGCGGTTGGGATTATTTTTTTTCTCATGCACAAAGTCTTTTTTAAAGAATCATTAGTTTTAGAGCAGTGTGCAGGAGCAGTTTTTTATCCATTTTTAGTTTTACAAAATACTGTTTTATATCCGTTTAAATCATTTAAAAATTATACAGCAGACCGGGCAACTCTTGTCGCTCAGATTTCTGATTTGCAAGCGCACAATGATTCTTTGCAAGCAGCGCTTATTGTACATGAAGGAACTCAAAATTTTCTTGAGCAATCAGCAGATGTGCGCATGTTTGAAAAACAATATGATATTTCTCAAGCACGTTTGTGCCAGATTATTATGCATCGGTTTAATAGTTATGAGCATGCGTTTTTTATTGATGGTGGGACTCAGCATGGTATCGCTAAAGACATGGTAGTTGTTTATAAAAACATGATTGTCGGAAAAGTTGTACAGACCTATCAATATTATAGTAAAGCAGTTGCCATTACTGATAAAACCTGCAAAGTCTCTGCATGTTGTGCAAACACTAAAACTTTAGGAATATTTCAAGGGTGTGGTGCTGCAGACAAAGCATTATTGCTTCATGTCGATCGGCTTAAACAACTGCAAGAAGACGACCTTCTTCTTTCGACAGGGGAAGGAACAATTTTTCCAGGCGGGTTTGCTTTAGGAAAAGTGGTTTCCTACGTGCCCAACGGCGTGTATTATGATGTTCATGTTGAGCCGTTGGTATCGGTAGAAAATTTATCGTACTGTTATGTGATGCATAAAGGTGCTGCTACAAGCACGCACTCATCTGAATTTCCTGACGAATCTGCTGCGCTGCTTGAGCAATCACATGCGCTACAAAAGGCCGACGCCCGCCAGGAGATGTTCCTAAAAAGCGTTCAACGAGAGACAGTTCATGATCAGGTTCAACCCACTCAAGAGCCCCTTCAATAGGTGCCATAGTTTTAATATATGAAACTGCTTGAGTATAGGATCCTATTTCATCAATCAAATGAAGTTCAAGCGCCTGTTGACCGGTAAATATTTTACCATCAGCCCACACGTCTTTTGTTTGAGGTGAAAGTTTTCTTGTTTTTGCCACATCAGTAACAAACTGTTGGTAATTGTCATCAGAAACAGCTTGTAGCATTGCCAGTTGTTCAGGGGTAGGCGCCTCAAAAGGATTCATCACTGTTTTATATTTACCAGAACTTACAGTGTAGGTTTGAACGTGATGTTGTTGTGCTAGTTCTTTTACATTAAATCCTGTGCTAAAAGTAACTCCAATTGATCCGATGATTGAGCCTTTGGTTGCAATAATTCTGTCTGCAGCACAAGCAATATAATATCCACCCGATGCGCACATGTTTTCCACAAGAGCAACTACAGGCTTTGGAGATTCTTTTTTAAGTTCTTGAAGTTCTGAAAATATTGCTTGGCAGCTTCCTGGATAGCCACCGCGACATTCTATTTTTAATAGAATTGCTTTTACTTCACTATCTTCAAATAACTTTTTAAGAGTTTTTACTGTTGGTTCTGCATCGATAACAAGCGAGTCTATCGTCACTCTGCCAATTTTTGTTTTAACCTTAGCAAGGTCTACATAAGTGTCTTTTAGGTTGCGTAAAAGTGATGGTGCTAATGTAAGGGCTATAATGATAAAAAATGCTGTTTTTATCGTTCCAAACCAGCTTTTCATGAGGTTTTCCTTTGATTGAAAAATGTAATGTGAATTTTATCGTAACATAAAATTCGTTTTTTTTTGACTTTCGTCTTTATTTTCTCTACAATTTTGACACATGATAAGGGGCGGTTAGCTCAGTTGGTAGAGCATCAGTCTTACAAACTGGGGGTCACTGGTTCGAGTCCAGTACCGCCCACCATGCTTTTTTAATCGTTCAAATGATTAACTAAGTAAGGTGGAATGAAAAAACCTAGCATTTCACACCCTCCAGTGTGATCAAAGTGCGACGGTGCCCCTTATTAACACTTGAAATTGATTCCTCAGTAGCTCAGTTGGTAGAGCAAACGACTGTTAATCGTTAGGTCACAGGTTCGAGTCCTGTCTGAGGAGCCACTCTCCTAGGCTTTATATAGGGGGCTGTAGCTCAGTTTGGTTAGAGCGTCCGCCTGTCACGCGGAAGGTCGCGAGTTCGAGTCTCGTCAGCCCCGCCATTTTTAGTGATATTTCTCAAAATCATTTTTTACAATATAGGCCTTTTTACAATTTTTTAAAATGCTATAAAATATTTATAATGATCTTAGAGTGTTTTAAAATGGACTGTTTATGTCTTATTCAAAAACTATTGGACTAGTATTAATAATAGTAAGCTCAGATAAGCTATAATTAATGGTCTTCTTTTTTCGCAATTTATAAAAAAGAGTAAATTTTAGTGCTGTCGATAGTCCTCTTTTATATGCGCAACTGTTTAACTTATAGAAAAAGAATTGCCAGCTTTTTGTCAGACCAGCAACTATAAAATCTTTAATAATCAGTTTAAATAATTTTTTAGAGCTTTGTTATGTGTAAGATGGTTGAAAGATATGGAGAAAATTTATGAATTTTAAATTACTTAAAAAACTTTTTGTTGTTTTTTTTGTTCCTTTGCAGATTTTTGCCTCTGAGCCTTTGTGCCCACCCTGTAATTCTTTTGAAAAAATAATGGGTGTTATTGGCCAGTCAGGTGCGCTTAATTGGTTTTCTAAAAATATACATGCTAAGGGTGAAAAATTAGTGTTTGATTTACTTAAGTGTAAACCTGAACAGGCTTCTTCTGAAAAAGCTAAGATTTTAGCAGAAGAAGCTCAATCTGCGGTAGGTATTATTGATAAAACAAGACATCTTCCTCTCATGTCATTGCCTTTACGTATTGCGTTATTAGGTATACAGGGTATTACGATTTCAAGTAGTATCTTTGTTGATGAAAATCTATTTGATTTTTATACAATCTTTAATGAAGGTGAGTGTAAAAAATTCAAGCTTGATGTTGGAGTACCCCGATGTGTGTTATTTCATGAGGCAGTGCATGCAAAATATCATGATTCCTCTTTAATTCTTTTATTTAATATTTTTACAGCAGCAAGTGCTTTTACCGCTGCAAAGTATGCCTTGCAACCAATTTCTCATAATGGGTTACGCAATGTTTTAAAGTGTATGATAGTAGCAGGCACTGTAAAATATAGTTTTAAAAAAATTACGCGTTTTATTGAAAATCGGGCAGATAGGGAAGGACATTATACAACTGCGTGTGCCCAATGTGTTAGAGAAAGTGCTAAATGGAGAGAACTTTGTAAAGGACTTAGTGTTAAAGATGGAGATAATCTTGTGGAATGGAGAGGATATTTGTCTAGTAGTGACCTTAATAAAATCGCTAATGACCTTGGTGAAAAAAGATGTGCATATCATACAGTAGCACATTAATATTCTTCTATTCTTGGTCAAATAATAATTCTAAATACCGCTGTGGATTATCCAAAAATCTTTTGGTGATCTGATAATGATCGGTATTGGTGTAACTCACTGTTTTTAAAGTTGTGCTATCGCACGAATAGATAGTTGCATTGAGGTAAGCGAGTAAAATGGGTGAATGCGTTGCAATAATAAATTGTGCGTTAGTATTTTTACATAGTTGGTCAATAAGAGCCAATAATGTCAGTTGTCGTTGAGGTGAAAGGGCTGCTTCAGGTTCATCCAGTATAAAAAAACCACCACTATTTAACCGGTTCTTAAAAAATGAGAGAAAGCTTTCTCCATGAGATTGTGCATGAAGAGATATTCCACCATAGGGAGCAAATGCTATTTCAGGCCCCCCGCATTCTCGTGCAATATAATCAAGATGATTGGCAACATTGAAAAAACTTTCAGCTCTAAAAAAATAACCATCTTTTGGTTTTTGTCTCCACGACAATGTTAACTGCTCAGAAAATAGTTCTGTCCCTTGATAGGTTTTTTGTTCAGAGGTTTTAAAAGTAATATTCTTACTACCTCCTTCAGCACCAAACCCCGCTTTGGTAGCGATCGCTTCAAGAATAGTTGATTTGCCAGTACCATTTTCGCCGACAAAAAAAGTCACTTGAGTGGGGAAGGTAATTTCTTTC
This sequence comes from Pseudomonadota bacterium, assembly GCA_027487215.1. GTDB lineage: Bacteria > Babelota > Babeliae > Babelales > CAIQNR01 > JAIYDZ01. The sequence goes on from JAIYDZ010000004.1 coordinate 152,140, forward strand.
AAGTTTTTCACAAGGGCCAGTGTAAATGGATAGGAAGTAAAGTCGATTGACTCATCAAAGGAAACTTTGACGGTATCAAGTAACGGCCCATCAAGATGGGTTTTTTTAACTGTTTTTTTCATAAAGTTCAGTATAAATGGTATCCCTTTAAAAACAATTTATTTATGCAGTTTTTCATGAAAATAATGCAAGCATATCCTACATAACTGATAATGAGGTTTTGTTAATCAATTTCTGTGATTTGAAATTATTTCAAAAATTACAACAAAAATAAGATGGTCTATACTTAATTGTATGGGCCATTTTTATTTGTAGAGGGTTTTTATGAAAAGAAATCAATTACTTGAGTTACTAAATAATTATTTTCCGTTAGATCAAGAAGAGTGTATTGCTAAAAAGCGCATGCTCGCATTTATAAAACAGTATCCAGATTGTTTTGAACGATCGTTAGAAGTGGGTCATATTACTGCTTCTGCGTGGGTTTTAAATAAAGATGAAAGCAAAGTGTTATTAATGCATCATGCAAAGTTACAACTCTGGGTTCAGCTTGGTGGACATTGTGATGGTGACTCTGATGTGCTTGCCGTAGCGCTCAAAGAAGCGCAAGAAGAATCGGGGATTTCAAATATTGTTCCGGTATCGTCTGAAATTTTTGATATTGATATTCATCTCATTGCCCAAACTAAAAAAGAAAAAGCACACTATCATTATGATGTACGATTTCTGGTGCGGGTTGATTCTGATCAGGATTTCATAAAAAATGATGAATCGCTTGAATTGTGTTGGTTTGATAAAGATCGTGATAAGTTCCCTACACAAAGTCGATCAGTTGTTCGCATGTTTGAAAAGTGGATAGAGAGATTAGATAAGTAAATCGTTTTTTGACAATGACCAATTTATACGTTACGTTTCAGCCCGAAAAATAATTTGTTTTTAGAGAGTGTAATAATTTACGGAAAATACAATGAAACTTTTGTTTGTAGGTATACTTTTTTTTTCTTGCGCGATAGTAGATGCAACACATCTTTTTGAAAAATTTCCTTTACTCAAAGAAAAGATTTCCTATGTTGAAATCGCTTGTTTACCTACTCCTGTTGATTGCTGTATGAATTTAGAAAAAGTTTTACATCATCATCATTCTATTTTTATAAAACGCGATGATATGACCGGGCTACAAGGGTTGTATGGGGGCAATAAGGTACGCAAATTAGAGTTTTTATTGGGTGATGCGTTGCACACAGGTTCTAAAAAAATTGTAACAGTTGGGTGTGTGGGAAGTAATCATGCAGTTGCTACTGCATGTTATGCACGCGAATTAGGTCTTAAATGTTTAGTGATGCTGACACCACAGCCAGCTTCTGATGTAGTGCGTCAGAACCTTTTGCTCGATCATTATTTTGGCGCAGAGATTCAATTATATGCAACTAATGATGAAAGAAAAGAAGCGATTGCTAAAGTGCTTGAATCAGATACGCAAGTGTCATTTATTCCTGTTGGTGGGTCTGTGCCGCTTGGATCATTGGGATTTGTAAATGCTGCGCTTGAATTGCGTGCGCAAATTGATCAAGGGATAATGCCAATGCCCGATGCTATTTACTTACCGGTAGGAAGTTGCGGAACAGTTGCCGGACTTTTATTGGGTATGCAAATAGCAGGAATTACTTCACGCGTTGAAGGTATTGTTGTCGTTGAAAATGAGCGACTTGCAGTTATTCAAGAACTATTTACTCAAACAAATGAACTGCTTCATTCATTTGACCCGACCATTCCTCTTTATAAATTTCCTGAACAACAGTTACATCTTAATTCTGACTTTTGCGGAACTGTCTATGGTCAACCGACTGCAGAAGGAATGCATGCTCTTACTCTTTTGAAAGAATATGAAGAAATTACTTTAGAAGGAACGTATAGCGCAAAAGCGTTTGCTGCTTTAATTAATGACTGCCAAAATGGCGCTATTAAGCCTGATCAAGTTGTTCTTTTTTGGAACACTTACTGTGGACTTGATTTCTCACATTTGACCGATACGGTTGATTATCATGAACTTCCTCTCCCTGTTTACCAGTACTTTAACACACATCAAATGTAAGCTTATTTAGTCAGAAAGAGCCCCGTCTTTTGTGGTCTTAAATTGCGTCCAGGAGGCTTTTTTGATTGCCAAACAGCTTCTTTTTTGGTATTCTTAAAGCCTCTGATTAAAATGGTAAGGTTATTGTCTTGTGATGTTTAAAATGGAGCTCTTATGAAAAAAAGCATAGTTTTGTTTTTATGTATTATGTCATCTCTTTCTGGCATGGAGTCTTTTTCTAAGGCGCTTGTCTGGGCGGGAATTAGAGCAGCTCAGGATAAAAATTATAGTCCTGAGGTACGAATTATTAAATGTATTTATCCTCAAGATTTAATTGGAGCTGCAGAAAAATTAACATCAATAGCTCTTAATGATTCTGTTGATGGAGTTTGTTTAGTTATTGCCTGTAATGGTGGCTCGGTGCATGAGTATTCGATGCTTTATGATGCTATGAAAAACATTCAATCAAAAAAACCGGTTGTTGTGTTTCTTGCTGGAGGTACTTATTCAGGCGGTTATATGATTGCATGTGCATCTGATTGGATTGTAGCTCCTACATTAGCGGAGCTTGGTTCCATTGGGGTTTGTCAAGAACTAACACGCTATGTAGAGGATCTTGTCGTTGATGATGGTAGGGCAACTGGTAAAATGAATATAAATTTGTTTCACGCAGGAAGTTATAAAGTTCTTAACAATAGTTGTGCACCAGCATTAACATCTGATCAAAAGAAATATATACAAAAAAATTTGGAAGATCTTTATAAATCATTTCTTACTCTCGTTGCTACTAATCGTAATCTTGCTCTTGAAAAAAGTGAAGAGTGGGCTGAAGGTAAGGTTTTCTCTGCACCACTAGCTTTGCAATTGGGTCTTATTGATGAAATTGGAACGATACTTCAAGCATTTGATAAACTGTTGGCTCTTATTAAAGAACGAAATCCAGATAAAAGTATTGTTTTAACTACTGAAGATCTTTATCAAAACCGTTCATGGACTACTACATTGGAATAAGAGTTTTTATTATAATGCTGCAAGTTTTTCGTAATCAATGTGCCCAATGAGCTGATCAGGATGTAAATTTTTTTTATCAGCTTCATTAAATTCTTTGGTGATAACCCCTTGATCAAGTATCCAAATTTTGTTGCCAATACTAAGTGCAATGTGTGGATCATGAGTAATAAGGAGTGTTGTCACCTTATTTTTTTTAATAAAACTTACGGCATGAGACAGAAGCTTGGTTGATGCTTGTGGATCAAGTGCCGCAGTAGGTTCATCAAGCAATAAAATTTTAGGAATATGAAGTGTTGCCATTCCAAAAGCAATAAGTTGTCGTTGACCACCCGATAGACTCTGCATTGTTTTATCAAGCATAAAAATAGGCAGCCCCAGTTGGTGCATAAGTTCTTCAGCTTTGTTGCGCGGCATTGCCGTCATACCGTCACGCAGTTGTGCTGATTTTCGACTGTACTGTGCCAGTGCAAGATTTTGCCACACGGTAAGCGATCCTACCGAATTGAGTGAAGTGTTTTGAAAAATTCGAGTGATTGAGGACGCGCGTGCTTGTTCATTTTTTTGAGTTACATCAACTTCATCAAGAGTTATGGTTCCACTCTCTGGTAAAATTCTTCCTGCAATAGTGTCAAAAAAGGTGCTTTTTCCTGCGCCATTCGTTCCTACAATGACAATAAAATCACCTGGTTGCGCACTGCAAGTAGTGTTTTTAAGAACATGATGTGATCCGAAAGATACGTTAATTTTATTGAGTTTTAACATGATTATTCTTTACGCAAAGATTGTTTGACCATAATAAGTCCGATGATCAGTACTGCAGTAATAAGTTTGTTCCAGTTAGGATCAAGTTGAAGTTCAAATGTCCAAGAAATAAGTGCCTGATAGGCAAGTGAACCCGCAACGAGTGTCCACCCCCACCCAGTGCCAAGTGTTTCTGCAAGAATAAGTCCTGCTAGTCCAATTACCATAATGCCCACGCTTGACCAGATAGAAAAATATCCTCCATCATGCACAAACAGTGCGCCACTTAATGCTGCAAGAGTATTTGAAAGAGTCATACCCAAAATAGTGTATCCATGAACACTTTTTCCAACATTGATCACCATTTGAGGTGTGTCGCCTACCGCATGCAACAAAATACCTATCTCGGTTTTTAATAACCAACGTACGAGTAACACCATTGCGGATGTTATAATTCCTAACACAATTAGTTTGTTGTAAGGGGCCAACAAAGGGAGGTTTAAAAAGGCCAATAGTGTGGGTTTGTTATTGAGAGAAACATTTGATCCTGCTGTTACTAGAATGATTGAAAAGAGTCCTGAGGTGACTACAATGCCACTTACTATATGGTTGATGCGTGCTTTAGTCATCAACAGTCCCATGATCGTTCCTGAAAGTCCCGCAAAAAATGTTGAGAGTGCAAGATTCAGAATTGGATTGATCATATGCACTGCACATAGTGCGCTCAGCGCACCGCCTAAACCAAATGCACCTTCGATAGAAAGATTGTCACGGTTAATCAACCGTGTGGAAATATAAACAGCAGCAACTACACCGCTGAAAATAAGACCTTTTTCAATAATAATTTGAGCAATATTTAACAGTTCATTCATGAGTGCCTCGTTATCAAACAGGTGTTACAGGAAGAGTGATTGATTCAAGAGTAATACCAAATGTTTCAAGGGTAGTGGTGTTTACAAAAACTTCGGTACTGTGTGCAGATTCAACCGGGATTTGGTGCGGCTTAAGGTCTTGTGTTAATAGTTTGTGCGCAATGCGTGCAGCTTGCTGACCACTTTTTTTGTAATCAACGCCTTGTGCTGCAAACGGTCCTTTATTAATGAGCATACTATCACTGACAATGAGTGGTTTTTTACCGGCAACTGCTTGAGCAGCGATAGTGCTTATGGCGCTTGCAATCATATTATCTGTTGGGGTAATAATAACGTCGGCTGTCCTGCATGCTTTTTGTAATACCGCTGCACTTTCTGATTCATGAGAGATACCAAATTCAAGAGCTTGTAACTGGTGAGTGGTTAATTCGTTTTTAAATTTTTGTACCATTTCAGTTGAGTTAAGTTCACCGGTGCTGTACACAATGCCTACCGTTTTTGTGAGAGGTAAAAGCTTTGTTATAGTCTCTATAAAATGTGGCACATCAATCATATCCGTTACGCCAGTTATATTGGTAGTTGGGTTCATAACGCCCAGTGGTTCAGGGTCGGTAACTGCTGCAAAAATAACAGGACGATCTTTTTCAACAGCAGCGAGTGCTTGAAGAGCGGGGGTTGCGATAGTAAAAAATGCAGAGTACTTACCATCTGCGTGCAGATGAGCGGCAGCTGTCTGTGCTTGAGTGATTGACCCTTGAGCATTTTGTGTAATAAAAGAAACATCGGTACCCAAAAGACTGACAAGTTCAGTAGTAAAGCCTTCATGAACTGCATCAAGTGCAGGGTGAGACGCGGTTTGTAAGATACCAATAGTATAGCGGGTTTGAGGGAGAGCTTTTTTTCGTTTCATAATAATGAGCCCTACAGGTACAACGACTAATGCAATAATGAGTAAGATATTTTTTTTCATAACGATCCTTTTTATGGAGTTTTGTAACTTAGTCTAAATCATAAAGGGGCTTTTTAGGCAATAAAAAACCCCAGAACATGTCTGGGGTATATACACTTATGCCTACATTAAATTAAGCAGTTAGAGTGCACACCCCGCAAAAGTAAAATAAAATTTATAAAATGAATTAAAAGACTTGTTAAGATCCGTAAAAGGAGTAATAACACTGACACAGATATGTGTGAAGGACGATTTTTTATTTTTCATAGTTATAAGTATATCATATTTTTTTAGATTCACAAAAAAATTCTAAAGTGTCTGCTGGTGGTGCTTGTGTCCAGGCGGTTTGTCTTTTTAGTCTTTATAGAGTACTCTTTGGGTAAGCATTTTAAACTAAAGTATTTCTTAAAGGTCGTTTAGGAGTTTTTCATACATAAAAAAAGAGTTCTCAGTTGTTTGTTGAGTGTCTGTATGATTTTAGGTACACAAGAAACTTTATCTACCTATGCTTCAACTTACACTGATTGGGCCATGCGAACTGCTTTTGTAGCAACTGCTGGGTTGTTAGCACGCTCATCTTCTACAAACGTAAAAACAATGAGAGAGGGTATCAGAAATCTTGTTGTTACTGGAAAGCATGAAGTGCCTTTATCTGTACAAGAATGGATAAAAGAGATTGCGCGTGAACGAGGTATTAAAGAATCAGTTATTGATACCTTCGCAATACATACCAATATTGCACTTTACGGTGTCGAGCAGGGGGCTGCCATCTCTATGGGAGATCATTTTGTCGTGCTTATGCCCTTGGCAGACGTAAAAAAACTTGAAAACTTTCTTGCCAAAAAAATGGATGATCTTACTGACCACGAAAAGAACGAATACCATAAAATAAGGTTTATGGTAGGACATGAACTCATTCACATCAAAAGAACATCAGAACCGTTGATATCAATGGTTCGACAAGACATTCTAAAAGTTGCTTTGGGCTCATTGTTTGCCAACTGGGCCATTTACGAAACTCTCAGATATTTTTCAGTAGATACTGATATAAGTTTGGGTGTAGCAGTCGCTTTTTACGCTCTCTCAAACTGTATGATCATACAATGTGTTTTGAATGAAGAGTATGATTGCGATAAAAGAGCTTCTGAAGATCCTTTTGTTATAAAAGGAGGAGTAGATTTTATAGAAAAAGACTGTTGTGATGGCGTTATTAAGGCTCTCACGCAAAAATTTAGGGATAGCTCCACTGCAGTTGAATTTTATAACAGTTATAAGTGGGCAGTAGAAATGATGACGCTTCATCCTCATCCAGAAAGACGTGCTGCATGTTTAGCTGCGTATGCACAAAAATTAGAACAAGCACAACAGTGCGCTTAAAATTAGATTCATTACATTCTATAAAGGAGTTTTTTATGAACATTAAACGATTGATGCGTAGCATGCTAGTAGCTTCTCTACTTGCAACTTGCCAGACAGCACAAGCAACTGCTTATCCGTCTAAGTTTGATTATTTTATGGGTATTACATCAACAGCATCTATCGCGAATTTTTTATACTCTCGTGCTACGTTTGCTTCTCAAATTGATAACACATGGCACCGTTATTCTGAAATTGCTCCTTCGAGCATTTCTTTGCGAGCAAAAGTATGGGTAGAAAGTATTTTAAGAGACAGAGGCGTTTCTGAATCATTACTCCAAAAAATAGTATACGTTGAAGGTGTTCGTGGCGAGATTGCTGTATGGAAAGGTTCAGAATCTGTCTATTTTGAAATTCCTCGCTCAGACGCAGAATTTTTAAATGCAACACTTGAAAAAGATTTAGAAACTTTGCCTGTAGATCAGTTAAAAGTTTTGAATATGCTTACCTGGCTTTGCGCACGTGAAGGTGTGCATTTAAGAAAAACTCAAGAATGGGGATTTGCCGCAAAGCGTGGGGATCAACATATTCTTACCGCGGTAAATGGAGTAATTTCAGGTGTGACCTATCACGTGGCACGAGAATATAACTACGGAAAATTAGCTTCGTATGGTATTGCAGTTGCGGTAAATCTTGTGCCTCATTTTATTTTTTCTAAAGCAACAGAACGAGAAGAATATCAGTGTGATATTCAGGCTTCTGAGGATATTGAAATACTTAAAGCAGGGCTTAACTGGTTAGAAACAATAGCAGGGCATAAAGCAATTTCTTTTTTAACTCCTCTCTTTGGTTCTTACGAAGCTGCTAAAGAAAAATATGATAGTCAATCTTTTATTGCTACTCTTCTTCTTGGTATACCTCATCCAGTGCAACGTGCTGCTTGTTTACGTGCACACATTGAGAAACTTGAAAACTCATGCAATGAAGTTCTTGTAGTAATTGCATAATTTTAGGTGAAATTGCTCTAGTAAGAGTATTTTAAATGACATAATTAAGCCGGATTTAAGACAATGGTTTACCTTTGTATTTAAATCCGGCTATTTTTTTTATATACCCCTAAAAGGAGAGTTATATGAAAAAAGGTTATGTTGTTTTACTGATAGTGATTTGTAGCCAGTCATTTCTCCAGGCGCGTCACTTTACCAAAGCTGAGATTCATAAAATTGGTCGCTGGGTTTTTTTTAATGAGACTTCTGGCAAAATGGAGAATATGATTTTTTGGAATACTCATGAAGAGTTTCCTTCATTAGGTATTGGCCATGCTATCTGGCATCTACAAGGTCATAAGCGCATTCATGAGGAACAGTTTCCTGCTTTGTGTCAGTACCTTAAAGATCATGGAATTGAACTTCCAAAATGGCTTGAAAAGGCTCTTCCATTAGGCGCTCCCTGGAAAACACGTCAAGCGTTTTTAAAAGATGAAAAACGACGAGCTGAGCTTCTTGAATTACTGTGCAGCACTATTGATCTACAAGCACAGTTCATGGTTGATCGGTTTCACGCTAAAATTTTAGAGATTCTAGATGTCGTTCCTGTTGAACAACGTAAAAAGGTTGCACGACATATTGCCATGCTCGAGCAAACCCCTCTGGGTACCTATGCTTTAATTGATTATCTTAACTTTAAAGGAAGTGGTCTTAATCGACTGGCAGATGGTACTCCACAGTATTGGGGATTGCTGCAGGTGCTGATGGATATTCCTGAAAACGTAAATAAAGAAACTATTTTAAAAGCGTTTACTATTTCTGCTGCCAAAGTGCTCACCCGCCGGGTACAAGAATCTGGTCCTGAATACAAACTGATAAAGTTTTTTCATGGATGGATGAAGCGCATTAGTACCTACAGCGACCCTTCATTGTTGCCTCAAGATCTATAAGTTGAGGGTAATGGGCAACAGTCCTTGTGCCTCGCATTCACCTTTTATCACTAATGCAGCAGCTTCTTGTGCTTCAGGTTCTGGTTGGTAGGCAACCACAAGCGTGTCGGTGTTACCAAAAAGTTTTGCTGCATACGGTGTTCCAAAGAGCGTTACCACTGTTTTTTGGGTAACTGTTTGTTTGATAAAATTAATAAGTAATGGTGAGATACCAAAAGTAATATGATTACGCTTATTGATCTCAAAAATTCCAAAAACAACGGTTGTGTAAGGTTTAAGGTGCACTAAGAGTGTTTCAAGTTCTTGTTGTGTTGGTGACGGTGAGAGGCAAAATCGAGAAACTCCAAGAGTGTTGGCAAAAGTATCTGTTTTTGAATCACCTACGATAACGACTGCACATTGAGAAAAATCTATTGGAAGATATTCTTTGCCATGTACCAGCGTGATTGCTTTTTGATAAAGTTTCTTTTTAAGGGCGTATGCATAGGGAGTATGTAAAGATTGTAGTGCGATGTTTTTATTAATTAATCGATGGTGATTGATGCCCAGTTTTTCTTTGGCTTCTAAAATTTTAAGAACATTGTGATCAAGAAGTTTTTCAGCTTCAGGATGAAGTTGAATATAATTTTTAAGAGTTGCAATTGATTGAGGAACTTCAAGTGGGCACAATAAGATTGTATTGCCAGCCAGAAAGGCCTTGAGTGCTATTTCAGGGCCAGTATAGGTAGTAGATAATGCTTCCATACCAAGTCCATCGGTAATGACAAGCCCGTCAAATCCTAGTTCGTTTTGTAAGAGTTCAGTGGTAATGGGATAAGAAAGAGTTGCAGGAACGCCCGATGCATCAAGTGAAGGGATAGAAAGATGAGCAACCATGACTCCATCAACACCATTTTCAATAAGATGTTTAAAAGGAAACAGTTCATTATTCATAAGGTGCTCACGTGAATATTCAATAAGAGGAAGCGCAAAGTGTGAGTCAATGTGCGTGTCGCCATGTCCGGGAAAATGTTTTGTGCATGAAAGAATTCCTGCAGATTGGAGTCCTTGTGCAAACGCAAGCGAGCAACCGGTAACCCGCTCTTTATTTTCTCCAAATGAACGATCATGAATAACAGGATTTGCAGGATTATTGTTAATATCAGCAACCGGACCACAGTTCATATGAATGCCCAGTGCTTTTGATTGTCTCCCAATTTCAGCACCAGTTTGATAGATAAGTGCATAATCGTTGACTGCTCCCAATGTCATTGCATGGGGAAAGGTCATAGTGTTATCAACTCTCATGCTTAGTCCCCATTCACAGTCTTGTACAATAAGCAAAGGAAGTCTGCTGAGTGTTTGATAGTGGTTGGTCATATCAATTTGTTGTGAAGGTGTGCTGTGATGTAAAAATATCACTCCACCAATGCGGTAATGTGTAATCAACTGCTCAATGTATTGAGGATCTGTTTTATACCGAGAAAGAAGTTGGTGACGTTTAAAATTTTGAGCGTTATGATCACCTGCAACTGCAGCCACGACAAACATTTGTCCAATTTTCTCTTCAAGGGTAAGGCCATTTAAAGTGTTTTCTGCCCAGGAAATTGAGAAAGTTTGTTGTATTGAAATTAAAGAGAGCAGCAACGTCCAAATTTTCATCACACATTCCTTTTTTTAAGTATAACAGCTTTTTAAGTATAGCAGCTTTTTATGAGAGCTGAATTAATCAAAAAGCTTGATCTGTCAGGCTTATCAGTTAGTGCGCGCTTGTTTTTTTTGGTCAAATGGCTACATTCTATCTATCAATAGACTGATTTTATAAGGGGTGATCATGGTTTTTGGACGTATGTTATTTGTGGTAATTATGTGTGGTTTTTCTGGGTTGTATGCAGCACAAACCAGTGTGCCTACAATGCCAGCATCTGTTACATTAAAATTTTCTAATGGATTTAGGGCAAACGTTTCTATAAATGTGGTGAGAAAATATGCCCAGCTTGAACACCTTGCGCAATTTGGAAACCCAGAGGTTCAAGTGGAAACTGATTTAGAAGTAAATGAATCAGTATTTAAAATGCTTACTCAGTTGGTAATTAGTCGTCAAAAATTCATTCGTCAACTTCCTTATAATCAAAATGATTTTAAAGTAGTGATGGCTTTTGCAAAGCAATTTCAAGTTAGTAGCCATGATTTTGGTGGAAATTCTATTAATCTTGAACGTTTGGAAAAATTTACTACCAAATAACTTCTCATTTCAAAAATTTTTATTTTCTAAACTATTTATAAAAAAATTTTAATAAGCGGTCGTAATGGCCGCTTGTTTTTTTGAAATAATTTTTCACTCAACCAACAAAGATAGTTTTAAAAACTATAAGAATTTTTTCTCTCCACACACCAAAAAACGTGATTGTTGTCGTAACGTTTTTGAGCTTAAAATAATTACTATATGAATGTGTGATAAAACTTTTTAGAAAAAGTTTTATTAGTTTGTAAATAAAGAGTTGTAAAAAATCTTTTTACCGGTACAGTACAGTAAATCGTTTTGTGGTATTTAAATAATGCTATTCAGGGGGTGCTGTATGTCTTTAGCTTTTTTAAAAAATAGATTAATAATCATTTTTGTATGTGCTTTTGCAGGTTTTAATAGCAAGAGTGCTGACTATACTCGTGATAATCTTTTGACTTATCATGAGAAAACTCAAATGCAAGCTTTTATTAATTCTAAAAATAACTCTATTGATGTTGTTGAACATGGAGACGGTCAAAGTCCTTTTATTTCTTTTATTCACCCTGAGCCAGTTGTTGGGGCATCGTTTGATACATCAGGAAAAAATTTATTAACTCATGGGAGAAAATCAATTTTTTTATGGACTATTGATGGTTCAAAAAGTATCACAGTGGTTCCAACAGTGAAAAAAAAATTGCCACTGCAGCGGATGCAAGATTGTGCTGAATCAGTTTCTCTTTCTTTTAATTTTAACTCGCAGGGAACACATTTTTTAATGTATGGCTCAGAGGTTGTTTCTCTATGGAGTACTCCTTCATTAGAATTACTTTTTTGTCAGAATGTTATTCGTCCCGAGGGTCGCCAGCAGGGTGGGAGAGTTGAATCAGTAAAATGGGTACATGAGCATGCCACTGAGATATTTCCTGAACATGGTGAAGAGAGTCCTGAAGTAGAAGATATAAAAGGTGGATTTCATGTAAGCAGATGTTTATCAAAACCAGAGGAAAAAAAGTTTTTAGAAGAAACTATTTATGTACCTGTTTTTGATGAAGAAGGAAAAATAATAAGATATGAATTAAGGGAAGAATTTAGTGGTGATGGGGATACTTACAGTACAGGAAGCAGCGGTGTTGTTAGTGAGCAAGATTACAAAGAGTACTCTTATGAGCAACGGTTAAAAGAATATCTAGCTGATTGCACATTTAATGAAGAAGCAAAAAAGATCTCTTCTGGGACAAAGTGCACTAATGAGTTTTCAGAAATCGGTGGGGGAGAGGTTTTTGTTGAAGATGGAATCGAATTGGCTCAAGAATTGCGTATACATAACAAAAAGTAAATTGATCTTTGCTTATCGTCAGTATCTATTAGGTTTATTGAGTGAGGCTGTTTCTTTAGAAAAAATTAAAGAAATAAAAGAACAGATAAAAAATAATTAAAAAAGGGAGACAGTCGTCTCCCCTAATTTTGTGATAAAAACCAGCTGAAGTTTTCTAACTTTTTAAACGTTATAAAATTTCAATAAGTTCAATATCAAAAATAAGATCTGCGTGTGGTGGGATAATGTCACCAGCACCGTGTGATCCATAGCCTAATGAAGCGGGAATAAAGACACGGCGTTTTTCGCCTACTCTCATATCAATGACTGATTTGTCCCATCCTTCAATAACGTATCCATGTCCCACGTTAAATTCAAATGGTTCATCGCGATCGACTGAGCTGTCAAACTTTGAGCCCGGTTTATCATTGGCATTTAACCAGCCAGTATAATGAACGCGTACCATATCACCCATTTCAGGTTTTTTTGCACCGCCTGGCGCTTCTGTAATTATTTCGTGGCGTAATTCATTGATCTTGATCATGGGATCCTCTTTAATAAGGGTGTTTTCTTCTATTTGTGTTACCGGGTTATCATTCTTTGGGGGTATTGAATAATACCATACGCCTGCAATTGCAGCTGTGCATAAAAGACCTAATGCAAGCTTATTTTTCATGCAATCTCCTTTTTAAGCTTTACATAATTTCGAGCTTTTCATTATACCCACGTTTAAGGCTTTTGTAAGCCCTCTCAGGCTAATTTTGACCATTTGTCATTTTAATCGCTGATGTTACTCTTATAAATAAGAGGTTAAGCCGATTAAATCGGCAAATGGAGGTTGTTATGAAAAAATTGTTTTTAGCTTTTTTACTTGTACCAGGAGTAACGTTTTCAGCGCATGTTGCAAGATATGTTAAGTGGGGATTTGGCGTTGCTGGTATTGCTGCAGCATCGCGTGTAAGGGATTACGAGACTGCATCACACATTTTAGAAAAAAAATGTATCCAAAACAATCTAGATTACTCAAAAAATTATTCAAAAAAGAGTTCACAAAAAACTTTAGGCAGAAGGTTTGAGCTTGATCATCAAGACATGGTTCATTTTAATCCTGTTTTTAAAAAGATTGCCGCTCAGCAAGGATTTATTGCTGATAATTCTGGTGGTAAAAATATTTGGTTTCTTGCCCAAAATGGTAAAGACAAGTTTATTGATACGTGGGCTTCTTGCGAAGGGCGCTCGGGTAAATATCGTGCAGTCTATGCTGATAGAGTATCACTCGCGCTGCTGAAAGATTTTGAAAATAAGAGCATAAATGAGCCTGCTTTAAAACCAAAATATTTAGAAGCGCATCGACGATTTGAAGCAATTCTTGGTCATGAATGCGTACATTTAAAAAATAATGATATAAAGAATAAATTTTATGGAGAGCTTGCTGAGCCTTTTGTGCTATTTCCTTGGGTAGCTTATTGTTTTGCAAAAAAGCAGTCTCTTAAAATTGCTTTAACAAAGGTTGCAATAGTTTCAGTAGGGGTTCATGTTCTTAAGCATCTGTTTTCTTGTTATCAGGAAGAGCGTGCAGATAAGCAGTCAAGTAAAGATCCTGAAGTGTTGCGTGCGCTTGCACGAGCATTTAAAGAGGAACCGCTTAAGCAAAGGGCAGCTGCACTGTTGCCGCTTCCACTAAGTCAGCAGGTGAGTTGTATGATGTATCCAGCTATGCTGAGCACTCCTGTTTTACAAGAAAAATCATGGGCGCAAACTATGTGGGATAAGGCTCGGTATGTTTTTTTTCGTTGTACCCGTACGCATCCTCATGATGAAGAACGTGCTGCATACTTAATGGAACACGCTGATACACTTGAAAAAACTGCTTTGCTTAAATAAAGAAATTAACAGATGTTTTAAAATGTACTCCTGTGCCCTTTAGCGCTTATCAAACTCTCTAAAAAGTTGGCATAAATACCACTTTTAGGTACGCTTTACACCCAGGTCAATTTTTAAAAGGGTGTTGGATTATGAGTTTTAAGAAAATCACAGGTTTTTTATGTACGCTAGTAACTCCATCAATGTATGCAACTCAGTTGCACGAGATACCTGGCACAGTACTTGAACAGATCGGTTTAAACACACATTTTATTGCGCAAGGGGCCTTGTTCTTGGCAATAATGTTGTTGGGAACCATTTTTATTGGTCGAGTTCTTAAAACTTTTTTACAGGTTCCCACTATTGCCGGATATATTATCGGTGGTGTTGTTTTGGGGCCTTCTGTACTTAATATTCAAAAACTTTCTTTTTTTTCTGAACCACTTTCACTTGTTGATTCAGTAGCAAACGTTTCCTATAGTCTTATACCCGCTGATTTTTTTGTACTTTTTATTTTTTTTCTTTCGGCACTACTGACTGTTTCCTATCTGTTATGGCTTGCAGGCTATGAAACAAACGTACGTGATTTAATGAAAGTAGGAACTACTGCAGTAACAGCAGGATTTTTAGGAGCATTTTTTTCAGTTCTGTTTGTTATGTTTGGAATTATGTGGTTGTATCCCGGTGTGTATTCATTGGTAACAGCGATGGGGATTGGTTTAGTATTTGCAGCAACAAGTATCTCAATTCCGATTGCAATGCTTGTTTCATCAAATAAAATGCATCTGAAAAGTTCTCAAGCAACCTTGGGTGCGGCCATTGTCGATGACATCATTGCAGTCGTGATGGTTTCAGTTTTTATGATGGCAGTACAGAGTGGTTTGTTTGGGGAATGTGCGGTTTCAGTTTGCAAAACTGATTGTAGTATCCTGCGCTCACTTCTTTTTATGGCAGTTTCTACTGTTGTTATTATTCTGTTTGGTTATTTAGTTGTTCCGCCTATTATTCAAAAATTACGTGACTGGAACATGTCTCACCTGATTGCTCCTGTAGCAACTGGGATTATGTTACTTTATTTTGCATTTGCTGATCTTGTAGGAGGCCTTGCAGGAATTACGGGTGCCTATTTTGCGGGTGTATTTCAACGGGTTGCCGATACAAAACGTGCTGCAGAAAAAGTATGCGCACCATTTGTTAACTCTGTTCTTTTACCACTGTTTTTAGGATCAATTGGTCTTCAGGTTGATGTGACGGTATTAACCGTTTCAGAATGGGGGCTGGTATGTGTTCTTTTGCTGTTAACCTCAGCGGCTAAGCTTGCCGGATGCTATGCATCTACTTCACTCAGTAATTTTTCTGCTCGTCGAAAAGGTAAAATTTGGACATTCTTTGAAACCTATTTATTTGGTGCTTCAATGGTTGCCCGTGGTGAGGTTGATTTAGTGGTAGCAACTATTTTGCGTGGTGCTCACATTATTACTCCTCAAATGTACGTACTGTGTGTCGTGGTGATTCTTTTAACTACTATTGTTGCACCTGTTATGCTTTCAATAGGATTTACTTATCTTGATGATCAGGAGCTTCTTGACGACCATTCTTATAAAATTAATCTCGGACTTTTTCCAGTTATTGGTACTCAGCAGATGTTTCACATTATCGTTTCTCAGCTTGAAACACGTGGAAATCTTAATACAAAGGTGATGATTACCGAAGGTCGCACTATTATTGATAGCGAAAAAGAGCGGATTAAGGTTATCTTCTGCCCTCAAGAAGGGGTGATTTTTGAAGGTAATCGAGCTAAAATTAAGCAAATTATTAGTTTAGTTAAGCAGGAAATTCTTCATGAGATTGATCAGATAAGCTCAACCACCTAAAATGAGCTGCGCTGGAGCTTTACAAAAAACTGTTTCTAAGTAATACTATTGACGTCGTTTCAAGAGTTATATTTTGCACTTTGTGCGAGTTATTTTGACTAAAAAGAGGTCATCCGTGAAAAAGGATCTACATCCAGAATTGTTTGATATAACAGTTCACTGCACTTGTGGTAACGAGTTTAATACCCGTTCAACTGCTAATGAAATCCGTGTTACCCTTTGTTCAGGGTGCCACCCATTCTTTACTGGACAACAAAAATTTGTTGATACTGCCGGTCGTATTGAAAAATTCACCGATCGTTATGGCGCTCGCTCTAAAAAGAAAGCGTAAGCTTATTACGTTTGAGGAGTGGCATGGCTACGCAGTGGGAAGCGATTAAAAATCGTGCAGATGTTCTTGCTCAGTTATTATCTGGTCCTTCTATTGATCCGCGCGAGCGGCATACAATACAGAGAGAGTTTTCTTTGTTGAGTACTTTGCTTGAAAAAAAGCATGAACTTGACGAACTTGATAAAGCGCTTGCCGAAACAGCTGAACAGGCTACCGATACTACCGATCCAGAAATGGCGGAGCTTTTTACTGCGGAGCTTTCCGATCTTTCTTTAAAAAAGAAACAGATGGAAGACGCGATCGAAGATATGCTGTATCCTTCTAATCCTTATGATGAAAAATCTATTTTCTTGGAAATTCGTGCTGGTGCTGGTGGTCAAGAAGCCGCGCTTTTTGCCGGCGATCTTTTAACGCTTTACACTAATTATGCAGAGCAAAAAGGGTGGAGAGCTGCCGTAACCAGTATGAGTGAAACTGACTTGGGTGGAATACGCGAAGTTGTTCTTCATATTGAAGGAAAAGATGCGTACGGACACTTAAAGTTTGAGTCTGGTGTGCATCGTGTACAACGAGTTCCTAAAACTGAATCTGCTGGACGAATTCATACTTCAACTGCAACCGTTGCGGTGCTTCCTGAAATGGATGAAGTAGAAATCGATATTAACCCTGCAGATTTACGTATTGATGTGTATCGTTCAGGTGGCGCAGGCGGACAGCATGTTAACACTACTGATTCTGCAGTGCGAATTACTCACATTCCTACAGGCGTAGTCGTTGCGTGTCAGGACGAACGCTCTCAACACAAAAACAAAGCAAAAGCCCTTAAGATGCTTCAAGCGCGTATTTTAACCGCGCAACAAGAAAAACAGCATGCTCAAATGAGTGAAGCGCGTAAAGAACTTGTTGGCCGTGGAATGCGTGCAGAAAAAGTGCGCACCTACAACTATCCTCAAAATAGAATCACCGATCACCAAGTTGAATTAACACTTAAAAAACTTGATGTGATTATGACAGGTGATCTTGATGAGATTGTGCAAGCGTTACGTGAACATGATCGTCAAGAACGTCGAAAAAAACCACTCAAAATTTCATAATTTTTTTTAAATTATTGTGAAGGACCAAAAGTCCTTCTTTTTTTTTAGTCTGCTTTTACTTTAAAAAAAATATTTAAGATCAATGCCAAAAATTCTCTCCCAAAACAGATGTCATTTTTATCAGTTGGTGTAAACTGTGCCAACATATATTTTTAATTATTTGCATCGGTGTGCGAATATTTTTTTATTGCGGGGTTTGTATGGATATAGTCAGTTATTTTATGGAGTACAACAGATATATGAATCTGTTGGGTGTTTTTGTAATTATTGCAATTGCCATTGCCTGCTCACGCAATCGTAAAGCTATAAAATTTGATTTGATTGCAAAAGCTTTGGGTTTACAAGCAATTCTTGCATTTTGTGCATTGCGTACTGATGGGGGAAAATATGTTCTAAGCGCGATTGCTGCAGGTGTAACGTATCTCTATCATTATGCTGATTGTGGTATTAAATTTTTATTTGGAAATCTAGCAGTATCTCAAGGAACTCCGTGGGGAACTGTTTTTGCTGTCCAAGTACTTCCGATGATTATATTTTTTGGTGCATTCATGGCACTTCTTTTTTATCTAGGGATTGTACAAAAATTGGTTTCTGGAATTGGGTATGTAGTTCGTCCTTTTCTAGGAACTTCCGGATCTGAAACGTTGTGCGCTATTGCTAACAGTTTTTTAGGGCAAACTGAAGCACCACTTCTTATTCGTAACTATCTTGCAACTATGACCAAATCTGAAATATTGGTGGTGATGGTTAGTGGTATGGGAACCATTAGTGGTTCTATTTTAGCAGTATACGCATCTTTTGGTGTGCCGATTCAGCATTTGCTTGCTGCAAGTGTAATGGCAATTCCTGGTTCAATTATGATTGCAAAAATTTTATTACCAGAATCTGAAAAGACTACTACTACTGAAGCTGCTGTATCGCTTCAGAAACCTGGTGGTAATGTGTTTGATGCTATTTCAACGGGCACCAGTGATGGTCTGTTTTTAGCATTAAATGTGGGCGCAATGCTTATTGCATTTATTGCGCTTGTAGAGTTGATTAATGGATGTTTAGGCGGTACGGTATTTTGGATAAATCGTTTGTTTGGGAGTGCGCTACCGGCACTGCATTTAAATGTTATTTTTTCGTGGTTGTTTTATCCGTTTGCCTGTTTACTTGGGTTTGTAGGAACAGAGGCAACTCAGGTGGGGCAGTTGCTAGGCACTAAGGTGGCAATCAATGAATTTATTGCCTACCTTAACATGATTGATATGAATCTTTCGTCTCGTGCGATGATACTTACTACCTATGCATTGTGCGGATTTTCAAATTTTTCATGTATTGGTATTCAGGTTGGCGGCATTGGTGCGCTAGTTCCTGAAAAACGTAAATGGCTTACAGAGTTGGGTCTTACTGCCGTACTTGGTGGAGCATTGACCAACTTGCTTACTGCAATGGTTGCAGGGCTCTTTATTTAAGTTATTTTTAAATTAATTTTTGAGACTACAAGAGCCGTCCTTTTAAAGACGGCTCTTTGTTTTTAAGTACAAAAAAGGAAATTGTCTAATCTTAGTCTCTGTCTTCTTCTGGCTGTTGGAAGAATTTTTCTTGTTGCTCTTTAAGATAGTTTGGATGAGAAGTGATAATTCCATCAAGACGTTTGAGCCATCCAGTAAGTTCTTGAAGTTCACTTACAGCAACTCTGACTTCACGATAACATTGGTCACGTCGTAAAAGTGATACCAATTTAACCTCTGCTTGATCGATGAGATTGGTTATGTCTTTGTGTAATGTTGAATAGGCAAAACGTTCACCAGGACAATGGGCAAGGACTTTCTGTGCAACAAGAAGATGGGAAGGGTGGGCTGTAAGTAGTGCTTCATCTTGTGCATAAAATTCACTTCTTATGGTATGACAAATGGCAGCTACTTCTTCAAGAAGTAAGGGAAGTGGTTTACGATCTTCTAGTCGACGATGACATACAGAAGCACAGTAAGCAAATGTTATAACACCTGTCACAAAGAGTGCTGGGATGATAATTTCTCTATGTGTCTCAAACCATGAAGGGGGTAAATTGTGAACCTGATTCATTTCAGGTAATAAAGGTGGCAGATTTGGAATAGCTTCTGCGGCGTTAACGTGATGTGAAACTAAAAGACTCAAAAGAAGACCAGTTGTAATGTTTTTATGCATGACAGACCCTTTCTAAACGTATGTTTCAATCGACGCGCTCAGACTAAAAATGTTTTATGATTATGTCAAACACCAAAAAAAGGGGGACGTTTGTCCCCACATTTGTAGTTCTTAGTAAAACTATCGATAATACTGTGGAATCATGCGATCAAGATCGTAACTGTGTGCTTTAAGTTCTTGATGATAACGATAGTGGAAGGTTACTTGACGATGCATTTCTCTCAGAGTACTAATTATTTCAGTAGTTTCATTAATGAGATTGTCAATCAACAGGTATCTAAAAGTGGTGTGCGGATTGATTGATTGCAAAGTTTTTAAAACAGTTTGAGCCTTTTCAATCTGACGTTCAATACCAAATGTAAAATTCAAAAATGGATAATGATGCGCAGGGATAAAAGCATTGTTATAACTGTGTTGTGTGTAGTTTATTGAACTTTGTTCAATACTTTTGCTACGAGTATTTACTCGAATAAACTCTTGGAGCTCATATACAGTATGTTGAGCATCATTGAGTATGGTCAGCTCTGTTACATTTTTTTGTTGATGTAAAACACGAGTATAAGATGGTTGTGTATATGATGGTTCATAATAAGTGTAAGAATACGTAGTATCATCAGTTTTGCATGCTTCTGATGCAAGACCATAAATTACCGCGGTAGCAGCGCCCACTATAAGGCATTCTGCCAGGGTATTACGTTTGCCAGTTGAGATTTCAACGCGTGTTGCATGAGCCTGGAGTGCTGGAAGAGTAAGTAACGCTGTTAAAAGCATTTTAGTAAAGAGTGTGTTTTTCATAGTGAACATTTCCTTTTCAAGCTGATTTCATAACACGGTTTTTTAGATAATGTTCAAGCGTAGGAGTAATATTATTAATTATGTACTTTTATGAGCCTCGTCCTGTTTGTGCAGCAAGTTCTGTAAGGTAAGTAGGATGACGTTCGATAAGAGTGGCTGCTTTTTCAAGATGAACAAGATACGATTCAAATGTTTTTACTTCACGAGCAGCATGTTCATCTAGGGGAAGATTGTTAAGCTGTCCAATAAGAGCACTCAAGCGATCTGCCACTTTGGATAACTCTTTTTTATAATTCAAAAATGGAGAGAGTTCTGACGTTGTGTTAGCAATTTTGTATTCAAGATCTTGAGTAATTAAAGAGGCGATAGTCTCTTCTTGCTTGCCCTCAAACTCAACTGATACGATTTCTTGAGCTGCATGGACAAATATTGATCTTTTAATTAGATCACGTGCCAGGTATACGTATAGAGTAATTGTATTTTGTTGTGCTTTGTCTTCAGTGCATTTTGTCTGTAGTGGAGTTGCTAAAATCATGAATAACGCTACTAAAAGCGGTTTAGTAAAAAGTGTTTTTTTCATAGTTCGATTTCCCTTCGATAACGGATTAGTAACACATATGTCGTCTGTTCAAGCTCAGATGAAAATTTTTAATTTCTATGGTGAGTGTTGTTTTGTATTTCAATAACAATCGGTTGAGGGTTAAGCGCAGCAGCTAGTTGAGCAGCAGCTTGCATTCTTTGCGCGTCAGCTAGCTCTTGAGTTGCACGTGCTTGTCTAAGGGCAAGTCGTTCCATTTCTCTTTGATGCTGGGCTGCTTGTTCCATTTGTCTACGGGCTACACGTGCCATTTCTTGCCTGTGTTCTTCTTCCCGTCTGCGTGCATCTTCCTGTTGTTTTAAATTAAGCTCTGCAATGTAGTTAGGATGAAGTTCAATAAGAGCAGCAACTTTTTGTAATGCATTAATTTCTAACTGGAACTCACGTAAGGGATAAGCATTTTGAACACTGGCGTCCCCATTTTCTAGTATGTGTATTGCCTCTTGAATCCGTGAAGCAAGGTTTAATAATGCTTGTCTATAGTTTATAAAAGGGTATATAGGGGAAGAATGATTGCGTGCGGCTTTTGCTGCATGAGTAAGACGACTGTCTACAATAATATCTGTTATGCGTGTAACTTTTTCATAAGGAGCAGATTGAAGAATGAAAGAGGCCTCTTGACGGTATTCATCCTGTGAGCAAAGTATTCTTTTTGTTTGTTCTACAGCGCATTGAACTCTGCGGTGATAGCCAATAAGTTCACTTAGTTTATTAATTAAAGAAAGAGCTGATTGTAGTTCAGCGCGCATAGTAATAAGTTCGATACAAGATTCTTTGCGACGTGTAAGTGTTTCAAGTTTTTTCTTAATGAGTTCAATAACAGGCACTGCTTTATACTCGTAGCTATTTTCATATCCATTTAAACGAGTGAGTCCAAGTTGCTCAATTTGATTGAATTGAGTCAGAGTATCAGTGTGCCAATTAATTTTTTGAGCGAGTTTTACGATGTCTGAGCCAAAGATATTGTAGGCTTCTTGTAATGAAACATGCAGAGGAATTTTGTTTTCTTTGTAAGTTTGGTACCAATCGGTGGCCCAGGAATAAAGTGCATAGCCAGTGACAATGCCACCAATCGCGGCAACTATGCTTATTGCACATTTATCATCGGTTGACCAAGGACGAGCGTGAACTGAAGGTGTGTGACTGACAAGAAGAGTTGCAAGAAGAATACTTTTTACAAGTACTTTATTCATAAAAACCCTTTATATAACAAATTCCATTTGCTCTTATGGTATCCATATCTATAAAATTGTCAAAGAACCGGGCAGTAAGCCCCTTCAGATAAGCTTATTGAGCTTTTAAAAAAGACTTCATTTTATTTAAGATTGGGGGTTTGGTAGCCTTCCTAAGAGTTTATTATTCTTTTCAGGAGGACCTTATGAAGATAGTTACTAAAATGGTTTTGGGAGTTGTGGTCTTAGGTTCAAGTGTAATGAATGCGGCGGAATTTAAGCTTGAGGGATGTGCAGATGGTGTTAAAGCAAATCTTCTAAACAAGCCAGGTCAAAGGTTTGCAGAGTTTACAGTTTTGTGGTCACAAAGAAAAACAGCAAAACAAAAACCAACCAATTCAGCTTTATCTATTTCAGAAGTTGAGGCGGTTGCTGCTGTTTCTGAACTTCAAGATGCTTCATCATTAGCAGTAACGCATATGAGAGATTATCTTGGATTAGATCCTAAAAAATGTTCTAAAATCGTTGCAGATATTATAGCGACTCATTTTGCCAAGAAAAAGATACAACAAGAACAGGCTGTAATAGATCCTGAAAACCGTGCTGAAGAATCTGAAATTTCAGAAGAGAAGAAAAAATTGAGAGCTGCTATGGCTGCAGTTTTCTATCAAATTACTGGTGGTAATGATTTTAATAAATCAATTAGTGAAAATAGAGCCGCAAGACTTAAGGAGATGACTGGTATTAATTTTGCACCATATTCTCTTAGTGAAGAACAATGCAAAGAGCTTGATAAAGAAATGAATAAAAATAAAAACACTAAAAGACGCACAATAAAATTTTAAGTTTTTAGATATAAAAAGGGAGCACTAAAAATGCCCCCTTTTTATTTGTATTTAATGCCTAACCGTTACTTTAAATCATGTTACTTAATAACGAGACTTTATGGTTGTGTAGCTGCACCAGGGATAATATTACGCGGATATTCTGTAAGCTGTTCTAATTTTTCTATTGAGCTCAAAGCAGACTCAAGATTAAAGCATGCAGCAAAAATTTCTACACTTCTTTCTTTACGTCGTTTGAGACTATCGATTTTTTTCTTTATAGATTCTTTGGTATCTAAAGCTCTGTGGTGCCTAAACCCCTTTATAGGGTGCAAAAATCCGCTTAAATCAGCTAGTTGAGCATAAAATGTCACAGTATCAGCATTCCAATTGATTTTTTGAGCAGCTTTTACTAAAGGATCCTCAAGTAGGTCGTGTGCTTCTTGGAGTGAAATATGAAGGGGGATTTTGTTTTCTTTATAGGTTTGATACCAATCATTTGCCCAAGAATAAAGAGCGTGGCCTGTAATAATACCACCAATAGTAGAAACTATACTTATTGTACATTTATCATCGGTTGAACAGTGATGAGCGTGAACTGAAGGAGTATGATTAACAAAAAGAGTTATAATAAGAAAACTTCTTAAAAATAATTTTTCCATAGAGCATCCTTTCTGTATTGCAATTTATATTTATACAATATGCAATAATTATACAATTATATAATTATATCTATTATACAGTTATCTAAAGACATATCAAAAGGGGTCCTCAATAAGCTTATTGAGCTTTTTAAAAAGACATAGCTTTGTCTAAAAGTAAGGTTATGTTTATTGCTTACAGAATTGAGCTTGGCAATCGTTACTGGGTGATTATTTTGTAATTAAATATACCAGTGCTCTTGCGCGATCAATAAAAGACTAATTTAAGAAATTAGAAAAAAGTAAACTTCGCAATAGAGTGAGCGAGTCTGATAGTTTATAAAAAAACTTTGAGCATATTAATTGTTAATATTTTTCTTAAATTACTCTAGGGCAGGTATTCAATTCTATTACCTAGGGGTGAAAAACTTACAGGAATGGTCGATGTTAATTTTATGTCGTACTATTTGAGTTAACAGGCGTGCCGATAATTAGAGCGAAAGCGTTAAAATAAAAAATTTAAAATAATAACAACGTATAAAAAAATGTTTAAAAGATTATGTTGAAAATCAGAATAAATTTAATGTTTTAAATACAAATAAAAAGGAAAGCAATTTTGTGTCTTCCTTTTTATTTGTATTTTATGAATAAGCGTTACTTTAAATCGTGCTGTTCAGTTGTTTGCTGTCCATAAGTAATTCCATAGACTGCATAGCTTGGCCAGTTAAGGTACATCGACACAATAAGTGTGATAAGTACCGGAATTTTAATTGGTTTAAAGTTCCATAGTTTGTACGCGATATTAACAAAAGTAAGTGTGATGAGTAGTGGGTACAAAGTATTTATTATTGGTTCTGCGTATGCTGCAAGTTGTCCAAGGCCATTCCATGAAATAACTGTGGTTAAAAGCAGGGTAACTGCAAGTGATTGCACATAACCAAGTTTGTTTTGACTGACATCATGTTGAATGTACTCAGCAAGCACTGCTGCAAGGGCAATAATGGTTGAAAAGCATGCCATCGCTACTGCTGTCGCAATAACAAGTGCTCCTTGAGCACCTAATATCTTGTGAGAAATAATGCTAAATAATTGTGCAACATCGTGGTTTTCAAGACCTTGTCCATAAAAAGCACCAAGGAGACCCATTCCAACATACACTACTGTTAATAAGAAACATCCTAAAAGACCAGCTTGAAGGCCTGTTTTTGCAAGTGACTTAAGATCATAGTCTGTGCTTGAAGCAGCAGTTGTTTTAAGAATGCCAAGCACAATAGAACCAAAGAAAATAGTACCCAGTAAATCAAGGTGTTGATAGCCAAGAACTGCTTGCTGAGTAAAAATCTCCCATACTGGTGTATTCACGGTTACTAGCGCTTGTGGATGTAAAATACCTTTTACCAAAATCACACCAAGTGAAATTAACAGTGCTGGACTAATAAGATTTCCCAGTAGTTGAATCACTTTAGTTTCTTTTACTGTTGCTAAGAATGTAAGAGCACAAAACAGAATACTAAATGTTACGATAGTTAATGCTTCCGGTAGAAATGGAGCAAGCATTCCGTGACATACGCTTACAATCCGTGACATTACGTAGCAGGGCCCAATTATCGCCATACAACATCCAATTAACAGGTTTCCTGGAATAACTCCAAGTCGATGGAAAAAGGATTTGTAGTTTCCGTTAAAATAAATAATGCCAACAAGCCCTATCAAAGGAAGCGCTGCGGCAGTACATAGAAATCCTAGAATTCCTACAACAAAATGATCCCCAGAATTAAGTCCAGCTTTAATGGGATACATAAGGTTTCCAGCCCCAAAAAGCATAGAAAAAATCGCAAGTCCTGTTGTGAAAACAGTGGATTGTAAAATATTGCGCATAGTGTTTCCTTATCTCTAAAAATTCTTTTTTTAAATTACAAGATACAATGTGTTAGTGTGTCTGCACGAAGGCGTACGAATTATTTATAGATTGACCACAAGGGTCATAATAATGAGAGTCGCCGTAATGCCAGCGACGACAAGCGCAATTAACGAGAAAGTGGATGATATGAAATTACTCCATTCTGAAATTTTGCTGTGTCGAGTGCTCATGGGCCCTCCTTGCGACGTTAAATAAACGATATCAGTCGATCAGTTTACTCACTTTTAGTTCTTGCAGCAAGTTAGCTAAAAAAAGAATTGCCTCTTTTAACTCTTGCACGGTACACTAGTGCTTCTTTTAAGAGCTTAGACCCTGATTGTAAAGGTTTAGAAATAATGAAATATACCAGAGATCTTGCAACACTGCAGATGAAAGATGTTGGCCTTGTAGGTGGAAAAAATGCTTCTCTTGGTCAAATTATTGGTAATTTATCAACCAAAGGAATTCGTGTTCCGGGTGGGTTTGCCCTTACAGCTGAGGCCTATAGGCTCCATATTACAGAAAATAAACTTAAAAAGCCGTTACAAGACACGCTTAAGTTACTGCCTAAGGGGTACTCTCTTAAAGCGTTGCAAAAAGTAGGAAAGCAGGCTCGTTTATTAATTGAGCAGGCACCACTTCCAGATGTTATTGAACGTGAAATAATAAGTGCATATGAACAACTTTGTTTAACAGCAAAACAAAAAAACTGTTCAGTGGCTGTTCGTTCATCAGCAACCGCAGAAGATTTACCCGATGCTTCTTTTGCCGGGCAGCAAGAAACTTTTTTAAACGTGACTGGTGCTAAAAATGTGGTGGCCGCATGTAAAAAAAGTATGGCTTCACTTTTTACCGACCGTGCTATTGTGTATCGTATCGAGAAAAAGTTTGATCATTTTGCCGTCGCGCTGTCGGTAGGTGTTCAGTTGATGGTGCGCTCTGATAAAGCAAGCGCAGGCGTAATGTTTACTATTGACACTGAAGGTGGATTTAAAGATGCGCTTGTTATTGCATCAGCCTATGGACTTGGTGAATCGGTAGTGCAAGGGGATGTAGTTCCTGATGAATTTCATGTTTTTAAACCAATGCTCGCTCAAGGTAAACGTCCTTTAATTAAAAAGGAGTTAGGTGCAAAAGAGCGTGAAAGAGTATTTGCTCGTGGTAAAAGTTCTGTTTCAGTCAAAAAAGTATCACCTGCTCGCGCACAAAAATTTTCTTTAACCGATGATGAAATATTTGAGTTAGCCCAGTATGGCATGATCATTGAAGATTATTATTCAAAGCTTCGTGGTTCCTGGTGCCCTATGGATATTGAATGGGCAAAAGATGGAATCAATAAAAAACTGTACATTGTGCAAGCTCGTCCTGAGACAGTTCACGCACAAAAATTTACCGACGAGCAGGTGCTTGAAATGTACAGTGTACAAGGTTCTAAAAATGCGCCTATTATCTCTCGCGGCCAAAGCATTGGTGGCATGGCAGCAACCGGTATTGCGCGTATTATTAACACACCTAAAGAAGCCGATACTGTTAAAAAGGGTGATATTATTGTTACTACTATGACAGATCCTGATTGGGTTCCGGTCATGAAGCGGGTTGCAGGTATTATTACCCAGAGTGGTGGAAGAACCTGTCATGCAGCAATTGTTAGTAGAGAGCTTGGTATCCCAGCAATTGTCGGGGCACACGATGCACTTAAGTCCATAAAAGATGGACAAGAAATTACAATGGATTGTAGCGCTGGTGCAGAAGGGGTTGTGTATGGTAAAAAGCTTGCAGTTTCTGTTAAAAAGATTTCACTTAAAACATTAAAAAAATCTCCTGTACCTATCCAAGTTAATATGGCAGCGCCTGATCGTGCCTATCAAACGGCCAAGCTTCCAGTGGTTGGAGTAGGTCTTGCTCGTCTTGAATTTATTATTTCAAATCAGGTTAGGATTCATCCGATGGGATGTGTCAGACCGCAGGCAATTAAAGATGCAAAAACGCGTACACTTTTAAAACAACTGACTGCGAGTTATAAAAATCCTCAAGACTTTTTCATTAAAAAAGTTGCTGAAGGGGTAGGTATGATTGCTGCAGCATTTTATCCGCGTCCCGTTCTGGTGCGTTTATCCGATTTTAAAAGTAATGAATATCGCAATCTTGTAGGCGGTTCATGGTTTGAACCTATTGAAGAAAATCCAATGATGGGGTTGCGCGGTGCGGCACGATACACTCATGAACTGTATGCACCTGCCTTTGAACTTGAATGCAAAGCCATTAAATATGCCCGAGAGCAAATGGGTCTGACTAACATTAACATTATGATACCCTTTGTAAGAACTTTGACTGAAGCTCAAAAAACACGTGAATTATTAAAAAAGCACGGTTTGAGTTCTGGTGATCAAGGTTTACAGGTTTATATGATGTGTGAAATACCTTCTAATGTCATTTTACTTGAACAGTTTGCCAAATATTTTGATGGATTCTCTATTGGATCAAATGATCTGACACAAACAACGTTGTCAGTTGACCGTGATTCTGGACTGTTGGCATCAATATTTGACGAACGTGATCCAGCAGTAATGTTTATGCTTCAAGCTGCAATTGAAGCTGCAAAACGTGCAAAAAAACCGATTGGTATTTGTGGTCAAGCGCCATCCGATCATCCTGATATCGCCGCTTTTTTAATTAAGCATGGAATTAGTTCATTGTCATTAAACCCTGATTCAGTTTTGCCATTTATGATGGCGTATAGCGAAAAGAAATAATCATGAAAAAGCTCTTATTGTTTGTTTTTTTAATAACAAGTGCAAATTTGAGTGCTGCAGAAGCTTTAAGAAATTCTGATCAGGAGTTTGATGGATGGGAAATGGTCTTTGAGGTCATGATTTGTGAAGGAGATGAATGGAATAATAGTATCGTTACTTCTTCTTTAAAGGTTTCTTCACCAAGTACATTGGATCCTTATCTTAAAGCGTCTTCGCGTGTCCAATCTCCTTTTGTTTCTTTTGTTCCTCTTGATAAAGAAGAAGAGTATAGTGCAGATGAAGAAAGCGAAGAAGAGGTTCCATCTGTTATTCACCAAAGAAAAGCTGTTAAGGATACAAATCTTGTAGCGTCTTTGGATGAAATACCACAATTTTTTCATAGTTCAACAAGAAGACGTTCATGGCATTCAAGATTTGCTAGTTCTGATAAAACAATCACATCTACTAATCCCTTTGATTCTAATTTTTGCTTTCAAAGTGAAGAAGATTCTGATAATTGCATTATTGGTTTTCTTACAGTAATGAATACTTTAAGCAAAGCGCTTGATGGAGTTGATGAGAAAGTTATAGGATTGATGAAATCAGCAGGATTGATTATTTCTACAGATTCTTCAAAAAATGACTAAACGTTGACGGTTACTTTTTAATAAGTGATTTAAAAAATCCTTTAATTGTTTCAGTCAGCTTTTTATCTGCTGCTGTTTGATCATTAGTGTAACTGAGAGATTGATTGGATCGATGTCCGCATTCTAAGCAGATGCCCTCTGTGGTTCGATCAGCACAAGGGCATGAGCAACCGGCGTAGTGAACGGGAGTGCTGGTAACGGTGCCAGTTTCTGAATCAACCTTCGTGGTAGTAAGACAGCCAAACTGTCCCTGTAGGTGTGTAATTGTGAGAATGCTTAGAAGAAGTAGATTATTTTTTTTCATGAGATAGTCCCGGTACAATATCGCGATCATTGTCATCTATTCCATCCATAAGATCTAAATCTTTATCAAGAACAGGTTTTATATCTTGAACAGCAAGTAAAGCTGACAACTCTTTTTCTTTTTTATTAAATTGAGTGGCTTTTTCTTGCAAATTAGCTAATTGAGTAGTTTTAGAATGCTCCATTTCCCCTACCGTTTTCATGTGGTCGAGTGTTTCTTGCTCAGCGAGCGCTGAACGTTCTTTAAGAAACATACATGTTGGACAGGCAAAGATACCTGAACATGCGATCGATAGTGCAATAACTAGATGAGTTATGCCTTGTGTGACCTTCATTTCCCCTTCCTCCTTTTATCGTCTGCTTTCTATAAACAGCGTAAAAGAAGGATGTTTCAAATAGCAATATTTTTTAGAGGTCTTGAAAAAGCAACCTTAAAATTTGAATAATTCGTGTTTTTTAAAAAAAAGTTAAAGCGTATGTTCAATGTTTTTTATCGGGTTAAATACAAATGAATCAGAGGTATTAAAATCACTCAAAAAACGCTTAATATGCGGTGCATATAGTGGATTTTGGAGTGACATTCCTATGATTGCTTTGATCCATCCGACAGGAGTTCCAATGTCATAGCGGGTTCCTTGGATTTTATACGCAAACACCTTTTCACCATTTTGAAGCATTGAGTTTATTGCATCGCTTAATTGAATCTCTTCTCCCACGCTGTAGGTCATCATAGTATCTAACGCAGCAAAAATTTTGTGCGACAGAATATAGCGACCAATGACGGCTAAGTTTGAAGGTGCATTCTTTGGAGATGGTTTTTCTGCAATATAAGCAACTTGAAAAAGATGAGGTGTAATCTGTTTTTTGACATCGATGATACCGTATGAAGAAATACATTCGGTAGGTACTTCCTGCACAGCAATGACACTTCCTTTTTCTTGTCGTGCAACACGAATCAATTGTGCAAGCCCTGGTTGTTTGCTTACTACTATATCGTCTGGAAGCATGACGCCAAAATATTCTTTTTGAATTGCATGACGGGCAAGCCATACTGCATGACCAAGGCCAAGCATTTCACTTTGACGGATATAGGCAAACTCTGCATTGCGAATAATTTTTTCAATATCGCTTAGTAACGCTTCACGAGAAATCTCTTTTAAGAAGGTTGCAAGCTCTGGAGAAGTATCAAAATAATCTTCTATTGAATATTTTGAGCGGCTTGTAATGATAAAGAAATTTTTTGCTTCTGACTGCATTCCCTCTTCAATGATGTAATGCATTGCGGGTTTCTCGCATAAAGGCAACATTTCTTTAGGAATAGTCTTTGTATAGGGGAGAAACCTACTGCCAATACCAGCGGCTGGAATGACAATCTTGCTTACATCCATGCGTGCTCCTTTTTTGTGCGCACTTTAAAATTGCTTTAAAAACTCACTATCTGCACTATGTAATAATCGAATATCATGAATTCGGTACTTAAACATAATTAAACGCGTAACACCAAACCCAAAAGCAAATCCTGAGTACTCTTTTGGATCAATTCCTCCGTGTTCTAAAACACGTGGATGGACAAGTCCAGCTCCCCCCATTTCAACCCATCGAGTGTGTGAACAGGTCGAGCATCCTTTGGTACAAAATGGGCAGGACATATCAATTTCAAGTCCAGGCTCAACAAAGGGAAAGTACCCTGGGCGAGCACGAACCTGGAGATCGTCTTTTTCAAAAAATTGTCCTAAAAACAGACGGATAGTTCCTAGAAGCTGTGAAATAGAAATGTTTTTATCAACAACTAAGCCCTCAAGTTGTCTAAACATAAAATCGTGCGAAGCATCGGTTGCTTCATAACGAAACACTCTTCCTAGTGATGCAATTGCAAGTGGTGGTTTTTGAGTAAGCATGGTGCGAATCTGAACCGGCGAAGTGTGGGTACGCAAAACCATATAGGGCAATTTTAAAAAGAAGGTGTCTTGCATATCTCGTGCTGGATGATTTTCAGGAATATTGAGTGCTTCGAAATTATAAAATTCAGTTTCTACTTCAGGACCATCTGCAATTGTGTAACCAAGGGAGATGAAAATGTCTTCAAATCGCTGAGTTGCTTGAGTGTATAAGTGAAGGCTACCTTTGACTGATCCTGGCTTGTAAGCAGTGACATCAAAGTTTTTATCAGATTCTTCAGCTTTTTCATATTCCAGGTTTTGTAGCAGTGTTTGTTTATCAAAATAAGCGCGTTCAGAACTTTCTTTGAGTACGTTTAAAAGTGGTCCAAACTCGCGTTTTTCATCCTGTGATAGATCTTTTAAAAGCGGCATTAACTGGGCGATTTCACCTTTTCTACCAAGGAATGTGACACGAGTCATCTCAAGAGCTTCTAGAGAATTGCTTTGCATGAGAGCTGTTTGAAAAGAAGACTGTACGCGTTCTATCTCTAATTTTAACTGTTTCATAAAGTGGATATGAGCTCAAAAAATGGTTTTACACAATTAACGAAAGACTATCAGAGAGACTCTGGGTTGGCAATTATTGTCAAAAGTTAATGTTAATTTTTTAATTTACATGCCCTAGTATCGGATAGGTTTTTACTTAAAATCACCTGAATAAGCTACGTTTTTTAAGCCTTGGAGATCAAAGGTTATAAACTAATTGAGCAAAAGAATAAGTGCTACCGCGAAGCCACGACCTTTAAGCTGTGCGAAATTTATTTGTAATGTACAGAAAAAATCTATAGATAAAGGGTTTTTGATTAGAGAATTAAACTTTCAAATTTTTTTCACATTTAACTTTTTCAAGTTTTATAACAATCTGGTCCCATCTGTTATCTAACAGGATTAGTCTATTGCAGCATGCAGCTTCAATTGAAGGATTTGATGTTATGGTACAAATTAAGAACCATTTCCACGAGCTGTTCCTAAGATTTTAGCTTTGCTCGTTAAACTTCTTTTTCAAGGGCAGCTTTGACTAGGCGTTCAGGTGTGCGTTCAATTTTTTTGTTTTTATCCATCCAAGTGTTTACTCAAGAGGAACTGAATAACGATACGGTGTAAGTTTTTTTATTAATTGTGGTTTTGAGCTAGACCATACTTTTGCAGTCTTATCATATGAAGCAGTAACTAATTGAGTGCCATCATGACTAAATTCTATGGAGAGAATTCCCGCTTTATGCGCATTTAAAGTATGTGTGCAGGTGCGGGTGGCAACATCCCAAATCTTTAGAGTGTTATCAGAACAACCAGTAACTATTTGAGTACAATCTTGACTAAATTGTGCTGACAAAACAGATACAGCCTTGTCCTTATTGTCATTTAAAGTAAAAGAACTTTTTACATCTTTATTTGGATCTTTATTAATAGTAAGGTCCCATATCTTAGCAGTACCATCACTAGAAACAGTAAGTACTTGAGTGCCATTTCGACTGAATTGTGCTGATTTAACCAGTACATAATTGTGAATTAAAGTATATAGAGCTTCACTAATAGCAGCGTCCCAAACCTTAGCAGTGCCGTCATCTGAAGCAGTAAGTATCTGAGTGCTATTAGGGCTAAATGTTGCAGAATTAACCACATCTGTATGTCCCTTTAAAGTACCTGTGCAGTTACCCTTTGCAACATCCCATATTTTGGCAGTTTTGTCATATGAAGCAGTAACTAATCGAGTGCCATCATTACTAAATTCTGCAGATTTAACCATGTCTTCATGCCCCTCTAAAGTACGTATACACTCACCGGTGGCAATATCCAATATTCTTGTAGTGCCCAGAGCTGAGCCAATAACTACTTGAGTGCCATCTGGAGTGAATTGTGCACAGCTTACCCATTCTGTATCTTCTTTTAAAGTATTGATGCACTCACCAGTGGTAACATTCCAGATTTTTGCAGAACCGTCACTAGAACAAGTAACTACTTGATTACCATTACTACTAAAGTGTGCTGAGCGAATCGCATTTGTGTGTCCCTCTAATAATACGTAAGTAGTCGTTTCGCTTTTGACTTCTAATGGTATAATTACTTGTAGGTTGACTAATAGTGTGCACAGTATTAATAGCAAACGTTTCACAGCGCACCTTTACTTTGAGCTTGTTTTAGGGATATTAGTTTCTATTCATTTTTAATGTGTAAGAAAAACTTATAAAAAGCTATAAAAAAGATCTTTTAATTAAAAAATGGGTTTTGCCCAGAACAATTAACTTTTTTATTTAAAATGACCTGAATACCCCACGGCTTTTTAACGAGCGAAGCGAAAATCTCGGGAGCTTGCTCCCGAGCTGGATAGCTTTATAATGATCGATAGGTCATTATAAGGGGGACAGCTCGTGGAATTGGTTCGGAATTCGCACCATGTATTCAGGATTATGTACCATTTTGTATGGATTCCAAAATATCGGCATAAAATTTTTGTAGAGCCCTATAGAAGTGGACTGAAGGATATTATTTGGAAAATAGCTTACGATATATAATATTGAGATTGTGGAGTTGGAGATACCAAAAGATCACATACACATGGTAGTTAGATCAGAACCAAAGATATGTCCCTCATGGATAATGCAAGTAATAAAAAGCATATCAGCAAGAAATTTTTTTAGACTTTATCCAGAAATAAAAAAGAAATATTTCTGGGGTGGGAAGCTGTGGACGCAAAGTTTTTTTGTCGAAACGATAGGCAATGCCAACGAAGATGCAATTCGTAAGTATGTGAGAAACCAGCTTAAACAAATGGATATTCAGGAAGAAAAAGTCAAGCAGCTGAATGTATTTTGAAGCAAGGAATGTACTAAGTTTTTTAAAGCTTCTGGCTTTATCAAAATAGTATTCTTTCTTTTGATTTAAGAACTTAAAAAAAGCCCAGGTTTTCCTGGGCTTTTTAGTGTGATTCTTTTA
>JAIYDZ010000006.1 GCA_027487215.1 Pseudomonadota bacterium
AAAGCCGTGGCTTCGCGGTAACAATGACTTTTATTGATTTTTAATATATTGGCGAATCACGTTTATATTTACTTGGCCAACTGTTTCTGAGAAAAAACCATCACCCCAGAAGCTGTCCCTCCAGAGGTACTCTTCTAGCTCGGGAAATTCTGCCCTGATAATCTTGCTACTACCACCTTTAAACAACTGTACTGCCTTACTTACACTTATATGTGGTACTAATTGTATCAACATATGAACATGATCAGGTTGATGACCTTTCATCCCCAGGCTTAAGAAGCCGTGGGGTATTCAGGTCATTTTAAATAAACCACTCTATTAAAAAACAGTTTCTAAACTACCCTTGGTTTAAATATACAAAGAGAGCCTTAATCGGTTCTCTTTTTTTTTATTTTTATACCAGCTTAACATCCATAAAATCTTTACTTTAGATTTCTAACAACCTTTTAACAGCGA
Source organism: Pseudomonadota bacterium (assembly GCA_027487215.1). Classification (GTDB taxonomy): domain Bacteria; phylum Babelota; class Babeliae; order Babelales; family CAIQNR01; genus JAIYDZ01. The sequence continues at coordinate 457 of JAIYDZ010000006.1, forward strand.
CTTAAAAAGCTCTTATACTCCGATGAGATCATTATTTAAATTCATAATAGAAGAGATATTTTATATGAAAAAATTATTTTTAATTACGCTCATAAGTCTTGGTTTAAACTTTCCAGAAACTCAAGCAATCCAAACAGAAATTAAAAATATACAACAATTTGGTGCAATACAAGAAAACATCAATAGTCTTCATCGGTTGGGAATTTTTGCTGCGGGGGCAACCTTTGCAACAGCTTACATTGGTCTTCAACCTGTTGATAAACCTGTATCAACACTTTGCAGTAATTTTGCTTTTGTGGCAGGTGTTTTAGGCGGTACAGCAGTATATAATCTTTTCTTTCAAAGAAAAATAAACAACCTTACTACCTTACAAGATACTTTCTTGGAAAAAAATACTGATGATAACTTTGAGGCATTTAAAACTGCACGCAATATCCGTGTAACTTCAGAAAAAGACGGCCACGCTCTATGTGCTGGTTTTTCTATTTTAAGTTTTGCCTATTTATTAACAGGACCTAGCGTTATCAATAGCCGTTATACAATAAGCGGATTGGGATTAATAGTAGCATGTGATAAAGTAATTAATTCTCGTTTATACAGAATAGAAAACAAGGAGCTTGATACGCTAATAAATTAACCGATTAAAAAGCAATTTCTAAACTACTCTTGGTTTAAAAAATACAAAGAGAGCCCTTAGTGGCTCTCTTTTTTTATGAATTTAAATATTGATCACTCTTTTGACAGCCACTTAAAAAGCTCTTACACTCGAACTGAACGGCATCTACCTTATGCGATAAAGGAAATTTATTATGAAATGTTTATTGTTAATAGCATTAATGAGTCTTGGTTTAAGCTCAACAGAAATTCAAGCAAGCCAAACACATGCACAAGCAATTACCACTCTTGCTGGCCATACTGAGCAACGTAGAAATATGGAATGGTGGGTTAATGGATCGGCAGTGGGTGGGGTTATTGTCACTGTAGCCGTAATGTTACAGGATAACGCACGACTCAATACTGCCCTTACTACTGCGTTTGCATCATGGGTATTTCATATGCTTATGTGGTCAATAAAAATGGGACACACAGTACTTGCGCAATGGCAATTTAAACGTCTTTACAATAAACGTGTTAACACGCGCGGGTCATTGATCAATAGTCTGTCAGCTGAAGCATATAACTTGCCGTTTGCCCTTGATAATGAACAATTTATCGCATTTGGACAGAAATCAGGATTTTCTACCGATGAGTTAATCGAACTTGCACGCAACGCAGGAAGAATGGATATAGCACTCCAGCTTGCTAATCATTCCTATTTAAAACATCATTTGAATGTAGTAAAAATTTAAGGATTAATTATGAAAAAACTTTTACTTTTTGCTTTCATTACGAGTTCTTTTGCGGGAAACGCAAACCATCTTGCTCACGAAGTAATGCCCGAAATTAACAAACTGGAAGCAGCTGTTGCGTACGATGAACAACTTCAAAAAGAAACTGCTAAAAGCTTTTTAGTCGGTATTTTGGGAGGATCTGCTGCAGGAATGCTCGCATTTCTTGCATTACCTGACAATGCAAAAAGATGTGCAGTATTTATTCCTCTCATTGCAATAATTCCTTCTGTTTTTAAAGGAATTGAATCAAAAAAAGCGCATGATGCAGCACTCAGAGTTTTTGATCATGTTGGCTCACTGAAACTCACTGAATATGGCATTGTAAGCATTCATTACATCACTCATAATGACCCTCAAAATTATGTATGGGCTTTAAATGCGACTGCCTACATTCGTTGTGCACGCGCACTGAAACTGACTTCTCAACAGATTTTTGACAAAGCAGTAGCCCACGGTCGCGATGATGTTAAGGCAATTATCGTACAGCTCATACACGATGAAAATGTGATCCTTCAAAATAAATTACTTCACGAATCAATCGATGCAACTCAAGCTCGTGCGGCACGCGACAGAGAACAAGCAGCACTTGCCGCAGCACAAACCACGCAAACTATTGTTGACACCATTATTGGTCGTCCTCAACAACAAAATGTATACGTTATTAACTAACACCCGAAGGAATTACTCTTCATCAAAAAACTGATAGCATTATTAACAGTGACACTATTTTTAAACACGCAAGCAATTGATAACAGCACAGCAAGTGATGAATACAAAATATTAGAACAAGAATTTCACACTGCCCTCACACTCTTTAAAGTTGAACAAGTAAAACAAAAAGACCATAAAATATTAATGACCGAAGCAAAAAATCTGCCAGATCTGTCAATCTGTAGATATGTTTTTTATGCTTTTCCCGCTTTTACTGCACTTGTAGCCTGCTGTGCTCCTGAAAGAGAACAACTAAAAACCTGCCTCTTGTTTTTGGCAAGTCTTGGAGTTGCTAGTTACGTATGGAAAAAAAGTAATCAATCCCTTGAGACAAAAGAAGACTTCTTAGCTTCCCTACAACATCACTTCAATGAATTAGACAAAGCTGTCGATAAAGCAGAAACAAACCTTTCAAAAAACATAATAGCACTTGCTAAACATCCTGAAACTGATTTCACTTACTTTATACACCTGTGTAAAGAAGCAGGATTTGATACTTTCAGTGCGCAAATTAATCATGCACATAGAGCAGACAGAAAAGATTTCATTGAACAAATTAAAGATTTGGTTCTGGCGCTTGTTCCAGCAAAGCAACTAGACGCTTTAGAAAAAGTAAAATAAGGTCTTTAATATTCTCAAATAAAACTAATTTAAAGGGCTGGCAACGGCCCTTTTTTATATTTAAGCTTAAAATATTTTCCCTGCTGTTAATTTAAGCTTAAAGTCGGGGGCTGTTGAATGCTAGGGCACAGCTGCTATACTTAATAGAGTACTATTAAAAAAGAATCTATGTTAAATCTTAGGAGGTTTTAATTATGAAAAAATCATTATTGTTATTTTTTAGTCTTGGGTTACTTCAGCCTTCACATGCAAGTATTTTTGAACAAACCTATACTACTGTTGTGAACCAAGAAATAGAAAAATGTGTTGAGCTTATTGAAGATGCTCAGAAAAACTACAATGAGGGAATTATAAGAATGTTAGTTGGTTGCGCCGGCGGAATTATGGGAGGAGCAATAGTAGAAAAACTACTTCCTGAAACCTTGCGCCAGTGGGCAGTGCTTATTCCTCTGTTGGCACTCATTCCTTCAGTGCCTAAATTCAATAAATCTAACCAAACATATAACCAAGCACTCGGACTGTTTGACTGTCTTGCAAAAACGAAAATTATAAACAACGAACTAGTTTTAGTTGACTCACCTCTTATTAGTCATGATGATTACTGCTGGGCTTTAACCGCCAACAAGTATATCACTCTTGCTAGAGCACTTGAACTAACTGAAGAACAGATTCTTGAAAGAGCAGTCAGTCTGGGTCGTAATGATATTGTAAAGATCATTACAATACAAATAGACGCTAAAAATGCAATTCTTAAAAAAAGATTGATCACTGAACAAATTGAGGCCACTAAAGTCCGTGCTGAAAAAGATAGACAGTCGCTGCGCAATGCTGCGTAAAACATTCAATAATTATTCTACAGTTTTCTAGTTACTGTAAAATTTTAAAGGGCTGGCAACGGCCCTTTTTTTATGCTCAACATTCGCACTATTTTTTACACTAGTACATCCTTTACTTTTAGTTCTTGCATGCGCGATCGTCCCTTTGGTACAATCCGACACAGCTTTTGCACCCCGGCATTGCACACTTTTGTGTCACCCTTTTTTGTTACCTAAAGGATGTTGTATGAAGACTTTGCGTACCATTGCTTTTGCCACTGCCCTTTCTCTTTCCTTATCAACTGCCCATGCATCAGACCAACACACCCCATCACGCTTTATGTTTATTCCTTTTTTTGCAAACGCCAAACAGTGCCCAGTACTACAAAAAATATGCTGCTCACACTTTATCGGCCCAGTACTCACCACAGTCGGAGCTGCAGGAACACTCGGACTCCTTCTTCAAAAACGGGGCATTATTGATCTTATTAAGCTCACTGCCAAATCACGTCGTTCAGCTGAAAAATTCTTTGGCCTTGCGCTTGTAGCAGGCGTTATTGCATGGCTATGGCATGAATATAAATGCTGTCATGACCAAGAGCTACCTCAACCCTATGACTTTTCATGCTAGCAACAGCGCTTACCACTAAGGCAACGTGACATTTTTGGGGGCTCTGATAGGCTTTAAAAGCACGGTGTAAAACTGTCTATTGAGAATATAAAGGGTCCCCATGAATCCATTAGAGCTGCTTCATTCAGAATTTTTAAATTTTCTTTCTTCACAGTACTCTCATCCAGAGTTGGTACAAAAAAGTGATTTCACTTTAAACACAGACCCTCAACGCGCCACTTTTGGCGATATTAGTACCAATGTATCCCTTTTACTTTCAAAATCTTTAGGCCGTGCACCGCGCGATATAGCGCAAGAAATCGCAACCAGATTTGAGCATACTCTTATCAACAAAATTGAAGTTGCCGGACCAGGTTTTTTAAATATCTTTTTAAAACCAGAGTTCTTTAAAACTATTGCTGTACATCTTTTTACCCAAAAAAATGAGTTCTTTAAAAAAGAGTCTCCAACCACTACCTATAATCTTGAGTTTGTCAGTGCAAACCCTACTGGCCCGCTGCACATCGGTCATGGCAGAGGCGGAATTATTGGCGACGTGCTGGGCAATGTACTGAAATTCCTTGGATACACCGTATGTAAAGAACATTACATCAATGACGCGGGCAGCCAAATGCAAAAATTGGGCATGTCATTAAAAATTCGTTGTCAACAAAACCTTGGCCATGAGATTGAACTTCCTGAAGGTTCTTACCAAGGTGAGTACATGAAGGAACTTGCGCAACAATGTATTAACGAACATGGCGCTGACGTTATTACTAAAGACGATGCGTTTTTTACTGAGTACGGATACAAACATTTACTCCTTCTTTTACAAAACACTGTTGCGTCATACAACATTTCATTTGATATGTGGTTTTCAGAACGAATCTTGCATCAAGGAAAAATTGAGCAAGCGCTTACACGTTTAACTGAAAATGGTCACACTTATGAGCTTGAAGGCGCACTCTGGTTTGCCTCAACACGTTTTGGTGATGATAAAGACCGTGTACTTAAAAAATCTGACGGTGAATATACGTACGCTGCCGCTGACGTTGCCTATATGCTTAATAAAGCGTCTCGTGGTTTTAACCATATCATTATTGTGTTGGGACAAGATCATGACAGTTACCCAAAACGTCTTGAAGGATTTAGACAAGCGCTTGGCCTTGATAGCGTGACACTTGAGTGCATCATCTACCAACTTGTTTCTATTAAAGAAGCTGGTGAACAGGTACGTCTTTCAAAACGAGCAGGAAGAATTGTTGGGCTTGCTGATATTATTGAAATAGTAGGCACAGACATTGCGCGATTCTTTTATGTTAACCGTAAAGCTGATGCACATTTAGAGTTTGATCTTGCGCTTGCGCTTTCAAACACTGAAGAAAACCCTGTGTATTACTTGCAGTATGCTTATGTGCGAACTAATAGTATTTTAGAAAAGGCTGTCGCGCATCCTGAGTTTGCAAACATTAATGCAGACGATGCACAGTTTTTAACTGAGAACGAACGGTTGATGCTCAAAAAAATTGTTGAGCTTAAATCGTTGCTTCACAACATTTCACACAACTATCAGGTACATTTAATTGCGTACTATCTTCTTGATCTTGCGCATATGTTTCACAACTACTACCACCACAACCGTGTGCTTGAACCAGAAACAGTTAACCAAAGTCGCGGGCGTTTATTGTTAGTAACGTTAGTTAAAGAAACATTTGATCGTTGCTTGCTTGTTATGGGACTCACTCGTCCTGATAAGATGTAATTTTTTATCAAAAATAGAAAACTAAAAAAAGGTTCAAAGTGAAACATCTTCGAACCTTTTTTTATGTCAAAAACAATAGACAACGCTCAATCCAATCTGTTACGAAAGGCAAGCAATCTTAATTATAAAAAATGAGGAAAGTATATGTTACTTTTACAACGATTTGTGCTTTTTGTGTTACTTAAAAGTGGTATTGAATCTTTGTTCTTAAATAAGTTCAATAAATCATTACCATTACAAAAAAGCTTTATGCTTTCTTTGGTCTCAGGAGTAATTTCAATTGTAGGTACGCTTGCCACTCTGTGGACACTTACACAGGCAACCCCTACTTTTAATTTCAATCATCTGACACCCGATAAAACAGTTCACTTTTTTATACACACGGTGACACCGTTAGTTTTTATTTTTATAAATAATGTTATTTTTTTCCGTCTGATTACGCACAAACTATTAAAGATTACAAAAGTCTGCCATGTGCCCTTTATCATAGGGATAGGCTTACTTAGTGGTACTTTATTATTTGGCGCACTGTATCACACAGGATCACCTCTATTATGCTTCTTGCATCTGCAATAATCTAGAAAGCTCATTTTGGTTTAATATTGCCAAAATTCCTTATTGTGGCACACTTATCTGATAAAACAGATACTAATGCATACCGCGATAAGGAGCTTTTATGGCAAAAGTAAGCATGGAACTGATCCAGCAATTACGTGAACAGACCAGTATGGGCATGATGGATTGCAAAAAGGCACTCGAAGAATCTGAAGGAAATATGGAAAGAGCTGTTGAGCTTTTACGCAAAAAAGGCGCTAAAGTTGCAGCTAAACGTGGCGAAAACGCAACTTCAGCAGGACTTGTTCATGCATACATCCACCCAGGTGGCAATGTTGGCGTACTCATTGAGCTTAACTGCGAAACAGATTTTGTAGCACGCAACGAAACATTCAAGCAACTTGCGACAGACCTTGGCATGCACATCGCAGCACTTTCTCCGCTTTACTTAAGCCCAGAACAAGTTGACGCAACGTATCTTGAAAAAGAAACCAAGTTAATGCGTGAACAACTTGCTGATGAAGGCAAAAAAGGTGACTTTATTGAAAAAATCATCGAAGGCAAAGTAAACAAACTCTATTCAGATGTGTGCTTACTTCAACAAAAATTTGTTAAAAATGACAAAGTTACAGTTGATGAAGTCATTAAAGAACTTGTTGGCAAATTTGGCGAAAATATTAAAATTCGTCGTTTCTCACGTTTTCAAATCGGTCTGTAAAAGACAAAAGGGATTTGTATGAAAGATTTTATATTACAAGAAGGTCAAACCGCTCCATTTGAGAAAATGACTGATGAAGAAATGACTAAATGCATTAAGCATTTTGAACATGAACTTGTTGGCATTCGCAGTGGACGCGCGCACCCTTCTATGGTTGAAAGCCTTAAGATTTCTTGTTACGGCGGAACAAGTGAGCTTCCTCTTAAGAACCTTGCTTCAGTTTCAACACCAGAACCACGCACATTGCTCATTCAGCCGTGGGATCAATCAATCATTGCTGATATTGAAAGAGCTATCCAAGATTCAGAACTTGGTATGACTCCACTTAACGATGGCAACGTAGTACGTCTTCAGCTTCCTGAAATGAGTGCTGACCGTCGTGAAGAAATGATCAAAATTCTTGGCAAGAAGTTGGAAGAAACAAGAGTTGGTGTACGTAACGTACGTAAAAACATTCACAACTTAATTCGCGACCAGGAAAAAGATAAAGTAGTTTCAGAAGACTTTGCAAAACGTCTTAATGACCTGCTTCAAAAGATAACTGATCGCTTTATTAAAAAAGCTGAAGAAATGAGTGCTAAGAAAGAAACTGAACTAAAGATGTAGTTGTTTTAAATTCCCCTTTTACTTTTTAAAACCTTTTGCTACACTTTCTTTCTGTAACTGCAACATAGGTATTACCCGGGCCGTTAGCTCAATTGGTAGAGCAACAGACTCTTAATCTGCAGGTTATTGGTTCGATTCCAATACGGCCCAATTGAATTTACGGATACCCTGGTTGAAATTTGGTGCCGCGAGAGTGGCGGAATTGGCAGACGCGCTGGACTTAGGATCCAGTTCCCTAACCGGAGTGTGGGTTCAAGTCCCTCCTCTCGCACCAACTACTAAAAAAAAGAAGGAGTAGCTGATGGAAGAGCATCAAGCTCAGCTTGATTTTTCACTCAAGCGTGTAAGCCCTCATTTTGGTTATGCTACCGTTTCAGTTCCCCTCAATTACGTCAACCGGTTATACGCACATGCTTCGCTTGCTCAACAGTCAGAAACTTATACTCATGGCTTTACTAAAGGCCATACCCCTCTAGCCTATATTGAAAAAAATTTCCAACCTCACCTTCTTGAACATATTAAAGAATTTTTTTTTAAATACTTTGTTATTGATTGGCTTTATCAAGAAATTTTACGTAATAAAATATTAATTGCAGGTGAACCGCGGTTAGTAGATATTATTATCCAACCAAACAAACCTGCACTTTATAATTTTTCGCTAACTCTTGCACAACCTATTCCACTACAAGGTTGGAAACGATTACCTTTTAAAGCACCTAAACGAAAAAATTATAAAGACCTTGATCGTCAGGTAAAAGAGTTTCTTAAAGAAGAACAAAAACGAGAAAAAGAAGCTACCAATGACATCATAGGTTTAGGTGATTGGGTATATTTTTCTGTTTCAATTCTTGATCAAAATGGCAATTCACTTTTTAGTGATTATGCAAGCCATTTATGGGTAAAAATTGGTACAGAAGAAGCAGATATCCCTTTTCAAAAACTGTTCATTGGCAGAAAAGTTGGTGAAAGTTTTGTGACTAATGCAAACTGTTTACAGGAATATTTCAGTAGTCACATCGACACACACTATCCTTTTAGAATTGATATATTAGATTTTACACCGCACGCATTTTTTGAAGTCGAACAGTTTAAAAAACATTTTAGACTCAGAAATTGTCAGGAACTTCATCAAAAATTGATTGAAGTGTTTTCTTATCGTAATGACATTTCACAACGACGTGCTACTTCAGAAGATGCACTTAAATTGTTATTATCACGGCACACTTTTGAAGTCCCTAACCATTTAGTACTCCGCCAGCAAAAAGAAATTCTTGATGCTATTTACGATAATCCCGATTATCAGGTGTATAAAATGCAAGGTGACTTTCAAGAGAAGGTACGAAAACTTGCAACCAAGCAGGTACGTGAAGCAATCTTCATTCATCAACTTGGATGTTTTGAAGGAATCACTACTTCAACAGAAGATGTTAAAGGATATTTAAACCTCACCAAACGACCTCGCACCAAAGAGTTTATTTATTTTGAACCACCTTCGACAAAATACCTTGGACAAGAACTGCCCGTATCAGCAGCATTTTTAGAACAATATTGTTTGCGTGAAAAAACATTGAATCACGCTATTTATTATCTGACTAAGCAAAAAGCTAAGGGACTATGAGCACCAATACTATACACAACGTTATTATTATCGGATCTGGTCCAGCAGGACTTTCAGCCGGTATTTACACCTCGCGAGCATTTTTAAAGCCTCTTCTTATTGAAGGTACCGCTCCTGGCGGCCAATTAATGGGAACCACCGCAGTTGAAAACTGGCCCGGCAATACAAGTGTCATGGGTCCACAACTAATGATAAATATGCGTGAACACGCACGTCATTTTGGTACCACCTTTATGACAGGCACCGTAACAGGTGTTGATTTCTCACAAAGGCCATTTACCATTGAAACTGCCAAACATGGAGCCTTTAAAACCCATTCAGTCATTATTTCCACCGGAGCTTCACCTAATAAATTAGGATGCCCAGGCGAATCTGAGTACTGGGGAAAAGGGGTAACTGTGTGCGCAGTATGCGATGGTGCTTTTTATCCCAATAAAAAAGCGGTCATAATTGGCGGTGGGGACACGGCGATGGAAGATGCTTCATTTATGCACAAATACACAAAAGATATTACCATAGTGCATATCCTTGATAAATTGACTGCTTCCCCAGCCATGCAACAAAGGGTGCTTGAAAATCCAGACATAAAAATCATTTACTCCCATACCGTTACAGAAATTAAAGGGAATGGAACCCATGTTACCCAAGTAACAATCACCGATCAAAAAACAGGAACAGTCAAAACACTTGATACCGATGTGGTGTTTCTTGCCATCGGCCAAAAGCCCAATACAGGTATATTTAAAGGGCAGCTAGAGCTTGACCACATGGGGTATATAAGCTTAAAAGGTGGGACTAAAACCTCTGTAGAAGGTGTTTTTGCAGCGGGAGATGTCACCGATTATATTTATCGCCAAGCCATTGTTTCGGCTGGATCGGGCTGTATGGCGGCTCTTGATACCCAACGATACTTGGAAAAAATGGGAATCTGAGTTGAAAAAATCTTAAAATACCTTTATTATAGCGTAGAGCATAGGATAGAACCTCTCCTTGAAGGATAGACATGTCAGTAACGTTTTTCAGAAAAAGTAATGTAAAAAGAAGAAGAAAACACGGTTTTCGCAAACGCATGGCAACACGCGATGGTAGAAAAATTCTTAACCGTAGAAGAGCAAAAGGCAGAAAAAGATTGACGGTAAGTGGATAAGACTCGATGGTGTTAACCACTCGTTCAGTCTCTTCATTTACTAGATCTGAAATTGCAGATCTTTTTAAGCGGGCCCGCGTAGCGTTGCGTTACACGGGTATTCGTTTTTTAAAGGCTAAAAGTATTTTACCTCAAGGTAGATTACTTATTGTCACGCCTCGTGCATGTGGCAACGCCCCAGAAAGAAACTTGATCCGCCGAAGAGTAAAAGATATTTTTCGCACTCAAAATCTGGGAGCATTTGGATTTGATATCGTTATGATTGTAAGCAAAGACGGTATTGCAACTCCTTTTGAAACCTTAAAAACTTTACTTGCTCAAGCAGTAAATCCACAACCATGATCACTATGATCAACAAAATTCTCAATGCTATCTGTGCATTTCTTATTGTCGGCATTAGACCACTGCTTGGACCGGCTACCTGTCGCTACCAAATTACCTGTACTCGCTTTGCATTAGAGGTCCTGGAAAAGGAATCATTCATTAATGCTTTTTTTATAATCTGCCAGCGGGTCCTTTCCTGTAACCCCTTTACAAAATAAACCTCCCTGTGCGATGCTTTTTGAGAAAGCACGTAACATAAGGAGAGTGTAATGTCGGCATTAAAGCGACTTTTAGTCATAGTTTTTTTCATGACCTGCCCTGAACTACTCAATGCAGTCGTGAAGCTCCCTTCAAATTTTTATAGCCTTTCTTTACAAAAAAACAAATCTGTTAAATCAGTATCAATACTTGATATTTTAGACAGTGAACCTATTTTTTTTATTGTGGTTCCTGATTCATCACTTCAAGCAGCTGATGTTCAAGATAAATTTAAAGAATTGTATGAATTTACCCAAGATCTTACCATTCCTGCCGATTTTTTTGCGTCTAAAAGTCCTTCAATAAGTAAAAAACCCGTTGTGCTTTATCTTGCCTGGGATGAACAAGAAAACGCACAAGTGCGTAAACGAGCCGCACAAGATCTCGCAACAGGAATTAATTCTTTACGCTATCGATTTAAATCATCTCAATTTATCGTGCTTGGTCACGGTCAAGGCGGTAATATTATTAATAGTGCAAGCCAACAGATTCGCCTCCCTCTTGAAGTCGCTATTAACCTTTCAACTCCAATCTTTCCTCACGGCCAAGACACCAATTCACCTGAGCTGTATGCAGACTATCTACCAGATACACAAAAAATTAACCGTCTTTTTTGTTATTATTCTGACCAAGATTTTCGTGTTATCCATCCAACACTTCACCCACGCTATGAACATATGTATCAAAGTAGTGCCCACCCGCACCTTTCAAATGTATTATTGCTTGTAAATAACAAACACCCGCTTACTCATGAAACATTAAGGCCTTTGGTTGGAAAAAAAATTGTGCAACTCTCAAAAAAAATTGGCGACACCTATCGCAATCACACCCATTTTATTGCGCATATCAGTTCTATAAAACCAGAAACAGATATGCTTGTCGTGCTACGTGATAGCACAACCAGTTCTTCAGTTGAGCAGATAGCACCCGAATCAATTGCACAAGAACGAATGCTTAGCCAAGTGCGCATACAAAAGTTTGAAAAAGAATGGGGCCGTCCACTGGCAACGACCCTCAAATCTGGTGAAAAATCACGTATGCGTTATCAAAGTGTTAAACTAGCTTCAACTACTTAATAAACGTTACATCAATTTTGAAGCAAGCTCACTGAGGATTCCACGCTCACTGGTTTCAAGAAAAACAGTTGCAAACAGTTCCTGATCTTTAAACTTGTCACTTGCAACAACAAGTCCATTACTACTGAAATCAAGATACGGGGAGTCAATCTGATAAGGATCGCCACAAAGTACAATCTTACTTCCTTGGCCAACACGACTGATGATTGTTTTGGCTTCATGCGGGCTTAAGTTTTGTACCTCATCAATCAAAATGAACTGATAAGGTATAGAACGACCTCGCATGTAGGTAATAGCCTCTAAGCTCAATTTATCCTGATGCATAAGATCTTCAACAGAATTAAGACCTTCGCGTTCTTTGCGCATCATTTTTTTAGCTGATTTTTTCTTACTCTTTTTGCCATGTTTAAAATCATGCTCAAATTCATCATTTTCATCAGAATAATGTGCCGCCTTTAAATGTTGTCCCACTAATGTTGCATGTAAAATTACCCCTACGTTGTCATAGACAGGTTGCATCCATGAGTGCATTTTTTCTTGCAAATCACCTGGAAGATATCCAATATCTGGCCCTAACGGAACTACCGGACGAGAGACCATTATCTTTTTATAAATATCCTGTACAAGGACCTGATGAAGGCCTGCCATTAATGCCAAGAATGTTTTCCCTGTCCCTGCTGGCCCGAGTAAGGTAACCAGTTCAATAGCAGGATCAAACAATGCATCAAGCGCCATCAACTGTTGCGGATTACGTGCACCGATATCCCAACGAAGCTGGGGGTGCTCAACTGCCTGAAACTTCTTTTTAGTGGTGGTATGACGATAAACACGATAGTTGTGAGGATTGTGTTGTGATTCAACAAGGACATACTCATTGGGCATAAATTGATAATTTTTAGCAAATTCAACAAGATCATCCGGAACATCCTGTTTAAGTTGTACTGCCGGTACGACTAAACGCACCCACCCTTTATAAAATTCATCTCGTGGAACATACCCTTTTAAATAATCTTCTGACTCTAAACCTAACACATCGGCTTTAACACGAGCGTTTAAGTCTTTTGAAATAAACTTAACTTCATAGCCCTGTTCATGCAGACCAAATGCAGTTAATAAAATTTCATTGTCAGCAAGTTTAGTATTGAATGATGAACCAAGCGACATATTTTCTGGTGGAAACAATATTTGAGCGCGACCACCTGTATCAAGAGCTACACCTTCGCCCAATGAACCTTCTTTACGAAGATCATCAAGGAAACGAACAAACTCTCGTGCATTCTTACCACGCTCGGAAGTTTCTTTTTTAAACTTTTCAAGTTCTTCAAGTACAATAATAGGAATTCCAACGGTACCGTTAGGGAAGTTAAATAAGGCTCGAGGATCATGCAGTAAGACGTTGGTATCTAAGATGTACATTTTTCCTGTAGAGATTTGTTTTTTTGCTGACATCTGCCTATACCCTTTAGTTTAAGAATTAAACGGGTTATCACCGGAGAGTGTATCACCCTGTTTTAAAATTAAACAACAAAATCGCCACCAACTCTGATGTATTGCTTTTTTAGGAAGGAAGGTTTATTTTTACAGCGATTTTGATACACTTAAAACCTCTCTGGTAAAATCTACAAACCGTCTTCATTTGCAAAGGAAATTCAATGAATAAGCATGAAGATATAAAAACTCTTCGACATTCAGCAGCCCATTTACTTGCTCATGCAATCACAGAACTTTTTCCTCACACACAATTGACCATTGGACCTGCAACTGAAACGGGTTTCTTTTATGACTTTTTACCAGAATCTAATTTTAAAGAAACGGATCTGCCACGCATTGCGCAGCGCATGCAAGAAATAGTACAACGTAATGTACCTTTAACACACACACAAATTTCAAAAGACGAAGCACGCAAATTGTATGCTTCTAATAAATTTAAGCTTGAATTGATTGATGACCTTGAAGGTGAGACTGTCGGTCTTGCACAACAAGCAGATTTTTATGATTTATGTCGTGGTGGCCACGTTACATCAACAGGTAAACTTGCACACTTTAAGCTCACAGGAATTTCAGGATCTTACTGGCGTGCTGATAGAAACGGAATTGCACTTCAACGTATTAGTGGTGTCATATTTTTTACACAAGATGAGCTTAATGCACATGAACAAAGAATTGAAGATGCGCAACGTTATGATCACCGCAGACTAGGAAAACAGCTTGATCTTTTTTCATTCCATGAAGAAGGTGTTGGTTTTCCATTTTTCCATCCTAAAGGCAAGCTTATTTTAAATGAGCTTCAAGGATTTATGCGGGCTCGTCTTGCTGATGCAGGATACAAAGAAATTGAAACACCAATGATGCTAAGCGACGAACTGTGGCGTAGATCAGGGCACTATGAATTTTATAAAAACAACATGTATTTCTCAAATGTTGAAAATAAAAACTACGCAATTAAACCAATGAATTGTCCTGGTTCTATTTTAATTTATAAAGAACGTCCACGCTCTTATCGTGAACTTCCATTACGTTTAAGTGAATTTGGAAAAGTCCACAGACACGAACTCTCGGGCGTATTGCATGGTCTATTTAGAGTCCGCGCATTCACTCAAGATGATGCGCATATTTATTGTCCAATTGAACTTGTTGAGCAAGAAATTTTATCTAACATAACTGTCCTTATGAAAGTTATGAAACGTTGCGGTTTTGATTCAATCAAAAAAATTGGAATCTCAACACGTCCTGAAAACGCAATGGGCGATCAAGCAGTATGGGATCAAGCAACTGACGCACTTAAAAATGCGCTCCAAAAAGCGGGTCTTGAGTACCACATCAAAGAAGGTGAAGGCGCTTTTTACGGACCAAAAATAGAATTTATTATTCAGGATTCTATGAAACGCGAATGGCAATGCGGAACAATTCAAGTTGACTTCTTCCAACCTGAGAACTTTGATTTAAGCTACGTCTCAGCTGGCGGTGAGCTTAAACGTCCTGTTATTATTCATCAAGCACTCTACGGTTCGCTTGAAAGATTTTTAGGCGTACTACTTGAACACCATAAAGGAAATCTTCCGTTGTGGCTTGCTCCAGTACAAGCAAAAATTCTTACTGTTTCACAAGAACAAAAAGAGTATGCAAAAAACGTACATGATATACTTAAAAAAGCTGGTGTACGCGTGGAAATCGATGAATCGTCAGATGCACTTTCTGGGCAAATAAAAGACGCTCAAGAAAAACGAATTCCGTGGATGTTGGTAGTTGGAAAAAAAGAAGCGGCACAAAATACAGTAACCTTGCGTATGCTTAACGGCACACAAGAACAAGGACTTACATTCGAAACACTTCTTGAAAAAGCTGCTGCTTTACTAAATTAATGTATCACTGAAAAAATGCTCCCAGATATTCTTTTAAAGTTTTCTGGGAACTTCTTTTAAAAAAATTACAATTTTTAAAAGAAGATGCGCCTAAAATATATTGACTTTTTGTCACTGAAATTTGTACTATCAAAAGTGTAAACAACTAGCATGTGCATCAAGAGAAAAAAAGGAGATATGAGTAACCCCAAATGAAGAGGGAGAGTGCAATGGTAGTTAAGAAGAAAAAAGTAGCTAAACGTAAAGCTGCTCCGAAAAAAAGAACAGTTAAGCGTAAAGCTGCTCCGAAAAAAGCTGCTGCTAAGCGTAAAGCTGCTCCGAAAAAGGCTGCTGCTAAACGTAAAACCGCTAAACGTAAAACCGCTGCTAAAAAGTCAGCTGTAAAACGTAAAGCTGCTCCGAAAAAAAGAACAGTTAAGCGTAAAACCGCTAAGCGTAAAGCTGTTAAGCGCAAAAAGACTACTACTACTTCTGTAGTTGGAAGTCTTCTTGCTCGCATGAGCAAGTAAGCTTAAGCTCGGACGCAAGTCTAAGATAAAAAAATCGCCTACTCTGAAATAATGAGTGGGTGATTTTTTTAGCGCTGTTTTTTTACATTCTTTTGAAGACAAAACTGTTTCACAGGGCACGCAGAACAATAAGGAACAAGCGGAAAACATTTATTTTGCCCCCACATGACAAGTAAATGATTAAGCTCAACCCATAACTCTCGTGGTACAATTTTTTCAAGCTCTCGCTCTGTTTGTTCAGGCGTAGTAGTAGTTACCCATCCAAGTCTATTACTAATCCTATGAACATGAGTATCAACACACAAAGCAGGAATATCAAAAGCATTTCCTAATACTAAATTAGCCGTTTTAGGGCCCACTCCTGTTAAGCCTAAAAGCTCATCTTTAGTTGAAGGAACTATACCATTAAAATGAGTAATTAATTGATTACAAAGCGCATGTAATTGAGATGCTTTTTGATGAGAAAAGCCAACGGGATAAATGACATGTGCAACTATTTCAACAGGAACTGCGCGTAGCTGTTCTGGAGTTTGCGCAAGATGAAAAAGTCGAATACTTGCAGGTAAAGAAACAGTATCTCTTGTTCGTAAACTTAAAATACAACTGACAAGAATAAGAAAAGGATTTTTACCATAGAGACGAATAATCTCCAAAGCTGCCGGACGAGTCATTAAAGACGTAGAACACCGCAATGTTTTTATTGTCTCTAAAATATACTCACGCTTTAAAACGTCGGCTACTTTGGAGTCATTCTTTTGGAAATCTTGAAACTTCATAATAATGAATTTCAGAGCTTTCGATCGTTCTTACACTATTGGTGGTTGAAGTTGTAAAACGAGAGCAAGAACGAAGAAAGAATTAAGAAAAATGCTTTTTAAGTCCATAATGCACTCCTTCGAGTTAAGGTTAAAACTCAAGTGCACAGTATAATGGCCTTACTTTAAAAAATCAAATGAATATATTCTCTAAATAAACGTTCAATAGAGCGCTCTGAATGGCCTCCAGAGAACTCTATACACAATAATTTTTCTCGACTGCCTGATTTACTGTTACCTTCTTTACAAATAAGACTACTGTGATATCATCAAATCGCCCTGTCAATCATTATGCGACGCATAGTGCAACAATCCATCGCATAAAACATAAGGTAAAAAAAAAAGTGGTTGAAATAGTAAAAGCACTGGCCAATTTCTTTTACGATATTGAGACAATTCGCTACTTGGTTATGATGCTTCATGGAATTTCTTTTATCTTCAAAATTAGCCTTATGGTGCCGTTTGGCAAACGAATAGCGCAAAGTGTAAAACCATCGGCATCGTGGATATTTCTTTTTATCGCAATTTTTTGTTCTGCAATTGAAGACTTTTCTTGGATTGCCTCTCTTTCACGCTCTACTTTTTATACCTCTGTTGATTATCGTTACATTCTGTTCATAATTCGATGCACATGGGCAACCAACATTCTTATGTACCAATCATTGGCACTCTTCTTAGAATCTTTCACAGAAAACAATCATAAAATAAGCCTGCACCAAAAAATCTCTATTACAATCAGTAGTTGTTTTTTTGCAATACCGCTGTTTCTTGCATTTTTTAAATTTAATTCATTTGAAGTAGTAAACCGTCCAGCACTTGAGTTTCATACCTATTTTATAGAAACTATCTACGTACTTTGTATTTTAATGCCTCTAACTTTATTGTATGTATGGAGAAAAACACAGCATCTTACTTCAATGAAAATCTTGAAAAGACAGCTTGATACTGTAATGAAGCTCCATATTATACCTCACCTTCTTGTCAATATTTACCAAGCATTACCCAATGCAATTTACACTGCAAACTCTTCAGTTAGTCTTCTTGCTCTCGGGTTTTCCAATCTACTTTTGACCGCCGGTCTTTTTTATTCTCTTAAACAGATTATTGGACTGCGATTTTTAGACGTACACAGCCATGTACACTCACCGGGAAACTTTAATTTTACTCATGACTTTAAAGAAATTCTTGATTCATTAGGTTCTGCTGCCACCATTAGTGAAGTAAAATTATTAACCCAACGTTTTTTTAAACAAGCATTTAATATTCCCAACGCAAGCACTGAGCTTATTGTACGCTCTTCAGAACAAAACTTTTATGTCGGTTATAAAAATATTACCTACCAAACTTCTGAGAACTCAGTAGTAGAATTCTTCTTACAAAATGCTGATCCAGAAACCTCTAGAAATGCATTGGAATATCTTAAAGACTCAAAAATTTTAATTTATGATGAAGTTGAATATGACAACTTTTATGAAAATGATCAGACACGAGCAATAATTTTAACATTTATGAATCAAATTCATGCTGATATTTTTTTACCTATTTATGAACAGAACAATATTGTCGGATATATTACTGTTGAACGACACGCACGAGAAAAAAGACTCTACAGTGACATTGAACGCGATGAAATGATCGTCTTTGCAAGTTACCTTTCAAAAATAATTAACCTTCTTCAAAACAGGAACCTCAATGAACTGCTTAAACAAAGAAAAGACATTGTTGAAGAACTTTATGTAAAACATCAGGAAGTCAATCAATACAAAGAAAGTATTCGCTCTTTTTTACACAGTACTGAACAAGATATTGGAATCGTCTTTTACAAAAACAAAAAGTTTATATTTGCAAACAAAGAAGCACGTACCATTATTGGTATTGATCCAAACATCCAAGAAGGTCATCCCATTTCAAAAGCGCTCAAGCAAAGCGCTGTACAATCATTTATTTATAAAACAAACCAAACACAGTTAGTAAAAGATGCTTCTGGAAAACAAATTATAGTATCAGCTGTTCCTTATCTTGATGATAACACGGTCATTATTATGGTTCATTATCCAAAGATGTATGACGTGATTAAATCTCAGATTGATGCAATCAGAGACCCTTCCGATTGGGACTACCTGTTATATCTTGAAACAACTCAATCAGGAAAATTGATCAACAGATTAATTCCAGGTAATGGGTCAATATTTCTTAATTTCAAAATTGATTTATTAAAATTAGCGCTTACTAAAAAAGCACTTCTTTTGGATCTTCCAGAAGATGACATTATATCTCTTGTTGAACTTCTTCATCATACCAGCTTACGAGAAACACTATACGTCCTTGATATTCAACGACAAATTTCCCACTCTGAAACCGCTATTAAACTTTTTGGAATCAATCCACTCTATACTAACAGTATTGATATTCCAATTCTTGAAAAGCTTAATAAAACAGGAACACTCTTTATAAAAAACATCCATCTTTTAGATCTCGAATCACAAAACAATCTCGCACAATTTATTAGATACGGATTTTATACTGTATTTAAAAGTGATAAACGCGTTCAAGGCGATGTACGTATTATGTGTTCTTCAAATCTCGATCTAGCAGCACTGGTGCAAGAAGGAAGATTCTCTCAAATGCTCTTTAATGAACTACGGAAAGCAACACTTTCTATGCCACCACTTCTGAGTCTTCCTGAAATAGAAATGAATAAACTCGTAGAAGGATTTACAGAACAGGCCCTAACCTCTCCTGAACTAAATCCTCTTTTAGGGCTTTCTGAAAAAGATAAAGATTCTCTTATTACACAGCGTCCTATCAGCTTGCATGAACTTAAAAATTGTGTACAAAATCTTATTGTTAAAAAGTCAAAAAAACAGGATGTATACCACGAAACCCATTTTGATCAGACCTATCATGTTACTGATCCAAAACTGGTTGAAGCATCTCGTCTTGGAAAACATGCACTCAAAGATCCAAAAACATTAAATGTTTTATGGAACACATTCAAAAATAAAAACAAAATCGCTCTTTTTCTAGGAGTTAACCGTTCTTCAGTGCATCGCCGTTGCAAAGAATATAATATTGAATAGCTCAAGATTCTTTTTAAAAACATAAACAAAACAATTCTTATTGCCCTTTTATACTGACTTTTGTACCCTAGATGCTGAAAACAAAAAGGAGAAAGCGTGAATTTAACTGACTTCATGCGTTATAAGGAAGAGTTTCTTTCTTATATCAATGTTGAGAGAAATTTAAGTTATAATACTCAAAGATCGTACAAAAGCGATTTCAATATTTTTGTTGATTTCTGGAATAGAATCAATAAAAGTGAAACGCAAGAACTTGAACTGCGCCGAACAATTGAACGTTATTTTGTACATCTTTTCTATGAAAAAATTGATAAAAGTTCAGTCGCGCGCAAAATATCCTGTTTTAAATCATTTGAGAAATTTCTTAAAACAAAAGATATAGAAATCTGTTTAAAACTTAAACGTCCTCAGGTAGACAAAAAACTCCCTGTATATTTAAGCGTTGAAGAAATTTTTTTCTTACTTGATTCAGTAAAAAACGAAGAACTTCCGACTAAACGTCCGATTAGAGATAAAGCAATTTTTGAACTGTTATATGCAACAGGGATTCGCTGCTCTGAGCTGTGTGGAATTACAATGCAAGATATCGATATGCATGAAAAAGTAATACGCATCACAGGGAAAGGAAGGAAAGAACGATTTGTACTGTTTGGCTCTAAAGCTCGAATACGCATTGAAGAGTATCTTAAAGAAGAACGGCCTAAAGTATTTGATATCAAAGAATATCTTTTTGTAAGTCAACGTAATGTACCGCTCAATCAACGTACTGTACAACGAGTAGTAAGTATGTTTCGTACCTTTTTACGTGGCAACAAACAGATTACTCCTCATAAAATTCGCCATTCATTTGCTACTCATCTGCTTAACCGTGGTGCTGATTTGCGCGCAGTACAAGAACTTTTGGGCCATGAAACTCTTGCAAGTACAGAAAAGTATACGCATGTTACCCCTTCTCAACTTACTAAAATGTGCAACACACTTCATCCTTTTAATGATTTTAAAAAAGGAACGGATAAGGCATGAATCGTGCTCACCAATCACTTTACTCAAAAATTTTTTTGATTGGTTGTACATGGATTTTTGCTCAATTTCTCATTATAATACGGTTGGGTTATTTACAAATTACTCTTGAAGAGGTACTTCTTGCCAAGAGCAGACATAACTTTTTACGGTATGAAACAATAGCATCTTTGCGAGGCAATATTCTTGACTGCTCAGGAAAGCTTATTGCTACCAATAGACCAGTTGTTAATATTTATTGGAAAGGAAGTGGTGCTCGTAGCCTAACAGCTACCCATAACGAGCTACTTAAACAACTTGAAACAATCACCCAAGCACCTCTTTTAGAGCCCACTGAAACAATTACCGCTGCAGAAAGAAAAGCTCAAACAATCTTACTGGTTAAAGATGTTAATTTCGAACTACTGAGTAAAATTGCCGAACTGTTTTCAACACATTCTTCTATTGTTATTAAAACTGACTTCATTCGATTTTATCCTTATGACTCACTGGCTAGCCACGTGCTTGGCTATTTAGGTACCCATGAACATACCTGGATTGGAAAAACAGGACTTGAAAAAGCATGCGAGGACCTGCTGCAAGGCAAAGCTGGTATTAATCAAAAAATTTTAAACTCATTTGGCAAACATCTTGAAGAAAAAGAGATTGAAGAAGGACTTCCCGGCCAAGATATCACTCTTACTTTAAATCTAGAGCTACAACAGATTGCCGAAAGCCTCTTTCCTGAAGGTAAGCGCGGAGCATTTGTATTAATGAATCCACAAGATGGAAGCATTCTGGTAGCGCTGTCACGACCTGATTTTAATCCAAATGTGTTTCTAGAAAAGATGGACCTTGATGCATGGCGGGACATGAAAGAAAAGAAACCTTTCATGAATAGAATTTTTAATTCAACCTATCCACCAGGTTCTATTTTTAAATTAATAACCCTCTCTACTGCATTAGAATTGGGATATATTGACCAAAGTACCCAAACCCATTGTGCCGGCTCTGTAATCGCGGGAGAAAGAAAGTTCCGCTGTAATAATAAAGACGGCCACGGCACATTAAGCGTAGCACGATCAATTGCAAAATCCTGTAACGTACTTTTTTATAAACTCGCAAAAAAAATGGATATTGATGACCTTGCTCGTTATGCAAACTCTTTTGGACTTGGAAGGATCACCGACAGTGGATTTAATGAATCACCTGGTTTAATTCCTACACGTAAATGGAAACGTGCCAAAACAGGAGAACGTTGGTATCAAGGAGACACGCTTTCTGCCAACATTGGTCAAAGTTATCTCCTGGTTACCCCTATTCAAATTGCACGCATGGTAGGATCTATTGAGACGGGTCACTTAGTAACACCACGTATTGTACAAAGCGCGCCAGTAAAGTGTGAACCTTTAACTATTGCCCCGAGCACTCGTAATTTCTTACAAGAAACAATGATGGCCGTAGTACAAGAGGGTACCGCACATGTTCTTAACAGCCTGACCGATTTTACCATCAGAGCAAAAACCAGTACGGCACAAACAAGTGCTTTAGAAAAACGTGATATGGGCGAAGAATATCTGGAACACGGATGGGCAGCAATCAATTTTCGCTATAAAAACAACCCGCCGCTAACACTGGTTATTATCGTTGAAAACGCCGGTGGGACAAGAATGCCTTTAATGGTTGCAAAGACATTTATGAAATCATATAAAAAAGTATTAGATTTAGAGCAAAAAAAACGAGCTCTTAATGAGCCCGTTAATTTTTCAAAACCAGAAATTACTAATTCAAGCGTAATTAACTTACCACTGCCTTAGCTTCTTTCTTTGTTCCTGCTGCCTTAGCAACTCTCAGCGCAATTCTGCTTGTTTTGCGTTGAGCTGTTTTGTGATGGATGACCCCTTTGCCTGCAGCACGAGCTAATTGCGCCTCTGCATCTTTTAACAAAGCCTTAGCTTGGTCAATGTCACCACCTTCAAGGGCAGCAATTACTTTTTTAACAGCAGTTTTTAATGCTGTCTTACGTCCTAAATTTTGTTGTCTTCTTACTTCGTCTTGACGAACTCGTTTTTGTGCAGACTTAATATTGGCCATAACACCCTATCCTTACACTCAATTAAATTACTTTGTGCACTTTATCAGCTTTTACACACTTGGTACACACACGTGCACTGTACACTTTCCCTTTTGCATCATTAGAAAGAGAAAAACGCATTCTATGAACGTTTGGATAAATCCAACGACCAACTCTGTTGTTAGCTTTACTTACCAAGTTCCCTGTTTGCGGGCCTTTCCCACAAACAAAACAAATCCTCGACATTATCAGTTCCTTTCAATCCCTAGAATCCGCATGAAGCCATTACTCAATGGAGGAGCATCTAGTATACTACAAACCGCTACTTTTTCAAATTGAATACTCAACAAGAAATAAGCTCAAATCACTTTTTAAAACAGGCCTTTAGAAAGAAAATGATTTCTTAAGATCAAAAGGAACCCCAAAGGATTCCTTTATATAACCTCAATCTAAAGGTCTTTTAGCGTCTTAAAGTTAAGCTTCTTCGGTAAAACGAAGATCTGCTCGAGCCTCAATCCCTAAAAGTTCATAAATTTCAGCTGCATACATCGTTTCTTTTTCAAGAAGCGCTTCAGAAAGCATGGTCAACTTATCTCTATTATCATTCAAAAGGATACGCGCTTTATTATAACAATCTTGAGTGATGTTTTTTACTTCTTCATCAATCAACTCTGCAGTTTTTTGAGAATAGACAAAATCACCTTGCGATTGTGCGTATACAATAGGTCCCAATTTTTCTGACATACCATAACGGCATACCATATCACGTACTACATCAGTAGCTTTTTGAAAATCACTATAAGCACCGGTTGAAAGCTCAGAAAACTGAATCTCTTCAGCAATTCTTCCGCCTAATGCAGCCATTACCGATGCAATCATTTCTTCTTTAGTGGTAGTATATTTTTCTCGCTCAGGAATTGAATGCGTTACACCCAATGCACGTCCGCGAGGTACAATCGTTACTTTATGTAAAGGATCAGTACAATGCGGCAACAAAAGACGTATCAGAGCATGTCCTGATTCGTGATAGGCAGTTGTCTTTCTGTCATGCTCAGTTAAAGCTATCGTTTTGATTTCTTTACCAAGCAAAATCTTATCACGCGCTTCTTCAAAATCTTTTATAGTGATCTTATCCTGATTAGACTTTGAAGCAATAATTGCCGCTTCATTAATGAGATTTGCAAGATCTGCACCAGAAAACCCTGGTGTTCCTCGTGCTATTTTTCTCATATCAACAGAATTATCAAGTTGTACTGTTTTTCCGTGTAAAATTAAAATTCTTTCACGACTTGCAAGATCAGGATACGGCACTTCAACACGTCTATCAAAACGACCTGGTCTTAAAAGTGCTTTATCAAGAACGTCTGGACGATTGGTTGCTGCAATAACAATAACCGGATCTTTTGCAGTCTCAAAGCCATCCATCTCAGTTAAAAGCTGGTTGAGTGTTTGTTCTCTTTCATCGTGCCCGCCGCCAAAGCCACCACCACTGCGATGTCTTCCTACAGCATCAATTTCATCAATAAAGATAATACTTGGAGCCGCTTTACGTGCTTGAGCAAAAAGATCACGTACACGTGAGGCACCCACCCCTACAAAAACTTCAATAAAGTCAGAACCACTAATACTGAAAAACAAACAGTTTGCTTCCCCTGCTACAGCACGAGCAAGCAAGGTTTTACCGTTTCCTGGCTCACCAATCAAAAGTACGCCACGAGTTATTTTTGCACCTAAGCGTTTATATTTTTCAGGGTTCTTTAAGAAATCAACCACATCTTGGAGTTCTTCTTTTGCTTCATCAGCACCTGCAACAGAGTTGAAAGTATCTTTAATAGTAGAAGGTAAGAACATTTTCGCTCTACTTTTACCCATAGTAAAAACGTTTCCACCACCGCCAGAACTTCCACCACGTGAAGGCCTGAATATATACCAGGCAACCATCAACATGCTCATTAACAGTGCAATCAATAGAAATGGCCAAAAGCCTAATGAAGAAGTACTTGAAATCTCAACTTCAGCTGCATTTTTTCTTAGTATTTGTAAATGCTCAGCTTGTTCATCGGGAACAGTCACTTCAAAATGCTTATCGTCTTTCGTCACACCTTTGACAAAAGAACCAATAATAGTAACTCCTTTAACCTGTCCTTGCTCTACCAAATCAAGGTATTTTGAGTAAGTAACTTCACCTCGTTCTCTGACATTATCAGCAAAACGGGTAGTCACCATAAGAAGGACACTTACAAAAACAGCAGCAAGAACTACCACTGTCCAAGGGCTACCGGCAGGACTTGGGCTAAATTTATTTTTATTTTTTTTCATCGAGCGTTTACCTCTTTTGCAGTATAATGACGCACTCCCCCACTCATAGGAAAGTTTTACCTGTAAGGGTCAGTATACCGATTATCCTTGCTAGTGTCGATTGTTTGCTACCTATAACAGATCAAAAATCCTCATTAACTCAAGGTAGGTAACACAGGATAGCGAGGAGACCATGAAGGATAGCTATATCTAAACGATCCATCGGTAATAAATGTACGCTCCTTGGTGAGTAAATTATGAATTGCAAGACGTTTTGTTTTAGGATCCTCAAGAGAATAAACCAGGTAGTTTCCGCACGGAGACCATGAAGACTCTGTTTTATGAGTAGCGTCAGTAGTAATCTGTACCGTTGCCTTCTTTTTAAGGTCATATACCA
Organism: Pseudomonadota bacterium; assembly: GCA_027487215.1. Taxonomy (GTDB): domain Bacteria; phylum Babelota; class Babeliae; order Babelales; family CAIQNR01; genus JAIYDZ01. The sequence goes on from JAIYDZ010000006.1 coordinate 26,203, forward strand.
TAATTTGAGAATACCCATCGATCAACTTTGAGTAGGCTATTTTTTGTGTTGCTCCTGAATAACTTGGAGCAGTACAGCATCCACCTTCAGAAATTTTTCTTACATTTTTGCCATTACGATTCATCATATAGATCTGAGGATTACCGTTTTCAAAATCAGAACAATAGACAATATCACCATTTTTCATAATAGCGGGAGACAGATTACTTCCTGCATTATCGGTCAAGCGAATATAGCGACCTTTTTTATCACCCTTTCCCGATTCATAACGATAGAGCTGCGCATTACCAGCTGCTGATAAACACACAACGATATCAGACCCATCTTGAGAAAATGCTGGTTGCATATTAAGACCATCAAAATTTGCAGCACGTGATTTATTGCCTTGAAAATCAGTCATCATTAAGCGAATATTATGCGCTGTATATTCTGAATACAAAACAAGGGGTTTTTCTGTATCAGCATTAAAACACGGAGCAATTCCAAAAGTATTGAGTGAAGCAACTACTTTTTCATTTTTTCCATTATAGGTAGCAATACAAATATCGGTTTTTGTCTTTTTAGGATCCTCTTTACAATAAGTAATAAGTGAACAGAATGGACCCTGATTAGAGGTAAGGGCAAAGTTAATATGATCAGCTAAATCATGCCCCCATGCACTCACAGAGACATCTTCTTTTACAAAACGCTTTCCTACTTTCATTGAGCCCGTACGCGTATCATATAAACGCCACTCAAGACCATGTTTACCAATTTTATCTTCAACAATCAGTAACAACGGACTTTTTTGTGCAAAATCTTTTACATCATGTTTTGTCTTTAAACGATCAACATGGACTAGATCAACTTCAAATTGACCGGTGAATGTCAGGTCTTGCGCAACAGTTTTTAACATTTCCTGAGTAGTTGACTGCTCTTTTCCCAACGATGCAATAGTAAGCGGCATTTTTTTCGTATAACGTGCTTGAATTTCAACTTCAGCTTTACAGCTACTGACACTTAGTAAGAGCGCTAATATTATATTTCGTACCATGGTGTAACTTTCTATGGCTTAAAGGCAATTTTTACTTTTTTTCCCCACAACTCAGATGGCATCTGCAGTTCATCAAGTGCTTGTTCCACAGCAACATCATAGACAAATACTCCTGATGAAACTTCTACAAATCTTTCAAGCAACTTTCCATCCCATCCGACAGTCAAAGCAACTTGACACACAAGCTCTTCTGACATTCCTGCAGGCGGAGCCCATACTCGCGCAACTGCTTCTTGTAATGATTCTTGAAGTTGAACTAATTCAAATTCTTTAAACGTCACTTCTTGAATAAGTTGATCTGTTGTTGCATTTACTGCTGCATTGGGCACATCGTTTTGCGTCACCTGTTCAACAGGCTGCTTGTTTTTTTGAACAACGTCTTCAGATTTTTGATCGGCCTTCTCTTTTATAGGAGCAGTCTCTTTTTTTTGATCCACTTTTTGAATCTTCTTTTCAAGAACCTGTTTTTTAAGAGTTTCTTTTTGTTTTTTTACTGGTTGTTTTTTTTTCAAAGTAGATTGTTTTTTTTGTACCGTTTTTTTCTTACTTATTTTTTTTATCATCGTTTTTTTAACAACTGATAAAGATCTAGATGGCTCTTTTGTCGCTGACTGCGCAGCTTGCACAGCTCGAGATTTACCAAAAGGAATTAATCTCACAATTGCTTCAGAAGATGTTGAACGCACTTGTAGTAATGTTTCTGAATTATAATCGGTATAGACAAACAATAATAAAAAACATCCAACAGCATGAATCAGAGTAGAAACAGTTAACCATCTTAAAAAAAACAGCGCATTAGGAGACAGTTCCGGATGTGGCCAGCGCAACATACCCAATTCCCCCTGCTTGCTTGATCTTATCAACCGTTTCAATAATTCTTCCAAAAGAGGCCCCTGAATCACCTTTTACAAAAACAGTTTTTTGATCTTTTGGACCAGCACTTTTTTGTAAACTTTTAATTAACTCAGCATCGGTTACAAGTTGGTTATTGAAATAAATTTTTCCTGATTTATCAATAGTAACTATCAGATCCTGCTTTTGGGTATCACTTACCTCTTTTATATTTCCTTTTGGCAGCTCAACCAACAATGCATTTTCTTTTTTAAGCATTGGCGCTGTAACCATAAAAATGATTAACAAATTCAAAGCAGTATCAATTAAAGGAGTAAGCGTAATTTCAGGAAACGGTTGTTCTTTACGACGCCTCTTGCGAAGCCAACGATAGTTCATCGCTATTCTTTCCTTGAAGAAGGTGAAGACGAATTATAAAATTCACTCGTTCAGAAATCCCATACAGTTGCTGTTCAAGATCGCTGACCGATCCTTTAAGATAGTGATAAGCAACTGCAACAGGAATTGCTACCAATAACCCTGCAATAGTCGTTAACAACGCTTCAGCAATACCCGGAGCAACTGCTACAATATCTGCAGATTGTTTGTGACTAATACTGATAAACGAATTAGTCAAACCCCACACCGTACCAAAAAGTCCAATGAGCGGTGACACGCTTGCAGTAACAGAAAGCGTTGGAAGATGAGCTTCTTGGCTATACACCATATCATCTATACACTGATAACGACGCTCTTCAAGAAGTGAAATTTCTTGATCACTCAACACACCTTTTTGATGAGCTTGTTGTAAAAGAATTTTTGCTTGTTCAAGTTGCGTTACTAATAAATAACCTGGATAGGTTTGTGAATGAATGCGTGCAAGCGCAACAACATCTTGTAATGTTTCAGCTTTTCTTAATGCACGCAAGAGATCGAGCATCTGTTGTTTTTTAACACGCAGCGTCATGTATTTATGAAATATAAGAGACCAACAAAGAATTGATACTCCCAGCAGACCGCCAAGAATAAACTTAGTCATCATGTCGGATTGAACAACTAAGTTCCATAAAGAATTACCAAGTAACATATGCATTGTGTGTTCCTTTTTTCAAGAAAGTTCTAGCTAGTTTGTAGCACAGGAAGAAGAAAAAAGGAAGCTTAAAATGATGTTATCTTGTGCAAAAAATTGTAACTGGGGCAGTATGAGTTCCATCTTTTTGAATTGACCACAACGTTGTTGTGCCATTTTTATTATTGAGTAAGTCATACAAAGTTTCACCTTTATAACGACCACCCCATACAGTACATTTTTTATAATGAATTTCCTGATCAAGATCCTGCACACTCTCTAAGATAATTGTTTTATCCGGATCATTAGTAGAGCCGTAAATACAACGCACACGCAGATCAGAATCGGTTTTTAAAATTTGTGTTGCTTTACATGGTGGAATAATAATTTTTCCTTGTGAGTCAACTGCGCGATGTTGCGCGTCTTCACCAGCGCCACGATTAATAAAGCGCGCAAGCTGTGGACTATCGATATTAACAAGACCAGCCTTTTCTACATGCTTATCAACAGAATACGAAGCAAGGGCAACAGGACCAAAAAAACCTGCGAATTTATAGGTAAACACTCTGTCATCGCCATTACGTACTACTTTTTCATAAAGCAAAGGTTTGCCTTCTTTACTGGTTGTATCAATAATAAGTTTTCCAAAAGGACCCTCTACATTGTAATAACCTTCTACACCTTTAGCCGCAAATGTCCTGTCGCGATCGACATATACAATCTGTGAAACATTATGCGATTCTTTAAGGGCTCGTTGTGTTTTATAAGGGAGAGTTCGCATCTTAACAAGTTGAGTTTCTCGTTTTTCTTGCGCAGAAATTTCTTCTGGCAACGGACATTGATACATCATACCTGCTTTTTTTGAATCAAGGGTCACAATCAACGGAGTTTTTCTGTAATCATCAGCAACTCCATACTGATAGGTACAACTGATTACACCGCGAGACATCGAAGAAACTGGACTGTTAAAATCAGAAGTTTTTTGCAACTTCTCTCCAATCTGTTGAGCACTCAATGGCGGTTGAAAATGCATCCACCCCGATAAAGGAAAAGGTTTTCCATTTAAAAAACCATACATATCAAGAGTAATATAAGTAACATGATCCGCTTTTTCATTCCTATACTTCTGAATAACTAATCCATGGCGATCTTTTACTGCTGGATTAAAAACATCAAGTGATGGGGGACATTCGATACGATTTTGATATGACATGTCTACAGCGTGCCCTGCGCCACAAACAAACACCAACAGACAAAAAAAAGAAAAAACTCTCAAAAAATTTTTCATGACTACCCCCTTTTTCCAGATACTCTCTGGTATTAGTGTAGTCTATTGATTTTACAAATTGCAATATTGATAAAAAAATAAAGGTTCTTGTTTTAAAGCTTTTTAGTTGCAGAAAATATTGTTTAAACCGAAGATTATTACTCTTTTTCCTCTTTTAAAACACGTTTTTTCAATTCTTCTTTATCTGTGATTCCATTTTCAATCTGAATTGTATAGGCATGTTCAAGCATACGGCCCATTAATGGACCTGGAGTTACCTGATTAATCAGATCTGCACCCATTAAGACTGGCGCTTCCGGAGCATGTAAAACTCCTAATTTCTGCGCCTTTTGATAAAACTGCTCAAGAACTCCTGTGGGCAAGTCAGAAAGAGGAGCCCCTTTTAAAGGATTTCTTCCACTATGATCAGCACGAGCAAGTTTGGTCAGCATTTCACAATGAGTATGTGGAGCAAGTTTTTTTGCAAGGCGTTTATAGGCAGCATCTCCGGCCCCATTTTTAATAAATTGACCTGGCATCATATGATAACGAACAAGTACCAAGACAGTATCACGAATATCATGTTTATTAGTAATGCGGGCAAGTAACGCACGCGCCAACGGCACCCCTTCAATATCATGCCCTATGGCACGAATTTTGCCCTCAACTACTCGCGTCGCAGTAACCTTACCCAAATCATGACATAAGGCAGCCATCATAAGCGTAAGGCGCTCCTGATCATTACTGCATTCTATCTGTGCTGCTTTATCAAGGGCTTGCATTGAATGTTCAAACACGTCACCTTCTGGGTGCCATGAAGGCTCTTGTTGTATTGCCCGAGTATTATAAAGTTCTGGGAGTAATTTTTTAAGACGACCGATATCTTCAAGCCACTTTAATCCTAATGAAGGTTGTGCTGACTTTAAAAAAAGTTTTTCATATTCTTGATAAATACGTTCTGGTGCAATATCAGTCAAATCCATCTTTGTGCAAAGTTCATTGAGTTGTGTGTCAGGAAGAAATCCAAAACGTCCTATAAACTGCATCACTCTAAAAAATCTTAATGGATCTTGAACAAATAACTCTGGGTCTGGTGCGCGCAACACCTTACGCTGCAGATCACGGCATCCTTCAAAAGGATCAATGAGTGTGTACGCTACTAAATCTATACCCATGGCATTAATGGTAAGGTCTCTACGCGCAAAGGCCCGCTCAAGAGGCATATGAGGATCAAACTCAACACGGGGCTTTCTTCCAGATCCATCGGTGCGAGGAATTGACCAATCAATATCAATACCATCAATGCGTAGTACTCCAAATTGTTTACCAACTAATCGTACAAAGCCAAATCGTCCCAATATTTTTTCAATTTGTGTCAGTTCAATTCCATGTATTTCAATATCAAGATCCTTTACTTTATAACCAAGCAAAAGATCACGTACTGCTCCACCAACAAGAAGTGCTCTGCCTCCTGAAGCACGTAAAGCTTCTACAATTGCTGTTACCTGAGGAAAATAAGGCAGAATTTCATTTTTGAGCCTTTGAATATTGGCTGGAACTGTTGTACACTGCATCGGAAATAATCCTTACATTAGTCAGGAGTACTATGACATCTACACGTATTAGTAAAATAGTTTTACTTAGTTTTATGATACTACCAAGAAATGGTAACGCAGAAATCCCTCTTTTGAAAGATTTCCCTTTCTTTGAAAAAACAAAAGAGTTCTTTAGTCCTGCCAAACTAGAAGAAGTGACACTCAAGCAAAAGGTTGATACAGGATGCTTGATAACCCTTTCTAATAACAAAGGGCCTATTGAAATAAAAACCTGGAAAGAAAAAGAAGTCCTGGTTAAAGCTCAAAAAAAAGGTTCCCTAGAAGAGCTTAACAACACAACCATCAAAAAAATTGTGGGAAAAGATTCTCTTATCATACAAACAGCAGGACTTAAAAAAGGCCGTACCTGCTCTGTCAGCTATACTGTTTTTATCCCTGAAACATCAACACTGCAATCAGTGCAAACTGTTGAAGGAAAAATTACTATCGCTCACACGATCCATGGTGTAAACGCAAAAACTGATTATGGTTCAATTGATCTTCATAATGTAAGCGGCTCTGTTAAAACAAGTTGCACAAAAGGATCAATTAAAATCACCTCAGATTCTCTTACGAGCGATGATTCAATCCTTGCTATTACCGGCAAAGGGACCATTACGGTCGTTACTCCTCAAGGAACTAACGCACATGTGCATCTTAAAACAAACAAAGGTTCTGTCTCCTCATCTCATCCTATTACCCTTGAAACGGTCACTATGGAATTTAATAAAGTGGCACTTTCAGATTTTAAAAAAGAAGTAAAAGGAAAAACTGGGCATGGTGGATCTTCTATTAAATTACACAGCTGCCAAGGTAATATAATCTTTTCACAAGCTTAGATGGTTTTTTATACGCAACTGTTATGATAATAGCCCGGTAGATTTAAAAGAACTTGAGCAGTTCCTTTACAAAAAAGCCCAGTTTATTACCATTTAAAATACTGTGTTTTCTTAAAAGGGGAATTTTGTGGGTTTTCTGACAACATTTGCGCTTCTGTTGGCACTCTTTATTGGCCTTGCATGGTTCTTTGGCGATGAATCTCCCATCATCGATCGATCTGTGCTGTATGCTCCAACAGAAGATGATGAGTATGTTGCTTCACTACAAAATATTCCTTTTACAACAACGCCCACTGTTTCTGTTCACTCTATTAATGGCCCTATCAAAATAATCGGTCACGCTCATAAAAACATTGTCATACAAGTAACCAAGCGCGGCGATAGAAAACAGTTTAATAAAGTACATGCAAAAGTTCATGCAACCAAAGATTCCCTTATCATTTCAACTCACTATGAAACTCGCTACACACAGAGTGTTGCACTTGAATATACACTCAGTGTTCCCTTCAGCACACGATGCAAACTGCTCAAAACAACAAATGGATCAATCTCTCTTGAACGTGTCTATGGGCCAATTCAATGCGAAACTGTGAATGGTGAAATTAGTATCAATGATTCAAAAAGCTCCATAAAGGCCTATTCAGGAAATGGTACAATCAAACTTATAGTCAATAAAGCAACTGACCAAAACAGTATCGATCTGACTACCGTAAATGGATTTATTGAATGCCAGCTGCCTCAAAAAATCTCTGCTACTCTTCGAGCAAAAACTCATATTGGCACAATAAAGTCAGCATTTCCTGTATTATCATCAGCTGGGTTTGTGTCAGGCCAAGAGCTGTCAGGAACAATTGGCGCTGGCAAAGGCGCTCTCATTAGTCTTAAAACATCCAATGGATCAATTATAATTGATGCAAAAGAATAAAATTAATTTTTTGATAGCACATTTATCAAGAGAAATAATTATCGAATCTGATTAAGAACTTATTTTGAAAAAAATATTTGTACTTACAGAAAAAGTATGGAGCTGAGCGGGATCGAACCGCTGACCTCATGAATGCCATCCATGCGCTCTACCAACTGAGCTACAGCCCCGAATAATTTCAGATTTTTTTTTACTTGAACAAATACAAAAGTATAGTTAGTGTAGTTGATCACTTATAAAATGCAACTCTCACAAAGGAGATTATTTATGAAACTGTCAAAGCGCCTTCTATTACTACTGATAGCGCCACTTTCGGCGTCAGCACTTTCGGTTAATGCACGACAAATTCAGATCACACCGTTTACTACCGATGTCATTACACAGGTTCATCTTGAACCAGGAGAACAGGTTTACAAAAATACTGTTCTTATCTCTGCCAATAGTCCTTATGTAGATCTGTCTACCTGGACAACTGATCGTGAAGCATCAGGACTGTATGATAAAAATTCAAAAATTACTGCTCTTGGATTTGATAAAGATTTTTCACTTTTTACCACCGCAACACTTCAAACTGACGCACCTCAAGCGCAAACAGATCTTAATATTTCTCTTAAAAGCTCTCTTGAAAGCCAAGCACACGAAACAAAAATTGGACTTAATTTTTTAGCACGCACCCTTTCAACTGAAGAAATCGCTCAACAGACAGCTTCTTCATCATCTGCAAGCCCTGCTTCAAAAGGAACACCTTCTGCAAAAGCATCAAGCTTTTTAGGAAAGGTTACTTCTTCTTTGAAAAAATTTGCTGGAAGACTTTTTGATATACATGCTCTTTCAAATGCACTTACTACTACTCGCTCAATTCCTTTACAAATCCTTTTAGCATTAATACTTGGTATCTTATTAAGCCTTACCCCTTGCATCTATCCGATGATTCCTATTACTGTCGGTGTACTGCAAGCACAAGGTAGTAAATCAGTACTACAAAACTTCATTCTCTCACTTGCTTATACCCTTGGACTCTCAGTAACGTTTGCCTGTATGGGACTTCTTGCTGCGACCACGGGAGAAGCTTTTGGACAGATGCTTGCAAACCCACTGTTTGTAATTTTTATTGTTGCGGTGCTTTGTTATTTTGCATTTTCATTATTTGGATTTTATAACCTGTACCTTCCACGATTCTTACAACAAAAAAGAAGTATTTCAGGCGGCGGATCGTTTTTCTCAATCTTCCTGTTTGGACTTATGAGCGGAACAGTTGCATCACCATGCCTTTCACCAGGACTTGCTTTAATTCTCTCTATGGTCGCTTCAATGGCAAATAAATCGTTAGGCTTTTTGCTTCTGTTTGCATTTGGAATAGGAATCAGTACTCCGCTCTTAATCATTGGAACATTCTCAAGTTCACTTAAAGTACTTCCAAAAGCGGGAATGTGGATGCTTGAAGTTCAAAAGATTTTTGGGTTTATGCTTATTGGAATGTCATTCTATTATTTGAATAACATTTTGCCTCATTCAATTATTATGGTGATGTTAACCATTAGCACTGTATGCATGGGTGTCTTTTACCTTAAGTCTATTACAAGCCACGATTCAGCTGGATGGAAACTGTTTAAAAATATGGTAGGTATTGGAGCAATTGCAGCTTCAGTATTTCTGTTTGTAGAAAGCATGCAGGAAATCTACAATCCAAAGCTTGATGATGGCATTGAAGCAACCTGGTATACCGATTACGATAAAGCAGTACACGACGCACAAGACCAAGGTAAAAAAATCCTTGTTGATTTCTGGGCAGCACAATGTTCAATATGCAAATTAATTGCTGAAAAAGTATTAAAACATCCTGCTGTTGTTAAAGAACTTGAAAAAGATTATATCGTACTTTCAGTTGACGGAACCAACTCACACTTAGAACCATACGTCAGCTTACGACCGCGTTATCAGGTGCTTGGATTTCCTACCATTATTGTGATTGACCCACACACTGGCCAAGAACTACGCCGTTGGCAGGGTGAGCTTGAAGACGAAGATATCGCTGTGGTAATTCAAGAACTTGAAAAACACTCACAGCATTAATTTTGTAACATTTACAAAAAGATACATAAAAAAGGGACCATTACTGGTCCCTTTTAATTTTACTCATACCTTACGCAGCAGTTAGCAACATTTGCTACTATCACGTTTATCTAACATTTTATCTTTGTTCTTTTTGATTTCTTCAACAACATGTTTTACCACGTAATCGATAACCACATAAATATCAGTGCCTTCGTGTGACATCACAACATGATGGTGCTTACTTTTTAAACGAATTTCAACCTTGTGATGTTGATGTTGTTTATGCGCTTCTAAAACCATATCAACCTGTATTGGATCGACCTCATGACTCAAAAACTTATCAGTTTTGCTCAGAGCTTCGCGTGCATAGTCTTCTAGAAGTTGTGAATGCTCCATGCCACGAAATACAATACGAGTATTCATAGAATTCTCCTGTGTTAACCACTTTATTATTTCAATGATTCAGCACAATCCTAACATAAACTTTAATAATGATATATTCATCACTAAATGCCATTCATTTTTCAAATTCCACATATCATCATGCTTCAACTTTTTTAAGGCAGAGCCGAGAACATTATAAAAAATATAAAATCTACAGCAAAAAAGCTTCTTAAAAAGAAATCTTCTCAAAAAGCTTTTTTAATAATTTACTAAACATTTAAATCTTAAAAAGGTTTTACTCGCTTAACCACAAACTGAATAGGAACTCCGACCAATTCATAAGTCTTGCGCAATAAATTCTCAAAAAACCCAAGTTGACTTGTTTCAAACCATCCCGGTTCATTCACGTTCAAGCGGAATGTTGGCGGCTTTGAGGTAATCTGTTTTACTGAATACAATTTTAGTTTTTGCTGATTACGATATAACGGTGTTTTTTCAAGTGCTGTTTTAAGCAATAATGAAATTTCAGACATTGATACATGGAACTGATAGCGATCCCATACAGTCATAATAAGGGGCATTAACTTACCCACATTATGGCCTGTTTTGCATGAAATAGTTAATTTTTCTAATTTCTTAAAAAGATGTTCATACACATCTTCATCATATTTCCATTGCTCTACAGTATTATCATCCATCAAATCATGTTTGTTTTTAACAAGAATTAATGCTTTACCTGTTTCAAATACAAACTGAGCAAGACGAAGCTCTTGATGAGAAATCTGACCTTCAGAACCGTCCACTAACAATACCACAATATCTGCGTCTCTGACGGCTTGCAGTGAACTTTTGACCATCATCTCTTCGATGCCTTCGTCAACTGAACGTTTACGTCGCACACCAGCCGTGTCAGTCACCTGAATAGTTTCACTATAAAATGCAACTTTATCACTAATTGCTTCGCGAGTAGTCCCTGCAATTTCACTTACTAAAGTACGTTCTTTTTGAAGCAAAAAGTTCATTAATGATGATTTGCCTACGTTGGGCTTGCCTAAGAAAACCACTCTTAACTCTGCCTTAGTAGTATCTTCACTCACATCTTTAGGCAAACGATCAACAATCATCTGTAAAAGATCTGCGGTATTAGTACCATGTTGTGCAGAAATCAATAAAGTGTCTTCAAATCCCAAACGATCAAACTCTGGTGCAAGATCTTTTGTAATTTTTGCATCAACTTTATTAACAAGAAGCATGGTAGGCTTACCAAGTTTATGAACATAGGATCCGATGGCACGGTCTTCAGGAAGAAGTCCGACTGTTCCATCAACCATAAACATAATAATACTTGCCTTATCAAGCACTTCAAGTGCTCGAAGACGAACTCGTTCCATCAAAGGATCGTGCGATTTGCGCAACTGAATACCACCTGTATCAACAAGGTCAAATGATTTGCCTTGCCAGGTAACAGTATCTTCAAGAAAATCTCTGGTCACCCCGACATAATCAAGGGTCAAACTTTTCACATTTGTTGATAAGCGATTAAAAAGGGTAGATTTACCCACGTTAGTACGACCAACAACAACAACTTTATGTAACTTTTTCATCGTTCAAAACCTCTACAACCGTTCCACCAAATACTTCTACCAAATCGTTGGCAAGTTTCCATTTCTCTTTATCAGAAACGTCAACTGCTGCTACCTTCTTTTTTGGCGCAGGAGAAGCTATTTTGTGCGAAACAGAAGATACTTCTGAACGCTCAGTACCACCAACAGATTTTTGAACTGTGACAGGTGCAGTAACTTTTCCGGCATCAAATCGAATAACCGGTTTAATTGTATCACCAAAAACTATTTTCAAGAAGCCCATCCATGCAACTTCCTTATCCTTAAGCCATTCAGCAAAGAAAGGAGCATCAGCCGGCAACTGAATAATAAGCTCAGAGCGTTCAACATCAAGCCCACCAAATTCTGCCTGTTTAAAAATTGAAGCAATAAGTGGATCGCCCATTCCATCAATTTTATCAAGAAATCCCCGCCATCCTGAACTTTGGATTGGGACTTGAGCTGCAACAGGAGCTACTGGCTGCTCTACAGGAGTGCTTGGCACATTACTTATTGTTTTTTTTTCAATAACTGGGGAAGGTAAAACTGGCTCAGCCATACGCGCTTTACCGTGAACTTCGTGACACATAGTTAAAAACAGTACCTCCAAAAGTCCATGCTGAACCGTTGTTTTAAGAAAGACCAGCTCGTGTTCATACAACATTTCTGAGTAGCGCACTAACTGATCCAGCGTGACGGCTTTTACAATCTTTTCAAATCGAATTGTGTTTTGAATGGCTCCTGGTCGAGTAGTCCCATATTTTGCATATAAGGCGGTGCGGACCATGTTTTGAAATGCATGCCAGATACTGACTGCATTAAACGATTCAAAATTGATAGTTTTAATATATCGCAATAATTTTTCTTGATCTCGCGCAACAATACACCCAAAAATACCCATGAGGTGTTCTTCAGATAAATGCCCAAGTACGCGGATAACCGCTTCGTGAGTAACGACTTCTTCAGAAAAGCGAACCTGTTCAAGTAAGTTAAGCGCATCACGAGCAGAGCCTTCTGTCTCTTTTACAATAGTATAAAGTGCAACTTCTTGTGCTTGAATGTTTTCAACTTCACACACATGTTTTAAATGATCGACCAGTTGCTGTGTATCAATGGCTCCAAAAAAAACCTGGAAACAACGAGAACGTACCGTATCAATAATTTTTTGTGGATCGGTCGTTGCAAGGATAAAGATCACCGATACTGGTGGTTCTTCTAAAATTTTAAGAAACGCATTAAATGCTGCCTTACTAAGCATGTGCGCTTCATCGATCAAATAAATCTTTTTAGAGCCCATTACCGGTAAAAATGAAGCCGCATCAATAATAGTACGAACATTATCAACGCCAGTATTTGAAGCAGCATCCATTTCAATAAAATCTGGGTGAGCTCCGGCACTCATTGCTTTGCAAGAAGCGCAGGCTAAACAGGGAACCTGATTTGCTTGTGGATTACTTTGAAAATCAAGCAGTCGCTCACAATTTAATGCCGCTGCAAACAGTCGAGCGCTCGTTGTTTTACCACACCCTCTCTGGCCAGAAAAAAGATAGACCGGAAATAATTGGTTGCGGTACAAACTATTTTTGAGCATTCTCACCGAAAGCTCTTGCCCAACGACTTGGTCAAAAGTTTTTGAGCGCCATTTGCGTGCAAGATTGCGATTATCAACTGTCACAGATTTCCCTTTGTAAGTAAGAACTTCACCTGTCTAGTGTAGCCAGGAGTACCGCGATTGACAAACGCTTTGCAAAAATTACACAACCGATCAAACGCCCTCTTTATTCTAACGTCTGTTTGGTTCCAATTGAAGAGTAGAGGTTTTGAGCAGCCGTCCAATCGACCACCTGCCACCATGCATCGATGTACGCATCTCTCTTACTAAAATACTGTAAATAGTAGGCATGTTCCCACACATCAAGGTTTAATAAGGGAATCAATCCCTGAGACAAAGGAGAGTCTTGATTAGTTGTTGTAACAATTGAAAGCATACCTTGCGCGTCAGCACATACCCATACCCATCCACTGCCAAAAACTCCTTTTGCCGCACGAGTAAATTCATCTTTGAACTTTTCCCATGTGCCCCACTTGTCTTTGAGTGCACGCAGCATTTTACCACCAGGTTTACGTTTTCCAGTCGGCGACATACTCTTCCAAAATAAAGTATGATTGGCAACCCCACCAGCATTATTAACAACTGCTGTGCGAATTGAGCCAGGAATAGTATCAAGACGTTTGAGCAACTCTTCAACTGAAACTGCACATTCTGAAGTTTCTTTTAAAAGCGCATTGAGTTTTGAAAGATATCCTTTGTAATGCGATTCATAATGAAGCTGCATAATATCTTTTGAAATATACGGCTCTAACGCATCATATTCATACGGCAAAGGAGAAAGTTTAAACTCACACACTCGTGAAAAAATAGGTGCCGTCCATACAACAGCACCGACAATAAACCCTAACAATTGAAGTCGCTTCACCCTACTCTCCTTTTTTATTTTTGAGTCCAACGTTTAGTGATTTCAGCAATTCTTTGGCCAAAAAGACGGGCTGTTTTAATATCTCCCGGTGCTGGAGTTGTAGCAACAGTAGCAGTATCAGACTGCGTTGCAAGCCCTAAAAAAGTTCCTGTTCTATTAAGATCCTCAGGCGTTGCTCCATGACCTGATTTCGTCTGAGGCGCAAGGATTCCAAGTGAAATCCAAATCATTGAATGCTGTGCAGCAAATACTGACAAATACTGCAACGTTGCAAGTTTATCGCCTGCAAGACTTCCAGAATTAGTAAATCCTGCAGCAAGTTTGTCTTTTAAAACCTGGTTAAACCACAACGAAGAAGTTGCATCTGCAAAGGCCTTAAAACCTGTACTCGGTCCACCCATATAAGTTGGTGTCCCAAAAACAAATGCATCATACTGGGCTAAGGTATCTAATTTTTCTGATGCATCTTGCGTCGTTAAAATATCAACAGACACATCTGCAACCTGCTTAATTCCTTGAGCAATTTCCTGTGCAATATGAAAAGTATGTCCATATCCACTGTGAACAATAAGAGCTATTTTATTCATAACAACACATCCTTAATTATTGAAAAACTATTCATTACCTTATATTTTTTGTACATAAGTCATATCACGTAAAAAAAATAAAAAGGAAGCTTTCATGAAACTTTTAACCCTTGCCAAACTTTATACTCTTACTCTTTCTTTACTCTGCTGTATTGATATTCCCTGGATTTTAGTAATTGCATCTCCCTTTTACCGCTCACAAATAGGTCATCTCATGACTGACAATCCTGTTTGGTGGGCAGGTGTACTTTTTTATTGTCTTTACACAGTAGGACTTTTAATGTTTGTCATTATTCCTGCAGTTGAAGTTGAATCAATCTCAAGCGCACTGCTTGCAGGATTTATGTTTGGACTCATTGTCTATAGCGCGTATGATTTAACCAATCTTGCAACGCTCAAAAATTGGTCATTGACTATGACTGCCGTTGATATGGCTTGGGGCGCGGTTATGTCTGCAACAGTATCAGGACTAACCGTTTTTTTAAGTAAATATATCTAGAAACTAAAGCGTGTGGCGGGGAAGAGCACAAACATAAGCAGCACTGAGTAAACACAAAGATCCCATGATAAAAAACATAGGATTAAATCCACAGTATTTAACCAAAAGACCGCCACACACGGCTCCAAATGAACGAACGAAATAATCCATTGATTCCCATGCAGCCCATTGGCGTCCTGGTCTTTGACCATCAAGATGCTTTGCATATAACAGATCAAATGCCGGGGCATAAATTGCTTCACCAAACCCAATCACCACTTGCACTAATAAAAGCCACCACATTGAAGTAACAAACATATACCCAAAAAAACCGATTGCCATCAGCACATATCCCACTGCCATAACAAGAGCAGGATTTGCAACTCGGTCCGCATAGCGACCAGACATAATGGATACAAAACCAGCGACACATGAAAAAACTGCAAGCGATAAACTTGCGGCCATCAAATCTGCACCTACATTTTCAATAAAGAGTGCGTAAATAGGACCCAGCATAGCTGCTGATAAAAGAACTAACCCATTGGTAATAAGTAAAATACGAATACGATAATTTAAACGACATAACATGATTGAATAGCCCCTCCTTTGTGTTTGTCAGAGACAGACGCATTACAAGCGCACACACAATTATCAGAGTACCCAACTGATTTAAGATTTTACAAGATCGTATTTTTTATTATGCAATTGTTGCAAATAGAGTTTCAATAAAAAATTTATTATTCAAAGTTATTTTTCCTATTATTCCGTTAATCCATTAATTGTAATAGTGGGGAGCGTTCCCACGCAGGGCAAAAGGGGTTTCTGGTCAAACCCCTCTTAACTCCCGGACCTTTTAATACGACGCGACGAGATGCTGAAAGAACAGCTAATGCTGTTTTGTCGCCTGCATTTCGCGCTTATGTGGACTTTTTGTACATGATCCGCTTTTACCAATTGAGGTGATTTTTGCTTATGTCCGTAGCCCCTGGAAGACCTATCGACTTTTACTTTATAAATGAAAATTTGGCTGTGAGTTGAAAATAATTTGGTAAAGTACCTCATCAGCGCGCAATGCCAACGATAAAATTGCAAAACAATTCTTTCAGCATCGTGTCGCGTGCATTTAAAAAGACCTGGGGGTAGAGGGGGGTTAGGGATAGAATCCCCCTCTTGCTGCCTGCAAAAGGCCCTACCAAATGGAATTGGTAAAAATAACGGAATAACAATACCAGCAACTTAGATATAAAAAAATATAATTTTGAGAATAAACATAGAAAGACATGTTAAGTTTAAGCTTATTTATGATAGTTTACCTTATTTTAAATTCATCATCCACAACAACTGCACCTGATTAAGGTTAAGCCTATTTTCGCTTAAAACTCCCAATCAATCGAGCTTAAAAGAGATCTGGCTGTTTCTTTTTGTAAAAAACGTGTATACTAGAACTATCTTATATACTTTCTGTCAACGCCCCTCTTTAATAAATAGAGCGCATATTGTTGGTCCGAAAGTGGATAATAGAGGGTGCCGTGACTGTCCGTGACTGTCTAACAAAACATAATTCCGTCAAGGATGTGGGACTCTCCAAAGCTGCTTTGTGTGGAACAAAGTAGAATTTAAATAAACTTTGCAGAGCTTGTCAGCTTTGCCATCCGAGGAAATATATGTCAACCAAACCAGATTCTATTGTTATAGAAAATTTCTCTTCTTTTGGTTTACCTCAGCCAGTTGTGGACGCTTTAGAACGTCTAGAATTTAAATCACCAACTCCTATTCAAGCACAAGTTATTCCGCATGCACTTGCAGGCAAGGATATTCTTGGTTCAGCTCAAACAGGAACAGGTAAAACTGCAGCTTTTGGTATTCCTCTAATTTCTCACTTGATTCAAACAGAATCAGGCGATGCACTTATCATCACTCCTACTCGTGAACTTGCAGTCCAAGTTCTTGCAATGATTGAAAAACTAATCGATAGAAAACACCAAAATGCAATTAAAACTGCACTCCTTATTGGTGGTGAACCTATTTTCAAACAGTTACATCAGCTTCGCAGAAATCCACGTTTACTCGTTGGTACACCAGGTCGTATCACTGATCACGTAATGCGTGGCAGCGTTTCACTTGAAAACGTACGTTACCTAGTACTTGATGAAACAGATCGTATGCTTGATATGGGATTTGCTCCACAGATTGAACAAATTGCACAATACATTCCAAAAGAACGTCAAACATTATTGTTCTCTGCAACTTTGCCAAAGAACATTGTAAAACTTTCAGAAAATTACTTGAACGAACCTGTTCGTGTTTCAATCGGTGCAACAACTGCTACCGCAACAAACATTAAACAAGAAGTTGTTTACACTACAGAATTAGAAAAACACGACCAATTGACAAGCCAGCTTGATCAACGTGAAGGTTCAATCATTATTTTTGTGAAAACAAAAATTGGTGCAAAGAAAATGGCACTTCGCCTTCGTAAAGAACATCACAGTGCTGATGCAATTCACGGCGATTTGAACCATAGCAAACGTGAACGTGCAATTAGCGCATTCCGTGATTCAAAATATCGTATCATGGTTGCAACCGACGTTGCTGCTCGTGGTCTTGATATTTCTCACGTAAAACACGTTATCAACTATGACCTTCCACAATGCCCAGAAGATTACATACACCGTATTGGTAGAACAGCACGTGCAGGAGCTGAAGGTTCAGCATTGTGTTTTGTAACTCCAGGCGACAAACGTAAATGGTACGCAATTAACGCGCTTATCAATCCTGATCAAAAACAGGAAAGATTTGATCACCCTCGTGGTGGATCATCACGCGATGGCGGCGGACGTTCATTTGGTGGACGACGTTCATCAAACGGCGGCGGCAGCAGATTTGGTGGCGGTCGCTCAGGTGAAAGAAGTTTTTCACGCGATGGCGGCGATAGAGATTCACGCGGTGGCGGCAGCAGATTTGGCGGCCGTAGCTCATCATCAGGTGAAAGAAGTTTCTCACGTGATAGCGATAGAGACTCACGCGGTGGTTCAGAAGACCGTGGTGGCTTTAGAGGCACACGCGATTCTTCATCATCACGCGGAGAGTTTTCTCCAAGAGACCGTGATTCAAGAGATTCATCATCACGCGGTGGCGATTTTAGAGACACAAGAGGCTCATCATCAGGTGAATTTAGAAGATCAGATGATCGCGGCGACCGTGGCTTTAGAAGTGAAAAACCTGCAGGAGAAAGAAGTTTTTCTGGCGACAGAGATAGAAACTTTTCTAGCAGCAGAAGTTCATCAAGCGACAGAGGTAGCTTTAGAGGTACCGATTCTCGCGAAAACAAAAGCCGTGATAACACCGGTGGTGGATTTGAAAAAAAACCATTCCAATTTAACAAACACAAGAAACGTCGCAACTCTGAAGGTGGCCGCACAGGCGGATTTACTTCATCAAGAAGAGACTCTCGCTAAGTTAGCTTAGTTGCTAAATTAAAGATTAAGAGCATGAAGTTTTATACTCCATGCTCTTTTTTTTGAGTCATTATCTAAAATAATTTAATCAGATTTTTATTATAAAAAAGATGCGCACTGTTTCTCATGATTCAAAAGCCACTGCTTTCGGTGTAGTCCACCGGCATATCCACCAAGCAGTCCAGAAATCTGAATTACACGGTGACAGGGAATAATGAGAGTAATTCTATTTGCTCCATTTGCGTTAGCAACAGCACGAAACGCACTCGGTCTTTTTAGTAAAAGAGCCTGCTGTTGATAGGAAATGGTTGTACCGTAAGCAATTGTAATCAATAACTTCCAGACTTCATTCTGAAAAACGGTACCTGTAGTAATTAATGGCACCGTAAATGTGCTAAGTGTTCCTGCAAAATACTGGGTAAGTTCATTTTCTACCTCAGAGAGTATTTTATTTTTCTCTGTAATGGCCAAAGACTCTGGCTCATTTAAAAAGGTAGTAAATTGAGTATGATTTTTAAGTTCGTCTTTAAACTGCAAAAAATGTAATGCCTGATCATCAGCAATCGCATGAAGCACGCCTAGAGGTGTTTCAAAATCATAAACATACAAAAAAGAAGCCGGACGTGCCGGCATATCTTTTAAAATCTGTTTTAACAACACGATCGGCTTTTGCCAGGCTCCATGGGAGCACCTATAAATTCAAAGCGAGGAACTCTGTGGCCCTCAAGCTCAGTGTCTTCAAGAAACATACTCAAGGGACGAACCCACAGTTCATAATCACCATAAAGCGCACGATATACTACCATGTCATCAAGCGTTTCACTGTGTCGCGCAGTACCAATTACTTCGTAATACTGGCCCTTGTAGTGTCGATACGCCCCAAGCTTTATTGCAGGTTTCATAGTATCCCCTTGGTAAAAATATATTTAAATAGTAGTGTACATAAACGCTCAATGGTTGCAACTGATAGAGAGATTGAATAAGTAACTCTTCACATCTTTTTTATAATAAGCTTATTTTTAATCACTTTTATAAAAATAATTAATTTTATTTTTATAAAAGGTACTCTAAAAAGATGATAACTCTCACTAACGAATTTAAATAATAATGACAAAGAATCCTTCTCATCTTTTTTCTGAACTTATTTCAGCTCTTGAAAATCTTTATAAACCTGCTGGAATAACAGTTACTGCTCAGCCTTTACGGGAAACTGAAAGTGTAGAGTATGAAGCGTGTCGCTTAAGTTTTGATGGTAAAATTGTTTTGTTTAGAAAAGCTAAAATAACACCAAAAAAAATAGGTCAATTTGTAACACTCTGGAAACGCACTACCAAAAAAAGTGAGATTGCCCCTTTTGATGAAACAGATGAAATTGAATGGGTTATCATAAGGGTCTCAGAAAAAACTCATAACGGACATTTTCTATTTAATCAAAAAATACTCTTAGAAAAAGATATCTTTTCAGCTAATGGCACCGGTGGAAAACGAGCTTTAAGAGTCTATCCTCCTTGGAATCCTCCTACATCTGCCCAAGCTCTTAAGACACAAAAATGGCAACTTCAGTATTTTTTTAGCCTCAATGACAATCCGCTCAGTATTATAAAACAGATTAAAAAACTCTTAAAAACAGAGTGATGGGCCCGCAAAACAACATCATTTGCCTCTCTTAATTAAAAAGAGACTCGCTAGAAACTCGTATCATTACAACATTTATAGTATGATAATATTCGATACTATAAAGGGTTTTTATGGTCTTTAAAGTCTTAGAAGAGCTTGCTCACAATTACAATCTTACTCGTCTTATACCACTTTCTGCAACTGGAGCCAATCAGCTTTACTCTGGTATGCAATCAACTCAACCAATTGTACTTAAAGTGTCAGAAGAGCAAGAAACACTTGCACGGGAAGCTGCAGCACTTAAAGCTTTCAGTGGTTATGGAGTAGTTAAACTCTTAGCTTATCAAAAAGGAGTGCTCTTACTTGAACGCGCTGTTCCTGGAACATTACTTGAATCATATTTTCCAGAAAAAGATACAGATGCTCTTGCCGTTGCTTGCACTCTCATAAAACATCTTCATCAA
Source organism: Pseudomonadota bacterium (assembly GCA_027487215.1). GTDB lineage: Bacteria > Babelota > Babeliae > Babelales > CAIQNR01 > JAIYDZ01. The sequence continues at coordinate 46,883 of JAIYDZ010000006.1, forward strand.
GCACCTATCACACACAATCATGAGTTTCCAGATCTTAAGCAATGGCTTATTCCTCTTGACCAACAATGGGATATTCCACAAAATTATTTAAACAAAGCCAGAGATTTACGCGATCAACTACTTGCAACCAGTGCGGCGCCAGTTTTACTGCATGGTGACCTTCACCATGATAATATCGTACAACATGGCACCAGTTGGATTGTCATTGATCCTAAAGGTCTTATTGGTGAGCCCGCCTATGAAGTTGCAGCCTTTATACGCAATCCCTTACCGGAACTGCTTGCACTTGACCAAGCAGTTCAAATTATACATGACCGTATTACTCAATGTGCCCACCTTCTTGAAGTGCCACGGCAAAGAATTGTGGACTGGTGTTTTGTTCAATCTGTTCTTGCCTGGACATGGGCCTTACAAGATAAATGGGATGTTGAACATTTTAAACACTTAACTGCTATTTTTAATAAGATGGATGAGTAATGACAAAAATTATATTTGTTCCTGGAAATGGAAACTGCACAACACACGATAATTGGTTCCCAACTGTTAAAGCCGCGTTAGAAAAAGAAGGGCTTGAAGTTATTGCAGCCGATTTTCCCGATGGCATGTTAGCGCGAGAATCGTATTGGATTCCCTTTTTACGGGACGAACTTAAAGCAGACGGCCAAACTATTTTTGTAGGTCATTCCAGTGGCGCTATTGCGGCACTACGATTTGCAGAGCAGTATCCCTTGTTAGGATCGGTACTGGTTGGCGCGTATCACACTGATTTAGGAATAGAAACAGAAAAAATAGCAGGGTATTTCTCACGCCCGTGGGACTGGCAAAAGATACGTGATAATCAACAGTTTATAACCATTTTTGCTTCGCAAGACGATCCATGGATACCCATTAAAGAACCACGATTTCTTCATACACAGTTAAAGTGTGAATATCATGAATACAAAAACAAAGGTCACTTTGGTGGTGATTACTTTAAACCAGAGTTTCCAGAACTGATAGCTTCTATTTTGGATAATTTAAAAAAATTAAATAATTCATAAAAAAAGCCACTCAGATTTTACCCTGAAAATGGCTTTTTATCTTAACAATCTATGATGCTGTATTATCTAAAAACTTAATTAATTCTTAACATTATTTTCTGAATAACGCTTCACTTCAAAAATCAGCCGTGCTATTTCATCAAGAAAAATCGCAACTTTTTGTTCTTTTTTTGCTGCAGGCCCAACTGTTTCAAAAGTGTATTCTTTAGGAGCAATCATTCGAATTACAAAGTCTTGACGATTAATATGGGGAGCATTGCTCACAGCTAAATAAGTACCATGAGCTGGCTGAGTTTTGAGCCACGCGTCTATAGTATCATTTGTATTAGGACGAATTGTTTTTCCCGTTTTTTGATCTTTTTTAAGTGGTGCATTAATGAAATGAACTTGGACCTCTCTACGCATGTCCTCGGGAATTTCAAAGTTTTCCCAAACAAATTCAGTCATCTGACTTTCAGTTTCTGGAAACTTTAAAGATCCCAGTAAAGACTCTTTTCTCATTTTTAATAATGATTTACTATCATCTCTAAAGACTTCTGGATTTTCGTACTGTACCTCTAAAGGTCGTTCACCGCTTAAAAAATAAATGCGAGAAAATCTGACCCCTTGCTGCCACTGTTCAACCAAATAATACAATCGAAGACATACTGTAGAAAAGAGAGCTCCGTGTACCAACGCTCCTTGATAATGTTTAAAATGTGGCAAAGCAGGATCAACAAATCCCAATTTCTTTAAACCGGGTAATATTTCAGATTTTAACCCTTCAAACTTACTCACTTGCTCATCCCATCTTTCACCTTTTCTCAAAAGATTTCCCTGAGCCCAATTATTAATTTGTATAAGAGCATTTTCTGATTTGTTTAATGGTTCCATACCAGCAGCTTTAAGAAGAGCCAACAATTCATTTCTCGGTTGAAACTCTTTATCAAATAGAAGTTTTGATGAGCCAAAAATGGCAAATTGCTCTTCCATACGCGTAACAGTTTTTGAAAACTCTTCAGAATGTTGTAACAAATTTTTGTCTACCAAATAATCATAACCAGCTCGAGATGCTTCTAATGCCTTTGCATAATCACCAGATTGCTCGTACTCTTGAATTGTATTTTGAATGCCTTTAAGAGAAATTGATATTTCTTGGTCAACCTCACAGCCATGCAAAATAACCACCCCTATAAGACTTGTGACAAAAAATCCTACAAGCAAAAATCGCTTAGAAAAAATAATAGACTGTAACTTATTTATATAACTCATAGCATGACCCACAGTTTTGAAATTGATTATTCTAATAAAGAGATTATACAAACTCTAAAAAAAAGAGCATCTAGAATAGAATAATTCATAATAAAAATTACTCAGATTGTACACTGAAGATGGATTTATCTAAACCAATCAAAGGAGTTGCATTAAAAAATAAAGGGAGTACAAGTTAAAAGACACCTTAGTTCAAATAGGTTTACAAAGTCGCTCTTTAAGGCGATATGCTTCTGGGAGACTCGCATGACTGATCAATTACCTAAAAATTTATCTTCTTTTATATGGCACTTTTTAAAACACTATAAAATCGCTGCGGTGACCTATATTAGTCTTGCAGCATGTGCCGGTCTGTGGGGGACGTTTAATAACATTTTAGTGAAACACGTTATTAATAGCTTGCCATTGGTGGAAACTGGTAATGCTTCATTGCTGGTATTGCCGGCAGTTTTAATAGTTTTGAATTTTATAGTCTTTGATAACATAACCTGGCGATCAATTGGGTATATGGATTATATCTATCAACCAGTTATTACTAATCGTATTATTACCCAAACCACTGATTTTGTATTAAGCAACTCTCATCAATATTTTCAAGATAATCTAGCCGGTCGCATTTCTCATCAAATTATTCGGCTTGCTGACAATATAGAAAAAATTCTCCATCAAATCTCACGTGATTTAATACGTGGCGGGGCCGTTTTAATTATTGCCTTTATTACAAGCTACTCAGTCAATCCAGTATTTTTTTATATACTTTTGTTATGGTTTATTGGTTTTTCATCATTCAGCCTCTATATGTCAAAACGTCTTGTGCAACTTGCCAATGATCATGCCACACAAGAAGCAGCACTTTCAGGACAATTGGTAGACTGCATCAGCAATCAAAGCAATATAAGACTTTTTGCAAAAAAAGATTACGAACTTTCAAGAATGCAAACATTTTTAGTCCTTATTAAAAATGCATTTCAAACAAAAGAACTTTTCACCATTTTTCTTTATAGCATTCAAGGATTGATGATTGCTTTGATGATGGCTAGTGCACTCTATTTCCTTATTGACCTTCACCTAAAAAACCTTATTACACCCGGTGATTTTGCACTGATTTTGGGGCTTTCAATGGAAGTAGCTCATATGACATGGTACACCATGTCACGTGTTGATGAATTTAATGATGCAGTAGGAAAATGTAGACAGTGTCTTTCATCATTACTCATAAAGCCTACTCTTATTGATAAACCAGATGCTTCTGAACTATCAGTAACAGAAGGCAAAATCGTATTCAACTCAGTAAGTTTTCATTACAAAGACGTAGATACAATTTTTAATAACCAATCCATAACTATAGAACCCGGACAAAAAGTAGGACTTGTTGGCTATTCAGGAAGTGGAAAATCTACGTTTGTAAATCTTATCATGCGTCTTTATGAGGTAACTGAAGGATCAATACTTATTGACAACCAAGACATTGGTAATGTAACCCAAGACTCTCTCCATAGCGCAATAGGAATCATCCCCCAAGACCCTTCTTTGTTTCATAGAAATATAACTGAAAATATTCGTTACGCCAGACCAGAAGCAACTGACGAACAGGTAATTAATGCTGCAAAGCAAGCGTATGCACACGATTTTATTATAAAGACTCCAAAAAGTTATGATGCATTAGTCGGTGAGCGCGGCATAAAACTTTCTGGTGGTCAGCGCCAACGTATTGCCATCGCACGGGCCATCTTAAAAGATGCACCTATTTTAATTCTTGATGAAGCTACTTCTCAACTTGATTCAATCACTGAAAACAGCATCCAAGAGAGTCTCTGGAACCTTATGAAAAACAAAACAACACTCGTTATTGCACATCGTCTTTCAACACTCCTTAACATGGATCGCATCTTAGTATTTGATAGAGGAAATATTGTCCAGGACGGCACACATAGTCAGCTTCTTGAACAAAACGGTTTATATAAAACCTTATGGAACATGCAAGTCTGTGGATCTTTACCTGATAAAACTGAAGAGTAATCTCATAATAGTCGTGCTAAAAGTAATCATAAAGATGCTTAACCGACTAATTGTACTGCCATATATAAAAATTTAAGTATGTAGCAAATAAAATCCATGCTAAATAAGGAAGCATGAGAATCGAGACTGATCTTATCTTTGCATAAGAAAAGTAAATAATCATTCCGACACTCACGTCCATAACCACTAAAGAAACAAGAGAAACCCCTGTTAAATGATAATAAAAAAACAAAGGAGACCAACTCCAATTTAAAAGTAACTGCATTACATAGAGACGTTTTATCAGTATTAGTTTTGAAAATGATTGCGTACGCCACAAAGTCCAACCAGAAAGAGCAATCACTATATACAAAAGAGTCCAGGCAATAGGAAATACGTAACTTGGTGGGGTTAAAACTGATCGATTTAAAGTAGTATACCAAGTATCAACATTTGATCTTGTTAAAGCTCCCAAGACAGAACTTATAACAAGAAGTCCACTAATCCATAAAGCTAAAGAAAGATACTCTGTATTTTTTATTTTCATGTGCCACAACCCTCTTAATAACTCTTTCTAGTTTTAACTTAGTATTATTCAAAAGTTGTATTCCATTAATGTTTATAAATAATAAGATTAGCAAAGAGCTACTTTTTAAGTATTACTGTCGACATCAAAACTACGATTGAGCTTCTTAATAAGTCAATTAATAAGGTGTGAAAAAAACATACATAATAAAAAAGCATGCTTACTCTTATAAAGTAAACATGCTTTATAGCTTAAAACTATTTTTATGGAGAGAGGGGGACTTAAACCCCCGATACCCCTTTCGGGATATACACGATTTCCAATCGTGCTCCTTCAACCACTCAGACATCTCTCCGAAAAATACTTTACTCGCCTGAGTTCAAGAATGCATTTAAAGCTTGAACGGTTTCTTCTAAATCAAGAGCTTCTTTACGAGCTTTTTCAAACGTATCACAAACACGTGCTGCAGCTTGCGCAAGGTAATCAATCAACAAGTGTTAATACAGAATAGCCCTTATAAACAACAGCGAGATGCACAAGTGGGGGGATTTTCGTCTGAAATTAAATCTTAATTTTCTGTTAGTTTTTTTTCTCTTAACTTCTGAGCATGCTTAAAAAGATATTCTGCACGTTCAGCACAATGAGGATGTAAAGTCTCTAATTCATAAAAAAATGAATGTTTTCTAACCAATGCCTTTACCTTGTCTTGCTGTTCAAGAGTTAAGCTTTTTTGTAATTCTGAGATCAAAATATTATTAAGTTCATCTTCTAACAACAAACACGCTCCCGCTTCAATCACTTCCGGACAATATGAAGCATTAAGATCACACTTTTTTTCCTCCTCCACGGCAATTTTAGTAGCTGCAATTTTTTCAAATCCTATGACCGGCAACAGAGCGCTTACCGATTTTAACAGTCCTAAACCTCGTGACTGTAAGAAGCTATATACTCCTAATTGCACTGCTTTAGAAAGAGAGTTACATCCCATCACAGGTTTTTTAATAAGTCTTTCTTCCACTTCTTTTACATGGCCCATTTCATGACCTATTACATACTGTATTTGCCTTAAAAACTCTTTTGTTTTTTCACATTCCTCTTGAGACGCTTCGGAAGGACAAACCACTGCCGATCCGCTATCTGACAAAGAGGATCCTATGAAAAAGCAATCTTCAGTGATTTGATTAAGACGAGTAATGTCCTTTGAACCCATTCGTATATAAATTGCACGAGACCCAATAGCAACCCCTGCATAAGGATTGTCCGGATCAACTGTAAATTCTATGGATTTTTTAGTGGGATAAATGTCTCGGGCAAGATCTTGAATGAGTTTTTGAGTTACCAAAGAAGGATAGACATTTTTGGGAAACCAGCCGTACAGTCTCTTGCTTTCTTCCTCGAGTACCATCATTTCATATTGCACCTCAGCCAGTTTTTGAGTGTGCTCTATGTCATGATAGGAAAAAGCATTGTAACCTGATTTAACAGCTTGATATGCTAAAGCAGTTTTCACTCCCAGATCAACAACGCGCGAAGCTGTGGTACGCCACGCCCCTAACAAAGGAGCATTAAAACCACATAATACTACACAAAAAAACACTAATTTCTTAAACATAAATAACCCCATATCATTTTGGTCTAACCTCTTTCTTAATTATATCACTCAACCAAACTCTATACAAAAGGCTTACTAAGCTTAAATTCAGATATTTATTGGGCTTACACTAAAAAAATAAGTTTGTTATTTAAAACAAACTTATTATAAAACATTTTGCAAGATTAAAGGGACAATACTTCACTCAGATCTATCAGTTTTACTGTACTCTCAAAGTCATTTGATAGGCTGGCCTGCCATACGAAGTGCTGGCGAAGTTTGGAGAGAGGGGGATTCGAACCCCCGATACCCCTTTCGGGATATACACGATTTCCAATCGTGCTCCTTCAACCACTCAGACACCTCTCCGAATCTTCTTTAGAAGCAGATCAGTACGATCCTATTACTTACTTAACTTATTTATACAATCTTCTAGATATTTGATTCGATCTGAGTGACAAGGATGTAAGGATAAAATCTCAAATAATATTTTTATTATCTTTATTTTTTCCGATGCTTTACCACCCAATAAATCTCCTTCATAAGCTTTTTGAAAAAAGGTTACTCCTGCCTTCAAAATGGTAAGATCCTGAGAAGCCTGTAAATCACATTCTTTTTCTAAAGAAACAAGTGCTTTTACTTTCGCATACTTAACAGGAAGAACACATAACAGTGAAGTTATAATTCCAAAACCAGCTTTGCGTGCCGCTCCATAACAAGCAAGAGAAACAATATCACTTAATAAATGTAGAATATCAAAATTTTTCAGGAAAGGATGCTCTTCTCTTTGTTTTATATGGACTGTTTCATGCCCGACACAAAATGTTATTTCTGCTAAATCTTTCTGAGCTTGCTCTCTTTTACTATCATACTTATTTTCTGCACCCTCTTGGAGACTCTTTGAAGCTAAAACAGATTCCGGAGAAAGAGTAGCCAGAGAGTTCTCTAATGTTTCAGCATAAGACTTTGAAAAAATAATATAATGAGCATTTTTACAGGACAAGGAAGCCGCAGCATCGGTACTGCTACCTGCATTATCGATAACAAATCTTACAGTTTTTTTACTCTTATAAATTTTAGTACTCACCTCTGTAAGAAGCTTAGTCGCCTTAGCAGAAAATAAACTATATTGCAGCTGCCCTTGTTCACATAACTCTGGGTCATATACCTTATGACAACTGTCAGCTACTAATTTATCCATAAAATCAGAATGCTGAACACTGGTTACTAAAGCACTTTTTAAAATATTATAAGTTAAACCAATAACTATTGCACCATTAGTCACCTTACTCACATAAGACATAAAGCCCGCCTGTGTAGTATTTAAGGTAGAACACATCACCAATAAAGATAAAAATAATTTTTTAACCATGAATAAGCCTCCATTTACTAACCTAGCCTCTTTTATAACGCCATATATAACATCATAGCAAAGCTCAATAATTCTGACAAAAGCCCTCTACAAGCTTAAAATCCGCTCTTAAGGTTTTTTATATATAATAAAAAAAGACAGGCTTATCATAAAAATAAACCTGTCTTTTAATTTAAAACTATTTTTATGGAGAGAGGGGGATTCGAACCCCCGATACCCCTTTCGGGATATACACGATTTCCAATCGTGCTCCTTCAACCACTCAGACACCTCTCCGAAAAATACTTTACTCGCCTGAATTCAAGAATGCATTCAAAGCTTGAGTAGTTTCTTCTTTTTGAACAGGAGTAGCAGCTACTTGAACTGGTTCGTCTTGTTTTTTCTTCTTTTCACCAAGAGCTACTTTTTCTTGATCAATAGCTTCTTTGCGCGCTTTTTCAAAAGTATCACGACCACGTGACGCTGCTTGAGCAAGGTAATCGATCAACAATTTGATTGAACGTGGAGCGTCATCGTTTGCTGGAATAACATATTCAATGCCTGATGGATTGCTGTTAGTATCAAGAAGACCAACAACAGGTGTACCTGTGCTGATTGCTTCTTTAATTGCTGACATTTCTTTACGTCCGTCAACAATAACAATTGCCCCAACTGGCCATCTCATTGCACTGATACCACCAACGTTTTTACGAAGACGATCAATACGTTTTTGGAAGCTGTTTAATTCTTTTTTAGTGTACAAAGAATTTTCGCTGGTCTTTTTAAGAACTTCTTCAAGGTGTAACAACTTGGTTACAGACTTTTTAACTTGAAGATAGTTTGTCAAAGTACCACCGATCCAACGGTGAGTCACATAAGGCATACGTGATGTTGCGCCAGCTTCTGCAATAGCAAGTTGTGCAGGTTTTTTAGTTCCGATCCATAAAATGGTCTTGCCTTCAGCTGCAACTGATTCCAAAAACTTTGCTGATTTTTCAAGCTGATTAGCTGTTTTTGAAACGTCAATTAAATGAACGCCATTTTTTTGGCCCCAGATGTAAGGAGCCATACGTGGACACCAACGTGATGATTGGTGACCAAAATGAACGCCAGCTTTAACAAGTAATCTAAAATCGATCATGGAAATACCTTCTGTGGGGTTTTACTACCTACCTCCTGGCAAAAACGCCACCCCGAAATAAGGAGGAAGGGATTATAAATGTCTGAATATTTTAACAAAATCATCAAAAAAGGCAACCTAAGCGGTCTCCTCGTACTCATCGGAGCCAATAACTTCTTGGTTCTTGATAGCCTTGTGATAACGGCGACCCAAGAAATAAGCTACTAATGTCCACACAATGATAATACCACCAAAGAGCGAACCATGAATTGTGGCAAACCAAGCTGGACCAAATTGAGAGGATACCCAGTTAATAACTGAACCCATCCCTTTAGCCATTTTCTTACCAAAAGTATCAATCCAGGATTTAGTTTTAAACTTTACCGCTTTAACCGTTGGAATATAGAGAGACTCTGTTACCGGCTGATTGATTGCATAGTAAATTGCACGAATAATCACAAACGTAATTAAAAGCGCTGCTGGAGTAGTAGTGAAAGTGTAATAAAGAAGCATTGCGCCCATTGAAAGAGGAATAAATAAGAGTGATAAACGCTCTCCCAATTTTGTAACAATCATACGAGTACCAAAGAATGAAATCACAAATCCTACACAGTGCACAGAAAATGAGAGTCCTAACAGGAAGCATGAAGTTCCTGCAATACCGCATCCAACATCCTGGGCGACCCCTAAACGTTGATAACTAATAACCGCACTAATAACTTCATAAAAAAGCACAAATCCAAAAAGACCAAATGTATAAGGATACTTTAGAAGCATTCTTAACCCTGACAGCATACCGTCATGATCTTTTCCATCTTTGCTCAGTTTTTTCTCTAGTTTGTATGCCGCTTCATAGCCATGCATATGAGAACCAGGAACTCTTTTCATCATCAAAAGAACCACACACGGAACAGCAAGCAAAGAAATTGAAGAGATAATAAGAAGTATTTGAATCATCCCCACATCTGTCAGACCATAGGTATGCAAAGTAGTGCTGTAATAAAGAAATAACCATCCTAAACCGGAACTCAACATACCGCCAACTTTTGAAAAAGCGATCATGATTCCATAATTTTGTTTTGCTGAAGAGGGACTAAACACAGAGTTTAAAAATGCCCAAAATACACTCAAAACAAATGGCGAAAAGCTTTCAACAAAGAAATAAAACAACCATCCTAGTATTCTATATTGAGAAGTAACTGTGTTTGGAAGACCGTACACAGGATCGCCAATAAAAAACGTACATACTAATCCAATAATGCTATACAAGGCTGCACAAAAACAAAGCAGCTGATAACGACGCATTGAATCAACAAGTTTTGAATATAAAAAAACAAGCGGAATAAGAACAAAAATAGTAAGCAGTTTTGCTTGCGGGACCCATTCTCTCCCCACGATTCCCATAAAGACAGAATCTTTTAACTCTTTAATCAAAGTATAAGAAAAAATAACAAAAAAGAACGTGGATCCAAGAAACAGCGTCTTTAAACGCTCATGCGGTTCAATTTCCCACAATGACTTAAACAGCTTTGACAAAAAACGCATACAGTCCTCTTCTTTTGAAAGGTGTGTCCTCTTTACATTCCGCCATTAGCACATTTGCACTGAGTGCAAAAAAAAGCCCTTGTAAGAATTACACAATTCTACAAAGGCTTAAACTTTTCATATTACTACTCTTTAAAGAGAATACATGCTTCCTTTTTTCTGCTGAGAATGTACTACCTGCCATTTCTAACATATCTCTTCTTCTCTCTCTACGGCACGTGCGTGAGCTTTGCCTACAGATACCGCCAAAAGCGCCCATATCAAGACAAGTCCGCAACTAATAAGTGAACTTACCATTATGAAATATGATTCTAGCATAGGACGAAGGATATGAACAGAAGAACCAACACTTTTTGCCATACGAGAACCAAACACATCAATCCATGCTTTGGCTTTGTATTTTGACTCACGTGTTGTAGGGATATAAAGCTGTTCTTTTGCAGGCTGATTTAAGGCATAATTAAGGCCTTTAATTCCTACAAATACTGCCAGTACTGTAGGCAATGTAAAACTATATGAAAGAATTCCAATTCCACATAAAACAAGTAACGGCAATAGTAACAATGTTTTTTGCAGTCCCAATCTACGCCCAATAGCTCCAGCTCCAAAAATCAAACTAATAAGCGCTATGCCATTTGCGTAAATTGCGTATTTAAATAAAAATCCATTGAGTTGAAACTGATTTGTATACACTTGGCTTGCAAGCGTTTTCAAATGGAACTCAATAATAACAAAAACAGTTTCATATAAAACCACAATTCCCACTATTCCCAGTAAATAGGTATGTGAGAAAATAAGAGAAATACCTTCAAAAAAACCTACCTGTCTTTTATGAACAGTTTTTTCTGGAGCCTTATGAAAACCAACCAACTCTGACGCTGGGGTAACACGCATAAAATAAACAACTGCTAGTCCGATACAAGCAATTCCTATTGCTCCAATAAAAGCAAAAGGAGCTGCTCCCCATTGCTGTGCAGCCCGGTAAAACATTAAAGGTCCTAAAACCCCGCCCACCTGCGCACCAAAGGCAATAATACTAAACCCCTTTTTTGCTGATTCGGGAGTTGAAACATCTGAAGCAAAGCTCCAAAAAGAAGCAACGATAATTGACCCAAAACTTTCAACAAATGCATACCATAGCCATCCCAAAGATCGGTATACATTAAGATCTGTATTAGAAAGACCTATGAGCGGATGAACCATGCACAAACCAAAAACACAGGAAATAAGCGCATACATTCCGCATAAAATGTAAAATGCACGGTGCCGTGGATAAAGGTCCACAAGCTTGCTGTAAGCAAACAATAAAGGAATAAGAAAAAGTATTGAAAAAATCTTTGCATAGGCCAGGTAATCGCGCCCTACTGTATGAACAAACACTACATCTTTGGTCGGATTGATAATCCAATAGACACCAATGGTAAAAGCAAAAATCCATGCAAGCCTTACAAATTTACGCGCCTCTTGAACGCTTGCAAAAGTTCCCCATACATGACCGAAGAGAGAGTTTAACATACCGCGCATTCCCCTTACCAGTAAGAACCTTGTGGAACTATCACAAGAAAATCTTAGAGTATTTGTGACTTGAAAAAGAAAGAAGAATAACCTTCTGCCTTAAAGACAGAAGGTTGAAAACCACCATTTCCCCTATCCAATTCAAAAAATTCTCTTATTCAATGATTTTATTATCACGAACAAGTTGTGCGTTCTTTTGTCCAACAAAAATTGCAACAACTAACCATGCACCAATAACACCCACAGCAACGAGTGTACCAATGCCCATTAGGTTCGCAAGAGTAGCAAGCTTATCGCCCTTTACGTTAAGGACTTCACCAACTTGCATACCACCCATTTTTGCAGAGCGGGAACCGAACATATCCACAAGTCCTTTTACTTTGAACTTTGCGTCTTTGCTGGTTGGAATATACATCATTTCTTTAGTTGGGTTGTTTACTGCGTAAGAAATTGCAGTAACCAACATCATTACGTAGAAAGTTGCCCATAGCAATGATTGTGGTGCTGGATTTGTCATGAAATATGCATACAAACCAATCATAGAGATACCAAATACTACTGGATACAGAAGTAAACAGAAACGAAGTCCCATTTTTTGCATCAAGTAACTTGTTCCTAAGACTGCCATTACCATTGCAAGACCATTAACATACATACCATAAGTACCAAGGAATGATTGGAACTCTTCTTTTGGCATGAAGAATGATGCTTGTGATTTCATTTGTAAATCAACGATAGACTTTGCAACTTCGTAGAATGTTGAAACTACTAACACACCAAGTAAATATGGGTGCTTGAAAAGTAATTCAACACCAGCAAAAAAGTCTGGTGAAGATTTTTTCTCTTCACGATCACTAGTAAGTTCAGCTTTTGGCAAATGGTTAACCATGTAATAAATAGTAGCAAGTAAGCCACCAATTGTTGCCATACAAAGAAGAAACAACTTCCATCCTGGGATTGCAAGGTACACTAATGCTGAACCACCGATGGTTCCAACTTGAGCGATAGCAATAATGAAAGGAAATCCACGTTTTGCTTCATCGCCTTTAGTAGTACTAATTGCAAACGACCAGAAAAGCGCAACGATCAATGAACCGTAGCTTTCTGTAGCCAAGTATGAAACAACACCAAGTGCTGCAAGTATTTTATAACCCAAGAATGCTGGACCATAAACTCCATGCAGGTAAAGACCTAATGAAATTAATCCAAAAAGACAGATATAAAAACCACCAATGATGTAAAACAGTTGATGTTTTTTATACATGTCCACCAATTTACTGTACACAAATACAGTAATAAGAACGGTGAACAAAGAAATAAGTTTCAGTTTCGGAATAAATGCTTGACCGTACTCATCAGCCCATCCTAATTCTGCAGGAAAAGCGATTTTATAAATAAGTACGTCTTTCAAAAGACGAAGCATCCAATACGCACCAAGCGCAAAAAACGCTCCCAATCCAAAAAGAGCAAATTTTCTAATCTCGTGTTTTTGAATACCCGGATAGAAAAAACTAACAATACTGCTGACCATTTGTACACGACCTTTATTTAATAAGGTTTAACTAACTACTTTTTAACTACTAACATATTAATCTGTTTTCTTTAAGTGCTTGTTTGTGAATTCTGCCAATAATTATAGCGGCAATAATCCACACACCAATCAACCCCATCGAAATAGATGCTGTCATCACCATAAAGAATTCATTACCCATCACTCCTTTAAAGTCGTTAATGGCTGCGCCCATTCCTTTTGCTGAACGCGAGCCAAACATATCAATCCATGCTTTTGCTTTATATTTCGATTCAGTACTTGTAGGAATATATAATTGCTCTTTTGAAGGCTGAATCAATGCATAATTAAGGCCTTTACAAGAAACCATAATAGTAAATGCAACGATCAAAGAAGGATACACATTAAAAGTAAGTACTGCGCATGCCACTAAAATAGGTAAAAGAAGTAATGTACGGGTAAGACCTAATCGTCTTCCCACTTCACCAACTCCAAAAAAGAGACAAATCAGCGCTACCCCATTAGTCCACATAGCATACGTATAAAGATAATCTTCAAGCTGATATGTTAAAGGGTAAGAAACTTTAGCAAGCACTTTAAAGTGATAATCAAGAATAGTAACTACAATTTCATAAAATGCGACGATAATAAAAATACCAAAAAGATAGGGACGGGAGAACAGAAGGCGTATTCCTTCCCAAAATCCAGCCCGCGGTTTGCCTTCAAGCGGTTGCTTATTTTGGTCGCTAGCAAAACGTTTTCCAGTATCATACTCTGAAAGATGGTTAACATAGTACATCACCATTACAACCATTGATAAAAGAGCAATAACCGGAATAATAAGAGTCGGAGCTGTTCCATAAAGTCGAGTCATCTGTTGAGCCATCACCGGAGCAATAAACCCTCCAAGCTGTCCTCCAAATGCAACAGTAAAATACTGTCTTTTTGCAACTTCAGGCGTAGTAATCTCAGAAACAAATGACCAAAAAAGTGCAACCATAATAGAACCAAAACTCTCAACAAACATGTACCAGGCCCACCCGAGAATACGGTCTGAACTTGCAACTTTATTAGAAAGACCAATAGTTGGATGACAAATGAAAAAAGCAAAAACAAGCATTGCGCAGGTATAAAAAAGCGCAAAACCGTAAAGCAATTTATGGCGAGGGTATCTATCAACAAGCTTTGAATACAGAAGAACTAATGCTCCCACCACAAAAAGTGAAATCATTTTTGCTTTTGGCTGATAGTTTTCTCCAATCATTGTCAAAAACACAGCATCTTTAATAGGCCTTAAAAGCCAATAAGTTCCTAGAATAAGCCCAAAAACAACCGATAAAAATCGGTAATTCTTAGTCTCTTTTTTTTGACATATCATCATACCTTGTACCCTCAAACCCCACTGCCCAATCTTACTCGCATTATGTACGAATAAATAATAAATGCCCCGTGGGGGGCTTTTTAGAATGTTTACACCTTTTTAAAAGGAAATTAAGTATAGTCCCTCTTTTAGCAAAAATCTAGTTCACACCTCTCATTCAAGCTTTAACAAGCATTTCTCGCAGTAACGGTTTAAGCTTACTGCCCTTAATAGACAAAGCAGCTTAATAGGGCCAAATAGCCCTTCTATTCAAGAACTCAGACAAAAGATTTGGGTTTACTAAAGAGGATACTTTTGGTATCTTTAGTATGTTGTTAAAAAAGTGTTTTTTAAGCTTATCTTCTCTTAAAAGGTTTGTTTAGAAATGCAGTAATGTAAAAAATGCAAGGTGCAACAAGTATGGATAACGAAAAAAATTTACTCGAGTCTCAGTCCACTACTCTGGGCGCAATGAGAGATGAGGATGAACTTTTTCTTGCTCTCTTGCCATTAAAAAACGTTGTACTGCTCCCTAAAAGCATTTTACCCGTTATTGTTGGAAGAGCCTCTTCAATCAAATCAGTTGAATACGCACTTAAACACAATAAAGTAATTTTTGTAACCTCTCAAAAAGACCCTGAAATCGAGCAACCGCAAGAATCAGATATTTTTATTCATGGAACTCGTGCAATGATTTTACAGGTCATGCGCATGCAAAACGGTTCATTAAAAATTCTTGTTGAAGGTGTCTGCCGCGCACGCATTGCTCAAACAGTCTATACCGATGAATGCACCGGTGTGTATATCGAAGACTTGGCAACAGAGATGCCTAAAAAAGCAGCTGATCTTGAAGCAGCATGGAGAACATTAAAAGATCTCTATTTTGCTTATACAAAACTTAATGAAAAAGCTCCTCAAGATCTTATTGGTACAGAAAAAAGCCCTGAAGACATCGATTACATTGTCGACACGATTGCCGTACATTTAAATCTTTCATTTGATGAACGACAAAATATTCTTGAAACAATTAATCTTAAAAAACGTATGTTTGCCATCGCTCTTTTCCTTAAAAAAGAGATTGAGATCTTAGAAGTTGAACAACGTATTAAAGGGCACATTCAAAGCCAGGTTGAAAAAAATCAACGCGAATATTATTTAACAGAACAAATTAAAGCAATTCACAAAGAGCTTGGTCGCGAAGATCAACAAAGTGAATTTGCACAGCTTCATGAAACAATTAAAAAATTAAATCCCCCTACAGATGTACTTGAAAAAGTAGAAAAAGAACTCAAGCGTTTAGAACAGATGCCTGCGTTCTCATCTGAAGCAGTGGTAAGCAGACACTATCTTGATTGGATTGCAACACTACCGTGGAGCAAATCAACAAAAGATCGTATTAGTCTTGCGCAAGCTGAGCTCATTTTAAATACACACCATGAAGGTCTTAAAAAAGTTAAAGATCGCATTCTTGAGTTTATTGCTGCAAAGAAATTTTCTAAAAACTTAGAACGTTCTCCTATTATCTGTTTGGTTGGGCCTCCTGGGGTTGGTAAAACTTCTCTTGCTCAATCGATTGCAGAAAGTTTAGGAAGAAACTTTGTACGTATTTCTTTAGGCGGTGTAAGAGACGAAGCTGAAATTCGTGGCCACCGAAGAACCTACATTGGTGCGCTTCCTGGAAAAATTATTCAAGCACTTAAAAAAGTTAAATCGGTGAACCCGGTTATCTTGCTTGATGAAATTGATAAGATGTCGATGGATGTTCATGGCGATCCAGCAGCAGCGTTGCTTGAGGTGCTTGATCCAGAACAAAACAAATCTTTTGTAGATCACTTTTTAGATACAGAATACAATCTTTCAAAAGTGATGTTTATTGCGACAGCAAACCACATTGACAGCATTCCTTATCCTTTATTTGATCGTATGGAAGTCATTCAACTTTCTGGGTATACTACCGCAGAGAAATTAAGCATCTGTAAGAAGTTTTTGATTCCAAAAAATCTTAAAGAATATGGACTTACTACACGTCAATGCAAATTAAGTGATGAAGTAATGACAGAAGTTATTACGATGTACACAAAAGAAGCGGGCGTGCGTCAACTTGAACGTGTTTTTGCAAAACTCATGCGTAAAGTTATTCAAGTCTTTCTAAAGAATAAAGCTACTAAGACAGTTGCTATAACACTTGAACGTGTACGCGAATGGCTTGGTCATGCTCCTTATAAACAAACAAAGCTTGAAACTGAAGGACAGATTGGTCTTGCTACAGGACTTGCATGGACAGAACTTGGTGGAGATGTTCTTGAAACAGAAGTCACTGTGCTTCCTGGCAAAGGTAATCTTACTCTTACCGGTCAGCTTGGTGATGTGATGCAAGAATCTGCACACGCAGCATTAAGTTACATTCGTTCTCGTGCAACTGATTTAAATATGCCAAAAGGATTTCATAGCAACAAAGATATTCATATCCATTTACCAGAAGGTGCAATTCCAAAAGATGGACCGTCTGCTGGTATAACCATGTGTACAGCAATGGTTTCAGCTCTTACAAAAAATCCAATTAAACCATACGTTGCAATGACGGGAGAAATTACTCTTCGTGGTCGCGTAATGGGAGTTGGTGGACTGAAAGAAAAACTTCTTGCTGCAAAACAACATGGTATTAAAGTTGCGCTTGTTCCTTTTGACAATAAAGAAGATGTACAAGAAATGTTTAAAGACACACCACTTGAGATTGAAGTTCATTTTGTAAAACACATGGATGAAGTATTAAGCTTAGCACTTGCGCAATCATCTTCAAAGGCCGAGCCAAAGAAGCAAGAGAGCAAAAAAAAGACTACCAAAAAACAAAAAGTGCAGTAGACTAGGCGTTGATAGTTACACTCTTTATACAGATGGGGTTTTACATGAAACACTTATTTACATTCGCTCTTCTTGCAACTGCATTGGTAGTTACAACTGGTTGTAACAAACATGATGTTGAAGCTAAGAAGTCTGAAGCGGCTGCAGCTGTTCACAGAACACAAGCTGAAGTGCAAAGAACTATCGAAAAAACAAAAAAGGAACTTATTGAAGGCGGCAAAGCACTTAAACACGATGTAGAAGCAAAAGCACACGAAGCTGCTGCACAAGCGCATGAAGCTGCTGCTGACTACCACCGTGAGCAAAAAGCTGCTCAGTAGTAATAACTAATTACCTGCACCTGGTTACAAGCAAAAAGAGCCTGTCAAATTGACAGGCTCTTTGTTTTTTATACTTCTTTTTTAAAGCATTGAAGCTACAAATGCATCAAACAGAGGATGTGGTTTTTGAGGACGAGAAAGAAACTCTGGATGAAATTGACTTGCAACCATAAAAGGATGATCTTTTAATTCCACAATTTCAGCAAGTCTGCCATCAGGCGACTCTCCAGACACTATAAGGCCTGCTTGTTCTAGCTGCTCTCGATAATTATTATTCAATTCAAATCTATGGCGATGACGCTCCTGCACGATGTCCTTATTTCCGTAAGCAAACGAAGCTTTGCTTCCCGGCAAAAGCTTACATGGATAAATACCCAAACGCATGGTACCACCTTTATTGGTAACATTTTTTTGTTCATCCATAAGTGCTACTACAGGAATCTCTGTATCTGCATCACACTCAACTGAATGCGCTGCTTTACCAATAAATGCACGAGCAAACTCGATACACATTACTTGCATGCCCAAACACAATCCCAAATAAGGAACCTTATGAATACGTGCCCAATGCGCAGCAACAATTTTTCCCTCAACTGCTCTGTTACCAAATCCACCTGGCACTAACACTCCATCGCACCCCTTGAGGATCTCTTCTACTGTTTCTTCAGTTAACTTCTCTGCATGAACCCATTTAATATGAACATTTATTTTGTGAAAACGAGAAGCATGTAATAATGCTTCTTTAACACTTAAATACGCATCCTGCAGCTCAATATATTTACCTACCAATGCAATGGTTATCTGATTTTCAAAACGAGTTTCTGCATCTTTAGTAATCTGATCCCACACTGACCAATCAGGAGTAAGTGCTTTAGTTTGCACCTGTAATTTCTCAACGATAAGATCCCCCATTCCCGCTTGCTCTAAACGCAAAGGAGCACGGTAAGGATTTTTATCAGTTTCTAACGGGAAAATTTGTTGTTCTTTTATATTTGAAAACTGAGCAATTTTTTTAGCAAGTGATGGGTCAATCGGATGATCAGATCTCATAATGACTGCATCAGGAATAATACCAACTGCACGTAGATCACGCAGAGAATGTTGAGATGGTTTTGTTTTAAGTTCTCCTGTTGCGCCAATATAGGGCAACCATGTTAAATGAACAAAAAAAGTATTTTCTTGCCCATACTCATAACGCATTTGTCGAATTGCTTCTAAAAAAGGAGCACCTTCAACATCACCAACAGTGCCTCCTACTTCAACGATCAATACATCACAACCCATACTTACAGCTGCCTGATCAATCGCATCTTTTATTGCTTGTGTAATATGAGGGATTACTTGAATAGTACCCCCTAAATATTGCCCTTCACGTTCTTTTTTAATAACGCCTGCATAAATTTGTCCTGCAGTAACACTACAAAAACGCATCACATTAATATCTAAAAATCTTTCATAATGTCCTAAATCAAGATCGGTCTCTGCTCCATCATGTGTTACAAAAACCTCACCATGTTGATAAGGTGACATTGTCCCCGGGTCAACGTTAATATAGGGATCAAGTTTTTGGACTGCTACATTAAAACCACGCTCTTGGAGTATCCTTCCAATTGAGCTTGCTGCGATGCCTTTACCAACAGAGCTAAACACTCCGCCAGTAACAAAAATATATTTTGCCATTGATTTCCTTTTTTTAAACGCTTTATTGTACCAAAAAGAAAGGCATCTGTGATCCTTTAAATGTGAGGTTCTTTAACATTCCTACACTGTTGGGCTTTGTGGCTCAATTGTTCTTGCTTTTTTTTCAGTCAAAGGTTTATAGTGAGGCAGATTTGTATCAACATTCCCTAAAAAAAAGGATGCATATGAAAAAACTTCTATCTCTACTTGTAATTGGCGGAACATTGTTTCTTGCTGGCTGTTGTTGTGACAACATGTGTGAGTCAAAAAAAGCAGTGAAAGAAGCTCCTGCAAAACAAGAACCAAAAGCTGAAAAACCAGAAAAGAAAATGGTTAAAAAAGCTAAGAAAGTAGAAAAAAAACAAAAACAAGAAATGACAAAAAAATCTAAAAAGTCTGAAAAGGAAAATAAAAAAACAGAATCTAGTTATTCAAAAAAACAAGCATACGATTCAGAACGTTTCAGAAACGCTCCTGATGCACAAAAATACCTTGGATAAAGACTTATAAAAAAGATAAAAAAAGAGAGAGTCATAACAGGCTCTCTCTTTTTTTATTTAATGATATCTAGATAACGGTTTTTTGTATAACTACTTAAGACCTACTTTAAAAAAGCTTACTTAAACAAAAAGATCTCTCAACTTAAGAAACAACCTTAAATTGAAAGACCTTTTTATTCTCTTTAGTAACTTCTACATTAATCTATATTATCGACCTCAACTGAATCGACAGCAAGAGGAGCAATCTTATATAATTAAAAATATTTTATTTGTTTTTTTGTTTATACTTTTTTCTATTTTACTTTTGCTTTAGTAATTTTAATACTAAAATTATTTTTTAGATTGTTTTTTTGATACTATCAAGCTAGCATACTCAAACTGAGATTTATACTAAAAAGGTTATCAATGCGCAAATTATTATTATTTTATATATGTTTTCTAAATGGATTAAATGCAGCTCAAATGTCAGACAGTGCTTCCACAAGCACTGTCGCACCAGAAATAAATCTTACATCCCTTGCCCAAGAATTTCTTTCTGAAGAAATTAATACCGAAACAAGCTCTCTTTTAAAAGACATTGAACCGTCAGTAAGGACTCAGAATAATTCAAGTCTATCTCTTCTGGTTGAGGAGATTTTTAAAGAGGGTTATGGTCATTTTTTAGGTACTTTCCATACAATAGAAGCAATAAAATTAGTACGCTTTAGTCATGGGGAAAAACTTGTTTTCACTTATTCACCCGAAAATAAAGGAAGACTGTGGAATGCTGCTAACAACACCATAATATGGACTCTTAATCAAGATACCGGCCTTATACTATCCGCGGACTTTAGTCATGATAACAAGACCCTACTCACTAGTTCAGCTGATCAAACTGTAAAGTTATGGAATACAAAAAACGGTCATTTCATAAAGTGTTTAAGTGCTATCAAGACTCCCCAAGGTTCTGCCCAACATTGTTTTAATTTAGCATGCTTCAGTCCTGATGGGCTTAAAATCGCAACTGTTTCAAATGACTACAAAGTACGCATCTGGGATACCGAAAGTTCAGAATGTTTACAAACCATTGAAGAACTCGACAAACATATTGGATCATTACACTTTAGCCCTGATAGTCAAAGTTTTCTTACTGCCGGTGATAATAATGACAGTATAAAATTATGGGATGCTAAAACTGGTAAATGCTTAGGTACTTTTACTGATGATGACAGTATGACTTTATTTGATACTAAAGAAGACGATACATGGCCAAACAATGTCTCTTTTGGACACACCAAGGGGGTAACATCAGTGCGTTTCAGTCCTAATGGTGAAACTTTTTTAAGTTGTTCTTTAGATCAAACTGCAAAACTATGGGATATTAAAAAACAAAAATGTGTACATACCTTTCTAAAGCATGAAAGCCCGATTCTTTTTGGAGACTTTAACCCTAATGGTACACAAATAATTACTACCTCAAATATGTTTACGTCATATCTATGGGATATAAAGACTGGTCAAACAATAATAAAATTTGAAGGAAAAAATCCTTCTATTCATTCAGCACACTTTAATAATAATGGGACAAGTATAGCTTTGATCTCAGGTCACAATCTAAGGACTACTGTACATTTTTTTTCACTAGTAACTGCTGCGCTTGTAAAGAACTGTGGATGGGATTTAGATAAAGTAAAACCTACTCAATTACGTAAATGGATCAAAGCAGGAAATATTGAAAAAGCTCCCCAACCTTCTAAGCTAGGAATACCAACTTTATACATTCAAAAATTTATTTTTGAAAAAAAAGCAGACGATATTGTTTAATGATACTGTTATATGAAATAGCTCTTCTGCAAAGAGTAACCGAACTTCAAAATACGTTTAGCTAAGTTCTTTTTTTCTTTTTAAATATCAATTTTACGGATTGTATTCTCGTTTAATCCCCAGGCTGAAAAATCTGTGAGATATTCAGGCAATAAAAAAATTTTTGTTTTTAATACCCTAATTTTTTTTCTCAGTGTCAAGTATTAAAAGCATTGCCGTAACCGTTTGATCAACCGTTAAATTACTTCCTTCAATCACGTATGCTCCCTCAGGAATAACAAGCGGACAGTAGTCTCGCTCTTTATCACGTGTATCACGCATAGTAATCTGCTCTTGAGCTTGTTCAAGGGTAAAATCATGCCCACGCCTTAACTGATCTTTTTGCCAGCGCTGCGCACGCACAGTCAGCGATGCGGTAATATAAAATTTACAATCGGCATCAGCAAACACCACCGATCCTGAATCGCGACCTTCAATAACACAATTTTTAAATTCTCGTGCAAAACGATGTTGTGTGGCACTTACTAAATCACGTACCATAATAACGGGACTAATAAGACACACAGACTGATCAACCGTATAATCTTTTAAAAAGGGAGTAATATCTTCACCCATAAACAGCACTTTACCACCAGTTACACTACTGTACTGATAGTGCAAATGTTTTGGATCAAGACAAAAAGCAACATCTGACTCATCTGGACGAGAAAGCCGCTCAAGAGTATATCCACAACGGGTTACCAACAAATAGGATACTGAACGATAAAACCATCCTGTAGGTAAATAGTGAAAACCAAGTCTATCGGCTAAAGCACGAGCAACCACTGATTTACCACTCGCAATTGGACCATCGATCGTAATAATCATGAATAACGTACTCCCGCAATATCAAGCCCCATTAACTCAACCGAAACTCTTCCTTGCCAATGATTTTCAGAAATCTGGACTGCAACATCAAATATCGCACCTTCTTGCACCATAAGCATTTCATAAATATCAGGTCGATTAAAAAATATCAGTGGTTTTACTACACCGTCTGCAAACACCGTGCATTTGACATGAGAGTCTTTAAGTAATTGTGGCTTTTGAATGACCGTCACATTTTTCAGTAAAAATGCTGGCTCACTATTTTGTGCCCCAAATGGATGGAAAAACTGCATATCTTTGACCAGCTTTTGATTTACATCGGCTAAAGTCAATGTTCCATCAAGACGTAAAACCTTATGGAAATCTTCTGGTTTGAGAAACTCTCGAGTACGAGCTTCAAGATGCTCTTTTAAGAGTGCCACATTTTCAGCCGGCAAAGATAAACCAGCAGCAACTGTGTGGCCCCCAAACTGATCAATTAAATGTGAACCCGTTTGTAACGCTTCAAACATATTAAAAGCAGCAATTGAACGACAGGAACCTTTTGCCTTACCGTCTTTTGTTAAATGAAACAATAAAGTAGGACGTGCGTATTCACCTACAAGACGAGACGCCACAAGCCCAATAACGCCTGTTGGCCACGCATTACTTGCAGCAACGATCACATTCTCCTGTGAAAGATCAATTCTACCGGATTGAATAAGTGCTTGTACCTCTTCAAAAACTCCACGCTCAATTTCTTTACGCATTTGATTAAGGTTATTAAGAATTGCTCCTACACGCTCAGTTTCAGCAACATCTGAGCCAAGGAGAAATTTAACCCCTTGCCGAGGATCTTCAAGACGACCTAACGCATTAATTTGAGGAGCAATACGATAGCCAATATCAGTTGCACTCACTAAAGGATTAGTAACTTTTCCATGCCCTTTAAGAACATTAAAAGAAAGACTGGGTGCAGCGTTAATAGCTTGCAGCCCATGGCGCACCCAAAATCTGTTTTCACCCTGCAACGGTACCACGTCAGCAACTGTCCCCAATAACAACAGTTCATAGGCTTTTGAAGGTAATGGCAGTCCTCGCTGTTCATACAATAATGAAAGCACTTTAAAGGTAACACCAACACCGGCAAACTCTTTAAATGGGTACTCACACCCTTCTTGGTGAGGGTTGACCAATGAAAAAGAATCGGGGAGCTCTCCATGAGGACGGTGATGATCGGTAATAATTAAATCAACACCCAACGATTTTGCTACGCGAGCCGGTTCAAACGCAGTCGTTCCATTATCAACAGTAATAATAACTTTATAATTATTCTGTGCAGCACGTTCAACTACTTTTGTTGAAAGACCGTATCCTTCTTTTGCCCTGTTAGGCAAATAAAAGTTAACCTGTGCGCCCAGTGGCAATAAACATGCCATCATTAATGATGAAGAGGTGATTCCATCAACATCGTAATCACCAAAAATTAATATTTTTTCTTGTCTTTCAATGGCAAGATTGATTCGTTCTACTGACTTTAAAGCATCTTTCATGAGATGGGATGGTGATACATCCTGCTCATGCGAGCTAAATAAATAAGAATCAATCTGTGCTTTTGAACTAAACCCACGCACTAAAAGTGTATGACACAAAGGTGTTGAAAGATTATACGCAACGGCAATATCAAGAACTTCTTGAGGCAAATACTCTGGTATGTGCCACACATATTTCGTGCCCTGAATCTTGTGTATCTCCACCCGTTATCATCCCTTTACCAATACTCTAGAAAAATTATTTACGCTTTAATGTTGGAAACAAAATAACGTCTTTAATAGAAGTTGTATTTGTCACAATCATGGCAAGACGATCGATTCCTACACCACATCCAACAGTTGGAGCAAGTCCGTATTCGACAGCTTTGATAAAGTCTTCATCAAAACGCATCGCTTCATCATCACCCGCTTCATGAGTACGTGCCTGCTGTGCAAAACGTTCACGTTGATCAAACGGTTCGTTTAACTCATTAAAACAGTTTGCAAGTTCCATGCCGGCAATAAAGAGTTCAAATCGTGCCACAAACTCTGGGTTTTCTGGATCACGTTTTGCAAGAGGAGATACCTCAACAGGGAAATCAATAAGGAATGTTGGCTGAATTAAATGTTTCTCAACTACTTCATCAAAAAGTAAGAACAGTTTTTGTCCCCATGAAACATCTTTGACAACTAATTTAGCACCACACTTTTTAAGTGTTGCATCAATCGCTTCTGGAGAAATTTCAGCGGGAGTAAGTTTACCGTACTTAATAATGGCATTGTATAAACTGATACGTTCAAATGGTTTTGAAAAATCGAGTGTATAGTCACCGTAAGTAAGTTCAAGAGACCCACCAGCTTGTTTAATTACCGTTCTGAACATGTCCTCAATAAGATCCATAGTAAAATGGTAATCTTCATGAGCCATATAAAACTCAAGCATAGTAAATTCAGGATTATGACGTGTTGAAACCCCTTCATTTCTGAAATTACGATTGATTTCATACACACGTTCAAATCCACCAATAACTAATCGTTTAAGATAAAGCTCTGGTGCAATACGCAAAAACAGCTCTGTTCCTAATGCATTGTGATGCGTAACAAATGGTTTTGCAGCTGCACCACCCGGAATTGGATGAAGCATAGGAGTTTCAACTTCAATAAAATCGAGCGCTTCAAGATAGTGCCTAATACCACTAATCATCTTTGAACGAGCAGTAAATTTCTGACGGCTTTCTGCACTGCTAATTAAATCAAGGTATCGTTGGCGATACTTGATCTCCACATCAGCAATCCCATGGAATTTTTCAGGCAGTGGATGTAAACATTTACTGAGCAGCGTAAATTCATCAACTCTTACGGTGACCTCACCGGTTTTAGTTAAAAAAAGAGTTCCACGAACCCACACAATATCACCAAGATCAATTAACTCTTGAAAGATTTTAAAAGAAGCTCCCAAAATGTCTTCTTTAAAATAAAGTTGTATTTGACCAGAGCGATCTTGCAACTTTGCAAACGAAGTTTTTCCATGTCCACGAACAGCAACAAGTCTTCCTGCAAGAGTATATTCTTTCTGTTCTTCATTTTTAAATTCATCAAGAATAGCTTTTGCTGTGGCACTGACCGGCTTTTTTGCTGGCCAGGGCTCAATACCTTGTGAGCGTAGCTGTGCTACTTTCTTGACGCGAATCTCATGTTCGCCAGAAGACGAATGTTCTAACTCTTGTTCTCTTACGTTTGTGTTCATGAATCTATCCACCGCTTATTTAAAGCATTATTTCTTTGTCTCGGACAGTATACCGATTTGATTAAATCTTGGCTAATTTACACCCAACTTAGCTGCTCATAAGGCGACTTATTACCTTCACTACTTTTAACTAAGTCCGATCTTTCTTTAGAATCATCACCTAGCTCATCAATAGTGATGATAGGAAGTCCCTTAGAACCACCAAGACTGTAATCAGAGTTAACGGGAGAAAGAAAATAAGGAGTCGGCAAACCACTGCATGCATTTGATCGCCTTCTTCCTTTTTTGGTAAAAGTTTTGGGGACAAATAGTTTACCAGTGAGCGCTTTATGATGTTTTAAAATTAAAGCCTTATGATCTTGATCAATAAGATATGCAATATGCCCTTTTAGTGAATATTCATGATCTTTTTCAAAAATTGATTTCAAAGATTTCTGTCCGCCTGTTTCAAAAATTCCAAGCCCACATCGTTTAACCCAATAAACAAATGCACCAGCAAGCCCAAGAGCCTTTTTCCTTTTATGCAATGCACTTTGAAGTTCTTCAATCTTCACTATTTTAAAGCTTGAAGGGCATAGCTTTAAAACTTCTAAGTTGTCATCCGATAAATCAAAAGAATTAATAGTATACTGATTATCCTCGTAACTTAAACCAATAGAATTGAGTGATTCAATAAGAAAATGGCCATAGCTCATTTCTTGAGTCTTTTGACCATCAAATCTTTTAACTGAGCGACTTTTAAGCAATAAAGGCAATGAAAAACAGCGAGAAAGTTCTGTCTTTGTTTTGGCATAAAACCACAAAGGCATTCCTTTAAGTAGCTCAATGGACCTATCATGGACCTCATCAGATGAAAATCCAACAAATAGACTCTCTAAAGTATTAAAACCCAATAAAATAGGCTGTTCAGAAATTTCTTGAGCCCGCTCTTTCCATCCTGCTTGCCCCTCACAAATAGTCTGAACATACTCTAACTGCAGCTGCGCAATCTTTTGATATCGTTGCTTTGCTTGATGCTCTCCATACTTTTTATGTTGTTCACAACTGAGAATCTCTCCAGCTTTAACGTTCTTTAAAAGAAGCGCTAACTCTAATTCTTGTGATTCTTCTGGAAACTTATGACGAGCCTCTAACAGATCAATCGGGCTCTCTATCGTTTGACTATGATTAAGACATTTAAAAGAAGTTACTGGATCTAACTTTTTTAATGTTTTTTGAGAAAAATTTTCAGAACTGTATAAAAACGAGGCGGTGAAAAAAAAAGTGGTAGTGATAGCTTGTCCTAGAAATGTCCCTAAGCGCATTAATTCCCCTAAGCTTGTATAGATATTATAGTCGCTCGAATTGTTCTTGGGTAAAATTCCAATTTACCACGTTCCACCAGGCAGAAATGTAATCCTGGCGACGATTAAAATATTGTAGATAATACGCATGTTCCCAGACATCAAGACCTAACAAAGGCACACATCCGACTGAATGGGGCGTATCTTGGTTAGCCGTTGAAGTAATAGCAAGATCGCCTTTTTGGTCAACTACCAGCCATGCCCAGCCGCTTCCAAAGCGAGTGCGCGCAGCAGTTTCAAATTGTTGCTTAAAAGCATCAAAAGAACCAAATCGCTGTTTGATTGAATCAGCTAAAGGTCCTTGTGGAATGCCTCCAGCCTTGGCTGCCATACTGTGCCAAAAGAAGGTATGATTTTCAACACCACCGCCATGATTACGGACAGCAGTTCTGATATCTTCTGGAAGAGCATCGAGGTTACTTAAAAGTTCTAGTAACGATTTTTGATAAAGAAGTGGATGTTTTTGAAGCGCTGCATTAAGACCGTCAACATATGTTTGGTGATGTTTTGCATGATGCAGTTCCATAATTTGTGCTTCAATAAAAGGCTCAAGAGCACCGTATGAATAAGGCAAGGAAGGTAATACGTACATAATTTTTCCCTTTACAATAAATAATTATCGTGAAGAAATTATGACACATTACCTATTTTTTACCACCATCACGTTAAAAGTAACTATTCATGAGCCTTTTAAAGCCTCATTCAAACTTAAAAAGAAAACTTTATTCTAAATCAATTCTTAACTTAGATCTTATTGCTTGCTCTTTTTGAATTTGAACAGCATTGGTAGAATTAATGATTGTAGGAGTTTCACACTCAGAGCAGGTTAAAACATTAATAAAACCTTAACTACTCATACATCACAACTGCCCTTTTAACTAACTCTTAATAACTAAAAAAATAACACACCACTTAAGCTTTTTTCAAAAAAATCCTTAATATAAGACTACTTTAAAGAATTTTCAAAGTGCTTTTAGATAGTCAAATAAATTATATCCCCTTTGCGAGCCATCTGAAGCTGCTCTCGTGCCACTTTTTCTTTATAAAAAGGATTGGTTTGCCATGCAAGAACAGTGTCTTCCAGGTTTTTTATTTCATCTTCAAGCGCTTTATTTTCCAGAATGGACAGAGCGGTATGTTTATGGAGCGCTCTAATACCTCGAATTCCTTGGCCCCCAAAAAAATAAAACCCGCTAAATATTACCACCTCAATACCAAAAAACACACGTAGCAACAGACGCCTTGTAAGGATCACGAGCTTTCCTTTCCTATTAAAATCTTCACTTAATTTATTACAAATGATTACCGTTAACCTTACGGTATGTTTATTTTTAAAGGAAGAATATCACTATGAAACAGCGCATAGCACTACTTTTTGCTGCACTTATGTGCACTTCGCTTTTTGGATTAAAAAAAATTGATGATGCCAAAAGCGTACAATACGACAATTGGATCCATACGCTTGCTGAAATTATTCAAATTTTTGAAGCACGCTATTACGGCACCATTGATGCTGAAGCGTCCATGTCAAAAGCAATTCAAGGATTTACTCAACAAGACCCACACACTGGGTATCTGGAAAAAAAAGTTTTTAAAGATCTGAGTGAAAAAATGCAGGGCGAATTTTATGGAATAGGTATTGTACTGCCTGGTGATAAAAAACAGGAAGAGGAGTTTTTCCCTGTTATTGAAACAGTCCCTGGCGGACCTGCAGAAAAAGCGGGTGTCAAACCAGGCGACAAGATCATCCAAATTGATAGTGAACTAGTTAAAGGTCTTGAAATTGATGAAATTATGGCACATTTAAAAGGTGAAAAACATACCAACGTCACGGTAAAAATACTACGCGATAAATATCCAGAACCTTTAACCATTACAGTGACACGTGATGTAATAAAAGATGAAATGGCACTTGCCTACCACTTTCCAGAACATAACGTACACTATCTGCTCCTTTCTATTTTTAGTGAAAAATCTGGTAAACATGTTGAAACCATTATTACCAAAGCACTTGAAGAAAAAAGTAACGGTATCATCCTTGATTTACGTAACAACACAGGCGGGCTTTTTGACAGCGCAATAGATATTGCTGGTCTCTTTTTGCCAAAAGGAACACCTGTAGCTTCAATGAAACAACAAGGTGGACACGTAACAGGAACTTTTAAAACAAACCGCACTCCGCTCGTAATTCCCAAAACACTTCCTATCATCATTATTGTCAATAACTACACTGCTTCAGCGAGTGAAATCTTGGCTGGAACCTTACAAATCTATGCGACAAAAAAGAATCTTCTTTCAGTCTTTGTTATAGGCGATGAAACATTTGGAAAAGGTTCAGTACAAGAAGTTATTCCACTGAGCAATGAAAGCGCTTTAAAACTCACTACCGGTCTTTATTTCCTTCCATTTGAAACCTCTATCCAAGGAAAAGGTGTTATTCCTGATTTTAAACTTGAATACCGCACTCCCCCAAGTGAAACGGTTAAATGGATGACCTCAAGCTATGGTAAAGAAAGTGCACTTAAAGGAAGTATTAAACCTCAGACCGCTCAAGAAAAACCGGATGCTCAAAACAATAAAGAAAAACCAGTAAAAGAAGAAGATAAGCCTTGGAAAGAGCGCAGAAAAGATATCCTGGCACAGGACTATTTTGTGCAAAATGCAATTAACTTGATCAATGCACACAAAACAGGGCTCGCAGCTTATCCTAAAAAATTCGGCACACGCAACAGTGCTCTTGAGTTCTTGAAAAGCAATTATGTGATAGATAAACAGTTGACGCTTTCAGATATCAAATTGTAATAAAGGCAGGATACCAAACTACTTCTTTTGACAGAAAAAAAGAAAAAGCAGATACTGTAGGATATACTCATCAGTAAAGGAATATATGAGGCATAAGCATAGACGGCTTCTCTCTAACATATTCGTGTCTGTTTTCTTCTTTGCATTTATCTTTATTTTGACCGAACGACATCCTCCACGAGGATACGCTACATATCCGTCTGTAGCACACTCTGAATCTAAGTAAAAAAAAGAGGAACCAAATTAATCGGTTCCTCTTTTTTTATGTTTTCACACAAAAATCAAAGTCTTAGGTAATTAGCTTACCAACGACGGCTTCCGCCATTGCTGTTGCCACCACCGAAAGATCTGCCGCCGTTGCCGCCGCCGTTGCTACGTGGAGCTGGACGGTCTTGACGTGGACGAGCTTCACTTACAGTCATTGTACGACCATCAAGATCAGAGCTGTTCAATTTTTCAATTGCAGCATTTGCATCATTTTGATCCACCATTTCAACAAATCCAAAGCCTTTAGAACGACCTGTTTCTCTGTCTTTTACAATGTTAACAGATTCAACAGCGCCGAACTCTTCGAATTTTTGGCGAAGTCTGTCTTCTGTTGTACCGTAGCTAAGATTACCTACGTATAGCTTTGTCATAAACGTTCCTTTACTGGTCGATCTAACGACCTCATTATACTAGTCTAGTAAAATACGCTCTTACCAGACGTTATTCATTTCAAAGTATCTAAAATTCACACAAAAGACAACCGCCCCCTTGCAATTCATTCAACTGTAACCGACTTTGCAAGATTACGAGGCTTATCTATGGATCTCCCACAGGCATTGGCAATTGCATAGCAGAAAAACTGCATCAAGCCTGCCATCACCAAAGGAGCCAACAGAGGTGCACTTTGTGGCACTACAAACGCTCTATCAGCAGCAGCAATAAGCTCATACTGCCCTTCCAGAGCAAACGCAATGACGTGCCCGTCACGCGCTTTTACTTCCTGCACATTAGCAAGCAATTTGTGATATATCACCGGATCACTATGCGAGAATACCACCACAGGAACAACTTTTTCTACCAGGGCCAATGGGCCATGTTTAAGCTCTCCTGCCGGGTATGCTTGTGCAAAAATGTAAGAAATTTCTTTAAGTTTTAACGCTGCTTCAAGCGCAAACGGATAACTAATATGACGCCCCAAGAAAATATAGCGATTAAAAGCACTATAGATCGGCGCGTCTTGCGCGATTACTTCATGCTTGTACTCTTCAAGCGTTGCTTCAAGCAGCTCCCCCGCTGTGAGCAATTCTCGCTCAGCTTGAATGAGTTGCTTTTGATCAATACGGCCTTTAATTTGAGCAACGTAATGAGCAAGCCAATACAATGAGGTAAGTTGCGTACTAAATGCTTTCGTTGAAGCTACGGCAATTTCTGGGCCTGCTTGAGTCAACCAGAATCCTTGACATTCACGGACCAACGAGCTTGAAGCAACATTGGTCAATGCAACAGTAGACAAACCATGACTGTTAATCATGCGAATTGTTTCAAGAACATCGGCAGTCTCACCCGACTGTGATATAGCAATATACAGTGCCTTTGGATGAGGAAAAAAGGTACGATGACGAAATTCTGAAGCAAGAACCGCTGCTGCAGGAACACCGGTTACCGATTCAAAGAAAAACTCTGCAATCCTACCCGCATGCCATGACGTACCACACCCAATAAGGTATATTTTTTCTACGTCACGTAAAAAATCTTGTGTAACGCCCAACGTCTCTTCTACCTGTCCCTTTTTCATGGACTGATAAAAATGAACCGTACGGGCTATTGCTTGTTTTTGTTCATACATTTCTTTGAGCATAAAATGTTCATGCTCACCCTTTTCAACCGCAATCCACTCAGCCTCAAGCTGCTCTATAGGTGTTTGGACGGCCATGCCTTCTCTATCATATAAAACGAACGAGTCTTTTGACACGACGCCACAGGTACGCTCTGGAACAAATGCTACATACTCAACCTGCTGCGCAAAGGCAAGCGGATCTGATGCGACAAACATTTCTTCCTTACCCACTCCAATACAAAGCGGAGAGCCTCTGCGTGCAACAAATAAGATATCAGGATATTCAAGGGAGATAATGACAAACGCGTATGCACCCTTTAACTGCCCTACCATACGGATGAAGGCTTCGTGCGTATCAGACGCACCGGTTACATACTGCTCAAAAAGATGTGCTAAAACTTCTGAATCTGTATCAGACACAAAAAGATGTCCCTGCAAAACAAGAACATCTTTAAGATCTTGAAAGTTCTCTATAATTCCATTGTGAACGACAGCAATACGTTTTGTACAATCAAGGTGCGGATGCGCATTTTCCTTGGTAGCTTGCCCATGAGTAGCCCATCTGGTATGACCAACTGCAACGTATCCATCGATACCTGCATCTGCTATTTGTGCTTCAAGTTGTTTGACAGAACCTACTGCTTTTTGAACAGAAAGAGATCGGTCAGAACTATTAACACACGCAAACCCTGCAGAGTCATAACCTCGATACTCAAGTCTTTTTAGACCTTCAAGCACAAGAGGACAACTCAGTCGCTTACCCACATAACCAATTACACTACACATGACAAAACTTCTAATCCTCTCAACCCAACCCCTCTAGAAAAAGAGGATATGCAATCGCTGTAATTCTTGTGGAATATTAACGTTTAACAAATTGGAATTTACGACGAGCACCACTTTGACCTGGCTTCTTACGTTCTTTCAAACGTGAATCCACTGTCAAAAGACCATGCTCTTTCAGTGTTGGCTTAAGTCTTGCATCTTCTTTAAGAAGTGCACGAGCTACACCAAGCTTGACTGCGTCAGCTTGTGAGCAAAGACCACCACCCACTACATTAACTTTTACTGTGTAAGAATCTTGCAACTGGCAAAGCGCCAATGGCATTACTGCAGCAATGCGTGTTTCGTTTGTTGGAAAGTAATCTTGTAAAGATCTTCCGTTCACAACAACATCACCCTTACCTCTTTTGAGCCATACGCGCGCTACAGAAGATTTACGGCGACCAACACCATTAGTTTGTGTTGCAACAATCTTAACACCTTTTTTTACTACAGAAGCAGTTTTTTCAACGCCTGCTTTGTCAGATGACATGCTTTTAGAAGTCGTTACGACTTTCTTTGTAGACACTGAGTTTTCAATAGCTCCCTCTGCAGCTTCAATTTTTTTAACTGAAACTTTTTTTACTGCAGCTTTAGGAGCGACTTTTTTTGCGCTTGTTTTGGCCTTGACCATACGATTTTAATCCGTGATTTTTAAGGTTAACTCAAATCGGCTATGTGCTAGATAACCTTATCACAACACCTTGATTTGTCAATGACAACCCATCAATAACTCTTTTGCAAGGCTTTACATAGCCGATGATCGGATTTGAACCGACGACCTACTGATTACGAATCAATCGCTCTACCAACTGAGCTACACCGGCACCTACTAAGAATTTTATGCTCAAAAGGTACCGGTTTTGTCTGCAAGAGTCAAAGGATATTCCCCTTAACTACAGGCCAAAACCTCCTGACTGAGCGTCTTCAAATACCTCTTGGCAGAGTACACAACGAAAAGCATTGGGATATGATTCTAATCTTTTTTGAGCAATAGGTTGCTGACAATCAAGACAGTTACCATACTCGCCTTTTTTCATTTGCTCAAGTGCGCTTACTATCAATTTATATTCTTCTAACTCGTTATCTTGAAAGGTGTTTTTGAGATTTTCAAGAACAGCAGATATTGTTTGATCACCTGGATCTTGTACCTGTCCATCATCATTTTTCTCATGATAGAGTCTAAACAACTCACCTTCAAGCTGTACTTTGCGATCGATTAAAATTGATTCAATCTTCTCTAGATCCTTTTTTGACCTCACCGTTTTCCCTTTTTTTCTGAAAAAAACGCTTCAATAACTCTTGGCATTCCTGCTTCCTGACCCCTTGTACGGTCAAAAGAGCGTCTAAGTTATATACAGAAATAAAGTTATCCTTGTCAAGGTGAAATCCAAAAAGAGGAGATTCGGCTCCAAATACTATTTTTTTGACTCTACTTAAACGGAGTGCGTGATAGCACATTGAACAGGGCTCAAGCGTTACATACACTGTACAACCTTCAAGACGCCAGTTGCCATGGGCATGTGTTGCCTCACGCAAAGCTTTAAGTTCTGCATGCGCAAGTTGACACCCTTCTGACTCTACACAATTAAAACCTGATCCAATAACTTTTCCGTCAGCATTAACAATCAGTGTGCCGATGGGTACTTCGTCAGCATCAAATGCAGCACGCGCTAACTCAAGCGCTTGATCCATATACTGTTCATCTAGATACATCGTTTGATGTCCTTTGGTTGCGGTTATCTTTAAATAGAGAGAAAAAATCTTGCCCAAAAGGAGGGTTTTCTGGAAAAATTTCTATTCTGCGTTAGACTTTAAGTCTAGCGTACATTGGTTCTAAAACCAAACAGGCGCGGTACTAAAGATGGTAAGTCGACTTTGGAAGGAAGACAGGTATGTCTATGGATCAGGAAAACAAGCAACAAGAGTATGGTGCCAAATCTATTAAAGTGATGGAAGGCCTTGAGGCAGTACGTAAACGCCCAGCCATGTATATTGGTTCTACAGGAACTAAAGGGTTACACCATCTAGTGTATGAAGTTGTAGACAACTCTGTCGACGAAGCACTTGCAGGACATTGTTCAAAAATTAAAGTTGTTATTCACACCGACGGATCTTGCTCTATTGAAGATAACGGACGCGGTATTCCTACCGATCTCCATCCAACTGAAAAAAAATCTGCCGCTGAAGTGGTAATGACCAAACTTCATGCCGGTGGTAAATTTGATAAAGATTCTTATAAATACTCTGGCGGACTTCACGGGGTAGGTATTTCTGTTGTAAACGCACTTTCAACTAATCTTGAACTTGAAATTTACAAAAACGGTAACATTCACTCACAAACATACCAAAAAGGTAAACCTTTAGCTGATCTTAAAGTTACTGGTAAAACCGACAAACGTGGTACGTATGTTCGTTTTATACCTGATGGCTCTATCTTAACAGACACCGAATTTAGCTTTGATATACTTTCAGCTCGTTTGCGTGAACTTGCCTTTTTAAACAAAGGCCTTTCAATTAGCATTTATGACGAGATCAATAAAAAAGAACACGTATTTCTTTTTGAAGGCGGTATCGTTTCGCTTGTACAAGATATCAATCAAAAGAAAACACCTCTTTTTGACAAAATTATTTATTTTAATAAAGAAGATGATGTCTACGTCGTTGAAATTGCTATGCAATACAACGACAGCTACAATGAGCAGCTCTTTTCATTTGTAAACAACATCAACACCATTGAAGGTGGGACACACGTTGCTGGTTTTAAATCAGCACTAACTAAAGTGTGTAACAAACGCGCGCAAGCAATGGGACTTTTAAAAGGTGACAACTTCTCAAGCGAAGACGTGCGAGAAGGTCTTGTAGCTGTTATTAACATCAAAGTACCAGAACCTCAATTTGAAGGTCAGACCAAAGGAAAACTTGGTAACAACGATGTTAAAGGTGTTGTTGATTCATGGACCTTTGCAGCGCTTGATAGTTTCTTTGAAGAAAACCCAAGCCTTGCAAAAAAGATTATTGAAAAAGCAGAACTGGCACAACGAGCACGTGATGCAGCCAAAAAAGCTCGTGAACTTACTCGCCGTAAAACTGTACTTGAACACATGGTTTTACCGGGTAAACTTGCGGACTGTTCAAGCGAAAGCCCGCATGATTCTGAACTGTTCATTGTAGAGGGTGACTCTGCAGGTGGTTCTGCCAAACAGGGTCGTGACCGCTTTACCCAAGCAATCTTGCCTTTGAAAGGTAAAATTCTTAACGTTGAAAAAGCGCGTCTTGATAAAATGCTTTCAAACGACGAAATTAAAGCGCTTATTTCGGCTATTGGATGCGGAATCGGTGAAGAATTTAATGTTGAAAAAGCACGCTATCATAAAATCATCTTGATGACAGACGCCGACGTGGACGGATCACATATTCGTACACTGCTTTTAACCTTCTTCTTTAGATACCTTGCTCCGTTGATTGAAAAAGGATTTGTGTATATCGCAAAACCACCGCTCTATAAAGCAAAAATCGGTAAAAAAGAACAGTACCTTGTTGACGAAGTAGCTTTTAAAACATTCTTGTTTGACTGGGCGCGTGAAAACCTCACGTTAACCGCACAAGATAAAGAGCTGTCTGATAAAACATGGGAAATACTGTTAAAAGACATGGTTGCTTATGAAACTATTTTAGATCAACTCTGTATTAAATTTAAAATGGTATCATCTCATGGCCATAGACTTTTACAATTCTATAAAGCTCATAACATCAAGCCAACAGATACACCGGAAACGATACTTCCACAGCTTCAAGAGTTCTTCAAAAACTATACCGTTTCAACTGTTCAGGAACTGGTCATCAGTGAAGAAAACTCTGAACCAAAAACACTCTTTTTATTCCAGGTTCTTAATAAAACATGGGATGTCAGAACAGACTTTTTTGCTTCAGAAGAAATTCCTCATTTGTTAACGCTTCTTGAGCCACTTGAAGATGCGGCACATAACTGGAAACTTTCTGTTAAAGAAAAAAATAGAACGATCACCGGAAACGGCCTTCATAAACTGATTAGCGGAATCTCTGCCATCAGCAAACCGTATATGCACGTACAGCGCTATAAAGGTCTTGGGGAAATGAACCCTGAACAGCTATGGGAAACATCAATGGATCCTGATCAACGCATGTTGTTACAGGTAACTATTCAGGATGCAGTTGAAGCTGATTTATGGTTTGCAACCTTGATGGGTGACGACGTTTCAGGACGTAAGAACTTCATTGAGAAATATGGCCGTTTTGCACGAAACTTAGATGTATAATGAAAAGAACTCTTTTAGTACTCTTTATATGCGCAAGCTCTCTAAATGCATCTGAACAACTGGTAGAAAAGATTATCAATAGAACTGGTAAAACGATCAGTTTTTCTGTTGATAATCGCAATTATGAGATAAAACCTGGCGGTGAGGTTATTGTGGCAACAACTCGCGTCAGAGCTGCACAAGCTCTTGAAGGAAAACTTCCTTTAAGGAGCAGAATAGTAGAGTACATAAGGAAAAAATAAAATTTAATTCTTTAAATTTATATAAATAAAAAAAGGTGTGTTGCATAAAAAGCAGTACACCTTTTTTAGTAATAATAAAACTATGAATAAAAGCCTTTTTAGCACTCATAAAAAACTTATTATCGGCCTGTCAGGCGGACCTGATTCAGTGTATTTACTGCATCAGTTAGTACGAGTGCGCGAGCAGCTTGGACTGACGCTCACAGCAGTGCATCTTAATCATGAATGGCGCTCTGATGCACACAAAGATGTGGAACTCTCTAATCAACTGTGCGAGCCGCTAAAAGTACCTTTAATTGTCAAAAAGGTTTCTGAACTTAACTACACACCGCCCAAAACCGGTTCACGTGAAGATGAGGGACGAAATTTAAGAAGGCATGTTTTTGAAACTACGCTACGTGAACTGAGCGCTGATTCTATTGTGCTCGCTCATCATGCCGATGATCAACAGGAAACATTTTTTATTCGTATGATTCGTGGTACAACGCTTACCGGTCTGTGTGCTATGAAAGAAATTGATGGTCTTTATATCCGTCCATTACTGCATATCCCAAAATCTGAAATTTTAGAGTATTTAAACAGCAACGGTATTTCTTATATAACCGACAGTTCAAACAGTTCAGATGAGTATTTGCGCAATAGAATCAGAAATAGTCTGATTCCTACACTGCAAAAATGCGACCCGCGAGCAGAACGTAATCTTTCAAACCTGATTGACTCTTTACAAAACACAGAAGAATTTTTACGTACAATAACTGAGACAACGTATCTATCAGTCACCGCTCACAATGGCCTTGATACTCAGCAATTTTGCCCATTACATCCCGTTTTACAAAAACGAGTCCTGACCCACTGGCTCATTACAAACGCGCCGGCATTTACGTTAACGGAAAAGTTTTTAGATGAAATTATACGATTTTTGATAAGCCCGCGTGGCGGCAGTCACCAACTAGGTACCAACTGGAAAATTACTAAAAAACAGCACAAAGCTGAAATAATTCTTAAGTCCCTTTAATGGCTTATTTCTTCCAAAGATAATAAGTGCCAAGAGTAAGTCCTGCAATGCTCACCATAGTTTTGGGATAACATTGAATAATATTGCCTTTATAAGGTGCATCTGATGAAACAGAAAAATTCTTCGAATAATAAATTACCGGTTGAGTAAGTGCTTGCTCTAGACTTACCGTACAACTAAACCCCTGCTTTTCATAAAACCTACACGCATTTTCATTACTTGGTTTTACGCAGAGTTTTGCAAAATGGGCATTCTGTTCTTGAGCATAACGTAATGCTTGAGTAAAAAGTGCAGTCCCTACGTTGTGACCTTGGAACTTTTTAGCGACGGCAATACACTCAATTGATGCGCCTGTTGCCATATAAAAACTTAAAAATTTAACATCCTTTATGTTCATAAAAACAAAACCGATTGAGTTCTTAGTACTATCATCACGCGCTACAAATACTTTTCCTTGTCCCGCATTTACACTTTCCATTAAATCGTGCGCTGAGTAGGATTGGGCAAAAATTAGCTCCGCATTTTCTTCAGCTATAGATTGAATGGTCTGAGTATCTTGCGTAGCGCAATAAGGCTCTATTTTAAAGGAAAAAGACTCTGCACTAAAAACAAATGTGTGAGTAATACCCCACAAAAATAAAACTATTAAACGGTTCATAACCTTATAACCCCCCAAAAAAACTGCAATTTCTTATCTAATAAGGTTACATGTTTTTCTAACCCGTTCAACAGCCCCCACTAAGCCTAGTGGACTCAAAAAGCTCTTTAAGGTAATAATTTTCAATTGTTTTTATACTAGTTATGACTTAAATCCGTAATAGGCAGCTACAGCTACACTCACAAGTGCTAGACTAGTTTTAGGATTACGCTGAATAATGTTTCCTTGAGGAAGCTTATTGGCAGGAGTATTAGTTTCTTTTCTATACTGCAATTGAAACGGATATCCAACCTTATCTAATAACTGCTTAACTGTAAGCAATGATCGCTCATCCTTAACTACTGCCTCATAGAGATTTTTAAAACCACATTTTTCATATAATGCACGCGCATCATCATTATCAACGTTAACAAATAATGATATGTATTGAGCTTTTTGAGTTTCTAAATCTTTACAAGCACTCTCTAACAGAGTTCTACCAATTCCTTTTTTTTGATAGCCTGCAGCTACTCCTAGCAGATGAATTATTCCTGGACGTGCAATATGAAAGGTTAAAAAAGACACATTACTGACTGTATAGTTTACAAATCCAACTGTCTTATCATTCATACGGGCCACTGTAGTTATATATTT
Source organism: Pseudomonadota bacterium (assembly GCA_027487215.1). Classification (GTDB taxonomy): domain Bacteria; phylum Babelota; class Babeliae; order Babelales; family CAIQNR01; genus JAIYDZ01. The sequence goes on from JAIYDZ010000006.1 coordinate 86,618, forward strand.
TTTAGATTCTATATATTTTTTTGTAGTGCCTTCAGGAAAGCTTAAAGATTCATATGCTAGATACGATGCATTATCTTTAATTATTTCCTCAACTGCTGGCCAATCTCTTGAAGCATCATGTTTTTCAAAAGTAGCCTGGCTACCGACTAAAGAAAAACTTATAAGGAAAGTAAAAACAAAACCAACTATTTTCATAAAAAGACCTTGAAGATTAATAAAAAACGATTTTGACGCGAACAGTGGGAACTATAAAAATTTTAAGAAAAATGACTATGATTATTTAATTTTTAAAAAATTATATTAAATCCGCTTAAAATCAATAAGTTTAGGACTACTGACCGATATAATACAAACGCTTTTGCACTCTACCAGCTTGGCACAAGCCGTTACATATCCATAAGCTATTCCCGTTGTAAGCGAACCAAAAAAAACATCTCTTTCAATAAAAGATTTGGTTGGATTCATAATAAGTTCTTGAGCTGCAAGCAATCCTGCATGCGCAAAAAACTTACCTGACTCTTTTTCTTTTAAATTTTCAAGATTCTGGGTGCTTTTTAAAAAAATTCTAAAAGGGAATACACCAAAACGACTATTTAAAGGAGGTTCAATTTCATAGTGATATACCTCTTGTGACACCTGTTCTTTTAAAGACTCTTGATCCATTTGCTTTTGAGGACAATATGATAATTTAAAAAATTCTGAAAGTTCTCCATTATCACCTTCTTCTTGTATCTGATGAAACTCACTGGCACAACAGGGAGTAAAAAAAAACAGTATAATGCTAACGAGCAATAAAAGTCTATTCATCATCGTTTGTTTTTTTGCATGATCACTTAACCTTCGTGCGCAGCATCAAACAGTGGTTTTCCTAATTTGACTATACAATGTTTTTTATCAGCAGATGATCGAGCATCAACTTTCATACTCCCACTCAGATCAGGCATCTCAGGCACAGCAAATCTAACCGTTTCTATTACCTTACCAGAAGAAGAATCTCTGAGTGCGTCAGCCCCTGCATAGACAGCCCAATAGCCAAATTTTTGCATTTCTTGTGTAGCTTTAAAAAAATTCGGCGCATGAAGATAAATTTGAAAAGGAAAGGTCTCAGAATAAATTGATGTATGTCCCTGTGGAATTTCTTCAGATACCCTCTCTGTTTTTTCTGCCGGCTCTTGTAGATGACTAGTGGTTTGGACACAAAAACAGCTTCCACTGAAAAATAATATACTTAAAAAACACAAAACTAGTTTCACTTGCCAGTCCACTTTCTTTATTAAAAATTTCCTTGATCTTCTGCCGAATTTGTCAACACAGTACATTACATAGTATCTTATATCATTATAAGAGGAAACAAGGTGAAGCACATATCTCAAAATCAGGTATCTAGCGTCTCTTTTGCACTATCAACATTCCTTCATATCACTGTCATGGTGATGATATTTCTCTCACTCGTTCCACTTAAAAATGTACAGAAATTTTTAGAAAAAAAAGCTCCTCAAAATCTGGTACCTGGAGCGGCCCAAGCTCCCACTATTTCAGCTCCCGTCATTCTTTATTCAGGGCCTATCGACACACCACACACTGCACCTCTTATTCAAGCACCACAAAACACTGCGTCTGCCTCACAGCAACAATCCCGATCAACATCTCAAACACAGCCACTCAAAAAAGAAACTGTTACGCCCCAACCAGAATCGGCTAAACCTGATCAAGAAAGCGATACTAAAAATAACTCCCAATCATCTTCTGGATCACTTGCGCATGCACTTGCGCAGGATATAAAAAAGGCACATGAAAAAATCAGTACAAAAAAAGCAGATGCTCCAACCATCTTGAGTGAACCGAAAAAAATAGCAGACGCATTTTCACTTCCTGATAAACCTTTTTCAACCACTCATAAACAGTCAAAAAGTTCTTCAAGCTCAGACAAAAATGACTCTGTACGAAAACGCTCTCTCACACTTGCTGATTTATTTAAAAATATGCCGCACACGCTTGATCAACTGAGCAAAGAAACAGCCTCATCAAAAGATGGAAAAGAACTGGTCGTCGTGCAAGGAGACATGAAATATTATAGTTTCTTAAAAGAGTTTTTAACTCACATTAATCAGGTATTTGCATTTCATGGCGGCCCTCAAAAAATGGATAATTGGGCACGTGCAGGACTGCTTAAACACCAGGCAGGACTGAGTGTTACCATTAACAAACAAGGGAAAGTAATTGGCACACAGATGCTTAATTCATCAGGTCACACCGCTGCAGACACATTACTTCTTGAAGCAATTAATCTTGCATCACCCTTTGCCCCTGTCCCTCATCACTTTGGTCATGAAACAGTCCGTGTTGAGCTGATCAGCGTCATATAGAGCTCCGTTATATTTTAAAATAAAGACTCTAGACTCAAAGACATAAGGATGGTTACTGTTTCTTAAAAAAGGAACTGTATGAACATCAAACTTTTGACTGCATTACTTTTAGGACTTAACGTCTTGCCCACTTTTGGACGAACACAGCGACTCCCTTGCGATTTACGTATTAATCAGCAATGGGTTGATCTTGATCCTCAACATACCAAACGATTTGGCCAAAAAATGGTACTAGTGGGAGAGTTAATCTTTCGCAAACGTAGCAACGAACTTATTTCAGTGGGTGAAATTGGATTAATGTGGAAAGGAAAAAAGATCGGCCATCTTAATGCATCGCTCTTTAAAAAAGGTGCTCACAAAACATTAGTTCCTGTTGAAGAGTCACTTGTATGTGATGGAACATGGAATAACAAAAAACAAACACTCATTATGAAATTTAATGAAAAAGAATATCTTGAACCAACCACTACTTTTTGCTTGGTGCTTACTATTCCTGATACGCTAGAGACTACCTTAAAAGACGGTCATTTTGATATTATTACCGAGACACTTCCTTATCAAATACAAAAAACGCTCAAAAAGAAACATACCCGCATTTCATTTGCACAGGCCAATGTAAAAGCACAACGGCTTAACAAACTTACACGAAACAGCTAATTAATAAGGGGGTAAGTGGCCTAAGTGCACCTACCCCCTTATTTAAAAAAAAGTTCGCTCCTGCTCTACCTTCTACTCATTTTTTCGGGTATACTAACGCACGTATACTACCAAAAATAAGACGTTTATCGACCATATAAAGAGTAAATATGCCAAAACGAGATTTTTACGAGATACTTGGAGTATCTAAAGACGCTTCAAAAGACGATATCAAAAAAGCTTACCGCAAACTTGCTATGCAGTACCATCCAGACAGAAACCCTGGAAATAAGCCTGCAGAAGAAAAATTTAAAGAAGCGGCTGAAGCGTATGAGATACTTTCTGATGATCAAAAGCGTCAACAGTATAATCAGTTTGGGCATGAGGGCATGCAAAACACTGGTGGCGGCGCCGGACAAAATATGAACATGGATGATATTTTCTCCGCGTTTGGGCACATGTTTGGCGGAGGCGATTTTGGTGATGTAAACGATATTTTTGGCGGTAAATCTCGTCGTCGATCAGCTGGTAAACCTCAACCTCAACAGGGCCAAGACGTTCACAAAGAAGTGACTATTTCCCTCAAAGATGCATTTTTAGGCGCCAAAGAAAGCGTTGGATATTATCACTTCTTTGAATGTACAGGGTGTAATAAAACCGGCTGCCAAGCAGGAACCTCAACACAAATATGTAATCACTGTAAAGGTTCTGGACACACTCAGGTGCGCCAAGGGTTTTTTGCAATGGCACAAACCTGTTCACAATGCGCAGGCCATGGATTTACCATCCCCTCGCCGTGTAAAGAATGTCGTGGCCAATCTCGCGTACAAAAATATGATAAATTTTCAATCAATATTCCTGCCGGTATTTTTAATGATGCTGAACTGCGTATCCCTGGAAAAGGTGATGCGGGGCTTTTTGGTGGACCTTCAGGAAACCTCTATCTTAACATTCGTATTTTAGCCGATAAAAACTTCAAGCGAGTTGAAGATGATTTATTATGCACAGTCATGCTTACCTATCCACAACTTGTTTTAGGTAGTCAGATCGATATTGAAAGTATTGATGGCACACTCGAACCGATTAAAATACCTAAAGGCTGCGCTGTTGGCGAAAAGATTGTTATACCTGGAAAAGGGTTTCACAAACTTCGCAATAAAACACGTGGTAACCTCGTCATTATTGCTCAATGTCATATTCCTAAAAAAATAAGCGCTGAAGCTAAAAAAGCCCTCACTGACTATTCTGACCAGATTGGCACAGAACCAAAAGACAGTGAAGGCTCTTTGTTTGGGTTCTTTAAAAAGTTTTTGGGTTGACTTACAAATCAGTTTCGTAACGTTTTCTCTCTTCTTCTGATTCTTCTTTAATTGAAGAAAATTGAGTAGGCGATGACGTAGAAGACGATAAGTCTGCTGGAGAAAAAGTATCTCGAGTTAAACCGTCTTCTGCACTTCTTACTCTTTGAAGTGGACGAGGACTACCTGGACGGCTCATAAGGACCATGTGAGGTCGATTTGTTTGGAATATTTGGCTAGAAAGAAACTGTTGAGCTCTTTCTTCTTCCTGCACCTGTTCTGCCAACTCCATACGATTTTGTACCGTTGCAAGTTCAGCACAAAATTTCCACCGTGGTATCTCTAATTTTTTTAATAATCGAGCAACACGGACAGCAAGATCTGTTGTTTTTTTATCAATTTCAATTTTTTCACGCTCACTTTCTTTAGTTGGTACTTTCAAAAGATGCTCTTCATCTATTTGTCTCTCAGATATTTCAACCAAAGACGCTTGACTTTCTGCCAACCCATCTTGAGATGCCTGAACCATTATTTGAAAACTACACAGTGCTAAAAAAAGATAATGATACCTGCGCATTATTGTTCCTCCATTTATGAATATTTTATTTGTAAGGATAAGTACTTTACCCGATCAAATGCAACAACTCAAGAGAAATAAGCTTATTTTGAAAGTATCTATTGATTAAGAGCCAACTGCCACTCACTTTAATCTAACCATCGAAACTATTAAATAATTAATTTATTTCTGTTTCCTGAATCGCTCTAAGAGTGTGGCCTGATATCAGATTTTTTTAAATGCAATGTTAAACAGGAAGAAAAAAGATAAAAAATTATAGCTAAAAAATAGTTATTGTCCTACCGCACCTTCTTCTAGTGAACTATCACTGCTAGAAGAGGGTTTAGGCGATAGTTTTTTGTGAGTACAACATATTTTTTTAAATAATCGATTCAGCGGTCCTGCTCCCCATGCTATAACAGCACCCAGCGCAATACCTCCAACAACTGCTGCCACGCGTTCATAGTTTTCCATTCCAGTTCCAATTTCACAAAAATTTTCTAGTGGTAGATAACCCATACCAGGAGAGAAATCTTTACCTGTTGACCGCGCTAAGGTAAAAAAATCCTGCTGAGTTATACCAAAACACTCTTTGATCGATATAGTATAGTCAAAAAGACAGACCTGACCAAAAAGTGTTTTTTCTGAACTTTGCTGATTATTATTTGCATAAGCCTGTTCCATAAATTCATAACCTGCTTCTTGAGCCTCTCTTGAACTAAATTGTGCGATCGATGCTAATAAAACATGACCATATCGCTGTGCACACTCTTGAAATGATACTGGTGAATTAGAAAAAGTATTTGCTGTGAGCGTTACAAGTACCATAAAGAAAAATTTATTAGAAAAAAGTTTCATTACGTCTCCCTTTTAATAAGTAATGGAGACAAAATATACCGTAAAGAAATAGTGATGTCTATTTTTGGCTAGTTGTAAGAATCTTCAAAGTATCTTGGGGGCCTTGATGTCCGCTGAGCACGATAAGATGTGGATCGATAAACAGTTTTCCATGTCCTTGCTCGGTCATCATTTTATGAAATTCAACATGTTCACAACTGCCTACTTTATAAAAAGCATTCATAATACTTGGAATTTTATAGATCGCTAATCCTGAAAAAGCTGATTTAACAGGAATTAAGGGATCGCATTTTTTTGAACCCCATGTATCGACAAAATTCATTCTAAAATAATTTTTAATAAAATTCTGAGGATCATCATAGTCCCCATTTTTACTGACATAAGCAAGCCCATCATATAACACCATTTTAAACCCAAATGTCCCAATGAGTGAATGCATGCCATACGCAGCAATCGCATCCCATTCATCATGCCCAACACTGTGAGCAAGACCATCAATGCTCCATGGGCCTTTAAGGTCCATATCAATAACCATCATATAATCAAAATGAGAATAATATTTTTTTACATATGAAAGGTATTCATTACGAAAGCGTGCCATTTTTTCAATTCTACTACGCCCCATAATTCCATATTCATACAACGGACGTTCACCAAACTTACACTCTGGCTGTGCACATTCAATTATATGAACTTTAGGGTTATCAAATTGCCACTGTTTTAATTTCTTACGGGTTTGATCAGCACTGTCATTTTCAAAGATAATGACCTGATAATCAGCAAACAAGATGCCTGTTTTTTCTATACGCTCAATAATAGAAGGTAAAGAATCGGCAGTATTACGAGCAAGACCGCATATAACAATGCGGGATGTTTTCATTTTCTGGTAACCATTATTTTTAGTAATTGCAGATACCTTCAAAAGAGATGTACGAGCAGGAAAGAGTGACTCTTTAAATTCACCTTGATAAGCATGTGGAAAAAAATATTGATGCATATTAATACCACGAGTCAAAATAAGACGATGTTCAATAAAAAAAGCGCATCCAAAAAATGCGCTCAATGCTAAAATAGCTACAAGAATTTTTTTCATGATACCTGTAACCTTATAAAAACTATCCGTTATTTTCTGCTTTTTCTTCATAAAGAGACTGATCATTCAACTGAGAAATACACTTCCACCGTTTTAATGGCGATGATTGTACATTTAAATTATATTGCAAAAGCGCCACTGCAACAACCCCCACCGGTCCGCTTTGTGTACGCTTTAAATCTTTTTTTTCTGTAGAAACGGCTGATATTGTTTTACCAAAAAGGCACAGAACGATTAGCCACGTACGCACTCGGTCCCTTTCCCCTAACCCTTGCATTTCCTACTTGAAAATCATAACGTAGAGATCTTGAGAAATACAAGAAGGAATATTTTTTGTGCTGAGAGTTATCGATGGTTCACTGTTTATCAAACAGGAATGCTCCTTTTTTTACGTACTTTTTGAGACATTGAAAGCATTCGTTTATGGGTGAGACCTAACTTATCAATCAGATAATAAAAGAATTCTCTATCAGCTCCGCGGACCACTGCCTGTTCATGCGCTTCAGCAAGACCAACAGGAAACCCTGTGCCCTTTTGTACCTGATCAAGCATAATGCCACACATTTTATTAAGAGCTATCTCATCGTGGGCTATATACCGAGGCACTTCAATTCTGACAATTTCTACACCCACATTAAAGTAAAAAAAACAGGGTGCAACGTCAGGCGGATACAACCGCACAAGCGGATGATTACTCGTAAAAACAGTAGAACGAGTACCGGCCGGTAAGAAAAAATATCCCAACGCCGTATCACTTAAACGATCAAGACTGCTGGACTGCATGCCGGTTGTTTTAAATCCAGATGCAACAGCTTTGACAATGCTCAACAGCTCTTTATGACGGGGTAAGCTCATGTACCCGGCAATCCACAGTCCACGATCTTTGCATGCCATTAAGGAAGAACAATAACGATCAAGAAAATACCGCTTTAACGGCTGATCTTTTGCTTCCAAATGCCAAAACAATAAAGAACCATCAGACAAAAATAATAACGGCGCCTGGCTTGTTTCCTGCATAGTTTTTGCATACGTAACACCGTCTGAAAGTTCAAGTTCTTCGCGCTTGCAGTTCACCACATCCACCGAGCTTGCAGACTGGCCTTCAAGTTCTGGAATCTTATCGGCAAACACATACGGATGTGATTGAAGTACGCTTCCCTTTTTGCCTGTCCCGTACTGTAGTTCAACGGTACCAATATTAATTAAAAAACAGCTGGTGCCCTGATGTTTATCAGGATAAATTTGAGATCCATCAACAGCCAAAAGTTGATAGGGAGTGTTACAGGGTGCGATAGGAATAGAAGTATTAAGTGAACCTTGCCAACTGGGCGCCGGCCATGAAAGATCAAGTAACGAAAGTTTTATCTGTAGCTCAGGATCCTGAACTGCTTTGTCCCATGCATCGCGCGCAAGCGAAAGTTCTGAAGAAAGGTCAACAAACAGTTGGCTAGAAATTGATTCAAGTTCACGAAGCAGTCGTGCCCGATGCAACATTTTCGTTCCTTTTTTGAAACTCGCGCAGTCCATTATGTAACGCTTGAAGTGCTAAAAGTGCGCAGCGCAAACGAGTTGGCCCCAGTTCTATTTTAACCAGCGCTAACATATCGTCTTTGGTTAACTGGAGGGCCTTATCAACAGACATCCCAGTACACAACTCAGTCATCATTGACGCAGCAGCGTTACTAATAACACAGCCTTTTGCCTCAAATAAACAGCGGGAAATTGTTGCATTCTCAATCGTGCCTGAAAGTAAAACCTGGTCACCACATGAAGGATTATAAACTCCTGAAGAAAAATCTGCCGGTTCTACCGTTCCTTTATTACGCGGATGTTTATAATGATCAACAAGCGCGTCATGATATAACTGTTTATAGTCCATAAAAGGTCCCTGTAATAGAAGAACTGTTTTCTTATACGGCGCACCGTCCTTTTAGTATCTCTAAAAACCAATTTCTTTACAAACCTGAGACTGACAATTCATACTGCCACTCCAAATTAAGCTCATATCACACAAGGAGTACCTTCATGAACCGTTCTACTATGGTTCCCTTTCTTACCATACTTGTATGCTCGTCACTACAAGCAGCAGAAGATTTCCCTATTCCTGAGGGATCAGAGTCTGCTCGATCTCATTCTTCAAGTTCTCGATTTTCTCTTCTGCCTTCACCATTACCATTACCCGGGACAAACCAAGATTTACTTCCACTAGCAGGATTTCCATTCCCGCCGGCACTTGGAATCACCAGGCATTCTTCAGCGCCAGAAAATTCAAATCTACCTGATTTATCAACACTTCCACTTCCTTCAACACCACTGCTTGAAAATGTTAATTTTTTAGAATTATTTAATGAAAACACACTAAAAATGCGTGCTCAACTTGCACTTCTTAAAAAAGAAGCTTGTATTATACCTGCACCATTTACTGCAAAGACTATCATTGCATCTGGAGCTGCTGGTGCCACTCTTACTATTGGGGCAGTTACACTCCTTAAAGAAGCTTCAAATCGAGGACTTGTCAGAGATCTCCTTCTTGGATCAAGTGCTGAAATCGGAATAGGAACATGTCTTGGAGCGCTAGCAACAACACTTGCTGTCAAAATATGGATGGGAAATAAACTCAATACAATTAGTCAAATGAGCGGAACAATTACAAACCTTGCAAAACAACTCACAGAAGTACAAAAAATTATTAATGAACATAAACAAAACAAAGAAGACTTTGAATCTAAATTAACCGATCTCACTACTCTTTATGAACGAACAGTTGAAGCACAAGCAGGAACCACAAAAACAAGCGAAGATATTGTTAAACTTTCAGAGACACAAATTCTTGTCATCCAAGAAGCACAAAAAAATAAAGATGAACTACAACGCTTTGCTGCTGAACTTGAACATCAACGTCTTTTAATTAGACAGGTTATTGATGCTCTTCCTGAAGACAAAAAAAGCGGACTTGACGCCGATGTTCTTAAAACAATTACAGAGCTACAAAGAGAGAATGCTGCCATTAAAGCCTACAATAAACATTTTAAAGTGACTCGTTGGCATCGTGTGCATGATATATCTAAAATTCCTGCACAGTGGTTGCAAGATAATGGCTATAGCGATCTAGTAACAACTACCGATGGGGCATCAAGTATTTAAATTATTTCATAAACTGTAAGTGCCGGTGTTTACCGGCATCTTTTTTTACATATTAACTAACTTAGGGGAGAAAATTCGATTATGAAAATTCCTATCAAAAACTCTATCAGAATTGAATGCGCATTAGCATTGTATCCACGAACGCTGACAGGGATGAATATTATTTTTGATTTAAATGGAATTTTATTTGATGCACAGGGTGAGCAAGGAAACATGGTCGCATGCGCAGCTTTGCAAACTATTAATCCTGTACAAACGGCACACGTACTTCGATTGCTTGATGATTGCCTGACCCATGGCAATCGTTTATTTGTCATTTCCAGCTGGACTCAAGAACTCTATGAATTTATGTCAGCAGTTCCTTGCGTTAAAAGAATCCTTGAAAAATTTGATGATGTACTTTTGGCAGAAACTATTGGCCTTGCATCAAGTGATCCACGTATTTTTAATTATTTAATTGATAAACATCGTCTTGATCCACGCCAATGCATTGTCGTAGAAAACTCTCAACTTGAACTGCATGCTGCTGGACAAGTGGGAATTTCACGCACTATTTTATGCACCAACCTCAACGTAACAAAGATACGCCAAGAGCTTCAGTTTCACGGTGCGCTTTCATTTTAAATTTATGCAGAAAGTGCAGCAAGTGCTTCAAGTACTCGCGTAACATCGTGGGCGTTATTGTACATCGCAAATGAAACTCTTACCGATGCTTCATAATTAAGCGCACGCGCAACCAACTGCGCACAATGATGCCCTGCTCTTACACAAATACCACGCGTATCTAAAAACGCCGCAACATCATGCGCGTGGACATCTTTAACCACAAAACTTACTAAATGCCCTGAACCTGTAAGGTGCTCAACACCACCAAGTATTCTGAGAGATTTAATTGATTGTGCACCCTCAATAAACTGTGTACACAACTGCGCAACATGACGTTGTATATTTATAACACCACAGGCCGAAACATACTCAAGCGCCGCACCCAAACCAAGTACTTGTGCAATAGGCGGAGTTCCCGGTTCATAACAATGAGGCGCCTCTCGAAACGAAGTACTTTCATCTTTTACTTCAAACACAGCACCACCGCCAAACTGGTAGGGTGGCACATCAAACTGAACTGATTTTTTGATATACAGGACTCCCACACCGGTTGGACCATACACCTTGTGTCCTGAAAACACATAAAAGTCTGCTCCCAACTCTTGTACATTAACCGGTTGATAGCCAAAGGCTTGACACCCATCAACCAAAACACGTGCACCAACTAGATGGGCTGCTGATACCAATTCTTTTAAGTGTGAGTTATAAACACCCAGTGCATTTGAAACATGGGTCATTGCCACTATTTTTGTTTTTGGAGTAATCCAGTCAGAAACACTCTTGATTACAAAAGAACCGTCCTGATTGATCGGAATGATTTTAAGTGTTGCCTGTTTTTTAAGTGCTAACTGTTGCCACGGTACGAAATTTGAATGATGCTCAAGCGCAGTAACAACAATCTCATCACCCGCCTTAATGTTCTTATCACCCCAGGCGGTTGCCACAAAGTTTATCCCGTCAGTCGTACCTCGAGTAAAAATAATCTCCTGACTAGACTGAGCGCCAATAAATTGAGCTACTTTTTCTCGTACTTTCTCATATTCAGTCGTTACCTGTTCTGCCAAAGCATACACACCACGCCCTACACTGGCATTCATGTGAGTATAATAATGAGTAAGCCTATCAATCACCATCTGTGGCTTTTGAGCTGTTGCAGCACTGTCACAATATACAAGGTCTTTATAGTGCATTAACATCGGAAAATCTTGTTTTTTATCCATAATAATCAAAACCTTTATCGCTGAAAGTTAAAAGCAGAAACTCTCTATAAATCTTTAAAGATTCTCTCATAAAAACGCTTACTTGAAGGGTTTATTGATGAAAAATAGTTTTTTTTTATTATTCTATCATAATGGTCTTTAATTTTTAATTGTATTATAGAATAGCTGTTTTGCTACAGATTATAAAAATAAAAACTCTCTTTTTATTATCTTAGTTAAAATTTACTTAAGGATTGGCATGTTAAAGAAAATTCTTTTTATTATCTTAGCAACAACTAGTTTTAAGAACTACGCAAGTCTACCCTATCAACCCTGTGCTGAAGGAAGTGTGGTTTCAGAATGGGTTCAAGATGGGACCGGGTATATTGACTTGGCTGCTTTTATAGGATGCCCACAGATCTGTAAAATGGCTACAACAACCCCGATTTCAGAAAAAGGTTCAATCTTTAGTCAAGTATTTAATTCTGATTTTTTAGGACTTTTCTGTAATAATACGGCCGTAGCAACTAGAAACTTCGGATTTGTAGTTGCTAACACTGGTATTGTCAGCGCTGACTCTATTACAAATCTCCCACCAGCATTAAACAGTGTCGACGCACTTAAAAAACACAATGTTGCAATTTATAATTGGGGGCTTCAAAGCGGTTACTTAAGAGCAACAAATATAACAAGCTACGCTTTAAGTTTAGCATCACGGCACACAGACAAATCTCTTACTGACATTCAAAGACTTTTAGCAGAGAATGAAGCTGAAAAAAAATCCTTTGTCGATTACCTACAAGAGATAACATCCAATTTAGTACCGCTAAACAGTACTTTAAACCCTACTGTAGTAGGTTACAATCATCAGCTTCCATTTATGCAAGTTATACCACAAGAGTACTTAACCGTGAGATATATCCCTTATTATGTCATGGTCCCAGTCATTCAAAGAATACAAGCTTTTCCTACTCATCCTTATACACAAAGCGCTCCTGTACAAAACACCACTAGACCATCAAAAAAGAAAAACCGCTCCAAAAAAAAGACTGTTCCTCAAAAAAGCCTAGGTACTACACAAGCAGTATCTCAAGAGTCTTTAAATCCTAGCTTAACCGACCAAGCAGATATTCAAGAAGAACAAGAATCTTTAAATCCTGATTTAACCGACCAAGCTTGTGCTCAAGAAGAACCAGTAACTCATATAACTTGGGCGACAATTGTATGTGGTAATAATCTAACAATAATTAGAAAATCTAAAGAAACTCACACTCAACAACAAGACTCAAAAAAGAAAGAAGACGAGTCTCTCCAATCAGAAACCGAAGAAATTAAGTCAATCTTAGAACATATTAGACAAATAGACTCAGAAGAAGTCTTTAAAAAAGGCTATGTCCCTACTGATTTTACTACGGCAACAACAGTTTATGAGCTCTATCCATCACGAGAAACTCATTCAGAAGATGAAAAAGAAGAAGAAGAAAAAACTAGCAAAAAAACAAAGAAAAAAAAGAAAAAGAAAGCACTCACACCTGAAGAAATTGCAGCTGCTGCTTTAAAAGAAGTCGAAAAACAAAAAATCGACCAAAAAGCACTTGATAAAGCATTTGCCCAAGGACAAAGTATCGATGAACAAGCAAGAAAATTAGCAGAAGCTGATCTGTTTTTTAGTTCCTTTGTTACCAATAATAAAAGAGGAAATGTGACTCAAGAAAGCATAGAAGAGCACATTACTCTTTTTTTACGAGCAGCGCAAAACACTGCCTCTGATCAAACAAAAACATATAGTAAAAAAGGATTAGAAATTGCTCTAGCAAACGCTCGTTCCAATTTTTTAAAAACAAAAATAAAGAAACCTGCAGACAAAGAATGGCTCTCGTCATTTATGCTATTAATTAAAACACTTATTAAATTTGACCTTGTCAATAAAGACTTAGATACTTCAACCACTTATACAGCTGAACTGAAAGAAGTTCTTACATATATGTTTTCTAATTATCAACCTAAAAACTCTTCTAAAGAACCGTTGCCAAATATTCCTGCTCAACAGCAGCTTTTATACACAATTTTTGAAACACTTAATACAGAACAGAAAAAAGACGTTATAATAAGCGATTCACTTGTAGAACTTTTAAGAGATACTGCAGGTCAGACTATCCATAAACATATTTCTTTCATTCAAGAAAAGATTCCTGCGCAGTACATGGCCAGTGCTGTTATGCTTTTAAAGTTAGTAAGTTTAACTCCGGAAAAAGGATTTTCAGAATTCTTAGCAGCACTTTCATAAAAGTAAGAACTCTCTATTAAAAAACAACGTGGTAAAATGTATATTTCATGGAACCCAATAATAGAAAAAAAGCTTATTTTGCTGTACTCTACTGATCACACAATCTGATATAAAGACACTTTTCGGGGGATTTCATGTACGCGCACATTAACAGAACTTTTTTGATTTTTCTTAGTTGTACTCTTTTTTCCGCTACTCAGTGCGCTCACTCAGAGCTTCCAGTAGTAGACCCTCACAATACAAAATTCATTGTCCCTGACACCGGAATTGTAACCTGTATGTTTGCCGGTCAGCTTACTACCATTGATATTGGAAAAATAAACAAGTTCGGACACAGCATTAAACAACAAGTTGATAGCTCCGGAGAAAGCCATAATTTTCTTATCAAAAGCAATCAGGAAAATGTTTTTGTAGGATACTTAACAAGCTTTGATAAAGATAAGGTACTGGAGTACAATAAACAGCATCTTGATACCCTCTCTTTTTTTACATGCAAAAAATTATCTGGTCAGGAAAAAGAACGGTACGAACTTGAATTCTGCACCAAGTCTATTTTTGAAAAAAGACCAGATTTAGAACAATTTGTTCAATCACACACAAAATCTTTGAACGTCTCGGTCCCTCCATTTGTACCGCAACAACATAATCCTCATGTGCCAAAACACCCAAGTCCGCCTCACTGGCCACACAGTCAAAGTTCAGTGGCACCACTTCAACCACAGCATCCTCATCAAGCACCCTATGGACAACACTATGGACATCAGTCATCTCCAATCAATCCTTACGGTCACTATGCTGCAATGGCAAACCCCTATGGACAAGTGATGCATCGTCCGATGTACCCACATCAGATGCCGTTCCCTTACAGTTATCAACAAATGCTTCCAAATATAGTACAGCAACCAGTTCAACCTGCCGTAGTACATCACGAACCCCAAGCTGTAAATCCTGATCTGATAGCATCAAAAGTAACGGCTCTTGAACAACAACTTGCCCAGCAAGCAAAGCAAATAGCAGAATTGTTAGCATTACAAAAAACTGCTACGAGCACAGAGGCAACATCACTCACTACAAATACAGAAGCAGACTCACTGATGAGTATGCTGGAAGCTTCAGAAAGAAAATTAGAACTTGATCAGATTTGTCTGCCAGATCCACTACACCTCAAAGAAGTGATAGGAAAAGATACAGAAAACGAAAAGCAAATCCTTTGTGAAGGTAACCTTATATTAACCCTCGCTCCTGTTGAAGGAAAAGAGATTCCTGAAGAAAGCCAAACAGCTCAAAAAGATGATTCTTTAATAAAACAAAAAAAAGCTGCTCGTAAAGAAGCAAAAAAAATACGTGAGGCAGAAAGAAAAGCTGCAGCTGCTGAGCAACTAAAACGAGAAGAAGAGAGAAAAAAAATTGAAGCAGATGCGCTCAAACAAAAAGAGGATCAAAAAAGAGCTGCCCAACCAGAAAAATCTTTAAAATCAACAATGGTACATGTTGGCAATGTACTTGTTAAACCATTACATACAAAACCTGAAAAAACCTCAGAAAAAGCTCAGTCTTCAGCACGATCTCAATCGCAAAAACCATCTGTACAACAACCTTCAGCTGCATCATCAACTTCACAAAAAACAAGAAATAAAAAAAATGGCAAAGCACCGGTAGATAACGATGATGCTCTTTTGGCTGCTGCTATTGCTGCTAACCAAAGAGCACAGTCTTTAGTAATCTCTGAACCAACCGCTTTAAGTGAAGATTACATAAAGTCCACAAAAAACGCTCTCAGGCTCGTAGAAAAAAAATCACTTAAAGAAGCTGAAAAAATTTATAATACACTCCTTAAAGATTATAAAACCCCGAACAGCGCCGTTGGATTAGCTTATTGTTTAAGGATGCAAAATAGACCTGTTGATGGACTTAATATCTTAACTAAATTCTTTTCTCCTGAGCACTTTATAGACAATGCAGAGCTAGAAATTTGTTTTGTAACAGAAGTTGGACAATGTGTTTTGCTTGTGCCAAAAAACAACCTAGAAGATCCGATGCTTACAGAACTTTTTAAAAAAATGAAAAAATTAGAAGATGACAGTGGGAAAATCCTTTTTGCTGATATTGTTTACGAATTTGTGACGCAAGAAAAGCATCCAGAGTTTAAAGAATTTTGTAAACAAACTGGCCCTCATGATGGTCCTTGTAGCCACTCGGAACTGCGTAGAATAAAAGATTCTTTAACTTTCACATCACTTGAAGTTGCGCAGGCCTGTAAAAATGGATGGGGAGGCCCCGTTGATCAAGAAACTGCACTTGAAATATATTGCAAAGCTTGCGAACAACAAGAAACGTCAGTAGAAGTGGTGCTAGCCGCTGCTGATCTTTTTTTAAAAAATGGACGCTGTAAAGATGGAGCAAAACTTCTGACTAAAAGAATTGCACAGTGTGAAAAAAGCCTTACTCAAGACCCTCGCAGCACAGAAGAGTTTCAAAAACACTTAGAAAAAAGAAAACTTATTCATTACCGCAACGTTCTATATATTGAAAACCCAGAAGATGATTTTACCGCTCTTCAAGATCTCGATCCAGAAATTATACATATAAGCAATAGGCTCCCTACCAATCAAGATAAAATTAGTTTTGCTTCCTGCCTCTGGAGAAAGCTTAAAGCTTTACAACTTAAATACCCCTCATGGAGCACAGAGGGATATAAAACATTAGACCCTGATGAAATAGCACTCCAAGAAAGTTTTCTTTTATTATGGAACACATTTGAGACCCTCTCTCATACAATGGCAGACCTCCATACTGATGAGAATAGAATGATACATGATTCTCTTAGTTTCATTGCTTATAAACTAGAATCAGAAAAACCTTGTCTCCCTATCCCAGTAGAAACTCTGAGTGATTTTGAAAAAACGTTTGATAGATCACTACAAAAATCACAAACATTGCTCCATTTTCTTTTTACCCGCAACAGTTTTAGAAAAATGAAGTTACACTGTGCAGATCGTTTAGCACTGACCCAAGAACCTGTGGAAATACGATCACTGATAAGTTATTGTAAAAACCTTACAAAACACGAAGAATATCGTGAAATGATGACTACACAAATTAAAGCGTATGAAAAAATACCTACAGAACAACTTACAAATGAAGACATTTTTAATTGTGCTCAGGCCCATTTTAACTACGCTAGAACAGTTATCGCTCATCCTGATGTGCAGAAAAAATATATTGATCGTGCATTAGAACTACTGAGTAGTCTTAAACGAACAGCCGATTGTCAATTTTATATAAGAAGTCAGATTCAGCAAGGATATTATCTTCTTGATAAAGATTCTTTGTCAAAAAATGAGTGCGATGGTGAAGACTGTCAACATGTAAAACTATTTAACACTGTTAAAACGTTATGTGCCCAAGAACATCCTGCTATGGTAGAATGCCTCATTATTGCAATGAAAGAGATGTATCCTCCTAAACCCGGGTGTATCTTTAATTTTTCTGACGAAGATAGTAAACAATTAGCAACTGTAGCAAGCCAGAGCTCAATGCAAGCAGCACTTTTTAATATACTAGTAGGCTCTCATAAAGCACGAACCTTAAGGCTTACAGAAACACAACCGACTTTAGAATCTATCAAAAAAGAGTTGCAAGATCTTATTGATCAAAAAATTTCTGACTCCAGCGCTGAATTTTCTCATTTAGCTGGTCTTATTAGTGCATTTCTTTATTTTATCTTAGAATCAGAATTGTCAAAAGATGCTCAAATTGTAGAATTTCATGGCCGTTTACAGTTGTGGGCAGAATTTTATCATGAGTTTCCTGACTCTCTTTTTGAACATTTTATGAAAAAGGAGTTTTGTGCGTTAAACCTTCATACCGGACTGATTGAAAGAATAACAAACGATGTCAGGACTTCTGATCAAGACATTCATCTTTCTTGTAGTTATAAAACATTACAACACGTACTGAATCTTTTTGGTAGCGAAATTACTTTAGAAGCTCTCGATCAATTCAAAAAAGTACTTACAGAAAGAATAGCGACTTTAGGCAAATCAGAAAAATTAACTAAAAAACATCTTGAAAATATGATGAGTCTTATTGACCATCGGCTAAAAAAATAATTAATTTAAAAAAACAAATTTTAAAAAATCTTGATGAAGCTTTGTGCACTTTTTTTATATTAAGACATCTACGATATAAGGCTTAAAAAAGACTATTTTGCTTTATTGGTCAATAAGCAGACAAGACGAGATTGAAACTATAAAAACTAAGTAATTAAAAAACAGCTTGAATTTGTAAAACCGTTTTTAATATTTCATTACTAATGATTTTGCGTGATAATACAGTAGTTAAAAGTTTTTTATTTTGCTTTTCTGTAAAAAAGATACAAAAATTTATAAAAAATATCATTATAAAAATAGACCTTCTTGCATTATCTAATAACACCGCTAAACGTTCTTTAAAAAATTATAGAAACGCTGTATGATCTGTAAAAGAATTCAATAACTCAAAACTATCTTTTTTATTATTTTCACTCCTCTTAAACCAGCTATATTAATCTCAAAAAAGTTCTCTATAATAATTGTGAAAAATAATTCTGAATTATAATAGAAAAATAGATTTTTTTACGTTACTCTTTCGAGCACTATAAGTAGAGAAATTCAAACAATTTTATATCTATTATTTTTAAAATTTAATGATTAAAGGTACTGTTTTTCATGTCGACTTTTTCAAAATTATTTTTATTTTTCACCAGTACATTTAATTTTTTCATATACGCTGCTCAGCCTTTAATTCCTGAAGGAACAAAATTAATAGCAGGAACAGACGGAAAAGTAGAATTATACATTAGTGAAAAAAAACTTATTTTTAGTATACATGACAAAAACCCTGTGTCTGGTGCTTTGTCTATCAAAGAAAAATTAGATAACCATCAACCCTGCATAAGCGTTGCACTTATTGATGAATCCGGAAGCCCAACCTGTTTTGACTATACAGTTATTAATATACAAAGAATACTTCAAAACCCTCACAAACATACACTCAGTTTTTTTCAGTGGAAAAAAGTTGGCAACGTTTATGAAATGCACTGTAACACTCAACTCATTCTTAAAGAAAATCCCCCTTTAGCAAAAAAATTAGGAATTTCTTTTAATAGATTTAATCCAGAAACCGCTGCGTTTATTCCTCAGACAGATGCTTCATTCCAACAATATCCCCACCCGGCTCACATTATTCCTCATTTTACCGAAGCTTATTCCCATGTATACAATCAGCAACACCAGTTTTTTCCACATTATCCTCACTCTTTAACTTATGGTCCAATGGCAACATCACAAATAACGATGCCCGGAAACCCTCACGTTATCCCTCACTATCTTTATTATCAGGAGGCTTTTGAATATCATCCTCCACAGCCTCATCATTTCAATCAGACGATAGACCATCGCAGATCACATCCAGCAGATGTAACACAGGGCTATAGTCCACAACAAATTCCTGCAGCATTACCTTCTCAATCGGTTGCACAACCACTCTCACCAGAAATGCAGGACCTCATAAAAAAAATGAACGAACTTGCTGCTCAAAACCAACAGCTCCTAGAATTAGTAAAAGAGAAAACTGTCGCCGCGGTTGAGCAAAAAAAACAAGAAGCTGTTACAGAAAAAATTGATACTATGGTTATGAACAAGCTCGTTGCACAACTTAATGCAAGTGGCCAAGAACTCCTTGCACAACAACAAGTAAGCATACAAATGATAGAAGAAGCTCCTGAAATTCAACACAAAGAATCAGAAACATTAGAGAAAGATACAACAGTAGCCTCTGAAGGACTACAAGAAATAGCTTCAGACTCATGCATGGGGTCACCACTATCACGAAAAACGTCTACAGCTTCTCTAGGATCGCCTACTGGAATCAATTTGGCTGCAGCAAAGCCTACACCCCCAACAGAACACCGTAAATTACAAATAGTACAAGAAGAACCAACTCAGCCTAAAAAAGAATTAGAATTACAACAAGCGGCACCTCTAACTGTTGCCCAAAAAACTATTGAAAAAACAGATAGTGAAAAAGAAGCTCGAAAATTAAAAAAACAACAAACAAGAGAAGCTGAACGTCTAAAAAGAAAAGAAGATGCCGCAGGCAAAGCAGCTGAAAAAAAAGAAGTAGAACGACTTGAAAAAGAAAAAGCAAAAAGAGCCAAAGAAGAACAGGAAGCTCTCAAGAAAAAACATCAAAAAGATCAAAGAGACAGTCTCAGTAGTCGTCAAATGCAATCTCATATTCCAGCCCTAAAAGAACTGGTGAAAGATACCCCACCAACACACGTCCCTCATAGAAAAAAACAACAACCACAACCTGCCACAAATAAAAATAAAGACGATGATGATTTTGCAGTAATAGCAGCATTTAAAGCTCAGTCAGAACAAGAATCTCTGACTCAACAACCTGTAACTCAGCCTCGAACTTTAAGAGAATTAAAAGCGTTAAGAGCCCTCACAACCAAAGGTCAAAAATTTTTAGCAGATGGTTTATATCAAAAAGCAATTGATATTTTTACTTCTGAAGATTTTGTAAGACTCAATAAAGGTAAAAGTTTACTTCTTGTAGAAGCATATCGACAAGCAGAAATGCTTCAAGAAGCGTTTGAGTGCCTCAAAGAAATAAAGAGAGAAAAATCACCCGCAGAAGAATACGATTATCAAACAGCTCTATGTTCAATTATGGCAGCACAAAAAAACCGATCGCTCGATAAAAGTGATCTTATCAAACATTTTGATGTCTTAAGCAAAAAGTTGCAGGAAAAACCTTGCCACATTGAAACAACGTGTGCCCTTACAACGCTCCTTACCTCACTCGATGAAGAAAAACTTGCAGAAAAAGAAAATGAAATAGCGCTTCTATTTGGTTTTTTGAACGTGCTACCAGAAGGTTTTAATATTGCTACTACTCATCTGCTTCGCACAAAACTAAGTGAAGTGCTAGTTCAATTGGGTAATCCTCGCACTAAAAAACTTATAGCAACACTCTACAATGTTGAATCCCCAGTAGAAGAACTTCTTAAGACCGATTTTTGCCCCTCACTTGCTCACGCCGCCACTGCTTTAGTATCGGCACTTTTTAGCAAAAAAAAAGCTCTGACTAATGATGAATCAGTAGCACTTTGTCTTTATGGAGCAATTGCAGATAGTCCTTTCTATCTTGAAAGGTCAATTGAATGTCTAGTGTATCTTAAATCGATGGATCAACCTCATCCAGTACTTACAAGGCTCATACCCTTACTGAAAGAAATTGCCATTGCAAAATCACAGAAAATATTAAAAGAAAAAGTACCAACAGATTATGCGGCTATTCTTAGCTTATTAAATTTGGTAACGTCACCAGAAGAACATCAACCGATTAAAGAAAAATTGGCCAACTTAATTAACAAATGTTCTCTTATAAAAAATACACAATTAGACAGAGATAGTGCTTTCCTTCAAACATATGTAGAAAAAACAACAGAATTTATTAAAAAAATAAAGGATCTAGGAAGTGAAAAAGATAAAGAGCATCAGCAGGAACTTTTACACGATTTATGTACCCCTAAGTGGCATCAAGAACTTTTTGATTATGCTAAAGATCCTGGAAATTATTGCGGCTGCGACATACCAGAAAATCGAGTATATGGTTATGCCATTATTCTCTGTATAAAACAGCTCTATGACACTGCTATAGGAGCAAGAGACACTAAAAAAATTGAAGAATTGAAATCTCTTATTGAAACTATAAAAAATACATTCCCTGCAAGTGGAAATACTGAAATGTATGCTTTTTTCAAAGAGAGATTTCCTGAAAATTAAAAAAGTTATTAAAAAAACCAAAACATCTTCTGTATAACAGTTTGTGAATTTTATAATCAAAAAACAGAAAAAGAAGATTAATTCAGGATTTTTATAAGGTTTAAGTTATCTATTAAAGTAGAAAAAATACTAAATTTCTTATACTCTATCTTGCTCAGTCAGAAATAAATTAAATCAAATGTACGTTGAGCAATTAAGGACTTAACTTTCATGAAAAAAATGTTTGTACTTTTGTATCTTGCACTCAGTTTAGCCACTCTCAGTCATGCGGCACAGCAATATTTTTTGCCCATTAAAGATGGGACAGAATTTCAAGAAGAAAACGGCAACATTTCTCTGTTACATCAAAACAAAAAAACCGTTATCAATCCACTTAAACCTAGTAAAAAAGAGAGTTCTCTCTTTACTAAACTGTTTACTCACAAAGTAACTAATAAAACAATTGGGACAGTAAACGGTTTAGAGTTAAGTCCTTGCGGCACTTTTGTTGTCCTTAATGAGGCAGGAATGTCGGTATTTAATGACCTTACTACCTATAGAGCTGATGAGAGACCAGTTGATATATACTTTTGGGGTATAAAAGATAGAAAAATTACTGCAATCTGCGCTACACAATGGGCATACCAATGGCTAAAAGAAGGAAATCAACTCGATAAACTCCCAGAAGAACTACAAAAAAACTCCGATCTTGCAAAAAGTTTAACTGAGTGGCTTTTGTTTGAGCAAGAGCCACGTAACTCTGCCTCCTCTGACTATGGATTCCCTGCTACCAATTACCTTCTATTTACTTATCAATGGCAACATCAGATGTATTACCCCTTTGTGCCGCAACAAGTCCCATATTTTTATCCCTCATACCCTTATGGCATGGAACCTTTCTATAATGATATGAGCCATTATCCTCAGCAAGGTCCACAATTTGCTAGACAAGTCACCCCTTATTACCCTTCAGCAGAAGTATTTGATCAACAACAATCGCAATCTTTGCCTTCACAAAAAATGGACGTTGTACAAACAACTCAAGAAAAACTCGATAGTTTGGCAGATGAAAATCCCACTCTAAGCTTTGGTGATTCAGGAACTGGCAGTTTAAATGCTTCAATTGCCCCAGAATATCCAGAAGAATCTTCAAAAGAAACTGACCCTAGTACGGTCATGCATAACTTAATTGAAATGCTTAAAGCTTCTGCTGTACCAGTGCAAAAACCAGTTGATTCTGTTCTACAAGAAAAGTCTGTAGTTGAACAACCCCAAAAATCAGGTCAGTCAAAAAGATCATCCCACAAAGATTATGAATACTCTTCAGAACTGTCAGCGCCCTCTACTACCGTTTCTGACTCATCTTCTCAATCAAATGTAGTGCCTGCACAACACAAAGACACAGCAGATTCAATCAAAAAACAACCTCAGAAAGCTAAACACACTGTAGTAGACACACCAAAAAAATCACCATCTACGCACTCACAAACGGCAACAGCTCAAACACCTGAAGGTATAACTCTTGCACAACGTGTAAGAAAAGGAGAAAAAGAGCATCAAGCAGCCGCAAAAGCAGAACAAGAAAGAACAGAACATATAGAAAAAAACGTCTTCAACCAGAACAGAACAAAAAAGAAAAAGAACAAAAAAGATTATCTGAAGAAGCTGCTGCAAGAGAAGGTCAAAAACTTCAATCAAAAATTGAAGAAAAACAAGCACAGAACAAACTTGAAAATTTAACAGTTTTGACCAATTTCATGCCCAACTCAGATAAAAAAGAAGAAGAAAAAGCTCCCTCTTCTTGTTTGGCTCCCCAGCAAGAAGAACCTAAACCACAACATACTAAACCAACTGCAAAAGAATTAAAAAAGGCCCGACGAAAAAAAGAACAAGAAGAATTGGCATTATTGGACGCTGCAGCTGCAAAAGTTGCTCAAGAAAAAATTGAATCAGATAAGCGATTTTTTGCTCAAATCGTAAAAAGCGCTCAAACAAAACGAATAGTCTATCATCAAGGTCCTGAGATAACACGGTTATTTGGACAGGCAGAAGAATACCGAAAAAAAGAATCTTACAACGAGGCGCTTTTAGTCTATGAACAACTTCTGACTCATTCACTCAATCAACGAGATAAAGTGAGAGCGCAAGTAAATTGTTTAGAAGTACAGTATCGCCTCAACCGTTTGCCAGAAATGTGTAAAAGCTATCTTTCACAATTAAAAGAACTTGAAAAAGAGCTAGAAAAATTAGGAGAAACAGACCGTCCACAAAAAGAAATAAACGGACTTACTGCGCTATTGCTCATTGAAACGGGCACTCCATCTGAAAAAGAAATTACAGATCTTACTAAGAACTGTTCGATTGAAGTACAAGATCTTGCTTGCTGCACCATGATTGAAAAAGGCTGTATACCAGGAGTTGTTACTTGTGGGCTTAATGAGCCTCACGCAGGACCGTGCTCCCATAGCTATCTTTTAGAAAAACTGAGCGAATCAACAAGCTCTGTTGCCACTTATAGATGTGCTCTTTTAGAAGTAAATGGGTTAGGAATTTCTCCAGAAGAACAAAAGAAAAAACAGGCTCAAGGAGAAGAAAAGCTTACAGGTTTAAAAACAAGTGATGCCTATCACGCACTTGCAAGACATCTTTGTAAAAACAAAGATCAAGAAAGTTTAACACGGGCCCAAAAATTTTTTAAAAAAGCATGTCAAAAAAATGGATCTGAAAGAGCATTTGTTGATTTCGTAGGCTTACAACTTCTTCATTTTACTTCTGAACTCTCTGATATCAACTTTTGCCTTAATGCCCTTTTTTCAAGAAAAAATGTATTAACCGATGAAAACAAAACAGCTCTTATTGACAATATCACCCTCTTTTTAAATGAAAGAGAAAACGAGATTTCAGCGTGGGAAGATGCTCGCTATGAAAAATCAGGCAAAATAGCTGACTGCGCAAACAGTTTTGTCAGACTTCTTAATTTTTGGATAATAGAACCTTCTGTGCAAAAAACACAAAGCAAAGAATATCTTGTAAAAATTCAAAAAATGAAAGAAAACCTTACTCTTAAGTATGGAACTTTTAGACTGTCAAACAACGGAGTTCTTTATACTGTTGATAATATAACTGCTCCTGAAATTATGATTAGAAATGCAGAAGAATTACAATCAATTGCCCCGCTGATTGCTACACATTTATTCAGAAAATCTCTTCTTCTTTTGACAGATGATCAAAAAACAGAACAAGAAAAATGTGTAAAAGGTCTTTTAACGGTACGTCTAGAAACAAGTAAGTCGGAGATGGAACTTGAAGCCCATCGTGTAGGATCTTATTGGGCAAAAAAACTTGGACTTAATAAAAAACTTTTAATACAGATAACTAACTGCGCATTGTACCATTTTAACAAAAGTAGTGTACAGTCAATTCCTTTTTCTCAATCTTCACCTTCAATATTTTTAGAGTTACTAGAGAATTTAAAGAGTGAAGATGAAACAATTAAACAAAAAATAGAAGATGTTTTTAAAGTTATACGATCAAAACAAGCAGAATCTGGTCAATTTGATACTCAATGCGGAACAAAATTTTGTCCTCATAAACTTGTCGAAGTAAATGCTGAAAACTATGGAAATCTCGATCAGGAAAAAATTACAGAACTTGCCGATCTTCATTGTCAAAAGATGAGTGATCCAAACCACTCCTCTGAGTGTCTTTTTAGACCAAGTTTTGACAAAGCAGAAAAACATTACAGAAGCCTTACTCCACTACGATCTGGAAAAATTAATCTTGCGCTCTTTTTATTATTTTATAAAGACGCTCCACATGAAGATGGAACTTCCCGCACACCAAAAGAAGTTGCTGCCCGTTGTGCTGAAGCACACTCAATACTTGACCCACTACACAGAGGATCCTCTGATCCAGAAGATAAAGCTCTAGAATGCGTTAAACAGTTTCTCAACTATGAAAACTTTTCATTACAAGAAAAAGCTCAATTTTTCCAAAAATTAGTTGAATGCTCTGAGTCTGACACGGCACAAAGGTTTCTTCACTTTTTTGCCGAAAAAAATCTTTCTGATACTTTCATGAAAAATATTTTCGCTGAATATGAAACAAACTATGAAATAGATTTTAGCCAAGATAAAGACCAACCTTCAGATTTTGCTACCCTGTTAGATCAAACTGATTCCTTTTTAACACTCTTTGGAAACGTTTTACCGCGAGACACTTTAAACAGATTTGCTACAACAACTGTACAAAGATTGACTGACATTAATGAGTCTTTAAGTAATCCGGAATATAGTCGTTTTGACAATGAATTTAAAAGTATAAGAGGAAAACTAGAAACTATTATTCAAAAAATTTTAATACAACGTTTTAATGGCGCAATTCAAGATTTATGCAATCCATTAATGGCGTATGATCAAAGTGTAGAGATTGACCAGCAAGCTTTCTCTGAACCATTCAACAGGATGGTACACATGGTAATAAATAATCCTGCTCAACTTTCTTCAGAGCATGCTGAAATGTTTTGTAGACTTGCACTTGTCATTTCTAATGGAGCTGATGATAAACTTGAAAGAGCAATTGATATTTATCGAAAATTTAATACACAATGGCCCTCCCACAGTGTCGATTCAATTCAGGAAAAAATGATCCAAATTATACAAAATGCTGTAGATAAATTTGATCAAAATGTTGACTTAGACAAAAAAACTTCTTTAAGACACCTTCATAGTCTTATAGTGCTTTTTGAAACACTTAAAGACACCAATCCTCATAAAAAAAGAATTCACGCTTCTCTTGTTAATAGATTTGTCACTCACGTTGAGAAGCTTAAAAGACTCACTCATCCATCCTTTATTGAAAGTGTAACAATGCATACTCTTTCTTCATTTCTTCTTGAACCAGAAAAAGTATGGCCAACTCTCCCTGAATGTTTAAATGAGAATATGTTTGATTTTGATCAGTCAGAGTTGGAAAACCTTCACTTGGCAACAAGTCTCTTTGTCCGACTAAAATCCACCGGAGATGAAAAGCAAAAACTATTTTTTATCAGTGCTGCACGCAGCTTCATGAAAAAACTTCCAGAGTTTGTAGCTTATTACACAGATGAAGAAAGACAAAAAGCTATGAACTCAGCTCAAAATACTCTCTATGTTGGTACAATTTTTGAACTACTAATTAAGTGTTTAGAGATTGATCATACTCTTATTAGCCCCCAACTGATTGTCGACAATACTACGAGTCTTATAGAGGCTCAAACTCGTTGGGCTAACCATGAAACTCCAGAAAGCCTTGGAGCAATAACTTCATATACTAAAAATCTTTGTCAAAAACTTGCCAAGCAGATTCTTGAGATTTACCAGAACCTCAAAAAAGACGAAAAAGTACCCGCTGAAACACTTGATGCGTGGAAAAAGGCATATGCAATAATTTTAAAATTAAGTATGTAACTGCGATCTAGAAGCTTTCTTGAAATATGATCTACTGACTTAAAAACCCTTGAATAATGAGGAGTCTTGCATAAGATTCCTCAATTCCTTTGAGCTGTAATGCCGTAATATCATCTTGATCAATAGGGCACAATGCGCTGGCATGACCACACACTACCTGATCATGAAGAACTTGAAGACTTGGAATTGAAGTAACATGCGCCGTAGGATCAAGCAATAAAACTTTATGCTCTTGCTGAGCACGGGCATTAAGTGATGATGGCTCTAAACGAATAAGTCCCTCAAACGAATGAGTTGATTTTTTATCAGCAGTGGCACGAACAGAGACTACGCTTTCAGTATCAACCCCTTCATGAATCTGCTCAGTTATAACACTCTGGTTACAATGTTGACCCGTTGAAATAATAGCTTTAAAAGAACCAAAAGCAGATTTACCCATAAGTTCTAATACGACCTTAAGGACAAAATCTGCACCCTCTTTACTGGTACACATCATCTGCGCATTACCATACTCATGCACTCTAAAATATACGGTTAAATCTACAGAATCTTTGTGCGTATGAGTATAGAGCACAGAAACTGATGCTGATTTTAAAACCTCAACAGTAAGAGTTCCTGAATAGTACTGTGAAAGATCAATCGTTTGGGCAGCTCCTGCCGCAATAATAAAGTGCTTATCCAACCGAACCCTCCATTTCATAGGCAATGAGTCTATTAATCTCCACTGCATATTCCATAGGGAGCTCTTTGACAAACACCTCAAGAAAATTATTTACAATAAAGGCACTTGCTTCTTGAGCCGTAAAACCACGCGACATCAAATAAAAAAGTTGTTCTTCATTGATATTGCTGACAGTTGCCTCATGCTCAACACTTACTCGCTCACCTTTAACATCAATAACAGGATAGGTATCTGATCGGGCTGTTTTATCAAGTAACAGCGCATCACACTGAGTACGAATTTTGACATTATGCGCATTTGGCGCAACTTTAACCAAACCCCGATAACTGGCATTGCCACCCTTTTTACTAATCGATTTGGCAATAATATGTGACTTGGTATGGGGCGCAAGATGAATCATTTTTGCACCGGTATCCTGATGTTGACCTTGCCCTGCTACTCCAATTGAAATAACCTGCCCGCTGGCACCTTCTTCCTTAAGAACAATGCACGGATATTTCATCGTGGCTTTGCTACCAAAATTTCCATCAACCCAATCGACGCGTGCGTTTCTATACGCAACTGCACGTTTGGTCACCAGGTTATAAACATTTTGTGACCAGTTTTGAATCGTAGTATATCGGACATACGAATCTTGAAGAGCAATAACTTCCACAACAGCACTATGTAAAGAATTGGAACGATAAACAGGGGCACTGCATCCTTCAACATAGGTCACAGCACTTCCAGGTTGCGCAATAATCAACGTTCTTTCAAATTGCCCCATTCGAGGTTGATCAATCCTAAAATAAGCCTGTAATGGCATCGTTACTTTCACTCCGGCAGGAACATACACAAAACTTCCGCCACTCCATACGGCTGAATTAAGTGCCGCAAATTTATTGTCATGCGCGGGAATAACGGTGGCAAAATATTTTCTTACCAGTTCAGAATGATCTTTAACTGCATCATCCATTGAACAAAAAATAACGCCCTGATCACTCCACTCTTTTTGTAAACTTTTATAGACAACCTCAGATTCAAACTGAGCACCTACGCCTGCAAGAATCTGTTGTTCTGCTTGAATAATACCCAGCGCATCAAATGTTTTACGAATAGAATCGGGAATATCATCCCATGAGCGTTGAACCTGATCGAGCGGTTTAACATAGTAATGAATATCGTCCATAGGAAGATCAGAAAGATCAACTCCCCAGGTTGGCATCGCTTTCTTTTCAAAAACGGCAAGTGCCTCTAAACGAAAATCGAGCATCCACTGAGGTTCTCCCTTACTACGGGACATCTCAGTGATCATCTGACTACTTAATCCGGGCGGCGCGACAAAGAGTGATTTATGATGTGATGAACTGTTCATACCCATCCTTTGCAATCTTTGTAAGAATAGTTACATCACCTGAGGCAACAAGCTTTCCCTCTTTCATGACAAGCACGGTATCAGTAGGCACATAGGGAAGAATATTTTGATAATGAGTTACGAGTAAAACCGTGGTAGTAGGATGCTGAGTAAGATACCATTGTAATGCAGTCCCAATAGATTTTAAGGCATCCACATCAAGACCAGAATCAATCTCATCAAGAAGTATCACTTGTGGTTGTAACACCAGTAACTGCAATAGTTCACAACGTTTTTTTTCACCGCCTGAAAATCCTTGATGCACTGATCGCTCAAGAAACTGAGGGCTACATTGCAAAAGATCACAAGCTTGAGCAACACGACGATCATATTCGCTTGGTAAAAGACGCGGATTAAGGGCACGAAAACTTTCTTTAAGAAGAGTGCTGACTGAAATCCCCGGCAATGCGTGTGGGGTCTGAACACTTAAAAAGAATCCTAAACGAGCCCGTTTATCAGGACTGAGTGTAGTAATATCTTGTGAATTATAAGTTATTGAACCGTGAGTAACAGTATAAGCAGGATGACCTGCCAGCGCATTAAGCAGTGAACTTTTTCCAGAACCATTAGGCCCCATTAACACAGTAACAGTACCCGGCTTAAGACTAAAGGATACCTGTGATACCACAGAAACATCCCCAACAGAAAGTGAAAGTGATGAAACGGCAACCACCAGATAACCCTCCCTAGACGACAATTGAACGATCAAATCAGTATAACAGGGCACTGACTCTTGGCAAGAAGTTATCTAATTTGAGCTTATACTGAAATAAACTTTACCTCTTTTTCTTTAAGGGACTGGGCACCCTCATCTTTTTCTAACGATTTCTCTGCAAGTCTGGCAGCAACGGCAGCATTAAAAACCATTTGCGACTGTTTTTCACTTTTGCCACCACTGTCTTGATCTTCTTTAGTGAAAGAATGTCGGTGTTTTGCACGGTAAAAAGGCGGCAAATCGCCGTCCGCAAAATCTGGGCAACTGCTTAACTGGAGAATTTGACGCCTTAAACTAGCTACCTCTTTTGCAAGTTGTTCAATTGTTTTTTCTTTTTTCTGCAGCTGATGAAAATTATGTTGACTGCAATCTTGCGACGCTGGAAGCTGAGATTTCAAATTATTGTTTTCTACAAAATATCTTCGATTTTTAGCTTCTAAAAGACGATTGGTTTCTCTTAACTTCTTAATATCATCTAAGCAGGTGCCTTGACCCTCCCCATGATAGGGATCTCTAACTTCAATAGTTGCCTGAACACTGGGCTGAAGACGCTTGATTGTAACTTTTAAGCGCTGTTGAAAATCTAAATCATCTTCAATATCTCTCACTGCAGCTTGAGTACCCTGCTCAAAAGCTTGAGACATCTGCTTATCAAAACTTTGTAAAAGCACATCAACTGTCCCTATTTCCTGAATTTCAGGAAAACAAACTCTACTTTTTGGCAAGAGAGATTGCAATTGTGTGCGAACAGTTTCACTTTTTGCCGGGAACACAATAAAAATATTTGCCTGAGCGTAAGCTTCTCTTCTTGACTCTACATCATCTACTGGAGATGCAGAGGAAAAAAAAGCATCCCAAAAAGAAAGTTTCTCTTTGGTAAAAGGATTTTTAACAAGAGGCTGTAAAGTCGGTGATTCTGCTGCAAAATAACTATTTACTTTAAAAATCATAATCAGAAAAAGAAATCGATATATCATCTTTCCCCCTTACATGCCTTTTTATAGATACCTCTAAGTGTGATGCACTGCCCAAGCTGATTACAATACTTAAAAATACTTATTTCAAAAAAAACTACGCCCACGAAAAACGCAAGCGTAGTTTTTACTTAAAGTACAGTTCGGAATCTGTGTATTAACTTACAATAACTTCTTGAGGATGCACAGATGCGTGATGAGCAAGGAGCTTTTCATAGGCGTTAGTCACGGCATGAAGATCATTAGTAAGCGCTGCAATACGAGCAGTTAGCTCATTATTTTTAGCTTCTTCAAGCGCTAGTCTATGCATATAATCCATTAACTGATTATAAGAGGACTCATACTGTTCAAGCGCAGTCTGATAAAGGGATTCAATCTCTGTAAGTGCTGTATCAATAATTACATAGGCACTATTTAACTCTTCTAACTCTGTTTGACAAGCAGAATGCTGTGCTTGCAAAGCTACATAATGAGACTGCAAGGTTTGATAGTCTGAACGCGCTTTACCAAGTTGAGAGTCAAAAGTATCAAGAGTTTTTTGCTGTGAACCAATTGTTGCCTCACGTGCTGCTACCACATCACACGCTGCTTGATAATCCGCCTGAATCTGTGTCTGATCTGATTGCAAGGCATTATAATCAGATTGTAATTGAGCAATCTTTGCATATCCTGCATCAAGATCTGATTGTTTAGCAGCAATTGTTGATTGGCATACTACAATTGCCTCACGGGCTTGGTTGTTATCTGCAAGCAATGCCTCATTTTGTAGACGCAGTGCATTGATTTCTTGTTCCAAGGCTCCCACGCGATCTACCGTTTGTGCCAATGAATTTTGTAAGGTAGAAATCAAATCACTAGTACCTTTTTGTAACTCAGCATATTTTACACGAAGTTCTTCAAGATATTGATTTGAAGCATTTAAATCACGTTGTTTATCAATAAAGTTTTTATGTAACTTTTGATAGTCCTCTTTGACTTTGACAAGTTGCTTACTGATTGTTTCTTTATCTGCCTTAAGGGCTTCTATTTGTTTTTGATGTTTACCGTTCTGATCCTTAAGAAACTCTTGAGAGTTTTTAAGCTTTTTAGTCACCTCATCTAAATTTTGCTCAAGATTTTGAATCTGCTTTTCGAACGCATTTTTTGCATGTTTATAACCAGATTCTTCTGCCTGCTTTATGTTCCTTGCAACATATTTACGAACTGCTCCTAATGTCGTATTCCATTGCTGGCCCGACAGATCGAACAATACACACATGTCGTTATCATACGCTCCACTTTCTACTATAACAGGAAGTGAAAGGTCACTCAGTTTAAGAAATGTTTCATTTGCATTGATAGTTTTGATGAGAAAACTCTGTCCAAGCACCAAGCTGGTTACAATAACCTTCATGCATAGTGATTTCATAACAGACTCCTTTGGTAAGTAATATAATGTCACGCGACAGTTTAAGCAGAGAAATGGAAATTAATCAAGCGCGAATATTACATTACTCAAAAGATTTTCAATCCCCAAAAGTAAGCCATCCCAAGCCATATCCCAGCACACATGAGCTTGTAATAAGGAGGCCTTTTTTAAAACCGGGATAACCAAAAAGAAATGCAGTTAACGTATGCGCCTTTGCTCTATATTCATCATCAGCCCCAACCAGTTCTCGAGCCTTATCAATAAGTGCTTGATAAACTATCGGTTCATCACCTGTACTATCAACACACAATTGACGCAGTTGACGGCACACATGAACTAATATTTCTTTATCTGAAAATTTTAAGTCCGGTGATTTGCTCACATTCTGATTACATTGATTTAAGAAATTTATAGTATCTGATCCGCGAGGCCGTTGACCATCCTGACAAAAGAAAGGTTTTTCTGGCTCAGTAGTAAAAGAATTACCACACCACCCGACACTCAGAAAACTGAGTAAAAAATACCGATAAAAGTTCATACTGCACTCAACTAAACTTCATACCCAAGAAAAAACCAACACAAAAACTGGCAAATCCTTGAATGTTTGTCTGAATCCAAGCCAGCGCAACATGATAAATAGTATCAAAGCTTTTAGATGAAGGC
Source organism: Pseudomonadota bacterium (assembly GCA_027487215.1). Taxonomy (GTDB): domain Bacteria; phylum Babelota; class Babeliae; order Babelales; family CAIQNR01; genus JAIYDZ01. Next base: position 119,760 of record JAIYDZ010000006.1, read on the forward strand.
TCTATTCCGATAGTAGCAAATATTTTGTCCCATTCAATACGCACAAACTCAAAGTAATCAAGCGCAGTAATAACAAATACCCCAATAAGAAGGGTCATCATAAAAATTTTAAAATAACGCTTTAAAAGAAATCCACTCAAAACCCCAAGTGCACCTGATGCCCCAATTTCAACCCAATCAAAAGGATACAAAGAAATCGTACGCATAACACCTTTAATATCAAAACTTTTAATGGATTCCCATAACGATGGGGTTGAAACCAAATCTTGTATTGTCATCATCTCCTGCTTCCTTTTTATAAAACCTTTATTACCCGCACAAGAATACTCTCAATTCTTATGGCCGCGCAATGAGAAAAAATAGACAAAAAAAAAGGGGGCGGATATACCGCCTCCCTAAAAAGTCGAAAAACCTTTTAGCCAACCAAGTTTCTCAATGCTTTACCAGCTCTGAATTTAGGAACGTTCTTGCTTGGAATTTGCATTTTTTTACCTGTTGCTGGATTGATACCAACTCTGGTTTTACGTTTAATAACTTGGAAGGTACCAAAACCTGTTAAAACAACAGCTTTCTTACCTTTCAACGCGCTACCAACACTGGCTACGAATGCTTCTAAACATTCTTTGCATGTTGCCTTAGGTAGTTTGGTAATTTTCGCCATGCTTTCTACTAACATTGCCTTGTTCATAACAATTTCCTTATGTGTACTTAGTAAAAACTTTAAATCCTCATTACCTATGGCAAACAAAACTAGTACTTAAGTGAGTAAACTATTAGGTAATGCAAATTTGTCAAGCTTATATTATCTCAAAATTAAAAAAAGAAACTTTTTCATATCCACTCAACTTTTTACTTTTTTTAATAAAAAGCTTTTCTATCTATAATAATTCGGAAGGCAAATATATAAATTTTTTAAAAAAAGTTTTTTATTTTTATTTTTTAAAAAAAGTAAAAAATTTCAAAACACAATCCTTATAGTTTTAGCTAAAATATTTTTTAGACAAAACTAACTTTTATAAAAAACAGAATAAAAATAATAAAGAATTGCGTTAGATAGCACCAAAAAATAGATCTTTACTTTGACGGGCTAAGTCAAACGTAAATGCATTAGCAGCAAAAACTGGTGCCGAGAGCCGGACTCGAACCGGCACAGGCGTTAAAGCCCGAAGGATTTTAAGTCCTTTGCGTCTACCTATTCCGCCATCCCGGCACACCACTTTTAAAACCTATATGTCAAACTTATTGATGGAGGCGGCACCCGGATTTGAACCGGGGGTGGGGGTTTTGCAGACCCCTGCCTTACCACTTGGCTATGCCGCCAACAAATCTACTATTTCAAAATACCTTTTTCAACTAATAATGCACGAAGTTCTTCAGTCGTGATGACTTTAAGAGCCTCATCATGAACAAGTCCTTCAGGTTTTTCATTTTCAGACTTGAGGTATTCTTGTTGGCACGCACCCTCAACTGGATATGCCTGAGCATCTTTTTGATTCGCCTGATACCATCCTACCATACCTTCTTCGTATGCCATTACATTAGTAAATCCAAGCTTCATCAATTTCTTAGCTACAAAACCACTTGCAGTACATCTATAGTTTGAACAATAAACTACCACTGGAGCATTTTTGTCCCAGTTAACTGCACTTGCTTCATGCTCACCATAAGGAACATGTACCGATCCTGGCACACGTGCATCATCAAATAAACTTTTATCTAAAACGTTTGCTACCACAATTGTAGGTTTTTTAGGTGCAGAATTAAAACATCCTGGAAGCACAAAAAGTGCCGCTGCCGATGCCACGAGTACTAAATTACTGCGAAAACTTTTTAAAGTAGTCATTAAAATTTCCTTATTTTTATTAAGCGAGCCTTAAATGTAGCATAAAACATTATGGCTGCCAAACTTTTACCAAACTTTTTTTACTCTCAGGAAACGGACTGAAACCATCTTGTCCAGCGGACTCTGGTCCAAAAATCAATCGGATGGGCAAGAAGATCAAAAATCATCCAGGAAGCTTCAGAGTCAACCGAGAAAAGTCTGAACACTATGCGACCATGAATAAAATCACCATTTAAAGGTCCAAACATACGGCTGTCTCCGCTTCCTAAACGGTTATCTCCCATCACCCAATACTCATCAACACCATCTTTTTCTTTTGATTTCAGCTGAATGTCATAAATATCAGAACCATCTGCACCCACAATAGGAGTTCCTGAAACTTTCTCAATTGCTTCTCCATGTTGTGCATATAAAGACTGAGCACGACGAACATCTAATCGATCAAGACGATAATATGGTTGTTCTTGATAAGAATAGTTTGAGTCGTAACTTTTCCATCTAAGCCTTCCATCCAAAAAGGTTGGAATTAAGGTACAAGGATTTATATAAGGCTCATTATACTTTTCACCGTTAATATAAACTACCGGCTTTCCATCCTCAATACGACCCTCAATTCGTTCTCCCGGCAAACCAATAACACGTTTAGTCCAATTTTCTGGTCCCCATACATGATGTTGCCACCAGTTAACCAGTTTATTAGTTGAATACTGATAACGTGAATGTGGTTCATTAAACGCAATAATCTCACCACGATGCGGTGTACGAATAAAGGTATACGTAAACTTATCTGAGACAAAACTTTCGCCTACTAATAATGTTCTTTCCATAGAACCGGTTGGAACTTTATAAAGACCATACCCCCATGTTCTGATTGCAAACGCAATCGGAATAATAACGATAAAAGACTGTACATATTCAGCAAACGTCGATTTATTTGGTCTATTCCACCAGGTAATAAATTGATGAATTTTTTCCATGAAACACTCCTATGCTAAAACGGTAAGTGGATTAACGTGTCGTTCAAAAACATATACTTCAAAATGTAAATGTGAGGCGTCGCGACCATATTTACTAAATACAGCGCCGGTTGCTCCTACAGTTCCAATCACTTGTCCCCGTTCAACCTTCTGACCAACTTTTACTTTTCTTTTATCAAGATGCGCATAACGGGTTTTATATTTTTTATTATGAGCAACTATAATACAGTTACCATACCCTTTATGAAAATGAGATTCAAGGACAATCCCTGTGGCAGCCGCATATACTGCAGTTCCTCTGACCGCTGCCATATCAATACCATAATGGAATTTCCATCCTCGGTGCTTTATTTTGCGCGGACCAAACAAGGAACTTAACCAAAACTGTGATCGATCAATCGGCCATGAAAAGTGAAAATCTCCCACAAGCGCCGCTTCTTGCGCAGTCACTATCGGACGCTTTGGTTGCACCGTTGCTCTACGCTGGCCACGACGTCGCATCTTCTTGCGCGAAACCGGTTTTCTTGCACGTCCTTCTTGTTTCCACTCTTGTGCCTCAAACATCTGTGCTACGGAAGATTCAAGCTCATATTTGCGAGCAAACCGTACTGCGTTTGTAAGAAGATATTCAGAATCTCTGTTAACAGTTAAAAACGGCCTCTCATCTGCTTCCTGATTTTCATCAGACAGAGACCCTATTTTTTTTTTTTCGTCAGTACCGTTTTCAGCCGCTTTTTGGTCAAGAAGTTTTTTAACCGCGAGTGTATACACACGATACTCTTCTTTTAACTCCAGCAACTCCATGGTTACTCTACGAAAGTAATAATACTGCGTTATGAGAAATAAACCGCCACCCACTACAAGAAATAAAAGTATTCCTGTAAACAAGTGAAGTCTGCGCACTCTCTCTTTAAAAAGCGCTGACACAATTTTTTGCACCATACACCTACTCTATTGGCACCACTCGGGTTTGATTAACCCATCCTGTCACATCGTGCGTAGTTATTTTAAACCAACCTTCTTTGTGCTTCATACTACTAACACATTGGCCCATTTTTACTGATCCATTACTATGAAAATCTTCATTTGGTCCAACGTACACTAAAGAATCCTGGAGTATAATACCGTAAGTCCGTCCATTAATCCACCTTAAACCATACAATCCTGCCATCGCTATTACGCATAAAAGCGCTAGCAGAAGTTTTGCAAAAGTATGGGTATTGTTTAATACGATGCACAGGACCGAAAGAAGTAGTAATAGAAAAAGAACTAGCAGCTGAGCGGCCATGAGCGGAATATACGCTGAGCACCATTGCATCATCCTTACAATAAAATGTTCACGCGCAATTCCTAATATATCACCTACCTGATCACGCAGCTCAGTCACTTTAACAAACAACGCTGAGGATGCATTTTTTTGGGCTTGAGAGAATGCAATAAATGCGTTTAAATCATCGCTTTGATGCTTATAACACAAACCAATATTGTGCCATAAAACAGGACCTTTATCAGGGATTGCTGTATACAGTTCTAATGCTTTTTTAAAGTCCCCAGATTGGTAAGCATCGTTACCTTGCAAAAACTGTTCATACTCACTTGCTGTTATCACACGCAGTGTCGCCACACATGCTAGACTGAAAAAAAGTTTTATCATAAAAGATTTCATAACAGCGTCTCCAATTTATTAAGCCAATACGCAGCCTGACTGAATACTTTATTGTTATGTTCATTTTCATTGCCGTGATACGCAAATGCATACTGCGCAAGATGAGCAAGCACAAGACGCCACTGCACAATCTCTGCTTGACTCACTCCCTTTTGAAGAAGAATGTCTTCCATAGATTCTTCAGTAATTTCTGAACGCTCTTTATAAAAACGCGCGGCAAATAGTTCGATAAAAATATGATAGACGTGTCCAACATAGCCACGATTACGCGCATTTTCAAATGAGATACGCGCTTTTTTAAACGCCTGTCTATAACGGACATGCGGTGCCTGAGCAGCTTTATGAACTTTGTACCACTGCCACACAAAACGACCCGCAATGCTCATAAGAGACAACAACGTTGCCCCATATATAATCCACCAAGAAAGTGAGTTCTCTTTTCTTTCTTTCCACGCACCAGTTGTAATAAGAGCAAAAGAGGATGGGTCAGTATCTACTTTTTGGGATATTAAAGAGGGAGGAACATCCTGCTTTGTTACCGCTCCAGGAACAATGGTAAGATTTACCGGACTGGTTACAAGAGTTTTGTACTGTTCATGTATCGGATCAAAAAATACCACTGTTTGGGACTCAATGGTATAGTCTCCTGGTTGTTGTCCTTGAATAACATATTCCCATGTTTTTTTGTGTTCTGAACCGTTCTGAGTAATGTCGGTACTCGATTCATACATAGTTAAACCTTCAGGAAGTACTAACGGCGGATGAGAAATTTGTCCCATGTTGCCTGTTCCATAAAGATCAAGAAACGCTACAACACCTTCCTGCTGTTGTGCTTTTTTAGTAGCAACTCGCAACACTGCACGAGAAAAATTACCGACTGCTTTAACCGGCACCTCGTACGGCGGCAAAGGCTTTGCCTGAAAACTCAGTTCATTTGAATACACAGATTTTTGATCACGCATCATACCAAAAAATCCGCTCATTCCGCCAAACATTCCTGATTGGATTGACTCTGTATACACCCCTTCTAAAGGAGCAATTTTAAGAGTTCCTGACTTTTCTGGATATAAAGTAGAAGTCCATTCAAGATAGCGATATTGTTTTTCTTCAATTGTTTCAATCCCTGAAGCGGGACCTTCTAATTTAGTTGCAAAAAAATCAGTTTTAAAGTTTGGTTCATTGATTGAACCTAAACGAATGTCATTATCTGAATAATAAAATCTTAATTTAAAGCCAACGGCTTGTCCTTGATACACCGAGTCTTTATCAATGCTCATGGTTAATAATACTTTTTCGCTCTCTTGACCCTCTACACTTTTTTGCTTTTTGCCCACCGATAACAAAACAGTCTCAGAACTTAAAGTGTTTCCTTTGTCCACTATTTTTGCAGGTCCAATTGTGAAAGTTCCTTCATGGCGAGGTACTACTATACTATTTTCAGTTTTAGTAAGTGTAACTTTACCATTAATTGAAACAGTCTGAGAGCCGCTGGAACTTCCTTGCAATTCAAACGCATCAAGGCCTTCTACAAAAGACTTTGGCAAAGGTTGTGTATCACCTGAAACACGAACCGAAACTAAAAAAGGCACTCCCACTTGCGCTTGCAATAACTGATTGCCATTGGTATCTGTAACTCGCAAAGAAACGGCTGCATCAGCACAAAGAGTACCTACTACCAAACTTGCTATGACTACTACTTTACCAATTTTTTCTACCATGTTGCTCCGGCATCCCCTGTTTTACGACAGATTTAAACATCCTTTTTGCAGTCTCTTTTTCTTGATTTTCAATATAACGCATCAGCTCATACTCGGGCTGCTGCTTATCAGCGGCGTTTGAATCTTGGGTTTCTGTTTGCTCAGCACGTAACGGCTGCATACCTTGTTTTTTACGGTTCTGATCAATAGGCTGATTTTGTTGTTCACTTTTTTTTAAGGAGAGAGAGTCATGATTTTTTTGATTCCCGGTTTGCTCATCGGTCTTCCGATTGCTTTTGCTTTTTTCGTCGCTGCTTTGGCCCCCTTGTTGGCCATTGCTCCCATCATCTTTGCGTTCATGTTGGTTTTTTCCATCATGCGCTTTTCCTTTAAGATCCTGTTTTCCTTCAGTGGAATTATTTTGCTGAGCGCTTTGGTTCTCTCCTTGCTTGCTTCCCTGTTTCATGGATCCTTGATGGGAGTCGGACCGATCCTTTCTCTCTTGATCAAGGGAGCCTTGATCGCTACTTTTGTCAGCGCTATTCTTTCCTTTTTCAAAATCGTTCTTTGACTGAGATTCATTCTCAGATTCATCAGGATCAGGAGACTGCACGTTTTCTGATCCGTTTTTTTGGTCGTCGTCAGAACTGTTTGAATTTTTGTTATCAGTCTCTTTTTTTTGATCCTGTGATTGTTCCTGCTTTAATCCCTGATCTTTATTCTTGTCGTTTTTCTTATCTTTTTTGGGATTATCGCATGAACTAGACTGCTTTTCCTGCTGCTTGTGTTTTTCTAAAAGTTCTTGTGCCAATTTCTTATTATACTGAACATTTTTGTCACTCGGATTATATTCAAGTGCCCTGTCATAAAATTCAACTGCTTTTTCAAGCTGCTCACTTTTTGCTGCACCATTTCCTGCATTATACAAAGCTTTGCACTTATCATTACTGGCTTTAAAGTAAGAAGCTGCCTCCTGAAAATATGCCTGCGCTTTTTTAAACTCGCCTGCACGATAGCAAGCGGTACCAGTATTATAAAGAAGGGTCGCATCCTGTGCATGATCAACAATCTCTTGTGAATATAATGACTGAGCACGATCATACTCACCACGTATATATGCCTGCTGCGCTTCATACTCATTAAAAATTCCATACGCTACGCTGTGCATACTTACTAAAAACAGCAACCTTCTTACCATAACCATTCCAGAATCATGCATATCAATGCCCCTAATAAGAAAAACGGATAACGTTCCTCTTGTGTTGCTAACTGCTTATCTTCAAACGTCTCTTTTTCATACTGTTCAACACAAGCAACCAGTCCTTTAATATCTTCATCTGATTGTGTGGCCGTAATATAATGTCCGCCTGTTTGAGCAGACAACACGGCAAGAATACCAGTATTTAAACGTGATAATATTACGTTCCCTTGTTCATTTTTTTCATAGCCAACAGGCAAACCTTGGTCGTTTAAAACAGGGACAGGAGCGCCTTGTTCTGTACCCACTCCGTACGTAAAAATATGAAGGCCGATTTTCTGTGCTTCTTCTTTTACTGAAGTTAAGTCACGAGAGAAATCTTCACCGTCAGTAAAGACTACCAACGCTTTATGTTTACGCGCAGGCAGCTCTTGAAACATCACAATTACTTTTTTGAGCGCTTGATCAATAGCAGTTGTTCCTGATGAAATACTCTCTGCATCAATCTGATCTAAAAACATGGTAAATAAAGAAGTATCTCTGGTTAAGGGACACTGAATAACTGATGCTCCAGAAAACACCATTAAACCGACGCGATCAGAAGGAAGCAACTGTAATAATTTTTTAATTTTTGATTTTGCAAATGCTAAGCGATGAGGCTTTACATCTGAAGCAAGCATACTGCGAGAAATATCAAGTGCGATAAAAAGTTCACGCCCTTCCTGGGTTACTGCCTGTTCTTTTTTACCCCATTGCGGTTGCAAAAGTGCTAAAAATAAAAAACAGAACGTAAAACGATACAACCAATTTTTAATAACAAGACGTTGTGATGAGTAACCAGAAAACAATAAATGTGTGTGCTCGCGTGCCACTAACTGCTTTGCTACCGCACGACGCTTTCTTAACCAATACATAAGCACTATCATCACTGCGATCAAAACAGGAGTCCACCAGATATTTTCCACATTTGCCCACGTAATACCAAACAGTGTTTTTTTCATAATCCAAACCACACTCCCGCTGCAAGAATAACTTCAAGCAGTAACCAGGCACATAGTGCCCACACAAACGGCATAAAAATATCATGATATTTATGATAGACATTTGTTTCATACTCAGATTTTTCAAGCTCATCAATCGTTTGATAAATCGTGTGTAACTCTTTTTGATTACGTGCTAAAAATGATTTACCTCCCGATTTGCCTGCCAACTGCTTAAGAAGCTCTGTATTAACAACAGCTCCTGTTCGTTGCATCCCCACAAGCGGATGATACATAATTCCGCCTTCAGGACTACCAATACCAATCGTATAAATTTTTACTCCATACTTTTTGGCAAGCACAAGCGCATCACTCGGATGAAGATCGTTTTGCGTCGGTTCACCATCGGTGATTAAAATAATAATTTTTGTTTTTGCTTCAGATTTTTTAAGACGACCAAGCGCAGTAATCAGTGCTTTTGAAATAACAGTGCCTTCAGGATCAATAACACCTAATTGCACATCTTTAACAATTGATTCTAAAACATTTTTATCCAGTGTTAACGGACAGCGCGAAACCGCCTCATTACCAAAAAGCACGAGTCCAATGGGGTCATTTTCACGTCTTTTAATAAACTTAACAGCCTCTTCTTTAGCAACAGTAATTCTTTGTTTTTGATCTTGAGGATCATCAAACAACTGCATACTACCAGACACATCAAGCACCAACATAATATCAATGCCTTCAACATGTACTTTTGATTGTTTATCAACCAGCTGGGGACGCGCAATAAGTAATGCAAGAGCAAGTAGCGTAAACACGCGTGAAAAGAAAAAAAACTTATCACGCCATAATAAAACTTTACTTGACTGCAAAAGCAAATCAGCCAAAGGATAGCGATAAACTGGTGGTTTATAATAAAACCAACGATACCCTATCACTGCACACACAAAGGGAATCAAAAGATATAATGCGTATACATATGTAAACTGTACTGGAAAAGTCATGTCACACCTTTTTATGCGCATTCTATTAAAATGAGTTTTATCATTTTATTTTTAAAGTGTTTTAACTTTACAATAAAAAACAAAAACTTCAAAAGATGAGCTTACCTTTATAAAAGACTCAAAATTTTTCTTAAGAAGATATCCATAAAAAAAGAATATAAATTAGCAGGATGCAATTCTACCTATTGACTGTTTGTAAATTTTTATTATATCATCAGCATTAGATATCAGATGTGAGGTCATAGTTTCCTTGGTAGCCAGTTTGAAAAAACCTCCTTTATGGGTTACATTGGCTAGCCATAATAGAGGAATGGTACAAAATAATATGAAAAAACTGTTGATCGTAGAGTCTCCTGCCAAAATTAAAACCATCAAAAAATTTCTTGGACCTGAATTTACTATCATGTCCACCATGGGCCACGTAAAAGATTTACCGTCAAAAAAGATGGGTGTCACGCGTGATCCTATTGCTATTGAATACGTTATCCTTGATAACAAAGACAAAACGATCGCAGACTTGTGCAAAGCTGCACGCACTGCCGATGAAATCTATCTGGCGCCCGATCCTGATCGTGAAGGTGAAATCATTGCCTGGCACGTAGAGCAGGAACTTAAAAAAGTTATGAAAGCTAAAACGATTGTTCATCGTATTGCTTTTAACGAAATTACCAAGGCAGCAGTTCTTGAAGCAATTAACAATCCTCATTCAATTGATCTTCAAAAAGTCGCTGCTCAACAGGCACGACGCGTGCTTGACCGTTGGGTAGGGTACGAAGTTTCTCCTATATTATGGAAAAAAGTTACCAAAGGTCTTTCAGCTGGCCGCGTACAATCGGTTGCTCTTAAATTAATTTGTGAACGCGAAACAGAAATCAGAGCTTTTAAACCTGAAGAATACTGGTCAGTTCATGGTACGTTTACCAATGATGCAGGCACGGTAGTTGCAGCGCTGACACATATCGATAAGAAAAAAGCTGAGCTTACTTCTCAAGAAGGAACTGATAAGGTTGTTACCGATCTTAAAAAACAAAGCTTCATTATTGATTCTATTAAAGATAAAAAGCGTACTAAAAACCCACTCCCTCCGTTTATGACCAGTACCTTACAACAGGCTGCTTATAACTCACTTGGATTTGCGGTTGAAAGAACTATGAAGATTGCTCAAAATCTTTATGAAGGTGTGTCAGTTGGTGGAGATACTCCTACCGCACTTATTACCTATATGCGTACCGACTCTTTACGTATCTCTGATAGCGCATCAGCTCAGGCCCGCACCTATATTGGTGATCATTATGGAAAAAAATATTTACCTGATGGCGTTCAAGCATATGCTACTAAATCAAAGGGAAACACACAGGATGCTCACGAAGCAATCCGCCCTATTGATATTTTTATCACTCCAGAATCAGTAAAACATCATCTTTCAGCAGAACAAGCAAAATTATATGAGCTTATTTGGAAACGTTTTGTAGCGTGCCAAATGACCTCTGCTTTGTACGCACAACGCCAAGTGACTCTTCAAGGTGGCGTGTATACATTCAGCGTGACCGGTTCAACACTCATCTTTGATGGTTTTTTAAAGGTGTACATGATTGATGAAGAGGATGACGCTGACGAAACAGAAAAAAAAGTAGTACTTCCTGCAGAACTTGTTGAAAAAGATCCAACAGATCTTAAAAAAGTTGATCCTAAACAACATTTTACTCAGCCACCTCCACGTTACAACGAAGCGTCGCTTGTTAAAGAACTTGAAAAAGAGGGAATTGGTCGACCAAGTACCTACGCCACGATTTTAAATACGATTCGTGCTCGTGCATATACTAACTTGGAAAAGAAACGATTTATTCCAACTGAACTTGGGATGACCGTTACTAAAATTTTATCTGAAGGCCTTCCTCATATTATTGATAAGCGCTTTACTGCGCTCATGGAAGAGGATCTTGATAAAATAGCTGCAGGCGAAATGGATCGCGATGCTCTGCTTAATGGATTTTATGAGAAATTTGAAACTGATTTAAATGAGTTACGAGGCAGCACAGGCAAAGCAGCTCAACCGACAGATGTTGATTGCCCAGAATGTAAAGGACACAAACTCATTATCAGATTTGGTAAAGCGGGAGAATTTTTGGGATGTCCTGGATTTCCTGAATGTTCATATACCAGTAACTTCATCCGCAATGAAGACGGTTCAATTGAACTTGTCCAAAAAGAACAACCACAAGAACTTGAAACCAAATGTCCTCAATGCAATAAAAACAATTTACGCGAAATGATTGGTAAATACGGTAAGTTTATTGCCTGTTCTGGATACCCTGAATGTAAATACATCCACCAAGACAAAGCGGGATTTCAATGCCCTAATGATCAAGGTGATGTAGTCAAACGCAAATGGCGTGGTGGCACTTTCTGGGGATGCAGCAACTATCCAAAATGTAAGTTCGCTCTTTTTGGTGAAATTGAAGAGACCCCCTGTCCAAACTGTAAACTACCAGCATTAATCAAAAAAACTGATGCTAAAACTGGAAACGTTACTTTGGCATGTAGTGACAGAAAGTGTGATTATAAACAGTAAATTGTTTAGATATCATTGCGTCCTGCTGTACACAAGTTGGTACTGATCCTCAACAGGCCCTTTGATGATACCAAATTCAATGAAGCCAAACTTTTTTAAAGCAAAATAACTGCGCTTGTTTGAAATATCAACACACGCAGTTATTGTTGTTTGATCAGGATACTGGTCAAAATAGTCTTTTACCGCAAGAGATAATGCTTCTTGGTAATATCCGTTGCCCCAATAGGATTCATTGATCCAGTTGTAAAGCTGACTACGATACGAAGGGTCACGAATTTCCACGGCACCGATTAATGTTTCGGTAGCATATTCAAAAATACAGACAAAAAAGGTTGAACCTTCTTTTATTTTTTCAAGCCGTTGTGCAAGGTACCACGCCTCATCGGCATGGCTTTTAATTCCTAAAATAGTACAAACGGTTTGCGAGAGCATAGACAGATACTCAGGAATATCATCATCGCAAAGCTCTTTAACAAAAAGCACTTGACCAACATGACGTGCAGCCATTGCATACTCCTTTTTTAAAAGAATACCTGCTCACACAATCCTAATGCAAAAAAATCAGACATAAAAAAAAGTGCTCCCCGAAGAAAGCACTTTTAATAAAATTAAATGAAAGAATTATTGAATAGAACAAGCGGCTAACATTGCCCCACCTGCTTGAATAGAAGTTACAAGTCCTGCGGTTAAAACCACACCTGTCGCTACCTCTTTTAAAGCCTGTACCGTTCCTGAATCAGGACGAGGTGCATTGTCGCGCTCATTCTTTGCTCGACGTGCAAGTTTTACTAATTCAGTAAAAGTAATTTCATTAACATCTTCACAACCATGATCTTTAAAATATTTTTTACCATCAGTCCAAACAATTACTTTCTGCTTTTCTTGTTGATAAACTTGATCCCCAATTAAAGAGCACATTAAATTCCCAGAAGAATCTATACACATTGATGAAACAGGCGAACTATTTTCAATCAAAGCTAAATAAGCACCCGTCAGTAGATTATAAACATCAACTTTACCTTTGCTATCAGCCGCAAATAATCGTTTACTACGGGCACAAAATGCAAGCTGCTGCCATGCGTCATCTAATTCATACATAGGAGATTTATAGCAAGAAAAAATAGCTTCTTGCTTAGTAGGGTTTTTTACTATTAATTCTGAAGTAAAAGAACATGTAGGTCTGGAAGTATTATCCTGACGCATAGTATTAAGAGTTGCTATTAATTTAAAACCAGTTGACAGAATTAACTCATATTTCTTAAGCTCAATATTCCCAGAAGGAAATAAGGTTGCTAATTGTTTTCCTTCTGTTTCTTGATGTTCTAACAACTTACATGAGTTTGACTCAACCTTTAAAGCAACTAAACTATGATCTTCAGTTGCTAAACGTAAAACTTGCCATGGCATAAAGTTTACCAATTCTTCTGTACACTGTTGCAAGAGCGCAGGATTACGTTTTAATTCCTGCGCAGACTGAGCAAGATCACTTTCGTTTTGCTTATAAGGCCAAAAAATACAACTTTTTACAAAATCACCAACCATTTTAGGAGTTGTGTTATCAGCATCAAAAATTGCTAAATGAGCCTGTCTACATGCTTTTTTTTGTACCGGAGTTCCATCCTCACACGCTGCATACGTAGTAAATGATACTAAAGAAAAAATACCCATTAAAAAACTGATAGCTCGCGCCATTTTTACTCTCCTTACGTTATTAACTAAAATAATCGTGAGGGAGTTTATCAGAATGTTAATAATTTACTATTTTCTCTTGCACAAGCAGGGAAAGAACCATAAAAAATGCGGACACTTTCGGATCCGCATTATATCTTTTTTTATTTTTTGTTTTCTCTTATACAGCGCTCTGCCCTTTAGCCTGTAATTTCACTGAAAAAATGAGCATCATAAAATCAAATAAAGATAGGTCATAAACTGTATCATCATCTGTTTTACTTTGAGATTTTATATATCTTTTACCACTCTTCCATAAGACTACCTTTCCCTCCTCTGAAAGGGTAACCAACGATCCATCAAGTAAAAATCTTTGTTGAACAATGTTTTCCTTGGTAGGAAAGCTTCCTACCAAGAAACCAATTTCCCTATCAAAAAGTTCTACTGACTTATCTGAAATGCAAAGTGCAACTAACTGAGTATCAGGACTTATATGAGCAGAATTTATAAAGTTATCAGAAGTCATAAATGGAATCTGGTAGGTCATTTTTTCTTTCTGAGTAGTCGTTTCATAAAGATATGCCTTAGGAGATGATCCAGGAATCTTAGATCCTATTACTACATATTCATTACCTACTTTATCTTTAAAAAGAGGACTTAATAAAGTTCCTCCACCTTGCCATAAAGTATGTTTTTCTTCTTTTTTTTCAGCTATATCAAAAAGTTTAATGTTTCCGTAATTACCTTCTGTAAGAACTGATCCCCCATTTTGAGTGACAAGAAATGAAGAAGTAGTTGCATCTTGCTCAACAACAGTTTTAAAAATTCTTTTTGATCTTTCTTGAGTCAAATCAACAACTTGGACTAACTGCTTTTTATTTTCATTTTCTCCAGCACAAAAAAGTTTATTATCCTCTGTCACTACTATTTTCTGCACTAAAGATACACCCGCTTTTAATCTGCCAAGAAATTTTTTTGAAGCAGTATCAAAAACGTTAATATATCCTTGATCATCCCCCACAAATAATCTACTACCATCATCTGAAAATGCTAAAGAACTTGGAATATAATCTTGTTCTTCTTCTTCATCTTGTAGATCAATCATAACCAGCTCGAAAGGGTCTTTTTGCAAAAGACCTACCCGAGAAGACCGACTAGCACGAAAAGCAGCAAAAAGACTATTTGGTGAAGTAACGCTTTCAAGAACGGGAGTACCAAAAGGTGAAGATGACCGAAACTTAATTACCCCTTGAGAGTTTATAACCGAAACATATCCATCAACTGAACCTACAAGTAAAGCATCCGAATCATAAGGCTCAATAATACTCACCGCTTTGCGTAATGGTATAGACTGTCCTTCATATTGAATTCTTTTAAAAAGTCCATCAAATAACTTTTTTTTCATAGGAAAAGAAAGAAAATGACTTCGTTCTAAATTTAATACTGACAATCTAGATCGACCTAAAGAATTATAAATATTGTCTGCACATAAATCAGCTACCAGATCAGAAAGTTCGTGATCACCCGCTGAAACCACTTCAGGATTTTTTATTTCAAGCGCATCCACAAGTTCCATTGTTTTTAATAAAGTTACAAGATCCTCTTGCTGATCAATTAATGATCTAAGATCTTCTCTATTTTCTACTCGTATTATCTTTTCAACGTGGTCAAAAAGAGGAGCTTCACAAAGTTGATCTTTAAAGGTAAAAGGTAAAATTTCTTCTGGATCAAGTCCTCCTAGATCCATCCCCATTTTACGATAAACTCCCGCAGACTGTATGAATTTTTCTGACACTTGATGTGTAGTACCATTCTTACATTTTAAAAGAAATGTTTTTGATTGAGCTTCTGCTGCAAAAACTGATCCACTTAATACCGATGATAAAAGAGATAAAGATACTAATAACTTTTTCATAATAACCTCCGCATAACTCCAAAAAATTTTAAGCTTGACAAGCTTGAATATAACCTCTAGATGACATTTTAAGTATCAATAAAACACACTCTCTTTGTCAAACATTTTACTTGTCTGAGCTCAATTACTTGGCTTTTATAAAAAGCCTTTTTATAAAATAAAGAGAGTCTTAAAGTGTAGCGCTGAAAGCTCATTTGTATAGTTTTATAAAAAAGAAATGGCCCTTATTAAAAAGCCATTTCTTCTAAAAGATCTGCCGTAATTTTATTTTTAAAGGCTGATTAAAACAAAGAGCACTCTTGGTCAGTCTCTGGTTGGTATCGACCAGCTTCTGGAAAGAAACCTCCCCGAGCAACCATTAGTATTTCTCTGAGTTTATAGAAAGGGCGGGGATTTGAGTATCGTTGTTCTAGTTGTTTCATTCCATTTTGCCACATTAACACCTCTGACAGCGTCATTGCTTTGCGCGCTTGACTACTAGACCTACTAGAACAAGAAATAAGAGAAACTTCACTTCCTATTTTTTCACCGTCTATTGTTTTTTGATGCTCAAGAACTAGAAAAGAACCATCTCCACCAAACGATGAGGGAAACACTTTTACATTTTCATTGTGTATAGTAAACAACGTACGTTGAGTTTTAACATCAATGAGCACCGCTTCTTTTTGTAATCGACTAAATTTTCGGGAAA
The DNA here is from genome assembly GCA_027487215.1 of Pseudomonadota bacterium. Lineage (GTDB taxonomy): Bacteria > Babelota > Babeliae > Babelales > CAIQNR01 > JAIYDZ01. The sequence goes on from JAIYDZ010000006.1 coordinate 135,974, forward strand.
CCAGTACTTTCTGGGCTGCATTATCAAAATAACAAGAAGGAGAAAAACCAAAAGTGCCTACCCCCCCCCAAATCAGCTAAAGGCTTTCCAGATGAAGCATCCCAGACAAAACAATCCTTAATTTCCTTACCCCCTGCTATAAAGAGTTTGCCTTCAGGAGTAAATTGCACTGCATATATTTTTTTAAAACCTGTAATTGTATCAAGCAACTCTCCAGTTGCTACTTCTCTTATTTCCATAACAGGTTCATCGCTATCAGGAGTCGGTATAAACGCTACTTTTGTACCGTCGTGACTTACTGCGCTTGCTCCAATCTCACTTAAATCTACTTTAAACATACTTACTTGCTTTTTAGTCTTTCTATCCCATATTTCAAAATGCTTATTACACGTATGTACTAACTGTCCTGTAGGGGTAAAATACACCTTTCCTGAACCAGTCATTTTTATAGGAAAAGTAAGAACAGGCATTCCTCCATCATCTCTTACTTCAACTTCCCATTCCTCTTCATTTCCATACTGATAGTTGCCCAAATTGTCTTCAACAATAGGTGTTTTCATATACGCAATAAACTTTCCACAAGGGCTTGAAGCCAGCTGCTCAATTGGGGTATCTAAAAAAGCAATCTGTTGATGTCTAAATGTCGCTTGAGCATTTTCATTATTATGCAATTTATAAAGCTTACAATTTGAAGATTCTAAATCACTCTTTCCATAGTTAACTGAAGGTATTTCTCTCACAGCCCCAAATACCATTTGATGAGTACTATCAGGAAAGCAGGACCCAGTATTATGGCATGTCCCTGCTGCAAATTGTCTTTCAAAAGAATGACGAGCATGATGCGGATGAGGATCAATTTCTGTAAGAATCACATCAGCTCTCCATGGAATTATTCCCAAGAGCTCTTGACAACATTCCTTATTAAATTCTGGATCACTTTCAATAAGAGGAATGATTTCTTCTTGCAATGATTTATCTTCAAGTACTCTTTTATAAAATAGAGATTTTAGTACATTAAGACGGTCAAATAAGGGTTCGTGAGTTTCTTTATCACACAAAGGTTGTAATCCAAGCCGAACTGCTGCAAGTAGAGTACGCGCATGATGTTTTTGAGTCAAAGTGGATAAAACTCTTTCAAACCCTTCTTGAGAATGACATTTAACAAGCTGATCAAGGGTTTGTATATCTCCTACTTTACAAGGAGGTTGAATTGAAAATTGTTGGCTTCCTGTTTCTTGTAAAAAAGAGGAAGCTAAAAAAAGTTCTTCGCTTGCACGAATCTTAATCTCTGGTGTTTTTTGACCTCCTGAGATACTAAAAAAAAACAATAAGCTTATTAAACGCTTCATTAAAACTCCTTTAATCTGTTCACTGGATAAAACAACCACAGTGTACAAAAATATCATAGTTAATCAAAAGAAATTAAAGACCATTAATGAATATAAAGGTCTTGCATCACATCAGCGGTTAATGATGCTGGCTGATTACAGCAACGACCTTTTAAAATTGCTAGAAGTTTTTTGTCTGCCGATCTATTTAAAACCAGCTTTTGCCATACTGCCTGTTGTAATAGTTTAACCCTATCTTGCTGTTTCAATTGATATCGTAATGCAGCATACGTAACTGCAATGAGATCTTTTTGAGATATTTCCTGCAAAGAAGACTGAAACCTCTCAGAACTACTTTTTTTAATAAGAGTATCAAGAGATTGTAAAGGTCGTGCAAGATTCTTTAAAACCACCATTCGATAATGACTTTCAGATTCTATGGGATAATAACTATCCCATTCTGCACATGCAACAATGCACTTATAAGAAACAGTAATAATCATTTCATTTTTTTCAAGAACATAATCTTTAAGAATCGGAACCGATTTAGACCCTCCAAAAGCATCTGTAAAAAGGACCGCAAGAAAAAAATATATCCCAAAAAAAGACATCCATTCCCTCATTCCATTCTCCAACCATTTTTAACCCTCATACATTGAGTATAGCTCGATTGAAAGGTGTAATTGAAGAACCTAAATTTTTATGTAATAAAAAAAGCGGACAGTTTTTAACTATCCGCTTTAAATTTATTAAAAAATACTTTTTTAAAACTTCTAAACTATTTTACTCTACTACCATTTTTTGCACCTACCGCAGGAGTAAGCATCGTAATAGTGCCATCTTCTTTTTCTGCCGTTAACATCATACCTTCAGAAATAGAGCCCATCATTTTACGTGGTTTAAGATTCACCACAAAAATGCCCTGTTTTCCAATAAGCTGTTCGGGAGTATAAAATGCCCGAATACCAGAAAAAATATTTCTTATGCCACATTCACCCACATCAACGGTCAAACGAAGCAGCTTGTCAGAACCATCAACAAACTCACATGCCGTAATCGTGCCTGAACGCATGTCTACTTTTACAAACTCTTCAATACCGATGTATGATTCTTCTTTTTTTACTTCTGGTTGCTCAGCAACTACTGTTGGTTCTGGTTTAATAAACAAGGCATCGCCCTTTCTAATGGTAAATGAACCGGTCCACGGTTGTGTAATACGTGCAACAAGGTCCTGATTTGGTTGATAGTCACGTCCGATACGCTCACATAACTGTTCCATTTTTTGCGGCATAAACGGCCACAAAAGTATTCCAGCAGTATGAAGTGCATGACAGGTTGCAGTGAGCACTCGTTGACAGGCTACATCGTCTTTGCCAGCAAGCTTCCACGGAGATGAGGCATGAAAATAAGCATTTGCATGATGTAAAAGCTGCCATACTTGCGCAAGAGCAAGATGATAAAACCCACGCTCCATCTCTTTATCAAACAGTTCAATTACTGTTTGTGCTTGGCCGTAGAGAGCTTTTTCTTCATCATTCCATGCATCAACTGTGAGTGTGGTAAATCCTAACTTATCAGCAAGCATAGTCGTGCGTTGAAGAAGGTTGCCTAAATCGTTTGCAAGATCTGAACCAATTTTTTGTTCAAGATCCTGACGCGTAAATTGTCCGTCTTGAGTAATAGCAAGTTGACGGGCTAAATAATAACGCACTGCATCAGCGCCATAGTCGTTCAAGAGTTCTTGTGGATTAACACTGTTACCACGTGATTTTGACATTTTATGCTCACCAACTTTGATCCATCCATGCACCAACAGTTTGCGAGGAAGCGGTAATCCTGATGCCATCAAAAATGCTGGCCAGTAGATGGCATGAAATCTCACAATGTCTTTACCCATTACCTGTACATCAGCCGGCCACCACTGAGCAAACTCTTTTTCTTTGCCTTGTTGGCCATACCCAACACCGGTAATATAGTTGTTAAGCGCATCTGCCCATACATACGTAACGTGCTGCTCATCACCTGGAAAAGGAACTCCCCACGAAATAGTAGTACGTGAAATACTTAAATCCTGTAGACCACCTTCTACAAACGAAATAACTTCTGCTAGTCGTTCTTTGGGTGTCACAAAATCAGGATTTTCTCTGTAAAAAGCAAGCAACTTATCTTGGTATGCTGAAAGCTTGAAATAGTAACATGATTCTTGGACCAAACTTGTTGGGCGTTCGCATGAAACACAAGGTGGATTTTGCTGACCCTTTTCATAATCTTTTTCGGTCATAAACGTTTCACACGGGGTACAGTACCACCCTTCATAGGTGCCTTTGTAAATATCACCCTTTTTTTGAAGATCAGAAATCCAGTGCTGAATCGCTTTTACATGATAAGAATCAGTCGTACGAATGAAATGAGAATATTCAATACTGTACTGCCTCCAGAGGGCTTTATAAGGCTCTATAAATTGATCAACAAATGGCTGTGGTTCTTTTCCTGCCGCTTGGGCCGCCTGGGCAACCTTTTGTCCATGTTCATCAGTACCGGTCAAAAAGAAGGTTGGAATATTTTGAATTCTATGCCAACGAGCCGCAATGTCGGCAAGCACTGTTGAATAAAGCGTACCCAAATGAGGCGCCGCCGTTGCATAATAAATAGGAGTTGTTATATAAAATTTCTTTTTTTGAACCACGAGTATCTCCATAAAAATGAAGTAAAAAAACGTGAGAGCTAACCCACGTTCTTACTTTAAAAAAGCGTTACTGTGACTTGAGTGCAAGCCATATTTCATTGACCTGCTCATCAGTCAGCTCACTACGAAACAGTTCTATCGGGTAATTGGGGTCATTTAAAACCTCAATTGATTTTTTAAGTACATCAATATCACTAATATAGGTCGCATCTTTACGTGTTGATAACCACACATACTCTTCAAACGAATGCTCTTGCACTACCGGATCAAACAAAAAGTTTAACAGTTGATATACCTGATCAGTCTTTTTTGATGTTTTTGGAATAGCATAGTTTTCAAGGCTCAAAAATGTTCCTTCTTCAGGAATCAAAAATTCAAAATCAGGATTTTTACGTAATGTCTTCCAAATATAAGAATTTGAAACCATCACAACCGGGCAGTTGCCCGATTCTAAGAAGAAATCCCCACGAAAATCTGTGTAAGCTTCTGCGTTCTTTTTTTGCTCACACAACAAACATTTAATTTCTTCTATTTCAGCCTCATTAAGCTTTCTTACTGTGCCATATTTATATTTCATGGCAACGTTAATAAGATCCCGACAATCATTCATCAAACCAAGATGTTTGGGCATGTATGCTGGATCAAAAACCAGCTTCCAAGAAGCGCGTGGAAGACCATCTTTAAAAAATGCTTTATTAATACCAAGACCCAAGATATACCACTCATTAGGAATTGAGTAATCGTTCTCCGGATCGAAATAAAGACCTAAAAATCGAGGGTGAATTTTGTCATAAAAATCGAGCTTTGATTTATCAATTTTTTGAAGCAGGTCATTTTCAATTAAAATCTTAACCGCATAATCTGAAGGAACAACCAGATCGTATCCAGCACCTTTTGTCGCAAGCAGCTTTACAATCAATTCTTCATTAGCCGAATAGTAGTTTACGTTCACTTTAATGCCGGTTTTTTGTTCAAATTCATGAATGAGCTTTGGATCAACCACGCCCGGCCACATAAACACATTAAGCGATTCTTGAGTGACATAACGAGTTGCCAATGGTGAGTAAAGAAATGAAAAAATAAGAGTTACCCATACCGCAACGATAACGGCCCGAATAGATATTTTTTTTAGCATGCCGCTTACCATAATGTTTCTTTCGTTTTAATCGAACAGAAGACCATTACCAACAAGCTACTGACTACCAGCATGAGTGTTGCAAGCGCATTAACAACCGGAGAAACTCCCGAGCGAATCATTGAAAAAATATACAAAGAAAGCGTTTGGGCAGAAGTTCCACCACAGAAAAACGCCATCAAAAAATCATCAAGTGACAAAATAAAAATCAACAATGAAGCTGCCACAATAGCCGGCATTAAAAGTGGCAATACAATTCTAAAAAAAGTTTGACGATGCGTTGCACCTAAATCAAGGGACGCCTCAATTAAACGCCTATCAAGCGAGGCCAGTCGTGTGTAAATAAGAGGAACAGCATACCCAAATCCTAAAAGCGTGTGCCCTACAATAAGTGACGGAAACCCAAGAGGAACTTCCAAAAACACAAAGGTACTTAAAAGCCCAACTGCCACCACAATTTCAGGAACCACTAAGTTAGGATAAAAAAATGCAAGCAGGTAGTTTCGTTTTCGTTGAGAACACCACAACACAAAAAAAAGCGCCAATGTCACACTTAAAAAAACTGATGATCCTGCAATCATTAATGAATTTTTAGCCGCTTCCCAGATTTCTGATGATAAAAAGAGTTCATAATACCAATGCAGAGAAAAGCTTTCCCAACGGTAGGGAAACGCAATGGAATTGAAAGAGAAAACCGCCAAAATAATGAGCGGTACGTATAAGAACAGATAAGTACCTGCAACCCAGGTCATAAGTAAATTTTTTTTAAGACCACGCCATACATTATCCACGTTGCTCCCCCTTACGCAGCAAAAAATGGGTCATAAATATGCCCAACAAAACCAACACCAACGCGCAGGATGCAACACACGTAAATGCTGAACCCATAGGGACATCACGCATTGCCAAAAAGTAATGAGTAATAACTGAACCGATATACATCTGTTTATCGCCACCAAGCAAGGCCGGAATAACAAACTCCCCAAACGCCGGAATAAAGACGAGTAACGCACCAGTTTTAATTCCAGGCAAGGTTAAAGGAAGCATAATTCGGGTAAACGTTTGCCAGTCAGTGGCACCAAGATCACTTGACGCATCAAGCAACCGCTCATCAAATCGTTCAAACGCGCTGTAAAGTGGTAGTAACATGAACGGAAGATAACAGTAAAACATACCACACAGCACTGCCCCTTGGGTGTGCATCATAAAAAGTGGTTCTGTAATAAATCCAAGTTTTAACAACACAGAGTTCACTAGACCATCGCGTTCTAGTAAAAAGTACCATGCGTACACCAAAAGCAAAAAGTTTGTCCAAAATGGCAAAATGAGCAGTGCAAAACAGAATGTCTTCCACCGTTTAAGACGCAAAGTTATGTAGTAAGCAACCGGATAGGCAACAATGAGACACATGGTGACCGCAACGAGTGCCAGTAAAAAAGAGCGTGCAAAAATGGGCACATAAACTGGATTAATAAGAGCTTTATAATGTTCCAGAGTAAAAACATACGAGGTATCTGAAACCTGTTTTACAAAACTGGTCCCGAGTAAAAACATGAGGGGGGTATAGAAAAAAAGAACCTGCCATAATAAAGCAGGCACACCCCACAAAAATGTTGTCCACGAACCGCCGCCGGCTACTTCTTTTTCCATGGTTTTATCTTTCTAGCAAAACAACATTCTCTTTTTGCCAATGCAGGTACACTTCATCATCGTAGTCGATTTTTTCTTTGGGGAAATGTTCTTCGTTTTGTTCAAAAACCTGCACTATGACATCATTTTTTAAACGCACATTATATTGGGTCGCATGACCATGATAGACAATCGCTTCCACTTTACCAATCATCATATTGGAAAAATGTTCTTCGCGTTTTTTGCCAATCCATACTTTTTCAGGACGAACTGCCATTAAAATTTCACAACCTTCCTGCATCCAGTCTTGGCGTGCAGAAATATAGACTTTAAAAACTCCAAGACCCGGCACATCAACACAGACATCCTGGTTTACTGTTTTTAACACTCCGCGGAAAATATTCATTTTACCCACAAAAGTTGCCACAAAAGCCGATGCTGGAAATTCATAAATCTGTTGAGGAGTACCAATCTGTTCAATCTTGCCATCAGCATTTAAAATTGCTAACTGATCTGCCACTGTTAATGCTTCAACCTGATCGTGAGTAACATACACAAAGGTTGTTTTTAAGGTTTCTTGTAGATCCATCAATTCAATAAGCATCTGCTCACGAAGTTTTACATCAAGCGCTGCAAGCGGTTCATCAAGCAAAAGAACTTCAGGTTCAGTAATAATTGCACGTGCAATAGCAACACGCTGTTGCTGACCACCTGAAAGTTGTTGGATCGGCTTGTGCATATGCGCTTCAAGATGAACTGCTTTAAGAATTTTAACCACTCGTTGACGCACTGTTTCTTTATCAACGTTTTTAATATGCAAACTGTAGGCAACGTTATCAAAAACGTTCATATGCGGAAAAAGTGCATAGTTTTGAAATACCGTACTGACTCTCCGTTTGTAGATAGGTACATGAGTAATATCCTCATCACCCAACATAACAGTGCCACTCTCGGGCTGTTCAAAGCCACCGATGATACGTAAAACTGTGGTTTTACCGCATCCACTAGGCCCAAGGAGCGCAAAAAATTTGCCCTCAGGAACCGTGAGTGAAAACTTCTCGAGGATTATATCCCCCTCAAATGACTTGTTAATATCTTTAAGGTAAATGGTTTTCATTTACGAGATCTACCTTCTTTTGCAAAAAACAGTGGAATAACTACATCAGACATGGTGCACGGAATAACAACCGCGCCGAGTAACATAATAAAAATAGCTCCCATATGATTGTGCCAATCAGCAAAGCCATAAGAAACCATGTATAACAATGATGCAACTGAGCTTACAAATATGTGAGCAAAGTGTGACCACAATGAATAAGAGGATTGATCCTGTTCTTTTTGTTGAGCAAGAACCCATCCATTAAGCATTCCAATAATTAAAAACGGTAACACGTTGCCTAAATCTTGAATAAAACAAATATGCAGGTCCATCGGAACGCCAAGCAATCTTCCACCGACATAAGGTAAAAGTGCATCAGAAAGCACACAGAAAAACACGGTAGAAAGTGATCCGACAATGATGCCTTTGACCACATTTTTTGAGTATCTAAAATAGGTAAGCATTGCGCCCGTTGCTGCAAACACTACGTGCATAAAATGAAATGTGTGAAAAAGCGTATGTGATCCTGCTTTAATAATGCTTTGATCTGCACCAAATGAGAAGTAATTAAGAAGCGCTACCCCAGCAATACTAAATGCAAGTGAAAACACTGCATAAGGAAAGTGAACGAATAACTCTTCCATCATTGAACCACCACCACAATTGTGACTCGTGCTATGACAGTCCCCATGCTTATGTTGTGCCATTAGATCCCCCTGGGTTAGCAACTAATAATTTATTATTCCCCGAATATAAAACGTTTTGGCTCTTAAAGCAAAGAAATATCTTTCTAAAATGCGTGACCAAAGGTCAAAAACCACGCATACCGGGTATCTTCAGGGAACGGTTTTTTCCATTTCCAGCCAATATCAAAGCGTAATGGCCCAATAGGAGTCTGGTAGCGAATCCCAAATCCGGTAGCTGCCAAAGAACTTTGACCAGTATTAATTTGGGACAAATCTTCAGACAACGCCCCAAAATCTTGAAAAATCACACATCCAAACTCTTTTGAAAAAGGAATACGTACTTCAAAGTTACCATTCACCATGCTTTTACCGCCCTGCGGAACTCTTTGCACGACGTTTGCATCATCGGTATAAGTACCCAACGGAGGGCATGCATCAGGTAAATACCCACGAATAGAGTTTGACCCACCAAGGTAAAAACGTTCCGGAGGCATAATCTTTGAAAATGTTTCACGTAAAATATGTCCAAATCTAATACGGGCCGCCCCGATAATATCATGATCCTTAAGGAGCGGATAAAACATTCCATGCTCTACTAACAGCTTAACAGAATAGGAACTCTGCTGACCCATTGGAAACATACCTTTAATGGTAGCAACACTAAACATCCCTTTACGCGGATTAACTTTATCATCAAGCATGTCAAAAAACATATGTGGTTCGATAAAGAAATACGGAACCTTTTTGCCAATCAGATCGGTACGAAAGTTAATCGCCGCAGCTAAATCTGCTGAAAGATCTTTGGTTTCCATCCATTCAAAACCAACGTTTACCCCACTACTTAAACGTTCAAACTTTTTACTTACACTAACCAGCATCCCTTCTTGAGTAACTTGATAGAGTGACTTGCGCGATCCATGGGTCAAAGGCTGGGTATATTTATTAGCGTATCCTTTAACAAGAACTGAAAGAGGCGTGTGAAAAAAAGTAGGCATCTGATAAGCAATATCTAACTTTCGTTCAAACCGGGTCACATCAAAATCAATCCACATCTCATCAGCGTGCCGTGTAGGATTACGCCATAAAAAGGTACAACCCGCTTTGTAAGTAGAGCCCTTTTTGATTGCAAAGTTTTTACTAATTTGTTGAAAACCGACACGAGTACGCAGCTCAAACGGTTCCTCATCCTGAACCTGAACGATCAAGTTTTTATGAAGCGGATCAAAGGTAGAGCTTTCAGAATAGATGCGAATGTGTTTAAAAACGTCTGCTGATCGCAAACGCGTGTAAGCGTCATTGACCAGATCTTTTTTAAACGGCACCTCTTGTTTAATGTCTACAATATCATGTAATACTTGAGGTTTTACCTGAGAATATCCCGCAATAATAACCTTTCCACACATCACAGGCTGTCCAGTTGTTACTGTCCATGTCACATTGACAACCGAATCTTTCTCATCAAAAAGTGGTGCGACCTGTACCTGTTCAAAACCCTGTTTTTTAAAATGATCAAGTAACCATCTGTGATGAAGCGCAAAAAGATTTTTATCAAATGGAACAGACGTGCCTGCAAAGCGGCTACGAGAAATAAAGGGAAGTTTATGCCCCAACGCTTCATGTCCTTCAACGCTCAAGGTTCCTAACATACGCTGAGGACCCTCTTCGATGCTAACTACCAAACGAGAGGTGGTCGGAGTAATGGGCTCATACACTTTTTTTAATATTTGAACGTCCCAACAGCCCTGTTTGTGATAAAATTCAACCACTTTTTCAAGCGTCTTTTTAACCTGAGAAGCATCAAAAAAAGCAGTTCTTTTAATGGGATCAAACAGTCGATGTACCTGTCGTTCAAATTTTTGCTGAGTGCCTCGCACAAGCACTTCTTTAATAGAAATACGCTTGCCCTCATCAATAACAAAATAACGCTCATTGCCCTGTTCGCGCGTTTCTATTGTGGTATTCCAATATCCCTTTTTCCAATACGACTCGTTAATATCCTGGGCAAGTAAAGAGGAAGGAACAAGAACAACAGAATCACCAAACTTTAAAATCATCTCAAGAAGCTGTGACTCACTAAAAACATGATTTCCAATAAATGAAAAACTGTGCTGCTCGCCCAGTGCAACCTTAAAAATCAGTTCAATCTGTTTTTTATCATGGTCTACGTGTTCTTGGAGCGACAACGTATTTTTAAGAAACCCTTTTTTACGAAGGTATTCATTCATTTCACGTGTTTTTTTAAGAATAAGTTCTTCATCATAAAGGTGTTTTTTGAGTGACTTTGCAAACTTCTCAGTTAACTTTGTTTGCAGAGCTCCAACAGACGCTGGCGGACCATCAACCATTTCAACAGAACTTTTATTGATAGTGAATTTACCGCCTTTTTTACACACCAACTGTATTTTTACTGTTTTGGTAATTTCGTCGTATTCAACGCGATCGGTTGTCTCAACATTTTTATACCCTTTTTGCAAAAGGGCATGTTTAAATTTTTCAACCGATGCTTTATGTTTTTCTTCAGAAAACTCATCCCCAACGCGCAAATCATAGTATTGTAAATAACGCGCACGATCGAGAGAAATACCTGACAATGTAATTGCCGACACCATTTGCCGGCCTTCAAAAAGGCAGCTGAGTGCCCACCCTTGCTCTGACTCTACTGCTTGCACAGTAACGTTTTTAAATCGTTTTGTTTGAGAAACAAGCCATAAAAAATGAGCGAGTTGAGTAGTTGAAATTTCTTGCTCTGGTAAAAATGAATGAAGAGAGTGCAGCTGATTGACAGGAACTGCATTATCAGTGTCGACCATAACGGTCAAAATTTTAAACTGAGCGGGAAAAGTTCCCAATAAAACTGAGCTCATTTCCTGTTCTGGAACCAGCAAATCGATTTTACACGATTGAGAATAAGTAAAGAATGAACTCAATAAGCCACAAATCGCTATAATGCGTATGTACACTGTTTGACCTTCATCTAAAAACCTTTACACTGACAACCCCACTGTAACATAAAAAGAAAAGAGTTCCCAGATAACGGTTTCATGGAGAATTATATGAAAAAAATTATGCTTATCGCCTTTTTAGCTATCGGATCATCAACACACATACTCTCAAGCGAAACTTCTGCAGTTACCCCTCCGACAATTAAAATAGCGCAACTTACAAAGCCAAGTATCTTTCGATGCTTCGGACCCGTAATTTCAGGAACGTGGTATGGTGGAATGACCTCGTTAGCTCTCTATGGGCTACCGCATGCTCTTAAAGAAATCGCCACTCATACCGGTAATTCTCTTTTAGAAAAGTTTAGTTTTGGACTTTCAGAAGCAAGTAAAACTAGTGAATTTACCGCTGCTGTTGGAATTACAGGATGTCTTACAGCACTCCTTTATTCTGCACGTAAAGCACAACTAGATGAATTTCATCAAAATAAAACTCAATTTAATGATCAAGCACAAAAACAAGCAAACGATTTAAATCTGAGTTATACAGCTGGCTATAGTAAAGGCTTTGATGAAACTTATAAATCTGACTTAAAAACAACCATGGAAGAACTCACTAGCTTAAAAGAAGAATTCAAGGTTAGCGTTAGTAAAATTAATAACGCAGTAGAACAAAGCACCTCAAATTTAAAAGCTGTAGTGGATGAATTTAAAAAGCACGTTAAAACTGAAGAACTAAAAACTCCCTTAGAGTCAATGCCCACTTCACGAATTAATTTTTCACAATTTAGGCAAACTCAATCCGCTGGTGCATCACGACAAAGACCTTCTTCAAGATCTGAACAATCGCTACAAACACCGCAACAGCCTGCAAATCTCCTCAATCTTCTTCGTAATACTTTTGGAAGTCCTTTTGCAGCGCTTCAAAAAGAATAAGGCTCACAAGACCATAAGTAAGACATAAAATCACTCTAACTCTCAGAATTTTAAGGGGCACATTACGTGTCCCTTTTTTATTGATTTTTAGGTCAAACTTCTTTAGTCTATCCGACTCAATCAGACTTTATAAAACGAAAATGCCTATGAACATATTTAAAATAGTCCTCGCACTTGCACTGATCAACACTCCACTCTTTCTGGCCTTAAACGCAGCAGAATTAACCGTACCAAAACCTGAAAACTCTGAGCTTAAAAATGCAATTGCTTTACAGATAGAACAAGGCGAGAAGGACAATGAAGGAGTTGACTGGGAAAGTCTTGAAGAAGGTCTCGAAGAATCTTCTGCTTGCACACCAGAAGATGGCGCTGAGGGAGATTGCGCAGCAGCCAATTCACGCGATTAGGCTTATAAAATCTTAAACAAGCTTGATATTTCTTTTTTTAAAGTATTTAAACTCATCTTTATTAATGCTTTAAGCTTATTTTTAGACCCTTTTGCCAGCCTCTTTAAACCTGTCATACTTAAAGAAAGAGGTTAGAGATCTGACACGGAGGTTATTTATGAAACGTTTATTAGTACCATTATTATTTTTCAGCACCTTCAGTTCACTTGCAGGTGAAGGTAAAAGCTTATTTGATGAACTTACTATCAAACCGGTTCCCTTGTCTCTAGCCGCCAAATTTTCAATGATAGCAGCTCCTCTAATAACCTATGCAGGCTGTTATGGTTTACTTAAGCAAGGATGTCATGCTTCAACAAGCATTTCTAATACCAGTTCTTTTTTTGCAGCAGCGGTTGCAGGATGCATGGGATATGTTGCTTATGAATCCAGTGATCACGCACGCTTAATACGCATTAAAAATCTTCTCTCCTCAATAGATGCTGATCATTTAAAAACTATACATTTAATAGCTCAAAATCCTTCTTGTCCAACACGAACAGAGATGGACTCATACTCCTCAGAATTGTTAAAAGAAAAATTAGAGTTAACAAGCCCAGACACTCTTATGCGAGCAATCAGTGTATTAGAAAACTATGACAACAAAATTAACCAAGCACAAAAACTTGCTCACAAGAGAAAGTTAGAGGCTTCAATAAATTTGCTTAAATACACTGCTCCAATCAAACTGTCCTCCTATCTGTCTGTACTTCAAGATCGCATCAAAACTGCTCTTAAAAAATCAAACGAAGTTTTATCAAAAGAATCAGAAACAAGTATGGTTAAAGAAGAATCAGATACCCTGGAACGTAGTAACTCAAGCGCTTCTTTTTCTGATGAAGTACTATTGAGTGAAAATCCCAGAGACTTACCCTTACTCTTAAACTATTCATGGAAAGCACTTAGCCTTAAATCCTCAAGACAAGAACTCACACCATTTAATCTACTTAAAAGTATGGCTGAAAGACCTTGTTTAGAAAAAGATGGATATACCATTACTTCTCGCACTTCAAGATCTTCAAGCAGTGGATACGAAAGTTCAAATAGTATACCTCTCACGCAAAAAAACCTTGCCCAACACAACAAAATCAATGGCAATGTATTTACTTCAGCTTCAGGATCTGAAGCATCTGATCAAGGCTTTGAGGGGGCACCCAGTGAATGCGAAAGCTTTCATACCTGTCAAGATCTTGAAACAAAACAATAAAATCTTCTAAAACTGTTTAAAAAATAAGAGCGAATAACATCTAAATGTGATGTGTTCGCTCTTATTTTTTTATAATTCTTAATTCAAAACTTACAGACAATCAAGACGTCTTTTAAATCCTCTGATTGCTAATGTTGTAAAAAGAATTGATCCAGCTGTCAGTACTGCTAAACAGACCCAATAAGAGATATATCCTTCTTGGCCTAACGCTGCTGCACGAATTCCTTCACTTGCATACACCATGGGATTAAGTAAACACAGACGTGCAAACGTTGGGGAAAAACTATAAATCGCTTTCCAGGTGCTGTTAAATCCACCAATCCACCATAATGGCATCAATATTCTCATCCATATATTTCTAATCTGAAAAATATAGGTCATAAGGCTAGCGAGCCATAATCCTCCACTTGCAAAAAACAGATTACCCGCAATCAAAATCACTAATGTTTTAAGAAATGAAATCTCACTGAATATAAAGCCTCTTCCCAAATAAATCATCAATGCACCAAAAGCAACCATAACAATTGAAACTAAAAACGATTTTGATGCATTAACTAAAATTATTTTCAGAAAGATAAATGATTGCCTAATGGGCAATATCAAATCATATTCAATAGATCGATTACCTTCTAAATCACTCATAATAATAACAGTATTAGGCATTATATCAAAAAATGCCCAACTTATTGCACCTCCAGGGACCAGTAGCATACAAAAATCATCAGCCATACCCATTTTAGGTAAAAAAAACATACCCGGAACTAATACTGCAATTAACCAACAGAATGAATTAATTAATGCTCCTGAATATTCTCGTTTATAGAGTGTCATTTCTTTACAAAACAAAGCCCAAAAAGTGGTCAATTCACCACGACTTATTCCCAAAATACTCATTTAAAAATCCTTACTAATAATTACTCAGCTTCATAAACAATCAAGACGTTTGATAAGAGCCCGAATACCTAGATATCCCATTAAAATAGTGTATCCCGTCAGTACAACAACACACTGCCAATAAGGCAAACTTCCTTCTTGCCCTAACACTGATACTCGAACACCTTCCAAAATCCAAATTAAAGGATTAAGCAAATCTAGATACGCTATATAAATGTTTGCTTTAAGTAAGGCATACCATGAGAACTGATACCCTCCCAACCACCACATGGGATACACAATTCTCATCCAAACATTATCCATCTTTGCAAGACTTTCAACGTACGCAGCAAGAAAGAGCGAGAAAAAACCATAAAAAATATGAGCAAGTATAAACATAAGGAAAAACTTTCCCCACGAAAAGGCCGCAAGAGAAAATTTACTGCCCAACAATACCTTTGAAAGAGGTAAAAAAGTAAGTGCTATAAAAAGCGCCTGCAGTCCATTACTTAACGCAATACGTGCAAACACCGCCCATTGAGGTAAAGGTAATGTTAAATAATAAGTGATAGAACGTTCACCTTCAAGATCTGCCATAAACCGTGAAACGCCATTACCGGTCACTTCAAAAAAGCCGACTGTTGCGGCAGTTCCTACTGTCATAAATACTGAATAGTCAACAAGTCCTACATGAGGCATAATATATTCATACACCACCAATGACAGAACGCACCAAATAAGTGCATTAATAAGACGATCTTTGATAGTCGGTATAAACACCGCAATATCCCGCTCTATCAATGCAAAAAACGTTTGTAATGCTAATGTCATAATAAGTCCTTTCTTACTGACAATTTAATCACAAGAACCTTCAGTCTGACATTCATTAACAAGTGCAATAAAGACATCTTCAAGGTTGTTTTTCTGATGAGCAGCCTTCAGGTTTTCAGGAGTATCAATAAGACGAATGACCTCTTTATCAAGGACACAGACACGATCAGCAAGTTGTTCCGCTTCATCAAGGTAATGGGTTGTTAAAAGCACCGTCACATTATCATTGCGCAAGCTTTTAATCACCTCCCAAATATCTCTACGAACATGTGGATCAAGTCCTACTGTTGGTTCATCAAGAATAACTAACTGGGGACTATGCATTAACGTACGTGCCAACAAAAATCGTTGTTTATATCCACCAGATAAAATTGATGCTTTTGAACGCGCATATTTTGCAAGACCAAAGCGGTTTAAAAGATACTCAACCCGTTCTTTGATTTTTTCAGGACTCATACAAAAATAACGACCAGTAAACCATAGATTTTGTTCAATAGTTAACATCATATCAATATTTGGTTTTTGTGGGCAAAACCCAATAATTCTGCGATAGGCCACTACATCTTCATAAATTGAAACGCCGTCACGTTCAATAGTGCCAGACGAGGCAGGATGTAATGTTGCAATAATAGAAGATAAAGTTGTTTTACCTGCACCGTTGACGCCCAAAAGACCCAAAATCTCACCTTGATAGACATCAAGAGACACACCCTTAAGAGCTTTAATCTCTTGGACACCATCATTAAATGTTTTGGTAACGCCGGTAATGCAAAGCAACTGTTTTTTGTTCATAAAAAATCCTTACGTAAGAACTACCACCCCAATTACAAACTTCTTTAAAAGACGCTTTGCAATGTAGAATAGCATAGAAAAACAAGAAAAAAGTATTTTTAATTCGGAAAAAACACACAGCCAAAGCAGCTAATTTAAGATATTTTATAAAGCTTTTGATTGTGTGCAAGAAAAGAAAAAGATTTTACGAGCAATTTTCATGAGAGGTTATCCTTTTCTATAAAAGTAATGCGACTACTGTCACATAAATATATAACTTTCAGAATATCAGCCCCTTGACCGATTAGCAAGGCTGATAAGCTCTTTACTCAATAACTCGAAAAACACCGCGATAATCACGATCTTTCATAAATGGCTCTACTTCCATAGTATCAAGAGTATTATCAGCAACTCCGGTATGAAGCGCATCAATAAAAGTATCAATACTATCTCGGATACCACAGGCTATAATACGCACTTTAGTATCAGAAAGTGGTTGTACCACACCCTCAAGCGCACATTCTTTTGCTTGTTCTTTTACAAATGAATGTACTGATTCTTTGGTGCCTTCAACAATAATAGTAACACGAACACACTGATTCATAACAAAGTCTCCTTTTTTGAGGGACAACAAAATATCAGCGCTCACAGTATCAAAAGCTCCTCCAGTTTGTCAAAATGTTACTCTTTATTATTCATATTTTTAATAAAAAGCCCTCCTAAAACCCTCACACAAAAACAGGCTGGACAACTTAAGGCTCACAAAGTATCCTAAAAAAGGATGATCGTCTTCATTTATAAGGATACATGCATGGCAACAACACCATTTAGAGTTCGATTTGCACCTGCCCCAACCGGCATGATGCATCTTGGAAACATTAGAACAGCTCTCATGAATTACCTTATTGCGCAACAAAAACAGGGAACTTTTGTACTGCGTATTGAAGACACTGACGGAGAAAGAAATTTCGATCCGCAAGCAACAAAGATCATCGAAGATCTAACCTGGCTTGGGCTTATTCATGATGAAGGTCCACAAAAAGGTGGCGACTTTGGTCCTTATTTCCAATCGCAACGCACTGATTTATATAATCAAAAACTTCAAGAACTCATTAGCAAACAACAAGTTTATCGCTGTTTTTGTAGTTCAGAGGAACTTGAAAAACGCCGCTTACGTCAAATTGCGCTTAAGCAACCTCCACGTTACGACAGAACATGTTACAAACTAACTCCTGAAAAATCTGCACTCCGTGCTGCATCAGAACCATTCATTTGGCGCATGTACATGGATCAAACAAAGATTATTACCATCAACGATCTATCACACGGACCAGTTACTTTTGATTTGAAACATTTTTCAGATTTTCCTCTTTCTCGCCAAGATGGAAGCATCACGTTCCTTTTTGCAAACTTTGTCGATGACGTCATGATGAAAATGTCATGCGTGATTCGCGGCGAAGACCATTTAAGTAACACCGCATGCCAGGCAGCTTTATATGCCGCTTTTGGTGTTACTCTTCCCACATTTTGGCACATGCCGATCTTATGTAACATCGACGGCAAAAAACTTTCAAAACGTGATTTTGGATTTTCACTTCGTGATTTAAAACATGCAGGATTTTTACCTGAAGCAATTTTGAATTATCTGGCAATTATTGGTGGATCGTTTACCCAAGAAATTATGTCTGTCCAAGAACTTATCAAAACATTTAATTTTGAAGGGCTTTCAAGCACCGGACAAATTAAATACGATGTTGAAAAGTTACGCTGGACCAACCACAAATGGCTCTGCTTACTCCCTAAAGAAAAGGTTGCAGCGTTAGCCCGCCCTTACGTTGAGTCAATGTACGAAGAATCAAAAAAACTTTCAGACACAGCTTTTGCTGAACTTATTGGGCATATGCAAAAAGAGAT
This sequence comes from Pseudomonadota bacterium, assembly GCA_027487215.1. GTDB lineage: Bacteria > Babelota > Babeliae > Babelales > CAIQNR01 > JAIYDZ01. The sequence goes on from JAIYDZ010000006.1 coordinate 154,451, forward strand.
GGTAACACTTGAAGACTCAATCAGAGTTCTTGCATTTTATTTTACCACTCCTACCTATCAACCAGATAGTGCACACACACTGGTATCAGCCGATAAACGTGATCAAGCAAAAGAAATTCTTATAAAAGCCACTTCATTTACAGCCATTGATCAGCTGTTAACGCTTTTAAAAACAGAAAGCGCTGCTGCTGGAATTGCACCAAAAGAACTCTATTCGTTAGTTCGCTATGCACTCATGGGACTGCCAAGTGGTCCTGGAATTAAGGATTTGGTTGAAATTTTGGGTGTTGCTGTGTGTCAAAAGCGATTTAATGAGTGTGCAAAGCTTTTGTAAAAGCTCTGCCAATAAAACCAATCTTTTTTTGTTTTTAATCAATTTTTAGTGCTGTATTCATGGCATTATTATTCCGTTCTATTTACCAATTTTAATATTTGGGGGCGTTCCCACGCAGGGCAAGAGGGAGTACTGGTCAACCCCCTCTTAACTCCCTGACCTTTTAATACGACGAGCCCGATGCCTACGAAGAATTGCTGACGCAATTTTATCGCTTACATTGTGCGCTGATGAGGATTTCTTGTACACGATCCGTTTTTACCAATTCATATAGATTGGCTTATGTCCGTAGCCCCTGGATGGCCTGTCGACTTTTTCAAAATAAATAATTTAGTAAGATACCAAATAAGCGCGCCATGCAGGCGACAAAACGCCGTCAGGCGTTCTTCGTAAGCATTGCGTCGCGTGTATTGAAAAAGAGATGGGGGTCTAGGGGGGTCAGCTCAGGCACCCCCTTTGTGCTGCCTGCATAAGGCCCTGCAAACTTGAAAATTAAAAATACGGAATAACAATGCAATTGACTTTAGATACACAAAATATGATTTTAAATTGAAAAAAAGTGTTTTTAAAAAAGTGGTAAAGCTCACAATGAAGCTTATCAACGATCTTAATCAGTCAAAAAACGATTTTCCTGTTTGTGCCATTCAAGAACAACGCCTTCTTTTTCAAGGTACGCAATAAGCTCAAGGAAGATTGATTCAGTTGCGTGTGGAACAAAAAACTCAAAAATGTTCTCTTTTTTATCAAGTGCACGATCAAAACAGACATGTTCTGTACCACGCATAACAGCAGCCATAAACCATGCTCGTGGACGATCTACACGAACAAGATAATAGAGACAGAGCGGTGATTGCAAATAGGAAGTTATTTGAGTATCCACGAACAGTTCCTCACACTTAAAAATGAAGCCTACTTTAAAAGCTTAAGACTTTTAAGTATACTGGCCCCTTGTGTATTGTCTAACCTTCTTGCTTTTAAAAGGAAATCCATGTCTACGAGTAACTCTGACAAAATTGGAGTATCTACTGCCACTATCATTGGCATGAACGCAATGATAGGTGCGGGAATTTTTGCAATTCCAAGCACATTGGCTACTGAAGTAGGACCAGCTGGAATTATCTCATTTGCTTTTATGGCAGTCTCTGTATGGTTCATGGCACAATCAGTCGCACGGGTTGCACAACTCTATCCTCAAGAAGGTTCATTTTACACCTATGCTCGCCAATGGGGCGGACACACTGCAGGGATTGTCGCAAGCGGATGTTATTTTGTTGGACTACTGATTGCAATGGGACTACTTACCCATTCAGCTGGTGAACATTTAGTGCGCTATATACCCGATTTTGCTCCCCATACACTCGGGCTTATTACCCTTGCAACACTTACCATTCTTAATATGATTGGCGTATCTCTCTCTTCACTTGGTCAACAAATTTTAATTATTTTAACAGTACTTCCGTTGTTACTTACTACCGGGATGTGTTTAACAAAAGCAAGTTTAGTAAATCTTGTGCCTTTCATGCCAGCAGGGCCACTGAGTGTTTTTAAAGCAACGCGCATTGTGGCATTTTCATTCTTTGGATTTGAAGCTGCGGCATCATTATTTGATATTATTAAAGATCCAGAAAAAAACGTCCCACGCGCACTGACCTATTCACTTATGGCGGTAGCAGGATTATACCTTACCTTTGTTGCATCACTGATTCTTGCAGTACCACTTTCGCTCTTTCAAGCAAATCCAGGACCTGCATCAGGCGCCCTTTCAATTATTTTTCCTGATTATCCATGGGCTATTGAATGTATTCACATTGCAAGTATCTCTGCAATTCTGGGAACTCTTCATTCAATGATCTGGTCAGCAGGCGCGCTGTTTCTTTCATTCATGAAAAAATTTCATAGCAAAAATGCTCAGTTTGTACTCGCACACGGAATTATCAACCACGCAACTGCAACACTCCTTATTGGAATTGCAATATTTGCAAGTTACACAATCTTTACTAATGAAATGTTTTTCAACCTGACCGCTTTATTTTTACTTATTGCGTACTCATCAGCAATGATCACCCTTTTAACTCTTGAACGTGAATGGAAATCAGGACAAAATTATATCACCTGCGCAGGACTGGCTACCGCTGCTCTTGTATTTTATTTTGCAGTAACTGATATTATTGCAGCAATTCGTTTTTAAGAACGTTATTTGACGTTATGAAAAACAAGGTGCTATAACTTGAACATCGATTTTGACCAGAAGAAAGGATTGTAATGAACAGAACGATACTGGCTGCTGCTGCTCTCTTTTGCTTGAGCACCGGAATTATGACAGCCAACTATACAGCCAGCCAAAATGATTTTGCTCCTCTTTATACCACGCGCTATCCGTTTGGTTTTTTAAATGAAAACCGTAAAGAGTTTGAAAAAGGTTTAACAAAACAGACCATTAAAGAACGTGTACAACTTTCTGCAACGCTCTATGGCCAACAAGCAGATGTCGCTGGAGGAAGCGATCAAAATAAAACTGAATGCAATAACGGAGACATTCACGGTCGTTGGAATATGATCGGACTCACTTATGGAGCAGTACCTACCCGACAAACACGTCCCGCATTGTTAACTGCTGCCGCAGCTGCAACATACTCTGATGGACAAAGGCTCGATCATGAGAATTATTCAGATACGATAGATGCATTAGGACATTTTACAATCCCTTTAAAATATCGTAAAACCGGCGCTCGCATGACATTTTCAGCGCGCATTTTTAATGACATCGTGCTATCAGTACAAGGTGGTGTGGCTGATATTAAACAAACCTATACTGCATTTGAAAACTACGGCAGAACAAAAGCAGCTGCACTTACCAGTAATCCTGAAACCTACTATGGTGTTAAACCTGCTGACCCTGCCACTGCCGTTCCTCAAGATCTTAATACGGTTGATGCCAACTTAATGGATCCTTACGAACAGATTTTTGATCAAATGGGTCTTAATATTCTTGATAATCATGAAACGGGTGCTGAAGATGTGTATGTTTCTTTTGTATGGAGACACAACAAACATGTTAACGACCCAGACAGTTCGGGTGATTACATTTATGAAGAAGATGAATGGGAACGCTTTATTTTAATTCCCTTCTTTAAACTCACAACTGGTATTGGAATGGGCAAGAAAAAAGACCCTTCTGTAGCATTTTCTCTTCCTTTTGGTAACAACGGTCACCACTCACTTGATGTAACATTTGGAATCAGTGCTGACTTCTATCAGGATGTTGAACTCACCTTTGATGTAGGAGCAACCCACTTTTTCAAACGTGAAATTCATGGCATGTTTGTGCCAACCGATGAGCGCCAAACCGGTATATTTCCATTCAAAACGGATGTGAACTATGAGCCAGGAAAAACCTTACATGGGGGTGTTTCGCTTAATGCCTATCACTTTTTAGATAAAGTTTCATGCTATGTACAATATATGTATGTAACTCACACCTCAGATTCTATCACTCTCTTAACTGCAGACAGTGCGTTTAAACCGTCAGTTTTAGAAGATGTAACAAAATGGACAATTCATGCGGCAAACGTCGGATTTAATGTTGATTTATCACCAAATATGAGCTTTGGAGCTGCGTGGCAAGCACCGATTGCACGTCGCGGAGCATACAAAACAAACACTATTGCACTTAGTTTAGTCGGTACATTTTGAGCTCAAAAAATCTAAATCCTGCTCTATAAATTAAAAAGTCTAGAACTTCCACTTACTCGATGTAAGGAAGGGCTAGACTTTTTGAGCTCAACCCGCTATTATAAGTGAAATACAAATTTGTAAGGTTACCTTTAAGTAACTGGGTTTTAGAGTAAAAGTTTGATTCGAAAGGAAGATGAAACTCCTATGTCTAAAAAGAGCAACATAGAAATCAGCGTAGCAGGAAACGTAGAACGCTCACTTCGTCAATTAAAGAAAAAAATTGAACGTGAAGGTGTAGTTCGTGATATGAAACGTTGTGTTTACTTCGAATCTCCTACACAAAAACGTCGTAAAAGATTAATGCGCGCTATCAAGCAAAATTTCATGCGCATGGTCTCACAACGTCTTGTTTAATTACACGTCGTCTAAGAATAGAAGCCTATGAACAACAGACGCGTAAGCGATATTAAACGAGCACAGAAAACCTCTCTGTTGTTTAGAACTATTGCGCAGCTTTTTGCACAAACATTGTTTGACAATAAAGAACTCACTGGTTTTTATGTTAACCGTGTTGAGCTCTCTCCTGATAAAGGATTGTGCTACGTATTCTTTTGCGCCCCTGGCGGAGAAGAAGGTTTTAAAGAAAAGCTGCCCATTCTTAAACTCTACAAACCATCAGTACGTGCTGCGATAGCAAAAGAAGTTCCTGGTCGTTATGCACCTGACATTCTTTTCAAGTTTGATAAAACAGACGAAAAATCCCGCCGCATTGATGACATTCTTTATAAATTAAAAAACAACGGCGATCTTTAATAATGATACACAATGCGTTAATGGTGTTAAGTGCATTGTGTACAAGTGTTATTGCCGCTCTGTGTGGACTGTATCTTGTTAAAGATCATGTTCCTTCAAATGCTTTGACCCGCATAAGAACACTTGTTCTTGTGACCTTAAGTACGTTTTTTTTCATCTGGTATTTTAATACCATTTCTTACTCACCCACTCTTGCATCGTTCTTACTTTTAGTGTGGAGTTTTGCACTTGCTGTTACTGCTCACACTGATGCTCATACACTTTTAATTTCACCCTGGTGCACACTGTACCTGATTCCTCTTGGACTTTTGGGTGCATGGCAAAACTGGTTACCTGTTACTTTCTTTGAAAGCGTGATAGGAATCATTTTTGGAGCAGGAGTTTTGTTAATCACCGCAACAATTGGACGATGGTATTATAAAACAGAAGCGCTGGGACAAGGCGACATTGAACTTCTTGCACTATGTGGAGCCTTTCTAGGTCCAATCAGTTGTTTTCGTATTTTACTCTATGGATCAATTATTGGTTCATTATGGGGAACATTCTGCATTATCTTTTATAAAGGCCACGTACATACACTCAAACTTCCTTTTGGAACATTTCTTGCTCTGGCTGGGCTTGTTGAATTATGGTTATTATGCACAACAGCTGGCTATCTTTTATAATCGAAATACATAACTTTCTCAGATAAGGAAACATCATGAAAAAGCTACTTCTTTTTTCTGTTGTAATTTTGACCAGTTCACTTTACAGTCATCCTTTTCGTAGCATTTTAAGTACTTTAAGATATGCGCCTTTACAAAAAAGATCTCCTCACTCTCATACACCATACTCTCAGAATGAGCTAACTCAACTGGCAAAAATAAGAGAAGACTATTATAAAAAACTTGGAGCTCTTGCAGAACAAGAACAAGCACTTGCTCTAAAAAGAATTAATCTTGAAAAAGAATATGCTCAAGCAAAATCAACACTTATAAGCACTTGTCTTTTAAAAAAAAGCGAACATTCATCTCTTACTACAAAATCGTCCAGTTATAACGCTAGCAGACAACCAGAATAAAATAATAAAACACAGAGTAAAAGTAGAAAAAACTCTCATAAAAGAGTACTGTAGATTTTTATTAAAAAACTGTTTGTATATAAGGATGTTTTAAGTGATTACAAAAATGAAATTACTGCTTTTACTACTCTGTAGTTTTGTAAGTCATTCTCACGCAGCTCTCTTTAACCCGCTAAAAGTTGCTCTTAGCGCATTACAATCGCAAAAAAATCTTGCTACCAAAGTTTCTGATCTTTGCGCGTGTATCCAAAAAGAGAAAACAACAAATGATGCAATCATAGAATCTATAAAAACTGGTTTTACAACTATGGCTGCTGATTATAAAAAAAATCCTGATGCATGCGCAAAAGAATTAGAAAAAGCACAAGCACAATCACTGCGAGCAATAAAAAGTCAGGAAGATTTCTTAAAATCTTTAATTAAAGAACGAAATGAACGCGGCGGATGTGCCTTTATTAATGCAAAAACAAGAGTATGGTGCCCTGATCATCCTGAACATCAAGAAAACGAACGAATAAGCAAACTAGAAATAAGCACCCCTTGCCTCTGCATAGAAGAAGAAAAAAAAACAACCGCTGAAATGATACAAAGGATAGAAGCCGGATTTGAATCTAGAACTAATGCTTATCAGATAAACAATCGTTATTGTGATAATAAAGTAGAAATAGAAAAAGCATATAATGCATCACAAAAAGTGATAAAAAGATGCAAAGACTCTTTAAACGAGTTTATCCTAAGCCACAAACAGCGAGGTGGATGTGCATTACATAATCCAAAAACAAAAATTCAATGCCCCCATAATGCAGCACCTCAAAAAGCAAAAACTAACTGAGACAACACGACTAAATATTCTCAAAAAAAATAATTACTTTCCCCACTATCAAAGGACTGTTTATAATGAAAGCATTACTTACAAAAAAACTTTTAATGGTGAGTGCGTTTGTTACTCACAACACCTACGCTGTTCATACTAATCCGCTTACAACACTTGCAGCACGCGCATTAAAACAACGAGCATCTTTTTATAGCTCAGCAAGAAAAACAGTAAGCTGTCCTTTTTTAGAAAGAGTGGCCCCTTTTATTAAAGAACAAGAAGAACTGTTAAAAGTCAGGCTTGAAACATCACGCTTAGAGTATGAACTCTTTCGAGCAAACCTTCAGCGAATTAATTTTCAAAGCGGCTACCCTTTTGTAGCAATCGCAGCACAAAATGCCAAAAATCAACAACATGCAGCTCTTGAAGATTTTCAAAAAGCTGTAAAAGAAAAAGCAGATGAAATTTGCAAAGAGCTTGCTAAAGAGATGCAAGAATCTCAACACTTGAAATGCTGCCCTGACGCACAACCAAAATCAGGCCGTTCCGACAATCAATAATAGCGGAAGGCTGATCATTGATTTCAGAATCATTTCCTACCAGACAAGCAACTGGCTGTAAAATAGTTAGCAAAATAGCTGTAAATGAACGCGATATCAGCTGTTGAATTATAGTGGCACTTGTTAAAAATAAAGACCCTGTAAGGTTTACCGACTTTCTAATAGACGCATGAGCGAGGACTTGAAAAACAATTATGCCATCAACTCCCTTCATACAAAAAGGTAAAGATTCTTTTGTTATAAAAATAATGGTCAGTGGTCCTGGCCAATATTTTTATAATATTTTTTACAAATAGAATATCATTTTTGCGCGCATAGTGCGTAAGTTGATTATTGTCAGACAGCAGCATTAAATAGGGTTTTTCAGAACATCTTTTAACGTTATTTATCCCAAAAAACCTTCAGGACTTGTTGACGCAAATAAGCCTAAAACAGTATCTGTGGCCCCTTAAATAAGCTTAACCTAACTTAACCTGCCCACTAAAACTTAGATTGTATCTGCTGATTTCCAGCTTAAAACCTTCTTTTCTATTTTTTCACTTTTGAAATTAAAGTTAAATATAAACCTCAATTAATATTACCAGTTTGACAATATCAAACAATTGCCTACACTTATACCATATTCATTCATATACTACCAGCAGAGTGTTTACATAGCCACACAGAGTAGAAACAGGCATAAAAAAGGCTTGGCAAGCGCTAAAAGTAGGGTAAAAAGAAAAGGGAAGGTCTATGAGCACTATAAAACAAGCAATTCCACAAAAAGAAACCGTATCAATACTCAGACAAAGAAACTACTCAGAAGTCGTTGAGTTTTTTGATAAACATTGGTCAGTTAGCCTTGATGGTAAGGGCAAAGAACGAGTTGCAAAACTTGATAAACTTTTTAATAACCCTTCGCAAAAATTAAGAACTATTTTTATTACCGGGACAAACGGTAAATCTTTAACCGCCCACTTTGCATCAAAATTATTAAAGCGCGAAGGCCTCACTGTTGGTACCTTCACTTCGCCACACATTTTGACCTACAACGAACGTTTTGTGTGTGACAATGAAACTATTGCCAACAGAACTTTTACAGAACTTGCAAATGATGTTATTAATGCCGCAGACACTGCAGGAATTGTTGCCAACACTAAAGAACTCTTAACACAGTTGGCATTTAACTACTTTGCATCAAACAATGTTGATGTTGCTATTTTTGAAATTGATGGCTCAGGAATAACTGATGCGGCAACGCTCTGTACTCCTGATGTACTTGCAATCACTCGACTTATTGAAACACAAGCTGATGCTGCTGGAAAATTACCAGAATCACTCTTACAAGAATATGTCAGTCTTGCAAAAAAGCAGACCTCTGTTGTCTCTGCTGATCAAAATAAATCGAATCTTAAAACGCTTAATGAACTGGTTGATGCAAGTGGCGCCCAATGGAGCATGCCTATCAGAAAAGTAGTAGCGCTTGCCTATCCTTTTGAACAACTTCATGGACGTTGTGCAGCGCTTGCAGAACGTGTTGCAACCCTCTTTGTTAATAACGTTGCAAACAAAAATGCCTTGGTTCTTACAGACAGTCTTCTTGCAAAAGAAAAAGGCAGAAGAGGTCGTCCAACGCTTGAAACTAAAAAGCAGTTAGAACTCAATCCAAAAAAGACTATTGAACAATTTTGGAAAGACGTAAGCAGCGAACTTGGCGGAAGATTCCAGATTCTTGATAAAGAAAAACCAACAATTCTGCTTGATAACTCTTGCAATAGCGATGCCTTTGAAAACGTGTTACTTGGTATCCGTTTACTTCATTACCAACGCCCTTTAAAAGGTCTTACTCTCATTGTTGCCTGTGAAGAAGGTGCAGTTGATCCTGAACTCTTTGCAAAACAGATCCGTTATTTCTTTAAAAAGATTTCTGGCCATATTATTCTTTGTCCTCTTGGTAAAACAGCCGGCTGGCAAAAACCATCATGGGATATTGAAAAAATTAACAATGCCTTTAAAGCGGTAAAAATAAAAGCTCGCACCGCGACACATTTTAAAGATGCATTTGATACTGCTAAAAAACTGGTTAACGATCGTCATGGCTTAATTGCTGTGCTTGGATCAACCGGTGTTTTACAAGAATATTGGATCTATAAAGGTATTAAGAAAGTATCCTAATCATCATGATGATACCAGAACCTGTTTACGCCTTTTTTATGAGCACTGTTGCTGGTATCATGTATGGCTATCTTTTTGCAGCGAGCAAAAGCTTTTTATGGAGGGAGAACCGTTTTAATGGACAATGGCCATTAAAAACGTTTCTCCTTTCCTCTTTATTAGCTATTTTTAGAATTGGCCTTATCGGGCTTCTTTTTTTCTTTATATTGCGCACTCAGTTAATGAGTATTATACTGATTTCCATATCATCTTTCCTGGCAGGTTTTTGGGTTGTCATAGTCAGAAAGAAAGCGCATGAACACTGTTAATTTTCATGGAATTAAAGAAAAATGGCACCTTCTTAAATGGATGGGTGTTAATCATCCATTATTAGCATTGACGCCTAACACTTTAATAGCAACATGGATCGTAATAGGATGTCTTTTTGCGACACTTCTTTTTGCAAAAATTTTTTTTCATAAAAAAGATGGTGTTGTTCGATTTATGACACTCTCGACCGTTTCAGCATTTATGAATTTAAACAGACAAACTCTCGGTTTTTTTGACTACCGCCATTTTAGTTTTATGACCACCCTCTTTCTCTTTATTCTTTATTGTAACTTGGCAAGTCTTATCCCTTTTGTAGAAGAACCGACGGCAGATCTTAATACGACACTGGCGCTTGGAATTATTTCATTTTTATATGTCAATATTCATGCAATAAAACACCACGGCCTTAAAGGATATGTTGCTGAATACTTTCGCCCTTTTGTGGTGATGTTTCCACTTCATGTAGTAGGTAAACTTGCAAGTATTATATCAATTTCATTCCGATTATTTGGAAACCTTCTTGGTGGTTCGGTTATTACAAAACTTTTTTTATCAATGGTAGGCACTGCCCCTAGCGCGTGGTATTTTTATTTTGTTCCTATTTTAGGATCTCTAATAAGTCTTATATTTTTTGGGTTCTTTAGCGTCTTTGAAGGCGCAGTACAAGCATTCATTTTTATGATGTTGTCATTGACCTACCTTTCTTCAGCACTTTCAGACGAGGGATAACAAATGGAGTATTCATATTTTTTTTATCACTACATCACTACTGCGCTTGTCGTCTCAGTCAATGCAATCAGCGTAGGCCTTGGAGATGGATTTTTAAGTATTTCTGCACTAGAAGCAGCGCAAACTCAGCCCCATGCAAAACCTGAAATTTTCAGAACCCTTCTTCTTGGGTTAGCTCTTATTGAAACAACGGCGGTTGTAGGGCTTGTAATAGGACTTATGCTTTTTAGTACTAATGTAGAAAACTTTTCAGAATATGCACACTATGCGCAGTTGGGCATTGCGTTTGCAATCTGTATTTCAGGTGCCGTTATTGGATTTGTGTCAGCATATCCTGCACGCGAAGCCTGTTTTGCGGTTGCACGCCAACCATTTTTCGGAAGAAAAATTCAACTTCTTATGCTTCTTACACTTTCTTTAATGCAAACTCCTATTATTTTTGCCTTCATTGTTGCGCTACTTATTAAAGGCCAGCTTGCAGGAGTAAATACTTTTGGAGAAGCAGCACGCCTTATTGGTAGTGGTCTTTGTATTGGTATTGGTAGCATCGGACCAGCGCTAGGACTTGGTTCATTTTCAAAAGCAGTCTGTAAAAGTATCGGCATTAACCGACATGCTTATCCCCAACTCTTTCAGTTTACTTTGTTTAGTGAAGCACTTATTGAATCGCCTCTTATCTTTACCTTTGTTGTCTCAATCATCATTTTACAACTACGCACCCAAGAACCTTTAGATTTTATTCAAGGAATAGGATTTCTAACAGCTGGACTTTGTATGGGCTTAGGTACGGTAGGACCAGGCATTGGTTCAGGAAATGTTGCATCGGGAGCTGCTACTCAAATTGCACTCACCCCACAGCATTTTTCATCAATCATGCGTACCAGTCTTTTAGGCCAAGTACTTATTGAGACAAGTGCTATTTACGCATTGATTATCGCGATCGCAATTATTTTCATATAAGCCTCCTGCATAACATAGCTACCTCCCCAATAGATCATAACTCTTACCAACCCTTTACTCAGGACAATTGCTGTATTTCTTTATTTTTTAAATTTGAGTATTGTTAAATCTATAGAAACTGTCGTATCTATTTTCTAGAGTTGTTTTTTAGGAATGGGATCTTTATGAATTTGGAATCTTTATGAATTATCGAAGTATGCAATTTACAATGTTCATGCTTTTTGCAGGGTCTTTTACATTATGCTTTGGAGCAGGTCCTAATCAAAAAAATGCTTTTAGCAGAGATTTTTTTGAAGGTTTTGATGGAAGAGAAGTTTCACTAGAAAAAGCTGAAGCAGAACGCAAAGCTGCTGAAAACCTTAAACATAGAACCGATATTCTCTTAACCCCTCGTCTTACGGACAAGCAAATGTTTACAGTGCTCGATACTGCTGAAACAACCTTTCGTGAAACGCATTCCACAGCAGGAAAAAAATCAAAACTTACTCCTATTCAACGCGCTCACCATTATTTTTATAAAGATCTTTTTTCTCACATTTTAAAAACATTACTTACTTCACAACTAAGATTGCATAAAGGTTTTTATGCAAAAGATCTTACCGATGAAGAACAACGTGGAATATTTGCAGTACCTCTTAATATTGACGACTATTATGAACAGCTGAGTGCACCACAAGCATTTCTTGATAACCCTCAACTTCATAGTGCTGCACTTAAAGTAATTCAACTTTCACAACATACCAACAAACTTGTTCAAAAAATCCCTGTAGGTCAGATACGTTCCAATGAGCCTTTTAATAAGTCACTTACTACTCTTGAAACTCTGGTAGACTCTATAAACCTTAACGATCCCCACGAAAGCTATAAAATATTTGTAAACTGTTTATACTCTTTAACCCTGGGTACTATTAATGGACGTTATGCAAGAGCATTTGGTTCTCTTAGTGATACTCTACCGGATGAATATGAAAATCTGATAAAAAAAGCACAAGCCCTAAAAAATCCTTTATTTGTGCCATTTCTTAACAATCTTTCAGGAATAATGCTGGCGGCCGATCTACAAACAGATCCTCACAATGCTTATCTAGAAAAGCTTTCTGATTCATCTTACAATTTTAAACCCTGGGTTAAAGAATTCTATACAAAAACACTGGGTCTTTGGAAAAGCAATTTTCCCACAGAAAGCACAATCTATACTTTTGATAAAATTGCTTATCATATGCCTGACACTCTTGATATGCCATTCACTCTAAAAGAAGATCCTCAAGCGTCTTCTTTAAAGGTTCTTACCGCTACAGATGAGTGGCTACCCTCTACTCATCACACTCAAAAAACTGGTAAGGGCCATCACAAAAGTAAATCTAAAAACGAAACCTCAGCGTCATTCACATCGCAAACTAAAGAATCTCCCGCTATTCCTTCAGAATTAACAAAGAAAAAGAAATCAAAGAAAGATAGAAATGAAAAACAGGAAGATGGTGAATCTGCTCATGAAGTACCAGATACAACAGAACCATTAGTTAGTATCGACGATAGCGCTCAAAAAACTCTAGCTAAAGCCGAACCAAAAGAATCTCTTACCCCTGCCTGGTATTATACAAGTAATATTGGAAAATGGTTTGATCCTAAAAAAGCAGAAAAACTTCTAGTAACCGACGGATACCTCAATCCAAGAGCCGCTACCCCTTTTGAAAAGGAACGACGACATATTTTTCTTAACGTTTTACGGATTCATGAAAATAATGAAGAATCTGCAAAACAAGCGATCATTACTGCTCATACCGTTCCCACTCAGGCAGACAAACATCTCTTTTTGAAAGTTCCGGAACAATTAAGCCCTTTTACTTACAAACTTGAATCTCTTGTTTTACGCCGCATTCATGAACACCAGTCATTTGGAACATTTGAAATTATCTATGAAAAGCCTGACAAAGGACCGCTTATAGTTTTTCACCGACTTGTCAAATCTATGAATCGCGCTCAGTTTGAACAACTTTTTGATATTCAAGCGGCTCTTACAGAAGTCAAAGATTCAGAAAGTCTGATTGATGACGAACTCCGCTCTCAAAAACTAGAAGAAGAAACTGCATGGCAACCTGTCCAAGGAGACTGGATAGAAGATACTACAGATCACTCATTTGTCCTTCTAACCCATCCAAAAACAGACGAAAAAATATATATCATTAAATAAGTAATACCAAAAAATAGATTTCAATTAAAAAAGGCGCTGCCATTTATTACATGACTGCACCTTTTTTTAACTTTTAAATCCGCTGTTGATATTATTTTTCTTTTTTTAAGTTATAAGCATTCTGTCTTTTTAACGCGGGAGGCTTTGGCAGACTCGCGACCGCCACCACCTCTACTGCCATTTTCTTTGTAGGAGCCTGCTCTTCTTGTGTAAGCAAAGCTTTTATATTGTCTTTAGTAACCTTATAACATCTATGGGCAATTTTAGTTGTGGATAGTATGTCATGTAAAGACAAAGGTATTGTATAGCCGTGGGAAAAAGATTGTGGAAAAATGAGAGTCTTGTTTATGCGATTGATAATTAACTCTTGAGATGTACCATCATGAATACATTCATGTCTTCAAATACTCTCTCCTAACAAACGCTCAATTTCTGAAGTGGTACACAAAGGAACCCATCCTTTACAAGGAACTTTAAATTCATTCCAACCTGCTGTCTCAGTTTTTAACGACTTTGCTTCTTGCAGTTGATCAGAGTGTTGTATTTCACTTGCGTGAAGATGACCACATTTTATAACTATAAAAAGCACTACAATAAAAACATTTCTAAAAATCAAAAGTTTCATTTTCTGTTTTCTTCAATGAAAGTATAAATAAGTACTCTCAGTATAGCATTATCGCACTTATTTGAGTACCTCCTTTTTATCTAGTTCACAACACCTACCTTTTAAAGACCTTACGATTTGTTCCAGCTGTTCAAACTTTTCATTATTTACTCTTTTACGAGCCCTAGCAGAAATTGATGACCCATTATCAGGCATTGAATATGCCTGATAAAGAATGTCTAGTGTAAATTCTTGAGATGCACACAAATGTTGAGTACAGGCATGAGTTGCTACTAAAAGCCTTTCCCAATTAGTATTTTTTTCCTCTAATTTCCAGCCTGGACACTGTAAAAAACTGGAAGAAGTTTTAAATGACGCTAAGGAGTTTTCTGATGCACAAAGAGTAGAACTCATTACTAATAAAATTGCCTTAAATAGATAATTCATACATTTCTTTCGCGTTGAATAATTCACATTATCAAAGAGCAATGATACGATAGTTTTGTACAAAAAATGCGCATGTGCAATAAAAGGAACTTTCAATGTCATATCCATCTCTTTTAGGGGCAATTGGCAATACACCGCTTGTTGCAGTTCCTCTTCAATCTGAAGGAACAATTCTTGCAAAATTAGAATATTTAAATCCAGGCGGCAGTGTCAAAGATCGCTCTGCACTTTATATGGTAGAGCACGCAGAAAAGGCTGGAATACTCAAACCTGGTGGCACTTTGATTGATGCTTCTTCAGGCAACCATGGTATTGCTTTGGCAATGATTGGGGCCATTAAGGGATATCGTGTTATTATTGTTGTCTCAGAAAAAATTAGTAAAGAAAAATTACAAACGATCAAAGCATACGGTGCCGAAGTTATCGTCTGTAAACCGACCGAATTCATTGATGATCCACAAAGTTATCATTTTGTTGCACAGCGTCTTGCGCAAGAAATTCCTAATTCATTCATGCCCAACCAGTACTATAATGTGGTTAATCGTGAAGCACATCAAAGTCTTCTTGGACCTGAAATGTGGAATCAAACGAATGGAACTATCACCCATTTTTTTGCAGGAGCAGGAACAGGTGGTACTGTTAGCGGGGTTGGACGCTATTTAAAATCAAAAAATCCAAACATTAAAGTGTATGGTATCGATTCAGTAAATTCATTCCGCTCAACAAACGGACACCCAAAACCTTATTCACTTGAAGGTATTGGAATTGATTTCACCTCAGAAGTTCTTGATTATAATGTGATTGATAAAATTGTAACCGTCTCTGATGCTGAATCTATTGATGCACTTAAACTTCTTGCAAAAGAGTTTGGAATGCTCATAGGACCAAGCAGCGGCGCAGTATTTGCAGGACTTTTAAAAGAAAAAGATACTTTCACCAAAGATTCAGTCGCGGTCATTATGTTTAGCGATTCTGGTCGTGCGTATTTGAGTAAGGGTTTTTATGATGTGCAAGGTGAAACTGTTGCCCAAGCTTACTCAAACACAATGAGTTCTGAGGCAGTTCAGTTTGATGGTCCTGCCACCACAAAGTAAGACGTTCAATCGGGGTTTCAAACATATCAGTTCCAAAATGAAATGTTCCCCAGTGCATAGGAATAAAATAGCGGGCGCCGCAGTCCAGAAATGCTTGGCCCGCTTGCTCTGCACTCATATGTGAACGACGCATCATATGGTCAGGGTCACAAGGCCCCACTGGCATAAGAGCAACACCAATGTTAGGAAACATTTGGCCAATTGTTTTAAAATAAAATTCACAGTAGGCAGTGTCTCCAGCAAAAAAAACAGTATCATCCTGAGTCTGAAAAACCCACCCACACCACAATGTTTTATTATGATCAAACAACGTACGCTGTGACCAATGCCACACAGGCACACACGAAATATCTACCCCTTTATATTCATACGTTTCCCACCAGATTAACTCCTCAACGTTCTTTATGTTCCGACTCAAAAACCAACTTTTATTTCCTTCAGGAACTAAAAACAAAGGATTATGATTTTGATGCAAAAAATGAATCGTCGGCTCATCCATATGATCCCGGTGATTATGAGAAATCACTACTACATCAATGGGTGGCAATTTTTGAGGATCAATTCCCAAAGGCAAAACCCGTGGGAATAACAAAGAAGGACTTTCAAAGATAGGGTCTGCCAAAATGTTGATATTTCCTAACTGAATCAACATGGTTGCATGACCAAGCCAGGTAATAAGAGGTTCGTAAGAATGAGCATACTCTTTATAAGGTTCAATCCAAGCATCAAGATTAGGATTTTTTGCACGTAAGAATCTTTTTTTGAGGCTACTAAAAAACATTCTTATAGACGGCAAAAACCATTCAGGAGATTCATGAAGATGCTCATTATTATAATTAAAAAATTTACCGTGACGCTTAAGAGGAGTAAATGGTGGCTTAAAAAGATGCTTTTTCACCACAGGAACCTTTTCAAGAAATTTCCCCCATCCGGCAGAACGTCGGATAGGGGAAATGGAGGTTATCAAAAATAAAAATTGTCTTCTTCGAAAGACAGGTTAATACTAACTGATAAAAAAATAAAAAGCAAATGTTTTAAGAAACAGTAAACCCTCTATCGGCACGGCATCAGACAGCTCTTTAGCCATACAAAACAAGCTTATCTTTCTCTTTACTCATTAAAAATTTATTACTCTCAGAGGTATACTGATAGATCGTTTACCACACTGTTTTGGACTCTGCTTGAAGGTATACTTTAGTATTAATTTTACTCATCTTTTTTTATTTTAAAATACGCGCTTATAACAATCTCTTATTATCTTAATCCTGTAACAAAAACAAGACTGCTCGACTCTTTTTTTCTGATCTGTATAGTTATTACTGTGCTCAGCAAATGTAAACATACCACTCATCAAATGGTACGAAAGTACACACATTATGAAAACATTAAAAAAAGGTTTGCTTATCGCTGTTGAGGGAATCGACGGCTCAGGCAAGTCAGTATTATGTACTCATTTAAAAGATCGCCTTTCTCAAAAGTATGACCTGGTTGTCACTAAAGAACCGGGTGGGACTATGCTGGGTAAAGGTTTACGAGAAACTTTACTAGCTAAAGATGTTCCTGTATGCCAAAAAGCTGAATTTCTTTTGTTTGCAACAGACCGTGCACAGCACTTTGCACAAGTTATTACTCCTGCATTAGAAGCAGGTAAAATTGTCATCTCAGATCGTATGGCTGACTCATCACTTGTCTATCAAGGATATGGAAGAAACCTTGATATTTCAGTAATAAACACCGTTAACAACTGGGCAATGAATGATAGACAACCTGATCTAGTATTTTATTTAAAAATTACTGCCCAAGAAGCGTACAAAAGAATGCGCCACAGAAATATTCCTTTAAATTCATTTGAAAAAGAAATTGCATTCATGCACAAACTTACTGATGGATTTGACACACTCGTGGCACCGCGTCCCAATGTAGTAACCCTTGATGCACTTGCTGAAACTGAACAAGTTGCCGATCAGGCTTTTGCAGTACTTAAAAAACTTATTGAACAAAACCAATGATAACAGCCACACACGCACGACTACTTATCGGTACCAAACTGGCAACTGAAAAAGAAGCTCTTGCCCTTTTACAAAATTCACTTTGTACGCACAGTGCCTGTGGAACCTGTTTTACTTGCACACAAATTACCTCAAAGTTACATCACAATACTTTGTGGATTGCTCCAGAAAAACGATACTCAATTGATGATCTAGAAATCATTTTTCAAAAAACACAACTCGGCCTTGATCAGAATGAACTTTGTTTTTTTATTATTACCAAAGCAGACTTTCTCAATCAAACGTGCGCCAATAGTCTTTTAAAAATTGTAGAAGAACCCCCACAAGGTTATCAGTTTCTCTTTTTAGCAGAACGCTCTGAAACGGTCCTTCCTACTATCCGTTCGCGCTGCGTACAAAAAAACTGTACAAGTACAGGAACGGCAGAAGAACTTCCAGCCTTGGTCCATCACTTTAAAAGCTTTCACAGCGACCCCGTTTCGTTTTCTAAAGAAGTATCTCAATCCACAATGACTGAACAGGATTGCCTTTCTTTTATCGATGACCTACTGCGTTATTGGGTTGACACTTATAAACGATCAATTGAAACTCAAAACACCACTCAATCATCAAAATGCCTTGCAATGATTACCCTTTTAAAAAAAGCACTCGCTCAACCGCCCGCTCCAGGAAGCAGCAAAATCTTTTGGAAAAATCTTTATTTACAACGCGAACTTTATCTTTCATAAACATTCTGGTCAAAACTCACCACAATTTAAAAGACCTAAAAAATAATACTCAGAATTTTTAATTAACTTACCAGCAACACTCTGTTATCATATTTTGCACACCACCATTACGGAGATATTGATGGCATTAGGAATGCATGAACTGCTACGCGGAATTTTTAAAAATGATGAATGGAAGTTCCAACTTCTTTCTGAGTGGACCTCTATTGTCGGAAATCTTGGTGATAAAATGCGTCTTGAAAAAATCGACAATGACACACTTGTTATTGGTGTTTATCAGGCAACCTGGCTTCAAGAACTGTATCTTCTTTCAAACGTATTGCTTCATTCAATTAACCAGCATTTAAAATATCCTCACGTAAAAAAACTACGATTTAAACATGCCTCAGTCTATGAACATAAGGCTACTGCTGAAAAAGCCGAAGTTGTTGCACCTCTTAAAAAAATTCCACCTTTCATTCTTTCATATGATGAACGGCGCGCACTGAGCACTATTAAAGATCAGGATCTTAAAAAAGCATTACAAGACTTTCTTCAACGATGTCATACCCAAAGGAATCTTTCATGAAGCGGACGATCTGCTGTGTTGCAGGAAAATCAGGCGGACACATTATTCCCTGTCTTAATCAAGCTCTTACACGTATCAAACAGGATCCTGAACAACAGGTTCTTTTTTTTAGTACAACCTCTACACTTGACCGTCAAATTGCACAAAATTATTCATGCATTACACAGCATGTTCCCCTTGCGTTACAAAATATTCCTTACAAACGCTGGTGGAGATTTCCACTATTTGTTTGGAGTTTTATCAGTTCATGCATAACGACATTTTCTTATTTGCGTAAATACAAACCTGAACTTGTTATGAGCACCGGTGGGGCATTAAGTATTCCAGTCTGTTTAATTGCACGCCTCATGGGCATACCTGTTGAACTGTATGAACTCAATGTAGTACCTGGAAAGGCAACAAAGTTTTTGTCCCGCTACGCATCGATAGTACATACCTGTTTTCCTGAAACAAAAAATTATCTTCCCGCTGTACAATGTGTCATGAGCCCCTATCCTTTAAATCCACGTTATTCGACACCAGGGCGTTCACGAGAAATAATTATGTCTGAGTATGGGCTCTCTGAACATAAAAAAACGGTTCTTATTTTGGGCGGATCACAAGGTTCTCAAACTTTAAATACGTTACTCCCGCAAGTACTGGGTCAAGTACCGGGCGCTTCTTATACCATTCAAGTTGTTCATCAGGCGGGACATAACGATCTGTATGGACCTCAAACTGCTTACCACAAAGCTGCTGTTGATGCCCGTGTTATTGCATTTCATAATGCAATTCAAGAACTGTATACCATAGCAGATGTAGTCATCTGTAGATCAGGTGCAGGAAGCCTATTTGAAACATTACATTTTAACAAAAAGTGCATTACCATTCCGCTTGAAGCTGATACCACGCTTCACCAAATTGATAATGCACAATCATTTGCTAATAATTACCCTGATTCGTTTGTCATGTTTAAACAATCAGAGATTCAAAATGACCCACAGCAATTTATTACTACTCTTGATCGTTTTTTACAGGAGTAGAATCTTGCGTTTCTACTGGTTTTGGTTGAGAGATAATAACTTTACCGGCAAGGTCAATTGTTTCTGAAGGCTGCCATGTCACGACCTGCTTTCCTGTTTTATCTTTGTAACCAGGAACAGAACCGTAGGTATAAACATAGTTATTAGTTCCCGCAGAATAAATGAGTGGAGCTTTAGTAATACTGTTAGGACCTGTTAAAATCATTCCAACCGCCTGCATTCCCAACGAAGAAAACGTTTTAGAAGAGGTATTATTTTTTACAAATAACTGTTCCATTCCATACTCTTGCAAAAACTTTTCAACCTGAGGGCGTAAGTTCTTTATTGCTTGGTTAATCGTTTGAGACTGCGCAGCTTTAGTCACCCAGTCTGCCAATGCTTTATAGGCAGCTGCCTGATCTTCATCTGAAATAATCTGATTTCCAGAACCATCTTGCGCATTGCGACGCATATAACCACCCAGAGAGTGCACATAGAGATTGCTCAAAGTCACTTTTGGTGGGTACAATGTGTAATAGTATGGCCCTTGACCCGCACCATATGCAGTAAAAAGATCATAATTTAAAATAAACCCACTCACTCCCGATTGTGTGTCATTTATAAGTCCTTGATTTTCAGGAAGCTTATTTGCAAAAAGTGTATTTTTAATCGTTTGTCCCAATTGTCCGTCTGTCACTTGTGTATTAAATTCCACACGAGCAGGCTTTGGGAGCTTTCCATCAATAAGATTTTGTAAAAACTGTCGTGCCTTTTTTTCATCGATGGTATCAAGTGATACAATGTACAGTTCTGCTTTAGTTGTTTGTGGCGCGGTAGTTTTAATGTACTGCGAAAGATTAAGAACAAGTGACTGATCTTGAGATTCTTGAGATGACTTTTTATTCGAAAGATCAGTCGATTGCTTAGTTGTTTTTGAAGAAGTGGAACCGATAGGAGAACTATCAATTTTTTCAGAACCTTCAAATTCAGTTTCTTGGACCGTAAGAAGTTCCTCAGAAGTTAAGTACTTACTCCCATCAATAGAAGGGCGCATGATATACCACTCAACGGCTTTACCTGCTGGGATTTGTACCATCACGGTATCATTTACTGAAAATGTTTTATTTGACCATCCTGGGGTACTGTAGACGCACCAGACAGAACGAGAACCTTGGTCAATTGAAATACTGGTAAGAAGCTGGCCCTCTTGCACCGGTGATGTTGCTTGAGCAGCTGACGTGTTCCATACACTACATCTTATCGGAGTAATATTGCGCACACGTTTATTGGTAGGTTGTGTGTAATTACCGGGGTTAAATCCTGCCGTAACAACTTTGGTAACTGCTTTACCTGATTTATCGACATTTTCAATAATTTCATGATGGTATTGAAGTGGCATTACATTTGTCCAGACCCCTTTGTCTTCTTTTCCTGTAGCAAGACCTGCACTCAGTACAGAAATTTTTCCCGCAGTTCCACAGTCAATAAATGCAGCATCTTTAACAGGACGCATACAATGAGGAATATCTTTGTCTGACTGCAACATATTATGAGAATCTTTATCAAGAACAACAGAAAAACGTTGCCCTGCGTAGTCAAATGAAACGGTCTGCACCGTTGAAAGACTATTATAAATTGACCCTAAATAAAGATCAGTTGTTGTATATCCTTTGCCAATATTTTCAGCAGCAATCCCAGCCTTGGTTTCAAACACATGAAAGTGATAAATCGTTTTGTCATGCTTAGCCGCAAGTTTAGTAATACTTTCAGTAAAGCTCCCTTCTGGCCACTTTAACTCAACATCAAGATAAAGGTTTAATGCATTAAACCCTGTCTGACCAGTATCTTGAGACGGAGTAAGAGTCATCTCTTTAATTGTTCCTTTGCGCGCCTTAATTCCTTGAAAAGATTTAATACGATGCGCTTGAACCGTCACTGATTCTGATGAATCATTAAAAACTCGAAAAGAATATTCATAATCAGGTGGATTCATGCCAAAACTTTCAGCCATTCCCATGCCAAAGCTCTTAACACTATCCCCAATACCCGTCATAGTACTTTTAAACTCTCCCCACGTACTTTTTGCATGTACAGAGAATGAAAGAGTTCCACACAAAAGTAGTCCCACCCTAATGACACGATGCACCATGCGCAGCTCCTTTTTCTGATATAGCATGTACTAAGGTGTATAAAACGGTTTAAAGCCGTGTCAATAAAGCATCAGACAAGTAAGGCAAATACCTGAGACCCTGAACACTCAGAAACAATTTTACCTGTCTGAATATCTGCAAATACTCGCGTAAGTGATGAATCATGAGAGAACTGCTTAGTGTTTGTTGGTATACCTTTGTGGTAATCAAGCCAAATTGGATACGCAGTATAAAGTGGAAAAACATCTTGCCCCATAGATCGGTTATCATCATAACCAACATAAGCAACAGTAGTAAGCTCTGGTGTTGAACCTGCAAACCAACACGTTCGTGAATCATTAGTAGTCCCTGTCTTACCAATTGCATCAGAATCAATCCATTTGCCGTCTACACGTTTCTTATATCGATCAAAACCAAAGCCAAGCACTTGAGCAACCTGATGAGCTATACGCGGCTCCATAACGTGCTCACGTATCGGTTCAGCTTTATAAATTTTTACACCCCAACGATCTTTTACCCATTCAATAAGATGTGGTTGTACAAATTCTCCATTATTTGCAAACACATTAAACATGCCTGCAACTTCAACTGCAGTACTGTCAACACATCCTAGAGCAAGCGAAGGATACGGCAGCAAAGGTCCTTTAATATGACATCGCTGAGCAAGATCAACAACAGATTGAGCGCCTACAGCAAGAAGAGTTTTTATAGTAATAATATTGTTTGAATAAGAAAGTGCACTAGCAAGAGTCATAGAACCTTCAAATTTTGAATTGTAATTTTTGGGCTGCCAAAGCTCAGCACCCTGTTGCATTACAAAAGGTTCATCAACGGCAGTATCAAGAAACGATATCCCTTTTTGTAATGCCGTTGCATACACAAACGGTTTAAACACCGATCCTTGCTGACGACGCGCTTGCAGAGCACGATTGAATTGTGACTGACTAAATGAAGCACCTCCAACTAACGCTCTAATCATTCCTGTTTTAACATCAATACTTATAAAAGCTCCTTCAATGACTTGCCCGATTTCCCGTTTTAAACGCTCTATCTGAGTTGCAAATACTTCTTGAGCATGTTTTTGTGCACGACGATTAAGGGTTGTTTTTATGCGAAGTCCACCAGCATAAACTCGTTGTTTACCAAAGAGTGCTTCTACATATCCCCGAATAGTTTCTCGGGCATGAGGTGCAAACTGATGTGCCTCCTGGTCTTTTACATCAAGCAAACAAAGCTGTTGCGCGCGCAACGCTTCATACTGCGCCTGAGTAATATACAAACATTTGCGCATTTGATTTAAAACAACATTTCTTCTTTCTTGCGCTGATAAGGGACAACGAATAGGAGAATAACGACCAGGAGATCGCACCATACCTGCAAGCAAGGCTGATTGAACCAATGAAAGCTCTGAAGTTGAAATACCCCAAAAGCGTTGGGCTGCTGCCTCTACGCCATAAATACCGTGACCAAAATATACGTGGTTTAAATAGGTCTCTAGAATCTGTTGTTTAGTAAACTGTTGTTCAACGAGTAAAGAATAGAACTGCTCATGCAACTTACGTTTAAATGTCCTTTTTGAATCAAAAAAAAGTAACTTTACCAGCTGCTGAGTAATAGTGCTTGCACCCTGAACAATTCCACCACGAGAGATATTAACCACTGTAGAACGAATAATGCCTTTAAAAGAAATTCCTGAATGCTTGAAAAATTTCCAATCTTCTGCTGCAACAAATGCATTAATTAGATGTTGAGGAAACTGTGAATACGGAACAGGCTGACGACGGTCCAACTGAAAGCGAGCCCACTCATTACCTTCATCATCAAGAAGTAACGTTGGCTTGCCCGGATCGTACCGCTCCAACACTGAGAAATCAACGGTGTAATTACTTGTCACATACAAAGCCATACCCCATAAAAAAGCTCCGCCACACAGTGCTGTGACTAAGGTAATCTTAGTAAATGAAAGTAACCACTTTTTAATAACCATTCATGCTAACTTTTTTTAAATGACTAGAACTTCATGTAATAGACAAAGACCTTAATACAAGGATCTTTAGTATAAAGCATAAGAGAAAGTTAGTAACCTTTTATCAAGCAATAACTGGAGTTAATTGAACATTGTTTTTTGATCGACTTTTTAAATAAGAATACACACCGTATCCTACAGCAGCGCTAAAAACAACCACCGCTGCAACTTTTACTGCGTGATCAAGAGAATCAATAGAATAGCCAGCTTCTAGACATTTCCTGCACAGATATCGCGCTGTCCACTCACCTGCTTGGGCTGAAAGATAATAGGAAAATACCGCTAGTTCCACTTTTTCCTCTATCGGACACAAAGTGCCTTTTACATAATTAGTGTAATGCACTGTATCAGTAGTAACTTCGATACTATTAACAGGAATAAAAATCATAAGACTAAAAGAAAAAATAATTTTTTTAATCATTAGAAAAGACCTTTCTCTTCTTGTACAAAAAAGGACCTTAATAAGCGGTCCTTTCTTGTAAAGCTTAAGAAGAATTAATTATGCTCTGCGCACAACTACTTCTTCGTTTTTTGAATTATTTTGATAATACTTGTAGTAAGCAATAGCTCCAACAACTCCAGCAGTTGCGACAACTACAGCAACTTTTGTTTTAGTATCAAATGCATCAACATAGGCCACTGCATCTTGTCCTGCTACATACGTTTTATGAGTAAAATCAGAAAATACTGTTTTAATATAAGGCAAATATGAAGTAGGTGCTGTTTGTAAAGCTGCTCCAAACGATGATTCTACGGGTACTTGTGCAGTCGCAAGAATTGCCGATTTATGAGTAACATCTTCAAGTATTTTGACACTTGCGCCTGTGACAGTATCAATTTTTGCACATGCATCTTTAGTTACTTCAATAACAGCTAGCCCCATTGCTTTTCCAGTCTCAGCAATTTCATAAGCCCCTTGAGCAGCTTTTTGAGTCAAAGCTTCAACTGCCGCGTCAGCTGCATGAGTAACCTGTTTAATTTCTTCTACCCCAGCAGCAACCACTTGTTGTTTTTCTGCAGTTACTACGTTGGAAATTAATTCTACACCTTGTTTGAATTTCTCATTAAGATAGTCTCCAACACTAACAGCTTTAACCTGACCACCTACCAAACCACATGTTAAAACAATTGCAACAAATGAGTTTTTCATATAAGACTCCTAATAGTGAAAACATTATAAGATCTTAAAAAACCTCCTCACGGTAACAGAAAACGTTCGTTTTGCAACACTTGAAAAAATTTAAGCCATGAAAAAAATTATTACCAGTTTACTGCTCTTCTTTCTCTCATTTATTACCGATTCAGCAACTTACTATTTTTTAGCATTTCCTTATGCACACGCTCTCCTTGTTTATACCATTGTTACTTTTTTAAGTACTCACCACTGGCTTCCTTTTATACTCGGGATAACAGCTCTTACCTTCCAAGGTTTTTTACTTTACGACGTAGTAGGTATCAACTACCTCTATTTGATACCGCTTTTTATGATAATTGGGATACTTAAACAGTTTCTTCACTCACGGCTCCTTGTTGCAACAAGCGGACTGATTACAGCTATCACATTTGAAACATTTTTTTTAGTGCTATGTAAAGGCTCTGCCTGGCCCTCTTTTGCCTATACTTTTATCCAAATTGGTGTTAATTTAATACTGTCATATAGGTATTTGAAATGTTTTCCCACAGCAGGACGAGGCAATCGCTTTTAGGCTTGCTTAAGAGAGGAAAGTCCGGACTCCTAACAAACAAGATGCCGTGAAAAGATGGTTAAATCATTATAGTCACGGAAAGCGCGAGCTTATGGAAAGTGCCACAGAAAATAACCGCCTGTAAAAGGGTAAGGGTGAAAACGTGCGGTAAGAGCGCACGAGTTGGCTTAGTAATAAGTTGACGGGGTAAACCCCATTTGGAGCAAGGCAAAATAGGCGTGGACGGTTGTTTGTTCCGGTTTTAACACGCGGGTATGTCGCTCAGATACATGGTTGCCGCACAGTGCCTTAAAACACTGCGTACAGAATCCGGCTTATTGTCAAGCTGTGGGAAGCGCTTAACTGATTGATAAGTAACACTCATGAATCCAGTTTATGAAAAATCTTTTATTGCTCGGTATTCATGGACCATTCCTTTTCTATGCGTCTTTGCAGGATATTTTACTGTTAAATTTTTAACTCCTCATAGATTTGTCACTATGCCTCAACTGATAGGTACGTCATTGCACGAAGGTCTTGCGCTAGTGGCACCACTGCAACTCAATGTGCGCTTGCTAACTCAAAAAGAAAATATTCATGTAAAAGAAGGCACTATCATCAGTCAAACCCCGACTGTTGGGCAATCTATTAAACCACATCAAACGGTATACCTTGTAACTACCAAACATCCTGGAAAACAAAGAGCTCCTTATATCGTGGGAATGAATAGTGAGGAAGCAAAAAAACTGCTTACTGCTAAAAAAATTTCTTATAAGCTGTATCCCGTTTCTTCTGAACAAAAAACAAACACCTGCGTAGCACAAATTCCATCAGAAGGAACACCACTTACCGATGCCTGCATGGTTCTCTATTATTCACATACTACTTGCTTAGACCTGGTTATCGTTCCTTCATTTGTTGGTAAAACAATGGAAGAAGTTATTCCTTTTCTTGCTCGGTACGAAATACAACCACAAGTTTTTCATACCCATTCTCATACAGGTCATGCACAATGCACTGACTGCATCATCAAAGAACAACGCCCTCTTGCAGGTACCTTAATCGATCTTCACAAACCACTCTCAGTACAACTGAAAGTATAAACCTTGTAATTCCTGCATAAAACGCAGTACCTTTTTTTATACTTCCCCGATTAAGAAAAACCCTTTTGCAAGCAAGGATATAACCCATGCGTAATTACTTGGTTATGGCCCCCTTACTCATTTTTTCTTCTGCATGTGCAGACATTTCATCGCTTGTGCAACGTCTTGAACTTTTTCACACACAGGCAGGAAACCGCGGCATTACAATCCCACAAGCTATGTACATATTTAATGAAACACTGAGCGAACTTGATCGGATTAACCAAGCACTTGACCCAATTGCCATCTCTGCCAATCAAGCCGTACAAGCAATGCTGATACTAAGCGCTGATATTAATAATGTATGCAAACAAATGAATCAACTGTGCGATAAACAACTGAATAAAATTTCTTCAAAACTAACTACTAAAAAGGCCAGTCGCATTCCTGTTATTGAACGCGCAGTAAAAAAAGTACAAATTACCATCGCAAAGTTTGCTCTCAAAAAAAGAGCCGCACTTCCTGATGTTGTCGACGCACTTGAAACTATTTTAACTGAAATGCGGGTCATAGAAGATGGTTTAAGAGATCTTATTGCTTGTTCTAACAGAGCAGCTGTATTAACTGTTACAACAGTATTGTCTCTAGGAATGATTAGCGAACGCATGTGCGACATGGTTGGAACATCTGATGGAGACTGTGCTCCACTACCATATGACTTGTAACCATTGATGCTTAAAAAGGTTTTATTTATACTTGGCCGGATCTTAAAAAGTGATAATGTATCACCTGATTGAAAGGAATTTCTTATGAAAAAACTCTTATTGTGGTTTTCGCCTCTTCTTCTTTTATCGACCGCACATGCAATGCATACTCCTTTAGATACCACTCTTAATAATCTTTTAAGATGCAAAGTAAGAACACACGATAGTTCTCTTCCAAACATCATCGATGTACTAAGCAAAGCACTTGTTGAAATGCATGCCTTAAGAACTGATCTTGAATTCCTTTGTGTACAAGCAACCGATGCAACAAGCGCAGTCCTTCAACTTTCATCTGAAATCAATAGAATTTCTGAAAGCGTTCATGGTCTTATTGGTGGCGATGCACAACGCGTTATCTTAAAAACACAAGATTTAAAACCTCGTCAAATCACCGTCGTAGAAAAAGCAATCACACGTATTGAAAAAGCTCTTTCAATGACAACACGTGATGGCGCACTTAATCTTGTAAAAATTGTGGAAGCTCTTGAAGTAGCAATTACAGAAATTACTCACGTGCGCGATGAACTTCGCAACTTGAATGCTACTTCAGTACGTGCAATTGCAACTATTAACGGAACAGCTCTTGCTATTGCAACACTTGCACAACGTGTTGGTGTATTAGTTGGTGAAGAGTCAGCTCCTGAAACTGAAACTACTACAGCTACCGCAGAAATTGCTCCAACAGAAGCTGCTTAAGTAAAGACCTCAAAAGACCTGAGGGGCCATCCGGCCCCTTTTTTATTTATAATTTTTGAATAAATTCAGGAATTGAGACTGTTCCTTGCATAATATTATAAAGACCTTCAAACAATGGTAATGAAAGCTGTTGCGTAGCTATAAGTTGTTTAACAGAGATAACTGAATTAAATGCTTCGGGAACAGCTTCTAAAGAAGCCTGAATTGAAGAAACTGATTCACCTTTTCCTACACGTTGGCCTGCTGCCAAATTTCTGCTGTACTTTCCAAACGCGGTCAAAACAAGATCACCAATTCCTGCTAGTCCCAGTAATGTTTCTGGTTGACCTTTGCATGAACTCATAAGTGTTTTTGTTTCTTCAAAAATTTTTACAAAAAATAATGATTTGGTGTTATCAGCATACCCGGCACCATCAAGCACACCAATACCAAAGGTAATCACATTTTTAAGGGCAGCACATAACTGCACGCCCACCACGTCAGTTGCTGGAATGATTTTAAGGTACTCGTTTTCAAGAAGAGTTTTTAGATCTTTAAGCAGGGAACTCTGTCCCGTTGCAGCAATTACACCCGTCAGCTGTTTTTGCGCAAGATCTTTGGCAAAACTGGGACCACTGACCACTACATGCTGGGTTCTTGTGCCACAGGTTTCAAGTAAAATTTGCGAAGGAAGCAACGCTGTTTCCTGTTCAATACCTTTACTTAATAGTACAAATTTATGGTCTTGACGTATCTGAGAAGCAGCCGCAACAAAAACTGAACGTAAAAACTGTACCGGAACTGCTTCAAAAATCCATTCTGAAGATCTGCATGCTTCATGCAATGAAGTGGTTGCACTGATTGACTCATGAAGTACCACATCGGGCAGAAACGCAGAATTAGTATGCTTTTGATTGATTTCATGAGCACACTCAGTTTCATGACTCCATATAATTACCCGGTGACCATTATGGGCAAGCACCGTAGCAATTGCAGTCCCCCATGCACCCGATCCCAAAATTGTTATTGGCTTCATACTCCGAAATTTCTTTTTATTTGTAAAAACTCAGCAACAGCCTGCTCGAGATGTCCTTTTGTTATTTCTGGCCAGAAACAATCAAGAAAGCACAGCTCACTATAGGCAGCTTGATACAACAAAAAATTACTGAGTCGTTTGACTCCACCAGTTCTTATGACTAAATCAGGAGACGGAACACCCGCCATCCACAAACTCTCTTCAAATGTTTTCTCAGAAATGTCTGCCGGTTTAAGCAAACCCTGTTGTAATTTTTCAACGATCGTTTTAACTCCGGCCACAATTTCTTGACGACCACCATAACAGAACAAAATGTTAAGATGTAGCTTTGTATTGTTTTCAGTTGCTTTTTCAAGCTCTTGAGCTGTTTTAAGAACTTCCTGAGGGAACAACGCACGATCCCCCACAAACTTAATTTTAATTCCGTTTTTGATACTCTTTTCAAGCAAGTTCTGGGCTTGGGAAACAATTAAATGAAAAAGAAATTTTTTTTCCTGCTCAGTTCTTTTAAGATTCTCAAGAGAAAACGCATACACCGATAAATAAACAATACCGCGCTCAAGACAAAATTCTACTGTTGTTTCAAGCGCTTGCACCCCACCACGACTATGGCCTAAAAAAACTTCCATGTGGTTTTTTTTTGCCCATCGACGGTTACCATCCATAACTACGGCCAGGTGTTGCATCATTGAACAGCTCTTAGATAAACACGGTTAAAGAAGGAGGTTAAAACTGTACGAGCAGAAACAACATAATAATAAGAAGCGGTCATTCCTAAAGCAAAAATAAAACGTTCAAATGCAACTACAGGAATCAATGCCATCCAATCTGCTGGTGTTGAAATCGGTCCCCAATACAAAAAGATCACACTTCCTACGGCATGCGCGAGAAAAGTACTGGTAAGAGCACGAGCAAAAATTATGGTACGCGGTAGAAAAGCAAACAATACTGGAATTAACCAATAGAGTGCATACGGTGCAGCCAAAGATCCTACTGGATGAGCAATAAAGAGCGCAATACATGCCAAAAAAACTACTACCGGGTAAAGTCTTGAAGAAAATGCCCAATAGGTTGATGCACAGAGCGTAGGAATATAGTATACTAGCCCTGAAAGTGGTCCTCCACTCATAAGCAAGGTGAGAAGTATACGACCGATTGTCATAACTCCTACTCCGGCAACTCCCCATAATCCAGACAACGGTAATAAAACACTCACCAGTGAAAACTGAGTAAATGGATTGATCGCTGTATTATTTAAAAGAGCGGCACACACTAAAAAAACTGATCCTACAAGAGCAGTTGCTGCCACAGAAAATGGTAAAACTTTGAATTGAGAGTTCATAGTACTGTATCCTTATGAGTAAGGGTAGGTGAATGATCACCGTATTAAGGTACTACGAACCTGGTAAAATTCAACCAAAAGTTATGACATCAAAAGAGGTACTATTATGAAATACAAAGCAATAATTTTCGATATGGACGGGACAATTGTTGATTCAGACCACATCTGGGACACCGTCACACGCGAACTCATTTTAAGTAAAGTCGCAGATGCCCAAGAACACCATCTTGAAGAAATTCAAAATAAAGTTAAAGGTCTCGCGCTTCATGCCAGTTGCCATGTTATTAAAGAATATTTTGATCTTGAACATGAACTGGTCCATCTGATTGCAGAAAAAAAACAACGAGCGCTCCTTAAATACCAAGAACAGATCCATTTTATTGAGGGTTTTTTAGACTTCTTGCTAAAAGTACAGGCAACAGAACTCAAGATCGGTATTGCAACCAACGCTGACGACCACACCCTTGAAGCAAGCATTAAAAAACTTAAGCTTGATGTGATCTTTGGAGAGCACATTTATAACATCACTCATGTAAACAATAAGCACAAACCTGCTCCTGATCTTTATTTACACGCAGCGGGTAAGCTTGGAATCGATCCAAAAGACTGTATTGCTATCGAGGATTCTCATCACGGCATTAGAGCAGCAGTGGACGCCGGTATGTTTTGTATTGGTATTAATACCTCAAAAAATAGAGAACATTTAAAAGAGTCTCACCTTATTATTGAACATTATGATGAGATTTGCCTTAAAACACTTTTATATAATAAAACTGATAAAAAATAATCTAAATTTAATCTAATCCTATCTTTTAAGCTTAAAAGAGTTGTATACATCTCTTTTAAGCTTTATTTAGTGTTATACTCCCATTTGACAACCAAAAGAGTCTAATTCATGCTATTAAAAGGTATTTTAGGGGCTTTTAGGAACGATCTTAAATGGAGAAACTCGTGAAAAAAAATTCACTTTTATTGGTAGTAGGACTTTGGTTTATGGCGCACTCTTTTGCCGCTGAAACAGATACTATGATAACTTCAAAAAATTATGTCGCTAGTAACACCACAAAAAAAGATATTTTTTGTGATTTACATGGAGTGCTTTTAGTAAAAAACTTCCGTACGCTTATGTGTGGTGGAGTCGGGAATTTACTTTCAACAAAAGAAACTGTATACGGAAAGTTATCCCTACTTATCCAATTTATTCTTGTTGCTGGAGACTACCGTTTTTACAAACAAATGTATGCACTGACCCATTTAAAGGATCAAGAAGGCCGCAGCCTTGGCAAAGATAAAATAACTGAAAGCTATTTTAATAGTATTAAAGATTTAGGGTATCACGATGTGTATGATGCCTTAGTATCATTTGCTAATAATATTTTTGTACCTAATGAAAAACTTATTGCTGATCTTAAAACCCTTAAAGCCCAAGGTCACAGACTTCATATTTTTTCAAATATTGGAAGCGCAACATTAAAAGATGCCCATACCAAATTTCCAGAGTTGTTTAGAATTTTTGATGACGCTCAGAACCGAATCAATCACGATATAGAAGAAGGCGAAATTTATACAATCTGGAAACCACAAAAAGCTGCATTTGATGCTGTTCTAGAGACAACAGGTGCAACCCCTGAAAACAGTATTATGATTGATGACAAACTGGTTAATCTTCCAACCGCCCAAGGTACCCAAGCTGCCGCTGCAAAAGCAGCAAAAAAAGGTTATTACCTTGAAACAGCTGATCCTTTATGGATGAATGGTAGAGGCGGCGTTCAGTACAGCAAAAAAAATCATGAAACTGCAATCGAACAACTTAAAGAACTTTGTAAATAATATTTATTAAATAGAGATTATCATGAATAAACTGTTAATAGTATTTTCTCTCTGCGCTCTTTCATCTTCAATTCTCGAATGTTTTCAATCGCTAGGGAGCAACTCAAGCGGAAGAAGAAGCGCATTTCAACCTGTTGCAAAACATGCTGCGATTGCAAAACCTGCTCCACTCTCTGGCCGTGAAACTCCAATGGCAGGTATCACATTCGAATCTGAAGAAGAAGAAGAAGAAACAATTACCTTTGAACAACGTCAAAGACAGATTAGTACTTCTTCATATGCATCATCATCTGAAGGCCGTAAAAGAACAGATAGCAGCTCTTCAACTGCTTCAAATGCATCATCAGCGGTAAGTATGTTTGGGGTTGAAAAAGAAAAAACACTGTATGAACAAACCTTAGAGGCTGCAGCGACAGCAACGGCTGAAATGATTAAAGCTGACGAAGAGGAACTAGACGCTCTTTTTACTGATTTTACTCTTTCAAAAAAACCTACACAACCTTTTATCAATGAAGTCGAGCAACCATTTTTACACCACGCTGCCCCGGCTGTAATGCAAGGAGAAATACCTCACGCTCACGCAAATGCCAAAAAAGAAGAACGAAAAATTGCAATTGCAGCAAGAAGAAAGCAACGCATTGATCCAATGGAGCGCAGAGCAGAAATTTATAGACAAATAAATAAAAATTCTGATCTCTAAACCAGAACAACGACAATAGAGTAATTGTCCTGCTAAAATTTTGTAATTAATATAATGAATGTTTTATAAATGGAAATTATCATGAAAAAACTGTTACTTGCACTCTCACTTTTTACCCTTGCATCTTCAACAAAATCTTTTGAATTCTCACCAAGCGTAGATGACCTCCATCAACATCTTAGAAAGGCATCTCAAGAAATTGATGATACGCGCCAGAAATTTAAAGAAAAACCAAAAGACAGATGTAACAATTCTCCAAAGAAATCCCTCAGAAATACTATTAAAAAGATCGATAGTAAATCTGAAGTACCTCTTTCAATAGTAACCCAAGAACCAACAGGATTGGTGGTTTTTATAAATGCTTCAAGTCAAGATCTCACTTTTGTTAAAAAAATAAACTCTGCCCCAGGGCGCAGATCAGGAATGCTTGCTCAAGGGTGTTTTTTAGTGGCACCTGCTGATGGAACAACATTCTTCTGTTTATTGCCACATTATGACGCTTATGAAATAAAAGATGATGCCAAGCTCTATGTAGTAATAAGAGATAATCCTCAAAGACACATGTATCGTAGATCGCTAAAACCAAAACACAGATAGACCATAAACTATTTTATATCAGCTAAATTTAAATAGTAAAAAAGAGTCTCAATAATGGCAAAAGCTTTTATTGAGACTCTTTTTTACTGTTTAAAAATAAAAATCAATTAACATCTTTAAGCTTAATTGATTCACTTTCAAAATATGTTATTATTCCAAAAACAGCTTTAATTAAAGCTATTTTTACTTTTTATATACAACAACGCTACACCTCACTTAATTTCATTTTACTTCAAGGAAATACTTTTAATGAAAAAACTGATCTTTGTCTCTCTTACCCTTTTCTCATTTAATACCATTATTTACTCTGCAGAAGAAAATGATGGAACTCCTGATAGAAAAAAAGGCTGTTACAGAGAAAAAGCTGCCAGTCCTTATTTAATACTTTCAGAAGAAGAACATTTTGAAGACAGCGACGATGAAGAAAAAGAAGTTTCTGAAAAAATTGTTTTTATTGAACAACAAGAAGCAGGAAAATCTTTTCTTTTCAGCATAAAAACACCTGAAAAACCTTCTACACCTAATTGCCCACCTTTCTTTATCGCTCCTTCAACGTTCGATTCAATGGAATACCAAGAATCTCCACTCAAAAGCTATCGCCCTCAATCTTCTTGTGCAGAGGCTACTCCAGTTCCAGTAAAAAAAATAATCCCTACTTTCAGTCGACTACCATCAAGAAAACTCTTTGAACGATTAAACTTTTCTGGCTCATCTGCACCCAAACAGCCTTTATTAGATTCATCTGTTTGTGCAAACCCTATACAGCTTTTTGATTATGATAAAAAGAAACAACTACACAATAAAACGTCACATCTTTCAGCTGACGCACAAGTAGAACCACTCATAGAGGATTTTGAAGAAGAAGAAGAACTCTGTGAAGAACTTGCACGATCCGCATCTGTATCGTGTTATGAGGGCTTTTATTCAACAACTCCCTCAAGCACAGCATTTGAAGCACCTCGTGGAGGATCAAGAAATTCAAGCATGGATAGCCAAGCGGTAAACAAACATTTTGAAGATTACAGCTCATCACCAGTCAATTTTGCAAAACGAAACTTTAGAGCTGCAAACGGAAACCAAGAATCACGATTTGCAACATCAACTCCTGTTAGTTTCGATCCAGCACTTCCTGCAGACCAACGGCCCAAAAGTAAAGCTCGCAGAAGTACTCCTGAAGTTCTTGCTGCAGCAGCAGTTGCTCGTAAAGAATTTGAGGCTTCAAGAGCACAAAGTGTCCCACCTAGCAAAATACAAGAGAAAGAAGAGGAAATTGACACACGCGCGCAAAAAAAACATCGCACAAAACAACCTTAGAGGGTTAATTTTTAATCAAATTCCTTTGTGATATACTGCAAAGAATTTGGTAATTCTTGCTTACGAAAGGTTTTGTATGAATGTTGGACTGTTTATAGGAGTAATGGTTGCGCTGAGCGCACTCTATCTAACTTTAGGATGGATGACTTCAAAGAAACATGTCTCATCTCATGCTGACCTTTTTCTTGCAGGACGAGGACTCACTCTCTTTCCTTTGACTGCAACATTACTTGCCACTCAAATTGGCGGTGGAATGTTTATTGGCACTGCACAAGATCCCTTTCGTGGTATTTTGTATGTTGCAGGATTAGTTCTTGGATTTCTGTTTTTGGGAATGGGCGTTGCTCAAAAATTTAGATCTTTCAATGTCGAAACTCTAGGTGGTATTTTTGGAACGCTTTATAAAAGTAAAACACTCCAATCAATCTGCGACTTAATTTCAATTGTTACCTTGTGCGGCATTTTATTAAGTCAGGCGCTGGCAATGGAATCAGTAGTCAGAAGCTTTACTGGCCCGATGGGAGACTATTTATTTCCCGGCTTGTGGCTCACCATTGTGGTGTATACATTGCTTGGTGGACTCTATGCAGTGGTAATTACGGATGTTATACAGATTGGTATTATTATTGCTGTGTTTACGGCACTTTTTGCATACAGTCTTTTTACCAATCCGGTACCGTTTTTTACAGTTGATATGTATCACACCTTAGCAAAAATCTTTGAAAGCTCATCACTTTCAATTCCTGAAATAATAAAAATTGTAATGGTTGCAACCCTCTATTCCATGCTCACCCAAGATGTTGCTCAAAGATTTTTTGCAGCAAAGACACAAACAACCGCACGGTTAGCAGCACTCTATGCAAGTGTTCTGCTTTTTGCTTTTGCTATTATTCCTTTTTATTTTGGAATTCAGGCCCAGCTTCAAGGCCTTTCAGGGGCATGCAATCCCTTGTTTGCAGTTCTAGAAAAAACTGTTTCTGGACTTGCACTCGTGTTAGGAATGTGTGCACTTATGGCTGCACTATCATCAACAATTGACTCGCTCCTGTGCACAATATCTTCAATAATATGCAGTTTTGCATCGCCGTATCTGCGTTCTACCATAAAAAATGAAACCCATTTATCACAGATAATAATTGTTATATGTGGAGTAGGAATTTTAACCGGTTCCTATTTCTGTCCAAAACATATCATCGACACTTTAATTAGCAGTTATGAGCTAGCGACCGTGTGTCTTTTTGTCCCGGTTATTGCCGCGTGCATCAAACGTAAAGAGTCGCTGCATTACATTTCTGCTTACTATGCATTACTAGGCGGCTTTTTAGGCTTTATTGTCTGCGCAACAGTCAACATCCCCCTCTTTAAAAACTGGGGAACCTTTATCGCCTTAGGACTTTCTCTTATGGGATACCTGGTTGGTGATCTTGCCAGATCAAAGTAAGCCCTTTTGAAAGCATCTTACCTCAGGCTTAAACAAGCTTAAAGCATGACCTGTTGCGGGCTTCCAGCGTTCTGATAAACTTAATTATAGTTAAATAAATGGGAGAGCTAAAAAAGCAATTTTAAGCTCAAGTTCTCTTTTGGTGCTTATAAATGGAAGGTATTAGTATGAAGAAATTATTACTGTTTTCGTTACTTCTTAGTTCTGCTGTTATTACACCTGTATTTGCTAAAAAAACCACTCCGGTTGAAAAAATACAACAGTATGTTTCACTTACAGACGATTTGATTGAATACACTGCACTTAACCTTGCAGTTGAACAGGTTGAACTGGACAAAGAAGGCATTGCTCTTCTTGCAGCGTGTGGACTGGCCCCTTCTATCATTGAAAGCAATAAAGACCTCACACCAGAAGTTCTTTCAACTATTACTTTAAAATCATATGAACTATTTAATAGTCCATTAGACGCAACAACTTTTGAAACTATTAACTCTGAGCTAGCTGAAGTGGAAGAAATGCTTACAGATCTTACTACTGTCAAAAATAAAATTGAGACAGGAAAAGCACTTATTACTCAGAACATCAAAACTTCTGACCTTCACTACTTTAAAGATCAACTTGCAGACATTACAGAACTTGAGCAAGAAGTTCAAAACTTACGCAACTTCTATCTTTTTAGCAAAGCAGCATTAGTTGGTCAGAAAAAAGCGGCTGAAGAACTTGTAAAAACATCTGCTCAACAGTAAAAGTCTTTAATCGTTCTTAAATGGAAGGTATGTTATGAAGAAAATTTTTTGGTTCTCAATAGCTGTAATAATTGTTTCTAGTGTGATTTTTTTTGCTAAATACAGCGAGTCTAATCGTATAGATTCATCAACTTCTGATATGCCTCTCCATCAGCTGCTCTACAAAACTACTGATAAGAAAGAACTATCAATTGAAGGACTTAATCAATTTATCAGTTATATAGAACAGTTACTTGCTGATACAAAAATGAATTGTGATAAGAAAAAGTCTTATTTAGAAAAATTAAATATTAATACTGATCAATTTGACCAACCATATTATCTTTCTGATAATGTTCTTGCAGAAATTGAAATTAAAGGATTTAAAGAAGTATTTGCTATGTACCTATCCTCAAGAGACGTAACTGACTACTCATCTGAATATGCACGTCTTAGTGATTGTCTAAAGTCTATCGAAACAACCACACAAGAATTTGTGCTCATTTTTAAAGAAGTTGATTTAGCTTTTAACTTGCTTACTACAGCACATAAACTTAATCCTTGCGATCATTACTCAGAAGCTCTTAATAAAATACAATCTTTTAAAAAAGAATATTATAGTTTCTTGAATTTTCAACTTGCCTATGATGCTTTTTTCAAAGGCGCTATGAGAGCACTTAAAACAGTCTCTAATCGTTCATAAATGGAAGGTATTAGTATGAAGAAGCTATTATTATTTTCGTTACTACTCAGTTGTACACATTCTCTTGAGATTTGTGCAGATAATAAACAACAAGAACCCACTACTCTAGTTGCTCCCTTAGAAACTTTACAGCAATTAGAAACAACTCTTAAAAAGCATGAACAAGAAATAAGAGCAATGGTCGCACCTGATCAATTAGAGAAGTATGAACAGCTGCTTCCTAAAATTAATATCACCGCTTTAGAGTTTTTGGTGTGTTGTGGCTTTCCTTGGCTCTCAATTATAAAACATGTTTCTGACTCGCTTGCTTTTTTTAAATCTATTAAAAAAGATTCTTTTGAAACAAAGCTTGCCTACTATCAATCACTTACTCCTGAAACTTCTCTTGATAGTCAACAGGTATCACACATCAATTTACAATTAAAACAACTTCTTGAAAAAATAGATCAAAAGAACAATGAAATTTTTGAAATTCGAAAAACTATAACAACAATTGAGCAAGCTTTAACAAACTCAAAAAAATCTACAACAAACGATTACATCGATGCTCTTAATAAAACTTATTATCATCTTAATGATTTAAATAGCATCAATAGAGCTCTGGTAGAAGGTGAAAAAAAAGCACTTAAGACAGTTTTTAATCGTTCATAAATGGAAGGTATTAGTATGAAGAAATTATTATTATTTTCGTTACTGTTTGTTTCTGGTATA
This sequence comes from Pseudomonadota bacterium, assembly GCA_027487215.1. Taxonomy (GTDB): domain Bacteria; phylum Babelota; class Babeliae; order Babelales; family CAIQNR01; genus JAIYDZ01. The sequence continues at coordinate 193,282 of JAIYDZ010000006.1, forward strand.
TGTGCTAATCCACAATCAGGCGATACTAAACGCACTGAAAAAATGCTTACTCATACTTCAAAAAAAATTGACGAAATACTTACTGTGCATGGCAAAGTGATAGAAAAACTCAAACCGTTTGATCAAAAACGTTCAATGAGAGAATTTGAACTTATTGAAAAAGAAGTAGCACACATTATTCGTGGGTTTGAACTTAACTTTTCATTTTTCACAGAGTTTTTTGCAGGCGATACATGCCAAGCATTAAAGGATCACCCTTTTGTATGGTACTACTCAGAGCTTCAAAAAAGTAATTCTACCTTAACTCGTGTTAATAACATGTGCAAAAAACACATCAAGCTTCTCACTAAAAAACTCAATCACAAAAAACTCGCTGAAGAAGATAAGCTGCGTTACGAGCGCTGCCTTAAACAAGTTGAAAACACAATGAATGAAGCAACTGATCTAATTATTGCTCTTTCACATGTTGAAAAGTTTATCAAACTCAGTGATTCATATGTTCGTGAAAAACAACTTTATAGCAACACGACCAAACCGGTATCAAACTTAATTATTGTTTCTCATCGTTAATTGAGTTTAGTTGACACCCTGTGTGTTTATGCAAATGATTGAAGGCTTCTGTTAGATCGTCCGTTACAAACAGTAACGATGCATCGTGCGATAACAGGAGCCCTTCTTTTTGTGCTCCCTCAACCCATTCAAGCAGCGGTTTCCAGTAGGCTGTATTTATAAGAACCACTGGAACCCTTTCAAGGTGTCCTGTCTGCATCAATGTTAAAGTCTCAAACAGCTCATCCAAGGTGCCAAAGCCTCCCGGAAATACTACAAATCCATCTGCGTAGCGTGTAAGCAGCCATTTTCGAGTAAAAAAATAACGAGTAGTAATGAGTTCATCCAAACATCCATTTTCACGCTCTTGTGATAGATTTTCAACGGTAATTCCGACGCTCTTTCCACGAAGATCTGGATCTTGATCAAGAGCACCACAATTCATTGCCTGCATAATTCCTGGGCCACCGCCCGTAATAACTGATATCTGATGCGTCAGGAGCATATTTGAAAGTTTGTGTGCATGTTGGGTAAAAGGATGATATTGAGAAAGACGTGTTCCTCCAAATACCGAAACAACCGGTCGACGTAACTTTGATAACGTCCACACCCCACGCACTAATCTGAAATAATCATCAAGAAGATTGATCATCAGATCATAAATACCGTACATACTATAAAAAAATGACAACATTTTATCCCCTTTTGTTGGTAATGTATGATACTGAGATTTGCTTTTTTGAGTAAAGTACTGTTCATTCTTATTTTCCAGATTCCACTCTGGTCACAAGAACCATCCTTTGTTGTTCTTATCTGTTCATACAATAATGAACAATGGGTTGATGCTAACTTAGAATCGGTACGCTCACAAACCTATAAACAGTACCGAATCATCTATATCGATGATTGTTCAACTGACAACACCTTCAAAAAAGTTTCTGCTTTCTGTGACCAAAATCCTGCCATTCCGGTAACGCTTATTAAAAATAAACATCGTGCATATAAACTTGCAAACTTGTACGATGCAATTCATTCATCGTGCAAAAATAATGAAATTGTAGTTGAGCTTGATGGCGATGATTGTTTTTTTAACTCCACTGTTCTTGAAACATTAAAAACGGTTTACACCACAACAAATGCATGGATGACCTATGGGGGATTTATCACCTGGCCGCATCAGTACAAACATTTAAAAACTTCCACAATACCTCCAGAGATTGTACTTTCAAACAGCTTTCGATACTTTTACAAAACTGGCTATATATTTATGGCATTGCGTAGTTTCTATACGTGGCTTTTTAAAAATATTAAAAAAGAAGATCTTCAAGAAAATGGAGAATTTTTTAAATGCGGATCAGATATTGCAACGATGATTCCGATGTTTGAAATGGCAGGCGATCATTTCTATTACCTTACAGAGCAACTCTATTTATACAATACCGATACCGGTATTAATGATTTTATAAGACATCCAAAAGGACAAAAGGAGGTTTCTTCCCTGATTGAAAAGAAACCTCCTTATACACGTATTACTGAGCAACCACCTTTGGAGTGGTAAATGCAAAACCTATACGAGTTATTGTTGGGTCTTGAATAAAGAGCATGCCTGGCGCAAAAAGATTAGGAAGCAAACTCTGGGTAATGAGTGTGTCATCAAGGTACGCAATGCGCTCTCTGATTAACTCTTTGCGTGACAACATGCAGAGTCTTTGATCTCCAGAAATCCATGATCGATCTGCGTATGCCAGACGCCACACATAATATCCATCATGAAGATGGACGCACGGTGCTTGTGAAGGATCAGTAATAGCAACTGCTGGGAAACATCCAAACGCTTGTGCTTCATCAATAACATTGACCATTTCTTGTGCATGCAACGGTTCAACACAACGCATACCATTATGAATAAAGAACACATGTTCACTACTGTACCACCAGTTATGAAGTGATTTTACCAATAGCTGTTTTAAACTTAAAAAGTTTTGGCGGTTCATTAAATGGCCATCTTGATACTGGGCAATTGAAAATCCTTGTGTATCAACCACATAAATATTACTGATAGCGTCCACATGCTCAATGCATGAATCAATCGTGTAAGAACAGTCATCGGAAAACGAGTCTGCAATCACAAAAATATCAATTCCTTTAAACTGTTTTTTCGTGCGTGCTGGTGGAACCATTACTGGTTCATACTTCTTTTTATGAAGCAAAATATTACTCGCTACAATTTGAGGAACTCTATTTACTTTAAAATCATTAATAGGTGACTGCACGTTATGAATATAAATAATCTTATCAATATATTTAAAGTGTGAACCGACCATTTCCATCATTGGATAAGAAAACGCAAGGTCACAACTTGCAGGGTAAAACTTACCAAATGAGGCATCGTCATGATCCCATAAAAGATCTTCAAGTTTGATTCGTTTAAATACCCATGCATAAAATGTACGCAGTTGACCAGGAGTCCAGTAGGTTTCACGATAAAGACGATCATTTACTATTTTCTGCGGTGTCTGTTTGCAATAACCACGCACACCCTTTGGCCAATCCTCAAATGATCCATAGGTAAGCCATACATTCTGATCTTCATACGTTTCATTTAAAAGTGAAAGTACTTTAGTGTCAGGAAACCAGTCATCTCCATCAAGCTGTACTACAATGTCCCAATCATCACACAAATGAGTCGCAATATAATGGTTAGCAAGAGCACCTTTGCGTTCAGTATTTGCAATGATATGAACACGATCTTGCATGCCGCATTCACGGACATAATCAGCTACTAATTGAGCCGTTCCATCGTGCGAGCAATCATCAACATAAATTGCATGCCAATTTGAATATTCTTGGTTAAAAAGACTATCAAGATTATGTTTGTACCACAGTGCGTTATTGTAAGAAGGAATAACCACAGCCATTCGCTTTTCTTCTTTAACAACAGCTGCACACTCTAAAAAGAATAATCCTGCTGCAACAAACAGAAAGATTTTTTTATAACTGAACTTCATCTACTTCTCCAGACATAAGGGGAGCCATTACATATAATTCATCAGCCGGCGCACTACTTTGAACTGCAGCAAGAAACGTGTGGAAATTGGGATGGAAAATCTCAAGGTTTTCTACCATTTTTATACACTCTTCCTTTTTTAAAAGAAGACCGCTGCAATCAGTAATCTGCTCAAAAACATCATGATACAACCATGAGTTAAAAAGATACGCATTATAAGAAGCGCCCCATGGAGCAACATCATATCCTTTTTGCTCAAGAATCTCTTTATTACCTTTTCCAAATACAACACCTGTAGAACCAGTTGCTTCAACCGTTTTTAAAAGCTCACCAAAATTAAGATGATCTGCTTCTAGTAAATGCTGTGTTGAAAGTAATACGTACTGACCTCGACATTTTTGCAATGACTTTAAAAGTTTGTCTTTAAAGTTCACGCGATGCGTATACACCTGATCAAGAGAATAACCAATATCAAGTGTTGAAAAATGATTACAATAGGTACGCATTGTTCTGTTTTTACGAGGATCTTCATTGCCTACTTTTATCACAGAATCAAAAAACACTCCTTCAGATTCACGCTTTTTAAAAAATCGTGCAACATCGTGCTCTTCTTCCATGAAAATTACATAAGAAAGCAATTGTTCTTTATCGTGTTGAGTAAATGAAGTTTCTTTATATTGAGGATAGGGCTTTCTATTGCGAGTAATTAAATCGTAATAAATTTGAAATTCGAATTTTGATTTAAAAAGATTAATCGCATTATCGGTGTTATAGACATATAAAATATCATGAATGTATTTATAACGATCACGAGCCATTTCAAAAAGCGGCAACATAAACGCAACGTCTGTTGCCATCATCAAAAACTTACCGTTGTGCATAAGGTCTTGTGCTTTAATTTTCTTAAAAAGTCCTGCATAAAAAGTACGGGGATGCACACCACGAAAACCAAGCTGTCTAAAACCATATTGTGCTAGCTCTTCTTTGGTGTAATCGCGATATCCTATTTTTTGACCTGTTGAACTGCGAGACGCATTTCCCACTGAAAGCAATACACCTTCATCGGTATACAAATCATTAAGATATGAAAGAACTTCATTATGACTCAACCAGTCATCCCCATCCAGTAGAAGAATAATGGCATTATCGTTACATGCATGAATAGCTTTATAACGATTGAAAAGTTGACCATAACGTACTTTGTTTTTAATCAGTAAACATTTATGTTCTAAATTTCGCTCTTGTATATAAAGCTCAACCAGATCACCCGTTCCATCTGGAGAACAATCGTCAAGGTAAATCACGCGATAGTTAGAATAGTTTTGAGAAAATACTGAATCAAGATTTTTCTTATACCAGTCTTTATTATTATAAGAAGGTATAACCACCACAATCTCCTTTTCAGGAAATCTCTGGGATTCAGACTCTCGGCAAATAGTAACAGAATTTAAAAATAAACTGAGCACTAAACAGCTCATTAAAAAGTTCACCTTAAAACGTTTTACTGACATAACGTCCTCCCCCGGTTACCCCCATTGATTTGTAACTCTTTTATATTTTTTTACCGAATATAAATTTCATTTGTCAACAAAGTAAGCGTTCTAATGCCGGGTTTCAGGAGTTCATCGTTGTTTTTTCTTTTCAGAAAAATCAATTGACTCAAACACACGAAATTGACCATGTTTCCACGCATCTTTTTCAAGGCTTGCTTTAAGGTTTAACTCCTCCAATGTCTGGGTAAGAGTCCATCCATGTTCACGTGCAACAGAAGGTAAAAATACTGCACTCCGATCAGCAGCATCAAGAATAATGCCATGTTTACCAATAGAGATTGCTTCATAGTTTTTAACTGAAACTATGTCAGTAAGAACTGATACTTTAAAGATAAGCCCACTCAGCTCTGTTTTAGTAACAGGCTCAAAACGCCCGTCTTTAAATGCTGCACTCAGCGCTTTATCATGTATCGTTTTATGCAAAGGATAAGGGCTGACGATACTTCCCATGCATCCTCGTAGTTCATCAGCTTTATTGAGAGTCACATACGCACCGCGACGTTCCTGTAAAGCTGGAGAAATAAGGGGATAAATAAGTCGCTGATTAAGTTGTTTAGTAAATGAATTAGTAACGGCATCACGCGCAAGCTGTAAGAGCGATTCCTTTTCATAACCGGTCAAATAGGTTACATCCTTTTTTTTGGGGACATACGCAATAGCAGCATAACTTACACTATTAACAATCTCTTTTGCGTGATCAGATGAGGTAGCATAGGCCAGTAAACTTGGATAAAGATCTTTCCAAGTGCCTTTTTCAAGCAAAGCCAATAAAATCATTAAAGGAAGCCGACCGCACACCGTAGCTTCCGTTTTTTTAATCGTACTGAAAAATCGATCAACTGACGGAACAAAAAGAGGCTGCATTACTTCATTATCGAGTGCTCGAATGCGCTCTTTAACGTGAGTAGTAAAAGGAACATACTCAAAACTTTTTCCATAATGGGTAAAATCAGAACTTGCAACAACCACCGTATGGTCATCGATAAATGCAGAAAGACCCTTGGCAAAAGCTCTTGCATCATCAGGAGTTATCCCTCCGCCAATCAACAAAGGAATAATATGTGCCTGAGGAACATAATGCTTAATAAAAGGAAGCTCAACTTCTAAAGAATGTTCCACATCAAAAGGATTGTGTGGTTTTAAAGTTGAAGCACGCTTTACCAGTTTTTTAGAAATCATTTTGTGAATTGATTTAGTATCAAGGGCAACTGAACCATTGGGAACAAAATAATCAGAAATACCATCAAGAACAGCAACTCCTTGAAACACAATCTTATGGCAAGGAGCAAGAAGTATAATACGCTTTACCTTTTGAGGATCTAACAGCCTAAAAGCTGATGCTGCAACACTCCCGGAATAACGATACCCCGCATGAGGCACAATAAGCGCTTTAACACCGGTTAAATCAGCGCCATAACGGGACTGAGCTGCCTCATCTAATTCTTGCATTTTTTTGACCAACAGCTCTTTTTTAGTTGGGTACCATCCACCCAAATGAAAAAACTTTTGGGTATCTTTGGCTCCTACGCAAGATGTAAGACACAAAGAGGCGATCCAAAGAATATTCCACACATACCTCATACGTTCTCCTTCGTTTTGAAGTGGACAGCATGATATAATTCTAACCTAAGGGAGTTAAACTAGCCAGTAGCAAAGGCAAACAAAGGGGTAGTAACAATGAAATCAATTCAAATAGCCATCTTGCTCACTGCAATCATGCCTGTATATGGACTTAAAAATAATACCATTTTACCTGACCAGAGTGATGAAAATCCTCAAGAAGAGCTGGTTATTTCTCCTCCAAAAGAAAATCCTCTTATTTCTTTACCAACTATTGCTGAACCCACACAAGGATATCCCGAACTAAAAAGTGATAGCTCAGAAAAAAATGCCCTCATGACAATCTTTATTCATGGGACACTCCACCCGCCTCAAATGTCACTTTCTAATATCATTGCCATCATAAAAGACCAAATTGATAACACCCTTTATGAACGCGCTGCATTTTATTTACGCAGAGACCCTCGGTATTTTCAAGGTCAAGCAATGCAGGAACTAGGACTAAAACGAATTAACACTTCTCTTCTTGCTCCTGCCTCCACAGCTCGTACCGTTGCTCAACTCTATGACGTACAACTTCTTCATCTTGAAAAAAAACACCGCCAACACCTCTATTACACTTTTGGGTGGCATGGGCTGTTAAGCGACTCAAGACGTTATGAAGAATCAGAAAATCTTTATAAAACTTTGGTTCTCGAATTAAATTTACTTAAAGCTCAAGGAATTTATCCGGTTGTTCAAATAATTGCCTATAGCCATGGCGGAAATGTTGCCCTCTATCTTCCTCGTGCACGTGATAACAATGTTCTCAAGGAGCAGGAGCCTTTAATAGTTGATCAGTTAATCACCATCGCAACACCTATTCAAACACTGACCGATCACTTGGTGTCAGATCCTCTTTTTAAAGAGGTTATTCATCTTTATTCTACCGAAGATTTAGTCCAAGTTGCCGATTTTGCTTCTTCTGGAGGCCGTTTCCCTCAACATCATTTTATGCCACGCAAAACTTTTACCGTTCCTTCTAAAATAAAACAGGTAAGAGTCCGACTTACCAAAAAAATACAAAAACTTAGTAGAAATTTTTCTACCACAGAACCTTATCTCGTTCTTGAACATGACAAAGTTAAACTTATTCATAAAGATCCAAAACATACTGAAATGTGGTCTTTTGGATGGGCTGCTTATTGGTACAGAGAAAGCTTCCCTCTTAACCCATTGCCCGTAATGTCTCTCGTACCCACTATTTTACATTCACTAGAACACGCTCCTGTTGAATATGGTCATATCAGTTTTGATTATGCTCCTGGCCAAGACGGGGTTCTTATAAGAAGTCTTGAGAAAAAGGGATTTAAAAAAGCATATCCATTTTTAACGGGACAGATTCAAGACACTTTATGGGATATTGCCAATTCTTATCGCCCGACAAACTTCTCAATCAAAACTCAGGAAGCGCTTGTCGCTCATGCACTTGAAAAAGCACGCAGAGATTTAATCGCTACAAAAAAATACCGTGCGCCTCATAATAAAGCACTTGCACAGTACATGAAACAAATTGATAGTGGTTATTTTAACGACGTTAAGGAATTTAAAGGTGTTCAACCAACTTTACTTGCACAAAAAGGAAATTAGATTTCTTGAGAAACAAGTACCCACAAATCAAACAGATCTTTAAAACTCATCTGTTGTGCTCTGAGCGCCAGCACATCTTCTTTAATACGTTGATACGGTAAATGAGTGGTAATAAGATTGTTCCTTAGTGTACGACGTGGATGAGCAAAACAGTATTTAATGAACTTCCAGAACTGCTCTTCATGAGGAATTACAGGAGCATCTAATCGAGGTCTAAAGTGAAGTAACCGAGACGTTACTTTTGGTTGAGGATAAAACGCTGTCGGCGGAACTTTAGTTAACAACTTCCATTCAAAATAGTGTTGGAAATATAAAGAAATATAGCCATAACCTTTACCGCCTGATTTAACAATCTTTTGAGCAACCTCTTCCTGCACCATTACCACACCTTCTTGAATGAAAGCGCTGTTCTGATGAACTTTATGCAAAATAGGAAATGTTACGTGATACGGTAAATTAGAAAGCAAAATCCATGGTTTGTGAGCATCAAAAATAGAAAAATCAACATCAAGAATATTGGCATGATGCATGGTAACTATACCAGTATCTGCAAACTCCTGATCGACCTTTTCTGCCCATTCTTCATCAATCTCAAATATCCATAAACGTGCCGGTTTTTCTGCTACGATTTCTCGTGTTAAAAAACCGTCACCACATCCTATTTCAAAAATAGAAACATCGTGCGCTTTGACTGCTCTGATCATATCATGCACAACAGATAGATCACGCAAAAAATATTGTCCATGGTGCTTTTTTAGGACAATGCCACCAGATGTGGGACGTTTCATAACAACTTAACCTCGTGACATTAAAACTTCTTTAAATGAATCCAGTTCTTCAACCACTTTACCTGCGCCTTTTACTACGCAAAACAAAGGATCTTCTGCAACTCTTACTGGCAAACCAGTTTCTTTTGAAATCAATCGATCAAGCCCACGCAACATTGAGCCTCCGCCAGACATTACAATTCCACGATCAACAAGATCAGAAGAAAGTTCTGGTGGTGTATTTTCAAGTGCTACACGCACAACGTCAACGATACTTGCAACTGTTTCTAAAAGCGCTTCATGCACTTCGTGACCCGACATTTTGATAGTACGTGGAACACCAGTTACTAAATCACGTCCTTTAACGTCAATCGACATTTTTTCAACTTCGTGATTTAACAATGCTGAACCAACAGTAATTTTTACAATTTCAGCAGTACGTTCACCAATCAAAAGATTGTATTTACGTTTTACATAGCTAACAATAGCGCGGTCCATCTCATCGCCACCAACTCTAATAGATTGGCAAAACACAACGTCTTTAAGAGTGATAACAGCAACCTCAGTTGTTCCACCACCTATATCAACAATCATACTTCCTACTGGCTCGTGTACAGGAAGTCCTGCACCAATTGCTGCTGCCATCGGTTCCATGATTGGATATACTTCACGTGCCCCTGCGTTTTTTGCAGATTCTTCTACCGCACGTTTTTCTACTTGCGTAATTCCAGAAGGAATTCCAATTACCATACGAGGACTAATGAGTGTACGACGATTGTTGTGAACTGCACGAATGAAGTGACGCAACATGCTTTCTGTTAGCTGAAAGTTTGCAATAACACCATCACGAAGTGGACGACAGGCAACAATACTTTCAGGAGTTCTTCCAAGCATCTCTTTTGCTCGAGTTCCTGCAGCAAGCACTTCATTAGTATTTGCTCTGACTGCAACCACCGACGGTTCATTCAGAATGATACCACGAGAACGTGCATACACAACCGTATTTGCTGTTCCTAAATCAATAGCAATATCACTGGAAAAAAAATTAAACAAACGCTGCGCCGGTAAAAAACTCAGCATATCATTAACATTAAATAATTTTTTGCCGCTCATTATATTTTAACGCTCACTTTCTAAACAAAACTTTTAAAAACGACACTCTATCGATAACCCGAGGCGCTGCGTTTTTGCAACATCACGCGGTTTTAAAAATTTTACAGGTATATCCCAGGAAAAACTTATAACCGGACTAAGCTTTTTAAGTTGAGATACTGTACCACAATCATAAGAAACATTACATGATAAATACTCAGATATCCATTTTGAACGCTTATAAATATTTGAGAAATCTACCGGAATAGTTTTATCAGTACGTCTATCAGACCATACATCACCAGCATGACTGGTAAAAAGATACTGTAATTTCAAACTCACCTGATCACGAATTTTATTAAATATCAATGCAGGAGACACCACAACTGTTACGCCTGGATCAACTTTAACAGCCCCTTGCGTCGCACCAAAGATATCCGGCTCACCTTTAACTGGAAGTCTGCGAATCTGCGTTTTATCAAAACGTGAACTAAGATTTAACAAGAAGTTAAACCACATATCCTCTTTAAGTTCAAACGCACCGTCAACGCCCCAAAAAAAACCCAGCATATCATCACCACCAAAAGGAATTGACGCTGGATTGTTTTGAGGACGCAATGAAGCTGAAGGTAATAATAAACCAAACTTCATACCACATCCCGCTTGGCGACACTTAAGAACATACTCTTTTACCCATCCGTAACGGATAAAAATTTCAGTGTCAGTCAAAGTGCTGTCTGACCATTGAGCAGACTCAAAACCTAAATCCTTAAGAGTCTGGCGTCTGTCTTGATCGATTTCAACTTCATCAGCAGCGGTTAAAGCCAAATCTGATGCTGTTTTGCGTGGCAACACAAACTTCTGATTAGAACTCAAATGTAAAAAGGTAGTTGAAGCTCCACAAGAAAGATGGCCAAAACTATATTCACCGCCAAAGGTAATTCCTTGGCCCTGAATTTTGCCATGCACATCCCACAAGATATCATAGGCTGTTTGCCACACAGGACTCAGCCTGTTGGTGTTTCCTACTGTTTCTGATGCATAGGCAAGCAAACGCAAATCAAAAGGTCCTGATAACTCTGGAATACCTTTTTTCTTATCTGCACCACTACCATACGCACTATCACCAATCATAAAAAAAGGAGTAGCTTTTATATGCGAACGCTGTTCAACAGTGCGAATAACTGCTTCAGGAAGAAAGGGAATAAATCGATTATCAAATCCCGTGGAAAGCAGGCATCCGTGGATTAAAAAACTGAAAGCCACTACAAGGCGGCCTGTAAACTTCATATTCATACTATCCCACGCTGAAAATGTAAAAAAAGTCACACTTCACTTTAGTGATGATAAGCTTATCGCGTCCAGATGGTTAGTCAAGAAGAACCAAAGCGCTCCCTGAAGCTTTTTGGACTCTTTTGCCTGCTGAATTTTGACAGAAAAAACAAAAATGTTTAGTCTAAAAACAAGTAGTTTTAATAATGTAACAATCACAAAAGGATTATCATGACTCATTTAAGCTCATCGCTTATCGCTCATGAAAACCGCTTTCAAGCGGTAGCTTTTTGTTGTGTACATTCATTCTTATCAAAAAACACTCTTTCATGGCCTTGGCGCCAAAATTAATTATCAGTTCTAAAGAACTCAATTTTTATGCTCATTATTATCTAGTGTTATATGATTGAGCGGGGTTTATTTAACGTACCGCATGTGAAATCTTTTATGTTTTGATAGGAATACATTATGAAACGTCTTACTCTTAGCGCACTTGCACTTTTTGCAGCTTTTGGAATTTATTTTTTATTAACTAAGCACACTTTAAATTCTTCTGTTTCTTTGGTTGCAATTGCAAATTATGGACCACATAAATCACTCGAATCTACAATTGAAGGAATCAAAGAAGGCCTTCAGGCTGAAGGCTTTATTGATGGAAAAAACATACGCTACATTATTAAAGATGTTGGCTTTAGCCCTTCTTTAATTCCTACTATGATTAGTACTCTTGAGCAACAAAAGCCTGCAGCGCTCGTTACTCTTACCACACCGGTAGCGCAATATGCTAAAGGCGCAGTTCAATCAACTCCGCTGATATATAGTGCAATTACTGATCCAGTAGCAGCAGGACTTATCCCTTCTATAAACAAATCTGGAAATTCTATAACAGGAAGTGCTGAAACTCAAAATATACATGCTGTACTTTCTTGCATTAAAAAGCTTTTTCCTCAAGCAACTCGTATCGGACTTTTATATAGCAGTTCAGAAAGTAATGATACTGCACTTCTTTCAATGATGCGTGATGCTGTAAAAGAACATTCATGCACACTTGTTGCAGTTTCTATTGATCAACAACAGGACATCCCTCTAAGAATGGAGCTTTTACGTGATTCAATTGATGTACTCTATGTAGGAACAAGTGGCCCTATTCAACCGGCACTTGCCATGATTGCACGGATTGCAAAAGATATGCATATTCCTGTTGTTAATGCTGATAGCAGTGCAGTCAAAGAAGGAGTCGTATGCGCAAGTTGTGGAGTTAATTACACAGCTATAGGAAAACAGGCGGGAAAACTTATTGCAAAGATTTTACAAGGATCTGCGTGCAAAGACCTTACTCCACATTTTCCTACAATTGAAGATCATGAAACGTTCATCAATAAAAATTTAGCCGATTTCTTTAAAATTGATCTGACTACAGTTCCACCTTCATACATTGTTGTAAAATAATTATGATAACTTTAAAAAATGTTTCATTCAGCTTTCCTTCATCAAAAAAACCTGCTCTTGATAGCATAAGTTTTTCATTAGAAGCTGGAGACTTTTGTGTTGTATTAGGAACAAATGGTTCAGGTAAATCAACGTTGTTACGCGCAATTATGAAAGAGATTTCAGTTGCGCAAGGAACAGTAAGTTTTTTATTCCCTGAGCAAAAAACTACTATTCAACCACACTTTTCAGTTGTAACTCAGGATATCAAGCAAGGCACTGTAGGACAACTCAGCGTGTTTGAGAACTTCATGCTAACAAATCCACCAAAACTTCTACAGCTGGCAAGCCTTTACTCCACTGAGCGCGAAAAAGTTTTTAACTATTTAAAAGAATCCCAAACTGGACTTGAAACATTTTTTGACACGCCTCTTGAAAATCTTTCTGGTGGACAGCGACAACTTATAGCTCTATTAATGGCCTTTTATCGCAATCCAGACATCCTTCTTTTAGATGAACACACAGCCGCATTAGACCCTGCGACCAAAGAAATGGTAATGAATTTCACAGAAAAACTCACAAAAAAAATGGGAATTACCACTCTCATGATAACTCACGACATTAAAGATGCTATCAACTATGGAAACAGACTAATAATGCTCAACCAAGGGCAGCTCATACTCGATCTTAATGAAAATCAAAAAAAGAGCCTGACACAACAAGAACTTATACAGTTATTCTTTTTTCATAAAAATGATGTCTTAAAAAAAGGAGACCTCTTGTGATTAACACTCTTTTGATAAGCATTCAACAAGGCCTTATTGTAAGTTTAAGCGCTTATGCAGTAATGATTCCTTTTAGAATTTTAAATTTTCATGACATAAGCGTAGAAGGAACCTACCCTTTAGCAGGAACAGTCTATGGCGCGGCTCTCATTTCAGGACAGTCTCCAATGATAGCACTTCTTGCTGCACTTCTTGCTGCCGGGCTTGCGTCTGTACTGACAGGAATCATCCAAAACTTTTTATCAATACCTTCTTTACTGGCAGGAATCATTGTAAGTACTATGCTTTACAGCATTAACCTAAGAGTCTTAGGAGTTCCTAATAAAGCACTGTTTGATCTGCCCTTATTACTTCCATCCACGGTAGGGATGAGAGTGTGCGCTCTAGGTCTTTTAATCTGTATTATTACAATAATTCTTTATCTTTTTTTGCACACACATGCAGGACTGCGTATGCGTGCAGTAGGATTTAATCAAGCATGCGCACAACGCCTTAATATCCCAGTTACTCTTTACACTCTTGCAGGACTTTTTATTGCCGGTTGCTATGCAGGACTTTCAGCAAGTTTAATGGTACAAACACAACAATATGTTGATATTGGCATGGGATTTGGAATTGTTATTAACGGTCTGAGTGCGGTTATGATTGGAGAGGCGTTACTCGGAACTCAATCATTATTTTACATATGCGCCGGACCACTAGCAGGAGCGCTTGTTTATCAACAAATACAACGAGTAGTAATGCAATGCGGCCTTGCTCCCTCAGATTTAAAACTATTCACCGGAATTATTATTTTGTGCATTCTCGGTTATAGGAAAATGATTTCTCCAAAAAATAAAATTTTCTAGTAACCTATCAATTAAGGAATCTTTATGGATTAGAATTCTTTTCTTAAATACACCTTTTGAGTTGCACCTTCATTGTGATACCCAAATTTATGATAAAAACGATGAGCACCATCTTGAGCGCGTCGTGCACCCGAGGTCAACTCAATAAGGACTGGGCCATGAGCGCTCACACTTTTTTCAAAAAACGTAATGAGACACTCTCCAATTTTTTGTCCACGAAACCGTTCATCAACAAGTAAACCTTCAATTCGCACACGTGGTTTATCTGAGATAAAAAGCTTTGAACCTGACCAGGCAATAAAACTAACAATCTCTTGATTAAATTGCGCAACTGCAGCACCATAAGAATCTGTGGTTATAAAAAATTCAAGACGCTTTTTTAAACTCAGTTCATCAGTGGGATAACCCAGCTGAGCAATCAAAGGAAGAAGCCCAGTTGTATCTGCCACTATTGCATTACGAAAAACACAGTTATTCATAAATACATTCCTTTAAGGCTCCGACACTATAAAAGTTAAAACTAAAATGTTTTATTAATCTATTTAATAAAGATACCAGAAAAAACAGCTCTTAAAAATAAAGATCGATTATTATTACTCCCTTAAAAACACCGCCTTAAAACCTTTTATAATAAGCTCGCTGAGACATTTCCATTGCGTTATGGCTATTAGTTTAAGTATCATTAAGTTAATTGAGAATTTAAAAATAGGAGGTTACTATGAATACTAAAAAATTGCTTTTTGCACTTTCGCTACTTACTTTGTCAGCTGGATCTTTTCGGTTACATGCCAGTAAAGCTGAAAATAGTTCATCTTTAAACTCGGCTCAAACAGAAAAAATTGAAAGTCTCATTAACGATGCAATTCTTTTTGTAGTTAAAGAAACTACCACACCTGGCTTTGCAGGAGGATTTGGAACATTTCTGGGTTCACAAAATTTAAAAAATGAAACTTTATGGAAAACTATTGAAGAAAATCAAACGGTAAAAAATAGTTTTAATGCCCTTAGAGCCGGTACATATGATCAGTTAGTCTACTACATTTACACTAGACTCAAAAAGGACTCAATGCCCAGCCCAATTAGGTAATATAAAATTAAGTGTGACTTGAAAATTTTTATCTAAGGGAAATAGTATGAAGATGATTAAAAAATTCTTGTTATTGTTAACCGCACTTACGGTCAGCTCATCAGTACAAGCTATTGATGTTCCAGAAATGTTCAATCAAAACAACGTAGTGCAACCTATGAACATTGAACAATGCCGTGCAGCAGTGAGAGTCGGTGAGTTAAGCTATCGACAAGTTCCTACAGACATACAGAATAATGCGGAATTTAAAAAACTTCAGAAAGCCTATCCAGGAGAGACTAAAAACGTAATTTATTGTATGTACCTCAATCAACAACTAGATGACGGTATAGATGACCAATACAAACAGATGGCCCAATAAAATCAATTATGAAGTATTGGCTCTACCTGAAAACACGTTGAACTCACTAAAGTGTAATCTTTAAAAAATGGAGAATTATAATGGAGAATTATAATGAAAAAAAATTTACTCTTTACCATTGCGCTTAGCGCACTTACCGTTACGGCACAGTTACACGCACGTTCAGAACTAGAATCAATTACTCATAAACACATGAATAACTTAAAAGCTGAATGTATCGCCGCTGCACAATTACAAAAGATTCTTGAGCCCGCACCATCAGAACTTAAGCGCCTTGAAAAAGATGCTCGCTGGAAAGAACTGAACGCAGCTTTTCCTGACCTGAGTACAAAAGTTCTGCATTGCTTATGGGCAGACACTGAAAAATCTCGACTCTCAAGTCATAGTTCAGTCCTTGACGAAGAAAGTAATTCACCACGTGATGGTGAATTTGCTGACAGAGCAACAGGAAGATGGCGAAAAGGTTCTACTCATACATCACCATCCACATCAGGCTCAGAACTCAACCATCAAGATAGTAGTGGAAAACAATGGAAATCTCTGGCTAATGATGATAATAAAGATAGATCGAACTGGAACTCCTCAAGCTCAGAGTTAGAAAATAATGAAGTTTTTGAGAGCGAACAAGATGATGAAAGCTATATTTAAACTACTTTAAGGTTAAAAACAGCTAACTGGTACTGTAACTAAAATTACACATCATTGAGCTTGAGTCTTTAAGATTTAAGGTTAGTTAATTTACAGCATTGAAAACAACAGCTCAGACGTGTTATTATAAAATTATGAGGAGGTTATTAACGATGAAAAAAAATAAATTTTCTTTAGTATTATTGCTTTCACTTATGGGTGCTAGCTTAAGAGCTGAACAAACAGATCTACCTACTGATGATCTTACAGATTCAATCAGTCAAGCTATCGACCTTCAAGACAAAAAATTACCTGAAGATAATAAAATATTAGAAAACAATCAGGAAGAAGCAGAAACAAATACTAACCAAATCTCACGCCCTTCTCTAGAAGAACAACCAGAACTTCAGATGTTTGAAAAAGACATTGAAGCTCCTCAAGTTATCAACAACACTCTTTCTGATGAAATGAAATCAACACTTTCACTTGATCAAAAAGATGCCCCAGAAAAAGAAGATTCTGAAAAAACTCAACCTGAAGAAATAAAAAGTGCTGAATCTCAGCCAGAAACAGAAAAAACAGTTACTGTAGTTGAACATACACCTGATATTTCTTTTTTACCTCAAGCAAAAATTTATGGTGGATGGGAAGGTATTCCTGCCGATCAGAAAAAAGAAATTAAAGCTTCTGATGTGTGGAAAGAACTAAAAGCTGATCATAAAAGTGCAACTGATCCAGAGCTTTATCGATTATATATTGCTGAGACTACAACATCGCAAAAAGCAGACAAAACTCCAGTAGCACCTGAAAAAAAGAGCGCTACCGATGATAAAACTAAAAGTACCGATTCAAAACACAAAGCAACACCCGAAGAACTTTATATCCATGTGCTGCGCGAAGCTCAACCAAACGCTTCACACGCTCAGTTTGAAACTGCACTTGAAGAGTTTCGTAGCGCAATGGCACAGTATGTAAAAGAATTTTCTCACTCAGATAAAGTTGATGAGTTTTCTAATAACATATCTGTGGCTCCTGAAAAACCTGTTATTAAAGAGCTGGTCAAAGAAGAAAAAACAGAACCTGCAGCTCAAGTTGAAAAAGCAAAACCAGTAGTAAACACTGAGCAAATGACTGCACCAATTCAAGTAGAACCTGTTAATCCAGCGACTGAAGAAAAATCTCTTGAGCCTGAAGTTCCAGCCGAAAAGCAACCAGAAGAACAAAAGTCTTTAAAAGAAGAAAAAACTGAAAACGCTCCAGCAGCAAAAGAATTACTTGAAATAGAACCCGCTGCACCGGCACCAGAAGTAGTTTTACCAATGACACCAAAAGATCCTGTTGCACCACAATCTCAAGAAATAAAATTACCAACAGATACTACTCAAAAAGCTGAAGCTCCACTTCTGGATCTTCCTGAGCCACAATTTTAATAGTCATAAATTTCTGTTAACACTGTAGAAAAGGGAACACACTGTTCCCTTTTTTTATGCCTTTAAGCGTACGGCTCAGAGTGCCTCCTGTTGCCGCAATAGCGATATGTAATCTCACATAGACCTGCTCTTTTATTTTTGTTAGGATACTGTCAAATTTCTTACCATTTTCACCCATCATGAAAAAGGAGCTCTTTAATGACACGTCATACAAAGGCTCAAAGTATCCAAGCAATTATCCTTGCTGCAGGAGCATCTTCACGCTTTAAAACTGGTCGTACTAAATTAGTAGAAAAAATTTGTGGTCGTTCAATGGTTCTCTATCCAACCGATATTTTTGTGAACCTCAACATTCCCACAGTCATGGTTGTCGGCTTTCAAAAAGATATTCTTGAAGAAGTAGTAAAAGAAGAATTTGGAAATAAAGTTACGTTCATTCATCAACAAGAACAACGTGGAACTGGTCACGCAATTCAATGCACACGCGATTCATGGCACGCTGACACTATTCTAGTAATAAATGGTGACATGCCCTTAGTCACTCAAGAAAACATCGAAAAATTAATTAAAAAACATCACGATAACGACGCTACTATTTCTTTTGCAACCGCACATCATTGTGATCCTGAAGCCATGTATGGCCGTGTTATTCAAGGTGACGACTCTATCAAAATTATTGAAGCCAAAGATTTTGAAGGCGATTTAAGCGAACAGTGTTGTATCAACGCTGGAATCTATCTTATTAAGCGTTCATTTTTAGAAAACTATTTGGACAAACTCCAACCAAGCGCAGTAACCAAAGAATGGTACATCACCGACCTTATTAATATTGCAAGCGCACATAAACTTACCGTACAAACGGTTGCTGTTCCTTTTGACCGGATCCGTGGAGTGAATGATTTTAAAGAATTGTGGGCAGCAGAACAGATCAAAAAATCTGAAATCATTCAACACTGGATGAGCAATGGTGTTCGCTTTGCCGTAGCTCACAATGTGCAAATTGACTGGAATGTAACGATTGAATCAGGTACTTCAATCGGATCTGGTGCACAACTTCTTGGTAACACAAAAATTGGAAAAGATTGCGCCATTGAAGCTTTTACCTGTTTAAAAAATGCAATAATTGGTAACCGAACAACTGTGTATGCAAACAGCGTTATTGAGAAATCTGAAATTGGCGCAGACTGTTTTGTCGGACCCTTTAGTTTTATTCACGGCAACTCAACACTTAACAACAATGCAACCATCGGCAGCTTTGTTGAGGTTAATCGCAGTGAAATTGGTGCATTTAGCAAAGCAAAACACTTGTCATACCTTGGCGACACTACCGTTGGTCAAAAAGTAGCACTCGGTGCTGGACTTGTTACCTGTAACTATGACGGCATCAACAAACATAAAACCATCATTAAAGACAATGCGTTTATTGGTGGAAATAATACCATTGTGGCACCTGTAGTTATTGACGAATCTGCAATCACTGCGGCCGGTTCAACCATTACTGAAAATGTCCCTGCGCATGCACTTGCAATTGGCCGTGCACGACAAATAAATAAAGAAGGATATGCTGACAAAGTCAGAGCTAAACAGACTATTAAACCATTGGCTTCTGCCATGACAGAAGCTCTTAAAACAACTTATGAATCACAACAATGATCAAAGTTATCCATACTGCAGACATCCATTTCGGGATGGAAAATTACGGCAAGATTGATCCAAAGACGGGTATCCACTCCCGTCTTTTGGACTTTGAAAAAGCACTTAATTTTTGTATTGATGTAGCACTTGATCAAAAAGTCGATCTCTTTCTTTTTTCAGGGGACGCTTACAAAACTGCCCATCCAACTCCTACTCAACAAAAGCTTTTAATGCAGTGCTTGTTACGTTTACATAAAGCTGGCATACCCATTGTAATGGTGGTCGGTAATCATGATAACGCACTCAGTTTTGGTAAAGCACACAGCTTTGAAATTTTTGGTGATATGCCCCTTGATGGGTTTCACATTATGGCCAAACCAGAATGTATCACTCTTTCAACCAAAAATGGACCGCTACAAGTAGTGGGAATTCCGTGGCCCACACGAAATACCATCAGTTTAAAAACAAAAAATATTTCAATGTCTCCCGAACAGATTACTCAATATATTTCGCAAGCAGTAACAGCAATTGTTAAAGACTTTGCACAGAAACTTGATCCACAAATTCCGTCGATTTTAGCAGGTCATTTAACAGTAAGTTCTGGAGTGTTTTCAGGTTCTGAAAAACGTGCAATTTATGGAAACGATCCAGTATTTTTACCTTCACAACTTGCTATTGAACCATTTGATTACGTAGCGCTCGGGCACCTTCATCGCTATCAGGATCTTAATAAAAATGGCTATCCTGCACTTGTCTATTCAGGATCTATTGAACGGGTTGATTTTGGTGAAAGAAAAGAACCAAAGGGATTTTGTCTGGTTAATATTGCACGAAATGCAACAACTCATAAATTTATAGAAGGCCCAATGCGCTCTTTTATTCAGATAGAAGTAACCTTAGATGAAACGGATGACAACCATACTGCCCAAATCTTAAAAGAACTTCAAAAACATACAATTGCCGACGCGGTCTTAAAAATTCTTTATCACGTACCTGCTGGCAAAAAAGACATGGTTGATTTAGCAACAATTGAACGCGCATGCATCAACGCACAATATCTGGTCGGCGTTATTCCCCTACGAAAAACATTACAACGAGAAAAGCGTATTGGCGTAAATGTTGAGATGGATATTGAAACACTGCTAAACAACTATTTTGAAAACAAACCAGAATTAAAGGCCCGTAAAGAAGAACTCGTGCAACACGCTTTATCTCTTTATCAGGCCTCGCATAATCATACTGAATGCGGCGAGTAAACTACTTTACGTACACAATATCATAAGAAGACAAAAGCTTTGCATGATATTCATCGAGCATTTTTTGATATTTTGGAAAACGTAATTGATCAGCAATTTCACGACGTCTTTCATCAAGTGTTTTTGCATGTTCTTTTTTACGTTTAACGAGTCTAATGGCCTCATATCCTTCTTCAGATTCCAGTGCACGAATCTCGCCTGGTTTCATATCGACAATGAATTTCCTGTCGTCTGCAATTTCATCAAGCTCAAGCCAATAAGTAACACCCCATTGCACGCGTTCTACGTACTGACCATCATACATAAGCGCATCAATCTCTTTTTGTGTCCATTCATCTTTAAGTAATGTGCCTTTTTCAATTCGAAATGCAGCAGGTTCTATTACAGGATTTTTTTTGTAATACTCTTCAATTTCCTGTTCTGTAACAATGAGTTTGCCAATAATCAAATGCTGCATTAAATCGCCAACTACATAAGAAATGGCAAGTTCTTTTTTACCTTCTTCAAGCGAATAGCCTTCCTTTGCAAACAGCTCCTGAATCTGTACATCACTAATTCCATGCACTTCACGCAAAGAAGTTAAATGTTTTTCAACACGCTCTTCAGGGTAAGGCATGTGATAGACCCCAAGCCCTTCTCCATAACATTTAATACGATCAAGAATAACTTCTTGCTCAGTGCGTTCTCTTCCGTCTAAAGACTTACGAGAAAGATCAAGCGACGTAATAATAATAGGGTCCGTGTGACTGCTGTAAATAACGATTTTAATTTGATTAACCAGACTAAGTGCAGGTTTTGCGGGTTCTTTCTTAACAGGTTTTGGCGTAGCTACACAAGGAGTAACAACACTTTTAGAGACATCCGCCTCTTTTACAGCTGGTGTGGCAAGATCTTTAACTGCATTAACTTTTTTTGACACAGACGCAGACTCAACCAGCTCTTTTTTTTCAGTTGATTCCTGTTGCCCGCGTACTACAGCTACACATGAAAGTACTAGAAAGATTTTTAAACCAAAACGTTTCATACTGTGCACTCCTTATAATCAACTCTTATGCGTAATTTCTAACAGAGCGAGCAATGAGCTCAAACTGCTTATAATCGTATTGTTTTTGTGTAAGTATGCACTGTATTTTTAAAATAGTCTTTATCTTAATAAGTCAAAAAAATGTCTGGGGTAATAGATTTGTTATAATTTTTTGAGTACACGACTCTTTTTTACAAATAAATTACGCCCAGACAGCATTTACTAACAAAAAAAGCTAACGCATTTTTTTAGTAGTAATATAAAACTACTCTACATCAGATGTAGGAGCTTCTACTTCTACACCAGCTTCTGCAGCCATATCTGCAACTGATTCTACTGGAGCTGCTTCATGTGTTGCGCCACAGCATGGTTTTTTGCTAAAAAATTCACAACCGGTAAGAACTACTGGTAATGCAATAACCAAAAGGTAAAAAGATAATTTTTTCATAGTGAACGATCCTTTCATTAAGTAAGTCATTTAAAATTGACTTATTTTTTCATCAGGTTATAAACAGTACCATAGAATGGTTAGGTATGCAAAAAGACACTAAAATGGAGTCCTTTAATCTATGCGCCCAAAATATATCGCTTTTATTATCCCGCTCA
The DNA here is from genome assembly GCA_027487215.1 of Pseudomonadota bacterium. Taxonomy (GTDB): domain Bacteria; phylum Babelota; class Babeliae; order Babelales; family CAIQNR01; genus JAIYDZ01. The sequence goes on from JAIYDZ010000006.1 coordinate 215,798, forward strand.
TTTTGACCCTCTCAACATCTCTTATAAGTAAACCAGAAAATGAAATTTCCTCAAAAACCCCTCAGCTTTTTAATGAAATCCAAAAATCTTTATTTTTAAATAATAATGAAAAAATACAAGAAATTATTGAAGACGACCCCAATCGTTTATACAGTATTCATCAAGAAACAACTCCCGTAGAATATGCCATTTACTTAAAGGCATGGCATGCCACCGAACTCCTTCTTGCGCTTGACCAAAAAGAGCCCCTGATTACTCACCACGGATATAAAGGCAATCCACTTATACATATGATGATTGAACAAGGTGCACCCTATTGGCTTTTAAAATCAGCCTTACAACTACAAGCTGACTTCTGTTCTGTTCTTAATCCTCAAAGACAAACAGCCCTTGAAATACTTATTGAAAATAGTGATAACCCTGATTGTGCAGGAATGCTTGCAATTGCCGGTTCGCAAGTAACTCCAGGACTTATTAAGTTCGCACTGGAACACAAAAGAATTGAAACCGCAGATATTCTTTTAGAATTTTATCGTGAAGAACTTGAAAAGCATCCAGAAGGAAATCTACCTGAACAAAGTTGGTCGAGCGCCGACAGCGCCGATCAGCCCACTGGGTCTGAGCCCGAGGAGTGTCTTGAAACAGACATCTAACGTGGCGCCCGTAGTCGCAACATCATCAACTAACAAAATAGTTTTACTCTTATAAAACTGAGCTTCTGGTGAAAGAATAAAAGCATCTTTTACGTTTAAGATTCGTTTATCTGCAGAAAGTTTTGCTTGATAATCTGTTTTTTTAACACGTTGTAAAAGGTGCACAACCGGCTTACCACTCGCTTTACCAATCTGTTGTGCAATAATGTCTGCCTGGTTAAACCACCGCCATGCATAGCGGGTCCAATGTAAAGGGACCGGAACGATAATATCAAAGGAGACGTGTTTTAAATCAGTTTTTTCCCATAACAGATGTCCTAAAAATACACTTGCAATCGGATCTCTTCTTTGTTTTGCAAGAACCAATGAACGCAAAGGATCCTGATACAGCCCTATGGCATACACCGGAACTGCGTGCGTCTTAGTGATATGCAAGGTTCTTGTTACAACCGGCACAATCTCTAAAATACAAGAACTACATAAAAATTGATTGTCGTTTAAAAACTTCTGACACTGAGTGCAATAAGACGGTGCAATAAGTTTTTTAAACCAGATAAAAATCGATTTCATAACAGTTGATACGCAACAAGAACGTAAACACATCCACATGCCAGCAATGCTGCATAACAGTCATCAAGCAGTACCCCTGTTGCTCCAGGTAGCGTTTCAAACCAGGAAACCCCGCACCATTTAGTGATATCAAAAAAACGATAAACCAGAAACCCAATCAGTGCAGTTTTTAAAGTAAAAGGCACCACCACAAAGATAAGTGCACAGCTGACCACTTCATCAAGAATAACTTCTGAAGGATCTTTTGATTTAAAATATGGTAAAGCCGCATCAATAACAAACCAAGAACCTAGTGTTGCGCCCACTACCACCACGGGATACCACCAATAAGAAGTACCAAAAAACGCACACAGCAAGCCTACTGCAGCTCCCCATGTGCCCGGTGCGGGCAAATATCCAAGGGGTCCCACCGTTGAAAGAAATACACAACATTTTGAAGTATTACTCTTCCATGACATATTCATACACCATAATGCACACCCCAACAGTGATTGCTATATCAGCAAGGTTAAAGGTAGGAAAAGACCAGCCACCAAAAGAAATACTAATAAAATCAGTAACTGCACCCACTCGTAGACGATCAACTAAGTTTGCAAAGCCACCAGCAAGAATAAGCGTTGCTCCTACAACAGAATATCCTTCTTTTTGCCGCTCAGTGGTCTGATAAGCTAACAAAGCAAGAACCGCTGTAGTCACGACACTAATAAGAGCCCATCCTAAAAAGTACTGTGTCGAGAACAAACTCCAGGAAATACCATAGTTGTAAGCCAATTTAAAAGTTAAAAAATCGGCAACTTGAAAAGGTTTTCCAGTCAAAAAAGCTTCTGCACATACCTTAGTTATATAATCAGCAATAAAAACTTCCCAAAAAATCTGACTTCTATACCACAAATTGAGACTTCTCATCTGATAACTGCTCCTTGTTGTGCAACTGCTTTGTGAGCAGCGCTATAGGCAGCATCAATATCTTCTTTAGAAAGTGTCTTATTATTGTCTCGCAAACCAAATCGCATAGTGACTGACTTCTGGTCATTCCATTCATCTTTTTTAAAAATATCAACCAGCTGGACTTCAAACACGCGTGAATCTGAAGCTTGTAGCGCGCTTGAAAGCTTTTCAACCGTGACTGATAACGGCACCATCATACTGATATCAAGCCAGGTTGATTGGAATTTAGGAAGTGCTGTAAAAATTTTATCGGGCAGTTCGCTGTTTAAAAGCGCATCGCCATCAATCTCAAAGACACACGCATCACCGCCACCAAGAAGTGACATAATTTTCTGTGAAACTTTTGCAATATGTCCCAATGGTGTGCCTGCGTACTCAACGGATGCACACTGATATTTATGCGCCCATGGCACTAATGTATCTGATTTTTTAAAGGTAACAGGCATCGCTAGTGATTCAAAAAGACCGGTGATCTGTTCTTTGACTTGATAAAAATCAACCGATTTTTTATGAAAGAAAATCCCTGCAAGACGGCGAGTTTCTTTAACTTGTCCCTTGTGCATTGACCAATCACGCGCCCATTCAAAAAATCTCAAGGTATCATGGTCAGCTGATGAACTATGTACGTTTTGCAAAAGATGCGGAACTAAACTGGTAACTAACGTACCGCGTTGTTCTGATAAAGAGTTTGCAAGCGTAACTCCCTCAACAAGATCCCAACATATTAATTTTAAGAAATCGTTGTCATAGAGCATGTAATTTTCAACTTCTGACATACCTGCATGAAATGCTAAATACTGCTTTAACTTACGAACCGCAAAGACCGATCTGCGTGGCGCTAAACCTGGCTGCAGGCGCGGCAATGAAAGAGGAATATTATCAAATCCATAAAGGCGCAATAACTCTTCAACAATATCTTCAGCAATGGTTATATCTTTTGATGATCTAAAAGTTGGAACCGTAACTTTGTACTTTTTACCCACGGCTGCAACAGTCATACCAATTGAAGTAAGTGACTTTTTAATAAATGTAGGAGCAAGTGTAATACCCAGTCGTTGTTCAATAAATTCATGACTTAACTGGATCACCGCTGGTTTTGGTTCTTTACCCAAAGAAACGATTGTTCCTGAGGTCGTAAACTGAATTTTTTCATCTTTTAAAATTTGTATATATCGCTGTAATGCACGAGTGTTTGCAAGTGGATCTAACGTTTTTTCAAAACGGGCTGACGCCTCGGTACGTTGTTTGTGGCGTGTTGCCGTGACACGAATAGTAGTCGCATCAAAATGAGCTGCCTCTATAATAAGACTTTTTGTGAAGGCTGAAACACCAAAACCTTTACCACCCATTACTCCGGCAAGCGCTAACGGCTTTATGCCATCAGTAATAATCAGGTCGTCCTGAGAAAGTTTTACAGTCGTACCATCAAGAAGCTGTAACTCTTGTCCGGTCTTTGCCATCGATGCTTCAAGCGTTGAACCAAACGTAGCTGAATCAAACGCATGCATTGGATGCCCACCATCAAGCATCACATAATTAGTTGCATCAACCAGCAGATCAATCGGTTTTGAATTTACACGTAACAAACGTGTTGCCATCCCAATTGATGAGGGACGATTTTGAATAGAATCAATATAAAGCGCAGCAAAGCGATTACATGCTTTTGGCGCACTATTTTTAAAGGTATACGGAGTTTTTTTGGTTGGTTTAAAGGTAGATGTTTCTGGTTTAACTGGAACTGCTGCTAAAAGCTCTTTCTCAGGAATAAGGGTCAGCCCAAGCAAGGCCGCAACTTCGCGAGCAAACCCACGATGTCCCCACAGATCAGGACGATTAGTAATAGACTTATTATCAATATCTAAAATGCAGTCCTCAGTTTCAACCAGCTTTCTCCATCCACCAGCACATACCTTTTTATCTGCAAAAACTGCGGGAACCAGGCCATCTTTTTGAGCACCCCAGTCAGTACATTGTGACCAAAGAACCTTATCACCCTGTTTTTTGATAAAGTAGACACGCCCTACTGTTGCCCCTTCACGGACAGAAAGCGTAAAAGTTTTTTTCCATTCGGTAGATTCAACCGTCACATTCTGCTCATCAACACCAATGACTGTTGCAAGCGTATAATTACTTACATCAAGGCTTACTGACTCTATACCGTCAATTTCAGCAGTTGAGGAGCTTATCTTTTTTACAATTGCATCAACGCCGACCTTTTTTAAATCAGCGCGTATGTGATCGAACATCCACCGTACGGATAATTTCATAGCATTATACCTTTTAATAAGCTTACACAGGGCCTGACAGAAGCATACGGGAATTTAGAAAAATCTGCAATTGTGCCAATTTGCACGCATTACAATAATTCCTTTATCGATTTAAAAATCTTTTCTAAATTTAGATCTTTGTGGATTCTACTTATTTTTTTACAACTTTTTTATTTTGACTTCTAGCTAGAAAATTTCTACCCACACCGACCCAAAAAGGTCTTTTTTACTATACGTGTGCACTTCAGGCTTATGTAAACTTTTTACACACAATTTGCTTTTAACAACTCAGATAGTTTCAGTTTATATCCGTAGCCATAGACTGATTAATCGACTCTTACTGTTAATTTTTAAAAAGATTATGAATTGAAGATAATTAAATTAAAATATTTTATCAGGTTAAATTAAGCCTGAAAAGACCTTTCAATAACTGTTAATACCAATTTAAGCGTACATTAAAATTATTAAAAAAGTTAACAATCTTTAATAAGCTCTGAAAAACCTTAAAACTACAATCAATTAATAAGCATAGTCGCATTAAACAGACTTTATACATTTTTGTAAAGTCGTGACAAAGTCTTAAAAATATATAATAATCAATATTATTAATTATATTTTATAAAGGAAAAACAATGAAAAAACTGTTACTTGTTGCTTCAATTTTAACCATTAATTTTCCAGTATTTTGTGCTGAAAGTAATCCAACATTGACTGATGAAGAATTAAGAACAATGCTAGCTGGCACAATTAAACTGATAGATCGCAATGAAGAAGTACTACTTATCAACACACCTATTAATCCAACCACTGAAGACTCTTATGTAGTGGTAGATAAAGAAGATGAGAAAGAGGTAATAGAACCGATTTGCTTTAATGATCCAAAAGATGCTGCAGTTGTTTTTGTTGGCGCACAAGTTCAAGAGGGCAATTATTGTGTTACTGAAAATGGCAATTTTAAACCGGTAACTAAAGAATCTGATAAATAAACTAATAGAGTGTACATATTTTTTAATATTAATTCATGATAGTTAAAAAAACACCATCAAGTGTTATCAGAAAATATGTACACTCTAACTATAAACACTCAGTCTATACGTTTTTAAACTATTTAATTAATTCTATTACACCCCCATGATAATTTTTTACTTAGAACTACATACAAAATTAGAACAGCCACATCAAAATTTATGCGATTAAATATAAAAAATTATCAAGAAAATTTTACCTTATGATAAAATTTTTAAAAGAATTTTAATCTTTTTAAAAGGCGACCATGGGAATAATTCTTCTTTATTACAAATACGTCGATATTGCTGATCTTGAACTTATTGCAAAATGGCAAAAAAAGCTGTGTAAGTCTTTGGAGCTGACCGGCAGAATCATTCTTGCACAAGAGGGCATCAACGGAACGGTAGGAGGATCGCAAGAAGCAACTGACGCTTATATTGCAGCCATGGAAGCTCATCCGCTCTTTGGGGGCATCGATTTTAAAACTGCACCGGGCGATAATAACTATTTTCCCCGCATGCGTATCGTTGTTAAAAATGAGATTGTAAACCTAGGGCTTGATACTCAAAAAGTAAAAGCTGTCGATGGTGGAATCCATTTAACTCCTGAACAAGCGCACGAACTCATGAATAATTCGCCAGAAGATTTGGTTATTCTTGATGCACGCAATAATTACGAGTCACGCATTGGCACTTTTAAAGGTTCATTAACTCCTGATATTGAAAATTTTAGAGATTTTCCTGAGTATGTTGATAAAAATTTAGAAACGTTTAAAGACAAAAAAGTTCTCATGCACTGCACCGGCGGAATCCGTTGCGAACGTGCGTCTACGTACCTTAAACAAAAGGGTGTCGCTCAAGAAGTGTATCAAATTGAAGGTGGCATTCATCGTTATGTTGAAAAGTTTCCTGAAGGACATTTTCGTGGGTCAAACTATGTGTTTGATGCGCGTATTGCCCAAAAAATTAATGATGATATTTTAAGTCACTGCGATTTGTGCAAAATACCGTGTGATCATTACACTAACTGTGTAAACGCTCGCTGTAACAAACAGTTTCTTGCGTGTCCTGCATGCATCACAACATACCAAGAATGTTGTGGTAAAGAATGTTTTGATTTGGTACAAGCTGGCAAAACTGTTATTCGCAAAAAACCTCTCAGACCTCATCTTCACGCTTAAGCAAGAAAGGGACGTGATGAAACTTATGATCCAAGAAGATGTTTCGCTTAAAGATAAAGTATGGTTCCGCACTGGCGGCAACGCGCGTTATTTTTGTGAACCCCTTACCGTTCAAGAGTTTCAAGAAGCGTTTCAGTTTGCACACACTCATAACTTACAAGTGTTTGTGTTAGGGCATGGTGCAAACGTTTTGGTTTCTGATGAAGGATTTGATGGACTTATTATCCATCCCAAAAAAGGTTCTCTTTCTATGAGTGAGCACTCTGATGATTTTGCATTAGTCACTGCTGATGCAGGTGTTTTGATGGAAGAGGCTATTAAGTTCACGCTTGATAATGGACTTACTGGATTTGAAGTGTTTAGCAGTATTCCAGGAAGCATTGGCGGATCAGCATTTATTAATCTCCATTACTTTGATGCACTCATGAGTCACTTTCTTGTACACGCTCAAGTTATTGAACGTGAGACTGGAAAATTGCTGACTGTTGATAATGCATGGTTTGAGTTTGGATACAATCAATCAAAATTAATGGAACGCAAACATATTCTTATCAATGCAACGTTTAAACTTAAAAAAAGCACTGATGTAGAAGTTGCGTTTGCACGTGGACGCAGTATGGAAATTTCCCGTCACAGACTTTCACGTTATCCGCATGCTTACACCTGTGGAAGCTTTTTTAGAAACTTTCATCCTGATGAAGTTACGTTAGTAAAAAATGGTAAAAAAATTATTTGGGTTGCCTATTATCTTGATAAAATCGGCGTTAAAGGGGCACTTTCAGTCGGTGGCGTTCAAGTTTCTTATCAACATGCAAACATGCTGGTAAGCAGCGATCAAGCAACCTCAACCGATATTGTTAACCTTGCGCGCACAATGCAAGAAATGGTCAAAGCTGAATTTGGCATAATACCCCAACCAGAATGTATCTTTGTAGGATTTAAAGAACACCCTCTCCATCTGACATCATAACTAAAAGAAAAGAGATCTTAAATTCTTATTATGTTTGTTTGGCAAGATTCTCTAAGGTTTTTATTGTACACTGATTTATTGATTCCTGAAATTCTGGGGATTTAACAATTGGTTCAAACTTATCTGCATGACCAATTACAGAATACATATTCATCATAAACTCTTGAGCGTCCTTATTGCTTATCTGCTTACCTTCTTGTACCTGTTTTAAGAGCTCTGCCGCTTTTTCTTTCATGTTTCCCAACACTTGAGGCATTACCGATGCCCATACTTTTTTAATTGCTGGATGATTTTCGAGCATGTGTTGATAACACTGATTTAAAACGTCTGAAACTAATAAAAAAGCTTCTTTATCCAAATCTGTTTTGGGAGCGTTTTTGCCCAAAGGCAAATTCGCCAAAAGACTATCAACACAAAGAACTGTTGATTGAAATGAGATACCAGTCATAAAGATTAATAACCATATGTTTTTTTTCATTATAATCCCCTTATTACTTTACCGGTGTAATAAAATTTTTAATAACTTGGTCAGAAATCTTGAAATTACCAGACTCTTTAAATTTAAACATTTCATCTCTGAAAGTTTTAATAAAATCTAAAGAGTCGCCCAAATCACTTAAATACTTATTAAAACTAGCAAAAATTGGTGGCCCCTCAGCTGTTCGTGTTGCCATATCAACATACGTACCAAATTGCCTTACAGTAATAGTATCTAAATATTGACTGACTGCTTTTTGAATTTCATCAGCAGTAGGATTAACAACTTTTTGTTTATCTAATGCTAAACCTACGAGTTCTGTTTCAAACCTTTCACGAATCAATCTAGTCTGAAATTGTTTTAATGAATCGATATTATTAACATCTACTACTACATTTTTTAATCCATACTGTTTAGTCAACGTTTCAACCTCAGCCTTTAAAGCTTCCTTTACTTTAACCGGATCTTTAGCTTTTGATGCTGCTTCTTGCGCTGCTTTTTGAGCTGTAAGTTCTGCAGCTTCTTTTTCGGCTTTCTGAGCAGCTTGTTTAACTGCAACATCTGCAGCTTCTTTTTCTTTAACTAAAAACTGAGTAATCTCATCAGGGCTACTTAAGCTGTTTAATTGTTGTATTCGAGTTACATCATTTTTTAGTTGACTGACAAGTTCTGCATTATGTCTTTGTAAAGCTGCAGCTGTACTTGAATTTTTGGCAAGATTGGTACTAATGTCAGTATCAAGTTTCGTAAGAACTTGAGGGTCTAAAACATCTATTTTAAGTTCTGGAGTTAGTCCTTGTACTTTTTCTAAATGCTCTTGAACTCTTTGTAGTAAATTTTTTATCTCTTGATGATCTTTAAGAGCACCTGTAACTACTATTAAATTTTGAGAGGGCCTGCCACTAATAACAAGCGGTTGGGGAAGCTTAGCAGCAGCCTGTTTTGCTGCCGTCTCTGCTAGTTCTTTTGCCACTTTATCAGCAGCTTCTTGTGCCGCTTTTTTTGCAGCCAGATCAGCGAAAAACTTATTGATGTCTGGTGATTGGTGTGCTTCGCGTAAAATATAAAGATCATCTTTTAATCCACTTAATGTGGTAAATATTTGCTTCTGCTGTTGAGGATTTATTCTAAGTAGTTCTAATTCTTTGGTCATAATAGTATCTAATGCTTCAAATGCACTCGGCTCTAAAGGATTAATTTTTGCTGCAAGCAAACTACTTTTTTGAGCTGCTGAATGACCTACAGTTTTAATAAATGCTGCCTGCATTTTACCTATTTTACCGTCAATAGTTTCTAACACAGAAACCATGCCTGGATGATCTGTTGCTAAAGTACCAGGAACTACAACCACATTTTGTAATTGTCTTACTTTTCCCTCTACAGTCATAATCTTAATTGGTTGTGGAAGCTTTGCAGCCTCTTGAGCTGCCTTTGTTTGGGCTGCTTCTGCTGTTTCTTTTGCAAGTTTTTGTGCCACTTCTTGTTCAGCTTTTAAAACCGCTCCAATATCCTCAGCTTTATTTAAAATTTGTAAGCGTTCTACATCTTTTTGTAGTTGTGGCATCAAATCATCCACAACTTTTTTAATTGAAGAATCTTTTATAAGAGCAGTCTCTGTTGATAATTTACTTAATGCTTTTGGATCAAGAGGATCAATTTTGAATCCGCTACCATCAAATACTTTACGACCATTGCCAGCCATAATTTGATCAACGGTATTTCTTCCTACCAAACTATCTCGGTTAACCCATCCTTCAATTGTCTTTAATTTTGTATTAACCTCACCCAATGTTTTAATAATTTCTTGATGGTCTTTGATAACAGCTCCATTAGAAGGAAGTATGTTGTCATAGGTTGTTCCTTTAAGTGTCAATGACTGTTGTGCTGGTTTAACTGAAGCCTCTACTGGTTTTACTGTAACAACTTCAATTGGAGCCGGTTTTGCAGCTTGTTCTGGAACGTTTGCAGGTTTTACCGTTGGAACTTCAGAAGTAACAGGTTTTGCGGATGTAGAATTATTTACTGATTGTTTTGGTGTTTGAGCTGGTTGTTTTTCTAATGAAGTCGAGGTTTGACCATTATTAACTGGTTCTACTCCTGGACGTTTAACATCTGGAGTTTCTGCTTTTTTGCGAACAGTTGGTTGTTTTGAATAATTTTTTTTGTAATTTGCAAGTTGTTTTTCATGCAAAACTTTCATTTTTGGATTAAATTCTTCAAGCATAAATTTAACATCGGATTCTTCAATTCCCATTTTTTCAAAAAGCTTTGAATTACCTCTTAAATAATTTTCATCAAACCCAAAGTCAATTCCTTCTTTAGTAGATCTTCTTTCAAACGAAAATACAGCATTATACTTGACAATATCTTCTTCTAATTCTTTAATTAAACCCTCCATTAAATCTTTATAAAATTTTTCTGTTGATGCTTTATTTATAAATTCTTCAACTGTTTGAGCAATAGTTGCCTGACCTGGAGTATTTGACAATTGCGTTTTAATCAACTTTTGAATCTTAACATTAAGACCTAGGTCAAAAAGTTGCTCCGAAAGAGGTTTACCATTAAGAACAATTGTGGGGAGACTCTGAGGATCAGCACCATATTGAAGTAAAAGATTTCGTATACTTCTAACTTTAATATCTTGTAGCTTTTCCGTTAGTTGTGTAAATTTAGCAGCATCTTCTCCAGATAAACCGTTAATTAAATTCTTTCCAGAATTATCCTTGAATAAGTTTTTAAACTTGTCTTTTACTCTTGTAAAAAAACTTTTTGATGACTCATTTTTTGGCACACCTGGGTCATATATAGAACCATCACTTGCTGCATAGATAGATTTTTGAGGTCTAAGCTTATTAAGTTCTTCTGAAAAAGGTCCTAGAATAGGAGGTTCTTTAGAACCTCCTATTGGCACCTCTTGTCTACCTCCAAAATGTACTTTTCTGTCAGTAGTAGTAGGGGTACCGCTGCTTTTAACGGGTTCAAATCGAGTGCTTTGATCATTGATTCTTACTACGTTATTATTAGGTTGTTCACTCATAGTTTTAAATCCTGCAACTTGATCTTTTCCAACTTGTCCTAATTTTTTTGGAGGAATTTTCATATCGTTCCGAGAAACACCTCCAAATCCTTCGGCACGTCCTAGTCGAATGTCATCTCGATCAGGAAGTTTTACTGGCGGTTGAGCAGGACGATCTGTTACAGGCTTAGGTTCAGGTGATTGAGGTAGAACTTCGGTCAATGGGTTACCAACTGATTCAAATTCTCCTGTAGAGTTTTTTAAAGCCTGTGTCACAGTTTGATTGCTTTTGTTAACATCTGTAACAGTAGTAGTAGAAAATCTTTCTTCTAAAGCCTTTGATGTATTGTAATTTTGATCTCCTAATGTAAATCTCTGTACTGCTTCTCTATACGTTGGGTCAGTATTTTCATTTATAATTTCCTTAAAGCTTTTGTGCTTAACAATGGTAGCTTTTTGCTCAGCTATACCAGAAAGAGATTCTCTTAAAGCTTTCGAGTCCTTGTTCGTTGAGGTTTTAATGTGTTGTACAATGGTATTTAAAGCTTCATCGGTTTGAACCTGTGCTGTTTGTAATTCTTTAACGAGCTTAGCTGGAGGATTATCCTCTAAAAATGTTTGTAATAAAGTTTGATTATTATTTCCAATTCCTTTACCGCTTAAAGCCTCCTCTAATTCTTTCCATTTTTTATTTTTAAGATGAGCTTTTATTTCACCACTGAAGTTAAGTCCTTCAGGGATTTTCTTAAAATGTTCTCTCAAGATATCATCAGGTAATTCTAATTTTGATGCTGCTTTTATTGACGATTGATCTACACCCAATACTTTCATTTGCTTAACAAAATCATCTTCTTTCAATAAACTTCTAACTTTTTGATATAAATCGTCTTCAAAAAACTGTGCCTTTAATACTTCAAAGTCAATGCTTTTTAATTGAGTTACAAAATCCCCAATTCTGTCTAACCCCGCTAATTCTCGAACCTGTTCGACCAATAAGCCGAACTTTTCCTGACCAACCTCTGCGGTTGACTGATTTAATCTTCTAAGAGCTGAAGAATCAAGAGGATTAGTTGCTGAAGTTGCAGCTTCCACAGAGCTTAGTGTCCTATCTTTTTCAAAGAAAATAGTTCTATCTTCAGGAAGTGCTTTTTTACTAGATATCTGAGGACTTTTTCTCAGCTCTTGATTATAGGCAAAAGCATGAGGATTATCTGCCTTAGTAGGTACCACACCTGTTACAGACAAAGGTTCTTCCATAACAACTTTAATACTGCCGCCCTCTGTCTTGGTAAGAATAAGGTCTGCATTATTTTGAAAAACTTTAACGTCAGAGTTTTGAGCAATCTGTGCTGATGACTTTTTGGGATTAATTTTTTGCTTGAATCTTTCAAACCACGATAAAGGTTTTTCTTGAGGTAAGGATTTTTTTTGACCCACAGGTTCGCTTGATGCAATTTTGCTTGGTGCAGGGTTTGATTGATTAATAGCACTATTAACTTTTTGATACTCTGTAAATAAAGCGTTTAAATCTTCTGGAAGATTATGTTTTTTTATAAAAGATGCAATGTCGTCCTTAGTTTTTAAAATACTTTCACCTTTTTCATTGGTTCCCAGTTGCCTAAAGAAATCTAATGCATCATCAACTTCTTTTTGATAACGAGTCAGCGCACTAAAATTCTCTCCCTGTTGATCAATTGTTTCGAAAAACTCAGAAAGTTTTCCGGTAAACCCTTCTTTCTTTGCCAAATCAACCAACTTCTGATCAATAAGGGCATTTCTAAGATTTTCAATTGAATCTACATTCTTAATAAAATCATCTGCTGTTTGTAAGTCATAAATCTTCTTAAGATCATCTGAAACCTGATATTTCGTAATAAGTTCTTCAAATTTAGTTTTACGCAGTGTATCTATCTGTTTTTGTAAATTACGCAATTTCATTTCCTGTCCAGCAGTAGGAATTTCATCTAAGAAAGCAAGAGGTGGTTTCTCTCCGATTTTTATTGGATCGGTTTGCGTATTTGGTCCCTCTTTGGGTGCAGTAGTAGTTTCAACTTTTTTTCCACCACTGGTTGGCCCGTCAATGTTATTTCCTACAGAAGGATTATCAAGTGTTGTTTGATTAGGTAGACTATTGGAAGGTTTTACAGATTTTTCTGCTAATAAAGTCGGCGACGCTGGACTATTATCAACTGGTTTTACTGATGTTTTTGATTCGACAAAACTTTTTTGTAGTGCTTCATACGCTCCATAGTCTTTTTCATTAAACATTTTCTGGAAAGCTAGTAACTCCTCCTCAGGAATTACCTCTTTATTAACTTTACGTGCTTTTAATTTTTTAAGTGCTTTTTTTACGTCAGGATTTTTGATTTGTTCTGGTTTAATATCAAGAGAGCGCACTTTTTCACCAAAAGCTTTTTCCAGAGTATCATCAAATTCATCTAAAGGATCCAAAGCAGATGGTTTAGAATTTTTTGGTAAACTTTTTGCCCTTTTTGATTGCTCTAATAGGTTTTTTGCTCGGCTATGAATTTCTTCAGGTGTTAAAGGGGTATCCTTAATAATGCTACTATTTTCGCGCGCCACAAGATCTGATCTTAATTTATCATAAAGAGCTCGATCTTGAGGATCAATTGTATCGGCTAAAGCGTTTTGATAAGCTGCTCTTCTACCAGCTTGCTCAGCAATTTCCTTTGCGAATAGTTCAACAGCCTCTTCTACTACTTCTTCACCTACCTGCTCTATGATTTCTTTTGATCCTTTAGAAACTCCTGCTTCAGCTGTATTTTGTGTTGCTTCTCGTAAAAGTTGTTGAGCTCTTTGTGCGATTTCAGAATTAATTCGCATCGCTGATTTTTTAGTAAGACTCTCACTAGTTTCTTGAGTTATTAGTGCTGAGGCTTTGACAATACTATCAGCTACTTCCTTTGCAGATCTTTCTGCAAATTCCTCTGCAAGTTTTTTAGTTGCATATGCCGTCGTAGCCTCAAGACCTTCTTTTACAATAACTTTGCTTCCTGCACGTAAAAAAGCCTCAACCCCTTCCCGTGCCATAAATTCACCAATATTTTCAAGAGCCTCTAGGGCAACTCCTGAACCGGGTGCTAAAAAGTTCATTGGGTCTAAAAGCATGTTAACAATCAAAGAAGTTACAAAAAGAGCAGTGTTCTTAGCAGCATCTTCTGCAAAAGATTCTGCTGAATCTTTAACCATGTTTCCCACTCGAGAAAAAAAGTCTTTGGCGCTTTTACTTTCAGATGCCGTAACAGCAGCAGCTCCATACATACTTACATACATTTCAAGCGGATTCATTAAAGGAACAGGTGAGAAACGTTGAACGTCTTCAGGTAATACCTCTTTAATAGCACTGAGCGCTATAGAATTTTGCATTGCACCGGGACCTGTAAAAAGTGAAATTCCTGGCATATAAGTAGAAAGTGGATTAGGCATTCCTAGTGTTAATGCCTGGACCATAAACCCTGAATTGTTTCCCCACCATTCTTTAAAACTTCCAGCATGCCAAAATGTTTTTCTAAGTGGAGCAGTAAGACCTGTATAAATACTCATAAAAGTCTTTTCAAACCAGTTTTTTTCAGGCTCAGGAATATCAAACTTAGAACGCAATGTCGCAATATTACCGCGTACTATCTGAATAACATTATCCCACGACTGATCGTACACTTTATCTATCGATTTTTTGTCTTCTTTAAAACTTTGTTTAAAGTCTTTTAGGATGCGTGACGTATCTCTTTTTATATTATTAATACGGATTTTATAGTCTAACTCAATCCCCTTAACATCTCGATCAACAAGAAGCTCAAGTTCTTTAAGTTGACTATTAAATAAATCTTTTGAAAGTTTTGCACGCCGTGCAACAAGATCAGCTTTACTCTTTTCAAACTGTTTTTTGCGCTCAGTAATTTTTGACTTCATTTCATTTTCAAGACGAATTCGTTCATTCTTAAGATCTTGTTTTTCTTGCTCAGCTACGGTGGTAAATTGCTGATCTACTTTGGTAGCAATCTCTTTTTGTTTTTCCTTAACTTCACGGACAAAACTTTTACCATCAGGACCTTTAGCAATTTCAGCCTGGTTCTTGAGGTATTCTGCTCGCTCATCAGATTTTGTTTTGTAGAATTTTGCATACGCTTGATTAATAGCCGCTTCAAGATCTTTTTTAAGTTTATTTATCTTATTGTTTTTATAAGCAACGTAATCTTTTTCTGCTAAAAAAGTTCGCTGTTTGCCTTCATCGTCAACAAAACTCGTTTGACCATATAATTGTAATTCAAGCTTTGATCGACGATGTTCATACTCCATTAACTGAACAGTTTCTTCAAACCCTCTTCTTACAATATCTACTTCTTTTTCAATAACCTGCTGTGCACGTTCTTTGTCATAGTTGTAATCAAGTTTGTTTTCTATCTCTTTAAGCTTCTTTGTTGAATAATCTCTTCGCAAATCTTGATAAATTTGACGCTCAATTTCTTCTTTTGCTTGGACGCGTTTAATAAGATTGTCACCTTGAGTTGCTTCCATAGTTAAAAGAACATCTCTAATTTTATTTTGTTCTTCAATCAAACGTTTATATTTTTCAATTTTAGTACTCAGTTCAAGAGCATCTACAGAATTTGAACGAGCATTTTTACTTTTTAAAAAGGCAATAAGCTCTGGTTTTTTATTTCTAGGTGCATCCAAGTAGCCTCGTTCTTGAGCATAATCTAGTGCAGTTTTATTTGCCCTATCAGTTTCATTAACAGGAATGCCTTTTGAAAGAAGATATTCAACTAAAGGTAAAAAACCATACGCTGTTGCATAATGAAGTATCGAGCGATTATTATCATGGTAATTTCTAATATCAGCAGCACCGATTGTTTTTTTAATCTGCTCGAGCAGCGTTCCATCCCAAGTTTTTGCAATTCTGACTAATTGCTTGAACTGTTCCTGCTGAATCTTATTTAAAGAAGGAGAAGGATAATTCATTTGCCGATCGAAAGCTGCTTTTTTTAATCTTGCTTTTTCTTCTTTTATTTTATTTGAAGCTGCTTTCTTTTGAGACTTTTCTGCATTTATTAATGGAGTATAAGCGGCTCGGTCTTTATAAAGTTGTGTTTTTAAATTTGCAATATCTTTTTCAACTTTTTTTTCAAGATCTACTTTCTTTGTCTTTACAATTCCTTTTACTCGAACAATTCCTTCATTAAGAACACGGTCAGCATCCTTGATTGCTTGTTCGTAAGCTACTTTTGCAGCCTTCTCTTTATTGTTATAAGAAACTTTTGCTGCATAAACATCATCCTCGTATTTTTTGTCCGCTTGATTATCTGCAACGTTATACTGCTTTTTTGCATTATTAATGCCTTGCTTATATTGAGTAGAGGTAATTTTTTTCTGATCGAACTGTTCTTGTAATTGTTGCACCTGATCTTGATAGGCGATTTTATTATTATAATCAGAATTTGTTTTTTGGAGCTTAAATTGTGATAACTGAGCGTTACGCTGATCTAAAGCTTCTTGAAGTGTGGTTTGATAAGTTTTTTTAAGAGAACCGATTTTTGCACGATACGTTTCTTCAATATCTTTTCTTGTAGTTTCATACTCAGCTTGTGCTGCTGCTACATCGCTATGATATTTGGCCTCAGCATCTACTCTTTTTTGAGTATAGGCTTTTTCAAAAGCTTCTTTTTGACCTACTGCACTTGACCAAATGGCACGAACAGCCTGATCAGCTTCTTCTTCAATTTCACCCTGACTTTTATAGTCAAACTCCTTAAAAGTGTCCATATTTTGATTAAGACGTTGGGCGCCTTCCTCAAACTTCTTATCAAAATACTCTGCATGCTCAGCTTCCAGCTTGTCTATTTGCTTTTGAGCGTTCAAAAGAGCATTCTTACTTTCAAGGACTACCGCTGACTGATTTGCCCATAACGATACACCAGGCAAACCGATAGAAAAAATAAATCCAATTAAAAGTAAGTGGACTCTTTTTTTTCCCATTGCCAACCTCATCTTTAAAAACCTACAACAATTTGCTCTTTACTTATCAGTATAAGAGATAAGAGTCCTACTAAATCAACACTCTCGAAAAAAATATTTCTATTAGGCTTATTTTAAGTTAAAAAATGAAACTATGGTTATTCTATTTATGACCACAGTAAGCTTTTGGAAATTAAAAAAGGAAAAATAATATGAAAACAGCTTTTTATGATCTTTTAGAGTGGGAAAAAAACTATCTTATAAGTCGTTCTCAAGAATTTGAGTATCCAGAAAATTTAACGGGTGGACCTTATGAAATTGTTTCAACGTTTATTTCAACTCCCATTGATTGCTGTTTTTTAGAAAAGTTTCCTGATCTAAAACTTATCCAAACACGCAGTACCGGATTTGATCACATTAATCTTGACGCCTGCAGAGAACGGGGTATTGTCGTCAGCAATGTTGCGTACTATGCACAAACTACGGTTGCTGAATTTACTTTTGCACTCCTTTTAAACCTTTCTCGAAAAATTAATTACAATGTGCAAGCTGTCAGAACTCAACACCCTACCACCGTAGAAGATTTAGAAGGATTTGATCTTTATGGAAAAACAATCGGTATTATTGGCACAGGCGCTATAGGCTCACAGGTTGCTCAGATTGCTCATGGTTTTGGGATGCAGGTAATTGCTCATGATACTCGCCAAACTTTACCACTCACCTATACCTCCCTTGAAACGGTCATGCTTGAAAGCGATTTCATTAGTTTGCATGTTCCTTACACTCCTGAAACTCACCATATTATTAACAAAAACACACTTGGACTGGTTAAACCTCATGCAATTATTATTAATACTGCTCGCGGCGGACTGATTGATCAACAAGCACTTCTTGAATCACTTAACAATAAAAAACTTGCGGGCGCGGGTCTTGATGTTCTGGAAGATGAAGCTTATATTCTTTCTTCCATTAACCAGGCACTCATTAACCATCCAGGCGTAACTGTCACCTCCCATAATGCTTATAATAGTCGCGAAGCCCGCATCAGAATGCTTGATGAAACTCTTAAAACAATAGAAAGTTTTAAAACGGGAATTCACATCCATCCGGTAAAAACGGTTAAAAATTTCAAATCGGCTGAGTCGGGCTTGCGTTAACTTTTGTACATTTTTGGTGTACACTCACTGGCTGAGTATTGAAAGCATAGTACTAAGCAGTGTAGGAGTACACACAATGCACAGCCTTTTAAAGGTTTATATGAATATATGCGATACGGTAGCATCGTATTGTTCAGTTTTAGTAACTCCTCTTTTTGTAACCAATGAAGTCACTTTTGTAATACATAGTCTACTGGTAGCTTTATTTGCAATTGGAGCAGTTAAACTAGGACGAGGAGCCCTTACTGCATTTATGGCAGTATGCTGGGTATTAGGTAATTTCTTTGTCACCAAACAAGCCACGCTATTTGGTCTTGAAGTAGTAACATCAGATGCTTTTGCTATTGGAGCAAACATCGCAGTGACCTTAATTCAACAATATTATGGGAAAAAAGCTGCACAAAATGCAATATGGATTGGATTTTATTGTGCACTCTTTTTTGCGTTAATGAGTCAGGTACATTTATTTTATGTGCCAAATACTGCTGATATCACTCATGGTCACTTCTTTATATTATTAGAACGTATGGCACGAATGATACTTTCTTCATTCTTTGTAGCCTTTATTAGTATGAATTTAAATATCTATCTTTTTGAATTCTTTAACCGCATGCTTGCTGGTCATTATTTCATGATAAGTGCCTTTAGTGCGCTCGCAATCAGCCAAGTAGTGGACACAGTTCTTTTTACACTAATAGCTCTTTCAGGACACGTAGTATCAGTCATGAATATTATTTTATTTAGTAGTACCGTTAAAATTATTGCACTGTTAATTGGAGTGCCGGTTGTTTCATTTGCCCGCACCTTCATCAAAGGACATAGTACACTTTAATCATGAATTACTTTTATTTTGAACTTGTTCACCAATCAAAAAAATCCCGTGCTCGTGTAGGCAGAATTCATACGCCACACGGCATTATTGAAACGCCTAATTTTGTTCCGGTTGCAACCAATGCATGTCCAAAAGCGTTAGACGGTGTGCTGCTTGATAACCTTGATGTGCAACTTATGTTTTGTAACACCTATCATTTACTGTTACATCCAGGAACAAATGTGGTAAAAGAGGCTGGTGGTCTTCATAAATTTATGAATAGAAAAAGCCCTATCATAACAGATTCTGGTGGGTTTCAAGTATTTAGTTTGATGTACGGAACAGTCCACGATGAAATAAAAAGTCGTGGTAAAAAAAGTCAAAATAATTCTGTCATGAAAGTGTCAGAAGACGGGGTGCTTTTTAAATCCTATCGTGATGGAAAATCTATTTTATTAACCCCCGAATCAACCGTTCAAGCACAAAAAGATCTTGGTGCTGATATCATCATTCCACTTGATGAGTTACCACCCTATCACGTTGATAAACAGGCGCTTAACAACTCATTTGATCGAACCCATCGCTGGGAAAAACGTTCACTTGAAGAACATTTAAGAAACCCACAACAACAGGCAATGTACGCAGTTATCCATGGTGGCGTTGATAATGAACTACGCAAAAAAAGTTGTCAGATTTTAGGAAATCTTCCTTTTGATGGATTTGCTATTGGTGGTTCACTTGGCAAAACGCGTGATGAAATGCTTGCAATGCTTGCGCACATGATGCCACACGTTCCTCGTGAAAAATCAAACCACCTTTTAGGAATTGGTGACATTCCTTCACTTGAACCTGCTATTAAACTAGGTATTGATACCTTTGATGCATCACACCCAACTCGCTGTGCACGTCACGGACACCTGTTCACCTTTAACGGTACGGTCAAAATTATGCATAGTAAGTACGAACGGGACTTTACTCCTATCGATCCACAGTGCACCTGTTACACCTGCCTTAATTACACACGAGCTTATATTCGTCATTTATTTAAAGCACATGAGCTCACTGCATATCATTTAACGAGTCTTCATAATGTTCACTTTATGATGCAGCTCATGAAGCAGTACCGCACTATGATTTTAAACGACCAGATTTAAGCTTAAAAAAACTCAAATCAAGCTTACTAGACAATAAATACCCACAATCTCTTGTGAGGTACAAATCTCTCATGATAAATTTAAATTCAAAGAGAGTTATTGTTTTTAATGAGTGGGGGAAGTCTATGAAAAATTTTAAAAATATTATATCAAAAACACTATTAACCATCCTGATAGTAGCTACCCATGGAGCTCTCAATGCAAAACCTTGTCCAGCTCCAGCACAACCACTTTCAATTCATTCAATTGACCCTCAGTCAAAAGATTCAATCGATAAAGCAATTATGGATTATGCTCCCATTCTCTATTTAAGTAAAAAAGAAAAAACATGGGTAGAAAAAGCAGCAAGCAGAGCAAAAGTATGGGAAAAATACGACAGCTGGAACCGTGAACCCTATTTTCCAATGACTTTCGAATATTATCTAGCACAACCAGAAATCCGTGTTTTATACGGACACAAAAAACGTGAAGTTGTTCTTGATAAAGGCCAAGTAACCATGGAAGCTCTTGCATCAATTGATTATGAAAAATACATTAATCCTGAAACACATCTTTTTATAGAAAACAATAACTGCACTGATGCCGGTGACAACCCTCAAACAAAATATATAACTCCTGAAGGAACAGTATTTACCTCATGGGAAAAAGATCATAAAGGAAACCAAATCATAAGAACTCCGTATTACGCCATTTTCACTTCACAAGGTGGACATGACTACATTCAATATATATTCGTATATGGCTATAATGGTGACTACCCAATTATTACAGGGCTTCCAGGGGTAGGGACCCACAAAATGGATGTCGAACATCTCATGCTACAATTTGAAGGTGGAAGTATTACAAAAGGTACTCCAAAGCTTACTCGCATCTCTTTCCCTGCTCATGGTTCTGGTGAAGCAAAGTGGCTTGATGCTGACAACCCAGATCTTACCTATGAAAATGGACACGTTGTTGCCTACTCAGCCTACCATGGACATGGTCTTTATCCTCAAATAGGAACCTATGTGAGAATCTGTGGGTTTGGAACAGAAACTACTGATGCTGGAAAAAAGTGGCAACCACATGCAGTTATCCGTGTTGAATATCCAGGACGAGCTGGATTTGATAACAAAAAGATGGGTATATTTGCATTTTTAGGAGATCTCGGGCCAACAGGTGTAGCAGGATTACCAAAAAAAGGATGGTTTGGATTTCCTAACAAAGAAGATGGTGGAATAAACTATAAAGCAAACTTCTGCCCTAAAGGCAAAGTATGTAATACCCTACAAGAAAGCTTTAACACCTGTAAAGCTCCCGAGAGTATGCAAGTGCTTTATGAAGGTGACAATATATTCACAAAATCAACCCTTCCTGCTCAAGAAGCAAAAGTAAAAGTAGGAAGCACTTTTCACATTCTTAAAAACTCTGAAGAGAAAGTTAAGGTTGCACGCAAAGGAGCAAAAACTGAAAAAGAACAAAAAATAAAAGATTTTATTTCTTCTGTAAGTGTTGATGGAAAAGCTGAAGTTACTGAAGATGATGATAAGTTTACTATTGTTTTTAAAACTCCAGGCAAAGTGCATTTAGAATTCAGTAATATTGTAACTCCAGAAGACACTAAACCCGATACTGATAATTCTGAATCAGAAACTGAGGATTTTGATAATGAAAAACCAGTTGCTCTTGAGTCAAGCTCAACTCCTAAGGAAAAAGTCCAAGCAGTTGAAACAACTATATCGGTTGTATATTAAGCAATCTCAAGAGGGAGCCTTCAGTGCTCCCTCCTTTATTTTACAGATTATTTTGTAAATATTTCTATCGCCTTTATACTGACTATAGAGGTACCCATGAAAATAATAGAATCAGTCGCTAACGAGATAGTAAAACAGACCGTAAAACTTCACACATCCCAAGGCAGAAAAGAGCAAAATGCTTTTATTGCAGAAGGTAAACGTACGTGCCAAACATTTATTGAGCACGAATACATACCTCTTGAGCTGTTCATCACCAAAGACCACACTTCATTTGCTAAGTTGGTTCCGTCAGAAACTATTGTTACAATGGTATCTGAAATTGTTATGAAAAAAATGAGCACCGCCTCAACTCCTAGCGGAATTTTATGCGTATTTGAGATTCCCAAAAAACCTGAAGTCGCTCTTTCGTCAGGTATTGTACTTGCAAACATTACCGACCCAGGAAATATGGGAACACTCATTCGTTCAGCCGCAGCTTTTGGATTTAAAACAGTTGTTATTGTTGAAGGATGTGATCCTTTCTCTCCTAAAAGTCTTCAAGCCAGTGCCGGTAGTCTCCCACTCATAAATCTTTATCAGTGGAGCTGGAAAGAGTTAATGAACCATAAAAACAAGGTTCATCTTGCGGCCCTTGTTGTTGAAAATGGCACCACTATTGAAACACTCCCTTCATCAAATGTACTTTTTGTGGTGGGAAACGAGGCTCATGGACTGCCTCAAGAATGGGCAAACTCCTGTCATAGTCACATCACTATCCCCATGTCATTAGAAGTGGACAGCTTAAACGCAGCAATTGCTGGAACCGTTGCGCTTGCTCTCTATCGCAATAAACTATAATTTCTGATCTCAATCATATACGTTATACTCCTGAGAGCTTGTAAAAAAACAGGCGCTCACTAGTATGGAAAGATACTTATTTTATTTGAAAAAACGTTCTGCTCAGGAGAAGTTGTTCATGTCAAAGTCTTACTCTCTCTCACTGCCTGCTGCAATTTTGGTAAGCATTAATATTATGTTTGGCACCGGTACTTTTATCAATACGGTAATTGTCGCAAAACATACCGGTGCATTGGGTGGTGGACTTTATCTTCTTGCAGGCGTTTTAATGTTGCCTCTTATTTTGTGTATTGCACGACTGAGTAGTATGCATGCCCAAGGTAATTTTTATAACTTTGGCGCAATGATAAGCCCGTTTTGGGGATTTATGAGCACCTGGATTTATTTTATTGCAAAGCTTGCTTCAGCTTCACTTTCTATCCATGTTTTTGTAACCTTTTTACGGTTTATTATTCCGGCACTCCATACAGTTCCCCATATTTTTCTTGATTACCTTATTGTGATGTTTTTTGTGCTGCTTAATCTACTCAACACCAAAACAGGCACACGTATTCAAGCTTTTTTTGTCACTGCAAAAGCGACTCCTTTATTGTTTGCTATTGGGACAGGTCTTTACTGCTCAAATATGATCAACCTTGCAGCACCTCACCTTATCTGGACAGGCATTCCTGTTGCATTACCACTCGTACTTTTTTGTTGTTTAGGATTTGAAGCAAGCTGTTCTTTAAGCCGTGTTATTGAAAATTCAAAGGTAAATGCGCCACGAGCAATTGTCATCTCATTTAGTATCGTTATTTTACTAGCAGCACTTTACCAGTTTCTTTTTTATGCTTCTTTGGGAACAACGCTGAGCGACCAAACTAATTATGTCGGTGCCTTTCCTGCCTTACTTGAAAAAATTGCTCCATGGCTTAAAGACTCTCTTGCTCCGTTATTTTCACTGGCAATTGCCTCTTCTGCATTAGGTGGTGCCTATGGAATTATGTACAGCAACTCCTGGAATCTTTTTTCGTTGGCAGAGCAGCCGCATTTACCTGCACTTCATTTTTTAAAAACTTTTAATCGTCACCACATTCCTTATTTGTGTGTCATTGCAGAAGGTCTTGTCTGTTTCTTCTTTTTAACACTCACTCAAGGACAACAGATTCCCTTACAATACACGGCAACACTGGGAAGCATCTTAGCGTATACGATCAGCATTGTTGCACTGTACACCGCTACTAAGTCAGCATTGAGTATGCTTGGGTTTGCTACGTGTATCACGCTCTTATTAAGCACTATTAACGCTTTTATGAGCACAAGCGTGACCCCACTTTTTATCTTTGCCAGCATTGTACTGAGCGGTGTACTATTTTTTGCAACAACACACACGCTTAATAAAAGCACTCAATCATCTAAAAAAGTTTCTAGCTCATCATAAGAAGTGTCAAAGTAATTGCTGAAAGCACAAAAGAAATAAGAGAAAATCTGAACGTAATTTTTGTTTCTGGCCATCCTAGCAGTTCATAATGGTGATGAATTGGCGCCATCTTAAAAAGACGCTTACCACGATATTTTACTGACCATACCTGAAGAATCACTGAAAGCGTTTCAGCTACAAAGATTGCGCCCACTAAAGGCAACAGAAGCTCCTGCTTGAGTGCAAGCGCCATAAATGCCAAAAGTGCGCCTAATGAGAGCGATCCAACATCACCCATAAAAAGTTGAGCGGGATGAGCATTGTATCTTAAAAATCCAAGCAATGCCCCTACGACTGCAGCACTTAAAACAGCAAGCTCTGCAGAAGAACCACCAGCAAAAAATGCCACTGTCCCAAAGAATGCAAAAACTGGAATTAAACAACCTGTGGCAAGCCCATCAAGACCA
The DNA here is from genome assembly GCA_027487215.1 of Pseudomonadota bacterium. Classification (GTDB taxonomy): domain Bacteria; phylum Babelota; class Babeliae; order Babelales; family CAIQNR01; genus JAIYDZ01. The sequence goes on from JAIYDZ010000006.1 coordinate 240,422, forward strand.
TCGGTTAAATTCACCGCGTTACTGGTGCCAATCATGACAAACATTGCCCACGGAATGTATAACATCCCTAAGGTCAAATAAATGTCTTTAAAAAAGAGAAAAGAAAGATCGGTTGAAGGGGCTATAAAGTAAATCCACGAGGTTGCAACCAAAGCTGCCACTACCATTTGGGCAATAAACTTAGTCCGCGCTGTTATACCCTGTTTTTTGGTAATCTTACCCCAATCATCCCATCCGCCAATAAGCCCAAATCCTATCATGCAGCCTAAAGCAATAAGCAGAAACGGATTGGCCAGATCACTCCAAAGCAGGCATGAAGCGGCTACTACGGCTATAATAAACACGCCTCCCATGGTAGGAGTATTATTTTTTGCTTTGTGTGATTCTGGGGTCCAAGCACGCGACTGGGAACGGAATAACCGTTCTGCGGCCTTTACAAATGATTTTCCAAAAAAAAGCGATAAGCTTAATGAGCTTAAAAATGCTCCTAAAATACAAATGTTAGTATAACCAATAAGGTCAAAAAAAGGCGCACTAGGCTTAAAAAAACTACCAATCAGAGCTATCATTCGATCCCTTAGTTTTTACTATTTGAAACTATTTTAAACAGCTTTAAGCTCACTTTAGCATACACTAGAACCCCTTTTGACTCTAGCTCCTAATAGGTTATGCTAGTAGAAGAGTCTCAGATTAGGGGGACACTATAAAGTGAAAGGACAATTTATGAAAACTCTACTTAAAAGAAACATCTTCATATCGTTGATGTCTTTAGGGCTTATAAGTTCGATAACTGCAAATACTCCTAAACCAATGAAAGATCTCGCCCAAGATTTTAAGATCATGATTATGGACCCTACTAAAACAGTAGAAGATGCTACCGCAATCTTAATACAGCATGGACGCCAAGAACTTGCTGATCTGATTATAGAATTATCAGAAAAGATCTTTGCTCTGGCTGATGAACTTGGTATTGATCTTACTCTTGAACTCTCTCTTGAAGACAGTGATATGTTAGGCAGAAAACTGGGCGCAATGACTCACGCAACTGCGTACATTGCTCTTAAATGTCCTGCTGTAAAAAAACTGCGTTTGCTTGGTGAACTTGCACAACTTAAGCCAATCCTCTCTCAAATTGCAAATAACCAACGCGAATCAGACAGAATTTTACATATGTCATTACTTCGTCGTAAAGATAAAAAACAGGTCAAAACAACTCAAGTAGTTCATGTTAATGAAAACTTTGACTTTACAACTGGCAGCTCAGATCAAGGTAATTTAACTGAACACCATGTAAACGTACATGGCGATTTGACCGTTGAGCACACTGCAACTACCGCTGTTAAAGCTGCAGACAAAAAAACAAACAGCTAAAATTTACTTCTGGTAACAGATCAGGACTCGTTGATAACAACGATATAATCAGATATACTAAAGCCCTCGGTAATTTCTGGGGGCTTTATTCTTTTTAAACGGGAAATAGTGTGGTGAGTAACTTACTAAAATTTGATGTAGTCGTTGTAGGTGGCGGACATTCAGGTGTTGAAGCAGCGTATGCTGCAGCACGCATGGGATCAAAAACTGCGCTTATCTCTCTTGATTTAAAACGAATCGGCTATATGCCCTGCAATCCTGCTATTGGTGGAATTGGTAAAGGACACATCGTATTTGAAATTAGCGCACTTGGTGGATTAATGCCCCAACTGTGCACTAAAACCTACCTACAAGCCCGTATGCTTAACACCAGCAAAGGCCCGGCGGTTTATGGGCTACGTCTTCAAATTGATAAAGTTTCATATGCTCAAGAAAGCCAAAAGTATCTTCAATCAGTAGAAAATTTAACGCTCATTGAAGCGATGGTAAAAGAGATACTTACTAATCAAGACGGTCACATTTCAGGCGTTATGCTCAATGACGGCACACGCATTGAAACCCCAACACTTGTGCTTACTACCGGCACCTTCTTAAACGGTCTTGTCCATATGGGACATACCAATTATGCTTCAGGTCGTGAAAATGAAGCTGCAGTTGTAGATCTTTCTACCAGTATTAAAAATTTAGGGATAGAAATGGGACGGCTTAAAACCGGTACCCCTCCACGACTCCTGCGTTCAAGTCTTAACTTTGATGTCATGGAAAAACAGGAAGCAGATAACCTTGACTATCTGTTTGAATTCTATCCGCATAGCACAACAACCAAACGTGACTGTTACATTACCCACACCAACGATAACGTACATCAAATTATTAAAGACAATGCGCACGTTTCTCCTATCTTGTGTAAAACATTGACCGGAATTGGGCCACGTTATTGCCCTTCAATTGAAGATAAAATTACTCGCTTTCCTGATAAAACTGCACATCAAATTTTTGTTGAGCCTGAAAGTTTATCAACCGATTGGATTTATCCGAACGGCCTTTCAACATCACTTCCTGTCGATATTCAAGAAAAATATATTCGAGCAATTAAAGGTTTTGAAAACGCAATTATTGCACGTCCCGGTTATGCAATTGAATATGACTTTGTTTTTCCAAACCAACTGAAGCACTCACTTGAAACCAAAAAGGTTCCAGGACTCTTTTGCGGTGGACAAATTAACGGAACAACTGGATATGAAGAAGCTGCTGGACAAGGTATTATGGCAGGTATTAACGCTTCGTTAAAGGCTTCTGGCAAAGAACCATTTATTCTTGATCGTACCGAAAGTTATATCGGTGTCATGATTGATGACTTAATCACTCTCAGCGTTGATGAACCATATCGCATGTTTACGTCACGCGCGGAACACAGACTCATGTTACGTCAGGACAATGCATTCTTACGATTGACTGAAAAAGCTTATAACATCGGATTGATCAGTGAAAAAATGTTTGAAGATTTCAAACAAGAAAAAGAACTCATTGAAACAACCATTGCTGAACTTAAAGCAAAATATCGCACCACAGACCTCCTGAGAGTTTTTGGGGAAAATCAGTGCACTCCTGCAATGATTAAAGAATTGACCGGTAAGGATATTCCAGCACGAAGCTGCCAAACGATTCAAGCAACGATTAAATACGAACCATACCTGGAACGTGAAGAACGAGAAATTGCACGACTTAAAAAATATCAAACTATGAAAATCCCTACTGCGTTTAACTACTCAGAAATAGAAGGACTTTCAATTGAGTTGCGCCAAAAAATGACAAAACATAGACCAGAAACGATTGCACAAGCAACTTTGATTCCTGGCATGACACCTGCAGCACTTTCATTATTGATTGTAAAAGTTTCACTCATTACACGCTAAAGGATGTCTATGTCTCCACAACTGTTTCATCTGTTTGGCGATATTTCAATCCATGCGTATGGACTTTTTATCGCGCTTGGACTTACCGCAGCTTCATTTCTTTTATATCGCGACAAACCTTTACAAAAAATTATTGTATTTGATGATCTCCTTTCTATTATTTCATGGTGCATTATTGCAGGAATACTGGGAGGAAGAATGTTATGGATGATTGAAACATGGCCTCATCACTCATGGATTGAATTTTTTAAACTATGGACACCCGGTTATTCCATTCTGGGAGCAATGACTACAGCAGTTATCGCTCTTTTTATCTTACTCAGTCAAGCAACAAAACAACCCTTTGCGGTACTTGATAGGCTCGCTATTTATGCACCGCTTGCCCAAGCAATCGGAAGAGTAGGATGTTTTTTTACGGGGTGCTGTTACGGCGCTGTTACCTCATTGTGGTGCGCAGTAACCTATACTCATCCTGATTGCCTTGCCCCTCTTGGCGTCCCACTTCATCCAACACAACTTTATAGTTCAGTTCTTGGAGTGACTTTATTTATTTTTCTTTACTGCACTCAAAAATGGTGGACCAAAAGTGGACAGCTTGCAGGGCTTTATCTTATCGGAGCAGGACTTGAAAGATTCTTAGTTGACTTTTTGCGTGCTCCACGCAGACTCATAGGTGACACTATTATTTCACGTTCACAAGTGCTTGCTGCAATAGTTGTAGTAGGCGGGTGTGTTATTTTTTACGTAGCATGGTATGCAAAAAGACAACACAAACATATTTAACTTTATTAAAGATCGCGCACCAATTTTAAACGTAATTGGTGAACATGTTGTACTTAAAAAAGCTGGCCTTTATTGGAAAGGCCCGTGTCCTTTTCACGATGAAAAAACTGCTTCATTTACTGTCAGTCCGTTAAAAGAAATCTTTTATTGTTTTGGATGTCATACTGGCGGAGATGTCATTACCTTTGTTGCAAACATTGAACATTGCACTCCCATTGAAGCAGCAAAACATCTTGCTGATCGTTATAACATCGCAATCCCTCAAACGGTATCTCGAGAAGTTTCAGAACAAAGCATTGATGACAAAAAACGCTATTTTAATCTCTGTGAGTTTTTTGCACGCTGGGCACACAAAGAATTAGAACGTTATCCCTCAATGACCAGTTATTTGCTCAAGCGTAGGTTTAACCAAGAAAGCATTAATCAATTTTTAATTGGGTACTTTCCAGGCGATGAACGAGCAATGAAAGAACTTATTAAAGAAGCAAACAAACATTCTTTTATTGCAAAAGACCTCCTTGACGCTCATCTAATTGAACAAGGAAAAACAAATCTCTATTCCCCTTTTGAAGACCGGATCATGTTTCCTATCCGTGACCACCTTGGTCGCTTTTGTGGATTTGGCGGTAGAGTCGTTAAAAAAGAGGATGAGCGTTCAAAATATTACAACTCACGTGAAAATAATTTTTTTCAAAAAGGTAGTATTCTTTTTGGTCTTGATCTGGCCAAAAAATCAATCCAAAAGGCAGGGTATGCTTTTTTAGTAGAAGGCTATACTGATTGCATTGCGATGGCACAACACGGACTGCACAATACGGTTGCAACCTTGGGTACTGCCTGCACTCTTGAACACTTAAAACTCCTTTCCTATCATGCCCATACAGTTTATTTGGTGTATGACGGAGACGCTGCCGGGCAAAAAGCGATGCTTCGTCTTGCTGAACTCTGTTGGCAGGTAAACCTTGAGCTTAAAACTATCTTTTTACCCGAAAGTCAGGATCCAGCCTCTTTTCTAGAAACAGGGGGTGACATGAGTGCTATGGTCCCTCATGCACGAGATATCCTTGATTTCTTTCTTTCTAACTTAGGGCAAGAATTTGCCGCTCAAAACCTCCAACAAAAATTAGAAAATATTAAAACCTTCCTTGAGGTCCTTAAGCGATTTGACGACCCAATCAAGCAAAGCATCTTTTTACAAAAAGCTTCAGAGACTTTTGGACTACCTCTTGAGGTTCTTAAAAAACAGCTTGAACGAACTGATCGTGTGACTCAACCTTCGCCCAAAAAAGAGGAAATTAGCCCGTCAGAACCACACTTATTTGACGGCGTAACTGCTGTAGAAAAAAAATTAGTGTGTGCTATACTAAACAATACTCTGCTCCTACAAAAGGACGAGGTAGCTCGACTGATCGAATATATGCCCTCAGGGCTCCAGGCGATCATAAAGAAGCTCCAAAATGCAGAGAGTGTGCATGGGCAAAAGGTATTCACGCATTTCTTTGAGACTCTTGAATATCCTGAAAAACAGTTAGTAAATAGACTGCTTTTAAGTCAGGATGAACACAGCGAACTGGAAGATGTTGATCAGCTTTTGCTGATGGTGGAAAAAAAGTATTGGAAAATGATTGTGAACGGCACAAAACAAAAAATAGCACAAGCACAACAAGATAATGATGCGCACAAAGTTAATGATCTGGTAGTTTCATTCCTGAAATTAAAAGACAAGCTGATACGTAGGGGACTTATATAATGGTAATTGGAAAAATTTTGGACACACTTCTTGGCAGGAAGCCCTCTGCCGCAAAAAAGAAAAAGAAACAAGTAAAAGTAAGTTCAAAAAAAGTGACTAAAAAAAAGACACTTAAAAAAACTGTTACAAAAAAAAGTACTCCTAAAAAATCGGTAAAGGCTGTTGCAAAAAAAATTGCAACAAACAAAGCCCCCAGCCGTTCAGCAGCAAAAACTGCTCCACGCACTAAAGCAGTTCCTCTTTCTCGCCCTGCAAAAACAGTTGCTACCCAGATTGGTAAAAAAACTGTAAAACAGGCTCCTCAAAAAAATATTGCTGCAAAACCAACACCTAAAGCTGTTGTTAAAACCGCAGTGGCTAAAACTTCTGTCATAGCAAAAAAAGCTCCAGAAAAAGCTGCTCCTTCTATACAGCCTAAGGTTGTTGCTTTGGTTGCAGCACCAACTGCTCAAAGAGCTACTACCACTAGTTCTAAAAAAATTGCTCCAAAAAAAGCCACTACCAGCAAAGCCACAGCAAGCGGTAAAGAATCAAAAAGCATCGATCTTAAAAATGAAAGTATCGAAGCGCTCATTGAAAAAGGCAAAGAGCATGGAATGCTCAGTTACGAAGAAATGATCGCTTTCAATGAGGCCAACCATCTTTCAGAAAAAGAAGCAAACGACCTTCTCAAGCTTCTTGAAAAAGAACACATTGAACTTGTGATGGAAGATGAGATTGATTCGGCTTCTGTTGACCTTGCTTCTACTGAAAAAGAGCCTGGAGTTTCATCGAATAAATTCCAAGAACAATTATTACTCCTTGATGAAACCAATGAACAAGATGAAGATGAAAACGAAGAACAGGACGAAGAAGAAGAACGTCCCGTTGCGGAAGCAACCAACATCACTGACGGGGTAAAATGTTATCTTCGTGATATTGGTAAGATTCCACTTCTTAACAAAACAACAGAAAAAGCTATTGCTGACAAGATTGCAACAAGTAAGCATCTGTCTATTGAAGCAATTGCAAAGTTCCCGTTTGTTCATAAAGAGTTTGTAATACTTGGTGATCGTGTTGCAAAAAACACAATGCCTCTTAAAGATCTTATTCAATTTGCTGAATTTGACGAAGAAAACATTCCGAAAATCGCAGAAGAAAAAGATGCGCTTCTTGCAACGATTAATACTATTGCAAACTTGATCAAAAACGAAGAAAAAATTTACGCAAGTTATCGCGAACAACTCTCTTCTTCTGCAAAAAAGAAAGAGATGCTTGATAAGGTTAAAGAGAATAAAGAAGAAATCTCAAAAACTATTCAATCTATACGTATAACAAACAAACTTATTCGCAAAATTGGTAAGAAGATAGAAAAGTTTCTTCTTAAAGTACGTGAACGCGAAGTTGCTATTAAAGAAGCTCAAGTACAGGTCACTGCCCTTTCAAAAGCAAAAAATCCTTCTGAAATCATTCGTAAGGAAATTGAAGAACTTGATGTGACCATCCGTGCGTCGCAAAAAGCTATTAAAAAAGTTGAAGGCGAAGCTGGATTACCGCTTGCTGAAATTAGAAAACAGTACGATCAGTTAATGCGTAGCTTACGCAATGACAAACGAGCAAAGGATGAACTTGCAAAAGCAAACCTTCGCCTTGTTGTTAACATTGCCAAAAAATACGTCAACCGCGGCCTTCACTTTCTTGATTTAATTCAAGAAGGAAACATCGGTTTGATGAAAGCTGTAGAAAAATTTGAATTTGAACGTGGTTATAAGTTCTCAACCTATGCAACCTGGTGGATCCGTCAAGCAATCACCCGTGCAATTGCTGACCAATCACGAACCATTCGTGTACCGGTTCACATGGTTGAAACATTAAACAAGATCAACAAGATTAAACGTGTATTTGTCCAACAAAATGGACGCGAACCATCATACACAGAACTTGCTAAAGAATTAAATCTTGACGAAAAAAAGATAAAAAATATTATCAAAATCTCTAAAGAACCGATTTCACTTGAAACACCGGTTGGTGATAGTGAAGATGCGTTCATTAAAGATTTCATTGAAAACGAAAAAGACTGCTCTCCTGCTGACTCAGTAGCAAACGCAGACCTTAAACAACGAGTTCGTGAAATCTTAAAAACGTTGACTCCTCGTGAAGAGAAAGTTCTTAAGATGCGTTTTGGTATCGATGTGGCCTCTGAACACACTCTTGAAGAAGTGGGTAAAGACTTCTCTGTGACGCGTGAGCGTATTCGTCAGATTGAAGTGAAAGCATTGCGTAAACTACGCCATCCTTCAAGAAGTAAGAAGCTACAATCGTTTTTTGAAAAAGAATTTGATAGTCTTCCTGGAGAGGCTGGCGAATAGTAGTTTATTCTTGGTAAGGATGTAAATACATGGACTCACTGCCCCAGGGGATCTGGTTTAAAGTTGCTGGAGTTGGTTTCGCATTGTTTTCTTGTGCACTGTTTTCTTTTATGGAAACCGCGATCACCGGATTGCGGCTTTTCAACCTAAAAGAACTTGCCACAAAATCAGGAGCTCGTTATACAACACTTTTCTCGGTTCTTGAAAAAGAGCCGCAACGAGTGCTTATAGCGATTCTCATTGCAAGTTGTTTATCTAACGTGGTTGCTGCCGATTTAATCACAGATTCAATTGAAGCATTATTCATCTATCTTGGAGTACCAAGTGGGTGGAACTTCTTTGCAGGAGTTTTTAGTGCGACAGCTGCAATCTTGGTTTTTGGTGACATCATTCCTAAGAATGCTGCACAATCACGTGGTGAAAGCATCCTGCCTTCTATTTTGTGGTTAACCAATATAACATTTCACAGTATGGCACCACTGGTTTCTTTACTCTCTCGCATATCACAGTTCTTTCTTTCATTTGTTCGCACAGAACAGACCAATAGCGAAGGAATGGTCTCTGAAAAAGAGATTCAGTTTCTTATTGAGTACGTGAACAGTAAAGGACTGATCGATCGCGAAAAATCAAAGATGCTTCATAGTGTTTTTGATTTGGCAGACACTACTGTTAAAGAGATTATGGTTCCCATTACTGATGTGGTCATGATTAATATTGAAACCTCTTTAGAAGAAATTCAAAAAGTGTTTTCAGAATCTCACTACTCACGACTTCCTGTGTACGAAGGAACCATTGACAACATTGTAGGCATGGTACACCAAAAAGATCTCTTTCTCTTGCTGACCAAAAACGAGCGTCGTACTCTTAAAGAACTTTGTCGACCAATTTTATTCATTCCCGAAAGCATGCGCGCAAATCAACTACTTGGCCAGTTCAAAATGCAAAGACAGCACATTGCTATGGTTCTTAATGAATATGGCGGCATTGTAGGGCTTGTAACACTTGAAGACACTATTGAAGAAATTGTAGGCGATATTAACGATGAACATGAATCAATTGCTGATCGTATCATTCCTCTTGAACAAGGAGGATGGTTGGTGTACGCAGGGATTGAGCTTGAAGCGTTGGGAGAAATGCTCAGCCTGTCGTTTGATGCAGAAGATGCTATTAGTTTAGGCGGCTTTTTAACAGAGAAGTTGCAACATCTTCCTCGTAAAGGCGAACAGTTTCTGTATAGCGGATATGTCTTTCAAGTACAAAAAGCAACACCAAAGCGAGTGATTCAAGTACTTGTTTTTAAAGAAGACGCAAACATAGAAGAAATCCAGTAATAATTTTTTTAAAGAACATCGTTTTCTTACCCTCTTTGCCTCTGCTGTAGTATAGCAGGACTTAATGTGGCAGAGAGGGTTAATTTTTCTCATAGTTTTTAAAAAAGGAAACGTATGAAAGCATTTGGTATCAAAAAATTGATTGTTAGTTTTTTGGCAGCAGCATTAATTCTGAGCGCATTTTCTCTGTATGCTCCTGCAACCGAGCGTAGCAAAAAAAACAAAAAAGATGATGAAGAGACTGCGATAATAATCCACAACATCTCCTCTCTTTTTGGAGGGTTTGCACAGTTAGCAAAAGATCCTGAAGATGGTGATAATGTCAGAGAATCAATAGGCCATATGGTAGGATCTATGTTATCGCTAGTAGCTGGGGTCCCTAAACGCGGCACCTCTGATTATGATAAAGCTTTAGATGATGCTCTTAACGCTGAACGCTTAGAAGATCAGTTCACACGCTTTTTTAATTCAGAAGAAGGAAAAGAACTTCTCTATAAGATGAGAGAACAGTTCTCTACGCCTTGTCATAGACTCCACACATAATTTTAACGCCACCCTTTTTCTGCCACTTCCACTGACTCATTATTCTCTGCCCTTGATTTCTTTTTTAAAAAAAAGGTAAATTTTTTACAAAAGGATCTTTAAATCAAGGAGAGTAGTACTATGGAATTACAAAAAATGTTGCACTTAATCGCAAAAAAACCACCTGAAAAGATACACAAATTCTCATCTGAAATATGTGTATCTTCTTTTCTCATTTCATTTTTCGTCTTTGTTTTTTCTGTCAGATTCACGTCCACACACGTCGTCTGCCGCACTTTTTTGCCAGCCTCATGGCTCTAAAAAAAATTTAGCAACTTACCCATTTTTTAACTGCCAGACTTTTTTTATGTCTAAGGAGTCAACCATGCGTATGACTGCGCACGCTTTTTTTGGTGTATTTTCATGCTTTCTTGCAACCTTCTTGAATGTCATCCTCTACTACCAAAGGATCCGATCACATGTCGACTCTTATGCAAGCGCTTATGATACTTGTAGGATGTAAATACGCAGCTTTGTTCACCCTTTTATTATTTACAATGGTAAAAGCTGATCATCAAGAACAATCATTTGATCTCGCTCAGGACCAACCGAAACAAAGCTGATAGGCGCCCCGGTCAAAAGTTCTATTTTTTTGACAAATGCACGCGCTGCCTCTGGAAGATCAGAAAGTGATCGTGCGTTACGCGTTGAAGTTTTCCATCCAGGCATTGTGATATAGCGAGGTTCAATCTTTTTTGCATGATTAATCATTGGTGGCAAATAATCATAATTTTTCTTATCCAGAACATAATCATAACAGATTTTAATTTCATCGAGTGTATCAAGCTCATCAAGCTTACTAATCGCTAATGAATCAATACCATTAATCAGAATAGCTTCACGAATAAGTACTAGATCAACCCATCCATAGCGCATATCTTCAATTTCTTCGCAGTATCCACTGTGAGCTTTTTTAAGTTTATCAAGCACCTTTTTATCTTTAATTTCTGCAGGCATTGGGCCTTTACCAATAAGCGTATTATATGATTGCACAATACCTAACACATGGCCTACATTGCGAGGACCAACTCCAGCACCAGTAATAATTCCTGACGTGGTAGTACTTGAAGAACTTACATAAGGGTAGCAACCCATTGAAATATCAAGAAATGCTCCCTGGCACCCTTCAAAAATAACTGCTTTACCCTGAAGAATCAATTTATTGAGTTCTATCTCTAAATCATGCTTTACATAAGGTCGAATGCGATTAGCATATTCGCTATATTCTTTATAAACTTCTTCAAATACAAAAGGTTTTTCTTCAAAAATTTTTGTAAGTAACTGATTAGCAAAATCAACCGAATCGCGAAGAACTTCTTTAAACCGTACAGGGTCAATCAAATCTGCAACACGAATTCCAATACGAAGTCGCTTATCAGCTGCAGCTGCACCAAGACCTTTACGAGAACCTTCATCGGTACCGTTACGATACCAACGAGCAATAAGTTCATCTAATTTTTTGTGATACGGCATTATCACCTGAGCACGAGATGATATCCATAACCGACCCTCAATAGATTTATTTTTTGATTTGAGTAACTCAATCTCTTTAAATAAAATCTCAGGATCAATTTCCATGCCAGCAGTTAAATAACATTGAGTATTTTTTCTAAGTACGCCTGATGGAAGAATCATAAGATTGAAACCGTCACCAGCACGACGAATAATATTATTACCCCTTCCCTCACTCAAGCTCTGAGAACGAACAACAATATGAGCACGTTCTGCTAGGTAATCGGTATATTTACCTACCCCACCAGAATTCCAGCCCAAAGAAGTAATAACTAAGCTGCGTGGTATCCACGCTTGCGCTGAAAACATCAAACAACATAAAACAAGTAATACCTTAAGCTTCTTCATTCTCTCTCCTGCCAATCGGTTATCACCACTCGTGGACATTGTGCCCCAAAAGAAAAAAACTGTAAATAAAAAATGGTGAACCTTGTCATGAACAATGATTCACCATTTTTTATTTTTATATCTTAAAAGGGGTAATTACACCGAGTTACACCTTCATAACTGATGCATAATTATTATTCTTGTGTCTTTTCAAAAATCTGCTTGATAGTACTTAATGAACCAAGCAATGCAGACGCTTCATAAGGAACAAGAATCATCTTACCATTTTTATCTTTGGTAATTTCAGGTAACGTTTTAATATATTCACGTGCAATCATATACGGTAACGGATCACGTCCAGGTACTGACTTTTGTAATATTTCAATTGCCTCAGCTTCTGCACGAGTAACTTGTAAACGTGCATTTGCTTGACCTTGCGCTTCAATGACTTGTGATTCTGCAATACCACGAGCTCTTAAAATACGTGACTCACGTTCACCTTCTGCTTGTAAAATAGCAGCGCCTTTTTCACCTTCTGATTCAAGCATAATAGCACGACGATCACGTTCTGCACGCATCTGTTTTTCCATCGCGCTACGAATATCTTGTGGTGGATTAACTTCTTGTAATTCAACACGATTGATTTTCACACCCCATTTATCAGTTGCCTCATCAAGAATAATTTGCAAGCGTTCGTTAATATGATCACGAGAAACGAGTGATGCATCAAGATCCATTGACCCAATAACATTTCGCAACGTTGTCTGAGTCAATTTTTCAATTGCTTCAGGAAGGTTTGAAACTTCATACACTGCAGCTTTTGGATTGGTAATCTGATAATAAAGGAGCGCATTAATTTCCATTGTAACGTTATCTTTAGTAATCACGTTTTGTTTTGGAAAATCATACACTGCCTCACGCAAATCGATTCTACTAATCTGTTTTATATAACGTATATACTTACCATATTCATTTTGACGAACAAAGGTCCACACACATGAAAATGGTGCATCAAGTAACGGGTTTACCAAATGTAATCCCGGAGTTAACGTTTTATGATAACGACCTAAACGCTGAATAACCAACGCTTCCGCTTGATTGACCAAATACACTGATTTGCTCAAAAAAACTAAAAATACAATGAGGGCTGCCCCAAAAAGAACTAATGAGATCATAATAATCTCCTTTCACATACATAATTTCTTTTATTTAAAAAATTAGGTAGAAACTTTTTCTACCACCAACTGAGTACCTATCACATTTTTAATAATAACAAGGTCACCGGCAGAAACTGTTTGACCATGGACTGACTGAGCACGCCACGTTTCACCACCGACACGCACAAGCATTACTGCCTGCTCGTTTTTTATCACCACCACTTTTTTACCAATCAAAGCATCAACATTACTGTGTTGACCCACGTGAGTGGTTAGTACCTCTTTAACAGGAAAAATAAAACGGCGTATACCATGCATTATAATAAGACAGATAATAGAGCTTCCTAAAAAAATCCACGCTTGCTCAGTTCCTGACAAAGCAGGAAAATATGCGGCCACACCAGCCGTACATACAGCTCCCAAAGCAAACGATAAGAAATACAACAGGCCCGGATGCCCAGCCTCTACAATTACACATACCAATGCAACGAGAAACCAGAATTGGACGATAAGACTGAGTGTCATCATAAGACACCCCCTTTCAAATAGAACAGCAGTTAAAAAAATTACTGTTTAGTCATAATACCATATACAAGGCTTTTTTCAACGTACCCTCACCACAATAAGCCTTTTTAAAGAGCACAAAACAAAAAAGAGCTGCTCTTGGAATCCTATGACTCCACAACAACTCTTTTAATTTTAATTATTACATTTCTGATATGTAACAATTATGCTGTTTATTCAAACCTTCCTAACAAAATCTTACACTTATTATTATTGTCGTAAGAGGCTTATTATCTCTTTTCTTATCACTGAATCAGTAATATCACGAGCTACATCATCCGCAGTTTGTCCTTTTTTATCTGCACGATCAACCTCAGCACCATTCTCAAGAAGAAGTTTTACCATTTCAATGTTCCCATTACTAACTGCATAAAAAAGAGCTGTTTTCCCATTACTATCTTGCACGTTAACCAAAACTTTCACGGAGCCAGTCACATCTACGCTTGTCATTAAATAAGGAGAGTCTCCTTGATTTGAATAAACGGTTTTTGCATGATCTAATAACACTGAAAGTGTTTCAAAATCATTCAATTCAGCAGCTTTATGCAATGGTGTATTTTCATCTTCATCAAAAACGTTTATATCAAATTCTGGCTTTTCATTTAAAAATCTTTTCACCCCTGCGCTATCACCCTTTGCAACAAAAAGCATTAAGGTAGTAAGTGAAAGATTATCGTAAGAACCCTCTTTCCCTCCTTCTAGCTCAAGTTCATCTACAAGTTCATAAATCTCTTTTTCCCCTGCATTTGCATAAATAAGTTCTTTTTTTGCCAATTGACTTGCTGAACTCGCTCTGCGAGCAGGTACAGGAGGAGGCAGCTGTTGATAAAGTTGGCCCGACCCTTGGATTGGAGAAATACGCACAGGCGATGCTGATGAGCCTTTTTTGTCAGGACTTCTTGGAGGCAATGCTGGTGCCCCTTCACCGTGATCATAGCTCTGGTTCATATAAATTGGTTCTTTGCTAGCACGAATTCGTGGTGGTAATGCTGGCGCAGATTGACCAGCTGGTGATAGATTTCCGTAAATAGGCTCTTCTGCCGGTTTAAGCTCTGTAACTATTAAAAATAAAAATAACGTATATAAAAATAATTTCTTCATGATAACCTCCCATGTTTAAATTCTCCATTAATTTAATCATACTCAAATGAGATGATATAATGCAATCAAACCGAGTCTAGGAGCTTATTTTAAAAGGTTTTAAGAAAAAAGTTATTACATACAGCGAGAAATAAGATGGAAACTAAAAAACGTATTACTATTTTTATTCATGGCACCTATCATGCCCACCTGCTTATTCCGTCATTTTTTAAGCGTATGTATCAATTTGTCTATCACCCGGTCGGACTTTTTCATTCAAGTGTCATGCTTCAAAATTATGTTTTTGCTCGAACCCTAACCAGCTTAACGAGCCTTAACCCAAAAGAATTTCCGGCTGAGCATGCGTTTTTATATGTATGGAATGGAAAACTCTGTCCTTTACATCGCCATGCCGCTGCGCACGATCTTCACCTTGAACTTAAAAAGCTTAAACAAAGTTATCCTGAATGGGAGCTTACCCTTATTACGCACAGCCATGGAGCAAACGTTGCCCTTAACCTGGCTCATCATGCAACACCAGAAGATTATGTGGTTGATAGACTTATCGTGCTTGCATCACCAGTACAACATGTTACGCGAGACTTGATCGACTCTTCCCTTTTTACCCAAATAATTGCACTCTATTCAGCTCGAGATATTCTACAGATTATTGATCCCCAAGGGGCAATGCATCTTTTTACACGCTTTACCTCTTTGCTTACTAAAAAACCTATCGTTGCTGTTCCTTTTTTTTCGGAACGTATTTTTACAAGCAAAAAAGTAGTGCACATTCTTATTACCAGTAATGGATGGGGGCTGCTTCACCTAGAATTTATCTTACCTCCTTTTTTACAACGCATGACGGACCTTATAAAACTTGCAGACAGTTTACCGCAAGGGACACATACAACTTTTGATATCGTAAAAAATAAAAATAAGATTTTATACTGAAAATAAAGGGTTTTTTAATTTTTCCATCCCCTATCAAAATCTAAAAAAGTATTTATACTACACTACCCAACTTAAAAGTTTGGGTAAAAATGTAATATCAATTTTTGGAGGTTTGCTGTGAAAAAACTAGTAGTATTTCTGTCACTTTTAACATTCACCATACACTCTGGTGAAAATAAAAACCCTTATCCAGCATACCTAGAAGAACCAGCTGCTGAGAATATAAGCTCTTCTTCTATCAACAAAAAATCATCCACTCAATGGTCCAATCCTTTTACTCGTTTTTCAAACATGTACGAACAACAAAGATATTTTGCCTTTAGTCCTCATCCAACGCTTCCTATTGCTGCATATGCAGGTTATTTTGCATACTTAATTCTTAAAAATGCTCCTCAACATAAAAATATTTTATATACCGGAGTTACAATTGGCGCTGGACTTGGAATGTGTTCTGGTTTGAAAAACATGAATATTAGATCTACAAAAAAAACACCTTTTGATTGTAGTCATGTAGCAATTGGAGCCGCTCTAGGAATGGTAGGAATATTTACAGCTTCACAGATTGTTAAAAACACTACTGAACTTTTTTCAACCTTATCTGAATCTTTTAAACCTTATCCTCTTTAAATAATTAAGAATACAAGCAATTTTTGTAGTCTCTTATTATTAAAATCAAGAGCAGATCAATTAAATGACTGCTTTTTTATTTTTTATATACAGAGTACTTTCCTCGTAAAACATAAATTGCCTATACTTTTTCTGAATAAAAATAATCACTCCTAAAAAAAAGGGATGCATAATGAAAATTTATCTCTTTGCCCTTTCGCTTTTAACTGTTACAGGATCTCTGTATTGCGCACAGTACAACGAAAAATCAATTTCTTCTGATGAAAGATCTGAATCTGAAAAACAATTTTATAAAGCCCTCACAGAGTTTAAAACTGCTCAATGGGCACTCCCTGCATTACATACAAAACACGAAGAATATAAAAAAAACCCTGACTCTCAACTAGAAAAAGACATAGACGAACGATTAGGCGAATTACAAAAAACTTTAGAAGGTCCAATTTGTAAAGATAAACTAGAACAACTTTTTCAAACAAAAGTGAGAGATCCTAAAAAACCTTCTGCGTTTAGTAGTCCTGTAACGCAACTTAAAATTGGAGAATTAAGATCGCAAGTTTTGGCAAAGCAACTTATTGAAGAATACTTAATACCTCTTGCTGAAAAATCTGAACAAAATGACAGTGCGTCGTCAAGCCAAGCACTACAAGCCCGTTTAAGCAAAGTTGATAAGACAGTAGTTAGTCGTTTGATTGAATTAGTTAAAGTTAACCAACAACCCAAAGCTTATCAAATATTGTTGGGTGCGCTTACACAGCTTCCGGGAGCCCAACCTCTATCCGATGCAACAACTCCTGAATGCAAAAAAGCAAAAAACTAAGTAAATTGTAGTTTCCACAGTACAGTTCAAAAATAGACAAAGAAATTTATTTTCTTTTGTCTATTTTTTTGAAACACACTCTGTAAAGTCTTTTTTTATTAATAATGACCAGGTTAAAGTAAAAGCGCTACTTTTTGAAACAAAGGAATGCTTATGAAACCAGTCTTTTTTACTCTTATTATCTTATCGCTCACTTGCACCATCCTATACGCACCCTTTAAAGATCAGTTTAACGGGACCACTTATACACGATTGGCAGCACTTTCTCTTAAAAACTCTTGTATTAAAGAGCTCGCTGCACAGGCTCAATCAGAATCTGATAAAATGTATACAGAGTGGATAGCACTTTCATTTGCTCATACTTTCCCTACTGACCTTGTTAAACAAACAACCACAGGATCAGGAACACTCTCACAGTCTCAAGGACTGCTTACTGTTTCATCTGGCACCCAAGTTACTGCAACTGCCTCCTGTTTTAGTCGACCTGCAGTTCATAGCTGCCCAGGAAAAACAGTTATTGCTCAGTTCACTGCAGCTTTTGGTGCGACAAGTTCACACGGAACAGCAACACAATATTGTGGTCTTTTATCACCCCAAGATGGATACGCCATAGGATATCAAAATAATAGCTTTGGAATTATACATCGCAAAGGTGGACAACAGGTTGCTTTTATTGCACAAACAGCTTTCAACATTGATACACTCGATGGAAAGACAAACAGTGGTTTTATACTCACTCAAACAAACCTTAATTACTACCGAATTTCTTGTGTAGGACTCGATACAGGGCCGGTGATATTTTCTGTCATGAATAATAATGGAACCTGGATTGCTTTTCATCAAATACAAGCAACTACTTTACAAACTACACCACTCATCGCAGCCGCATCGCTTCCTCTAGCAATTGAAATTACTAAAAGTACAAGCGATGCAACACCTCTTTCTATTAAAACTACCTCCTGGAGTGCAAAATCTGAAGGTGCAAACATTCCTACACGAATTTGGTCTTCCCAGGTAAGCGACAAACGTATTAATGGCAATACAAACCAACACGTACTGACTATACGAGTAAAAGAACAGTTTAAAGGAAGCCTTAATTTTGGAAGACTCCGTATGCTTAGAACCGTTAGCTCAACAAGTGAAACTAATAAAATTTTCCAAATTGAGTGTATTAAAAATGCTACGATCACCGGCGCTATTTATACTGATATCAACACAAATTTTTCTATCACAGAAGTCACTACCACAGGCACTATTTCAGGAGGAATTTCACTTTTTAAATTAAACGGCTCAAGCACCTTAGCCAGTTCTTTTAATTTTCCACCAGATCAAATGATAATAGATCTTTTTCCAGGAGAAACTATAACCCTAGTTGCCTCAGAGAACATAGCTGGTGACATAAATATAAATGCTAACTGTGCGTGGCAAGAATATTACTAAACAGCTTAGGATGGAATTGCTCGTTCAATAATCTCGCTATTTTCAAACTGACTCATTGAGCGTAGTTCCGTAAGTTCCGTTAAGTAAGCAACACACACTGGAAAAGCATTTACGTTATCGTAAGGCGAAAGCTTTATATCATAGTTATTAAAAGAAAGACCATTGGCTGAACCATTACGATAGGCAAAGTTACCAATAAAACAGGTTACACTAGAATCTGAGATGTCTTTAATTCCATACCCGTTAACACCGGTATTGAAAAGTAGCTTAGTATCACGCACCACACATGAACTTGCACCATCTAACAGAATTCCATAAGCATTTGCACCTGGAGAATTTTGTCCAGAACTTTCTGATTGAACAACAGTGCAAAACGACTCACCGCCAGTCAAATAAAATCCGACAGCATTACCTGTCTGAGAGCCACTTTTCATTCCTCGAGCACTACATTGACTAAAAGAATTTCCCGTACAATTGGTAGTATAAAATCCATACGCATTGCCAGAGGTCCCTGTACTTACATTGGCACGCGCTTGGCACTCATTAACAGAACAAGAAGCAAGACTGTCAAAACTCATACCATAGACTGTTTGAGAGCTTGAGTTATTAACAACAACAGACCGATCAATACGATGACCGCCTAAATTCTCAAGGCTGCTTGATATACATTTAATTCCATAGAAAGCACCTCCACGAGCACTATTATTCGATAAAGAACATTCAGTTATTGTACATCCATCAACATTGTCAAAAACAAACCCTGAAACCTCTCCACTGAAACTTTTATTGCAATGAGCTTGGCATCGAGTAAGTTCATTACTTGAACCCCCCACAAATCTCATTCCATACGCAGAGCCCGTTGTACCAGCCTTATTACAATCTGCCGAACAATCAACACACTTTACATGTGTCGATCCGGTACAATAAAAGCCAGTCGCATTGCCAGCTCCAGCAGTCTCATTACGATTAAAACTACAATTTTCAAGTTCTATATTTTCACTATCAACCACCATAAGCCCAATTGCACCATTGACCGCTTGCGTACTTGCACCGTTACAACGGCTTATTTTAACATTTTTAAGAACAACATCTTTGCAATTGGCATCAACCAACATTCCCATTAATGAACATTTATCAATTGTCATGTTTTCTAAAGCAATACCAGTACATCCCTGACCCACAATAATCCCCGTGCCAGAAGTACCAGAAATAACTCCATTTAAAATTCTAATATTACTCAGTCCTGAAGCTATTTTTATAATGGTTCCACCGGTTGCAGTTCTTCCACTGGTTATAGAATATCCACGCAAATCAACCGTCACATTACTCGAGGTAATTTCAAGAAACGTAACATTGTTGTTAATCGGATCAATTGAAATGTTTTCAATAAAATAAAAACGGAAATTGGTAGAAATAGTTTTCATAGACACATTAGCAAGCACAGCATTATTTATATCGCGCATACTAACAACATTATTAAAGGGTCTACCTACATCATCAGTAGAACCCCAAGTCACCATGCGATCAGACACATCTACACAATGCATTGCTGCGCTATATACCAATCCGATCAAACCAATTGTTACCATTAACTTCTGAAATATTTTCACTACTGTACCTCTTTAAACTTTTGTTCTTACTTCTTTTATAATTGCACCAGCGTCAATACCTGCCCATGCTCGTAACCGTTCAGGAGTTCCTGAGCGAGGTAGTTCACGCACAGCAAGCATTGTCAGTTGAATTCCAGTATCAACAATCTCAACAGCAACCGACTGACCCAGTCCCCCTTGAATATAATGATCTTCTACTGTAATAATGCGATTGCCTGATGCTTTTGCTACCGCAATAATCGTTTTTGAATCTAATGGTTTTATAGAGTACGCATCGATAACAGAAATAAAGATAGTTTCTTTTTCCAACAGCTGTGCAGCCTTCAATGCTTCATGAACTGTGACCCCAGCCGCAACCACAAGGGCGCAAGATTTTTCGTTTTGAAGCAACACCTTACATCCACCAACCTCAAACTGGTCTCGTTGGTTGTAAAGCGATTTTGTTGTTTCTCTGGTTGTACGTAAATAACTAATACCTTTGTAATAATTGGCCATTAACTGAACGAGGCGAAAGGTACTCATCTTATCACAAGGGTATAAAATGATTGATCCGGGAAGAGTTTGCATAAGTGCAATATCTTCCAGCGCCATTTGTGAAGGACCGTCTTGTCCAATTGAGACTCCGCAGTGGGATCCAACCAGTCTTAAAGGCACTTTACCAATAGCTGCCATTCGAATCTGGTCAAAAGCACGAGAGAAAAAAGCACCAAATGTTGAAACAAAGGGCACCATTGCTCTGGTTGCAAGTCCAACTGCCATTGCCACCATGTTTTGTTCCGCAATAAAACATTCAATAAACCTTTCAGGATGGGCTTCTTTAAAAGTTTGAGCCCCTGTTGAATTACTTACCTCTGCATCAAGACAGACCACACTGCGACACACACTTCCTGCAAGCGTTACTGCCGCGCCGTACGCATGCCGTGTTGCACCCTGCGGTTCCTGATGACCTACCGGCAATGCAAAATCAGTACATACCGGAAATGACTCAGTCGCTGAAGGAATATGTGGCTGCCAGGCCGCACCTTTGTACTGTGCAGCAGCAGGAAATTTCTTAGAAAGTTCAAGTAAAACTTCATCTAACCCTTGGGGTGTAAAAGCTTTTCCATGAAATCCATTTTTGTCCTGCACACGTGCAACGCCGTACCCTTTAAACGTTTTTGCAATCAGCACCGTTGGCTTTTTGTGTTGTGCCTGCGCTTGAGTAAATGCCTTATTTAAAAGTGAAACATCATGTCCATCTACCTCGATAACGTTCCACCCAAACGCTTTGAATTTTTCTGATAGTTGCTTAAGATCATGGCCCTCCATAGTTTGGCCAGTTTGTCCCAAACGATTACAATCAACAACCGCAATGAGTCGATGCATTTTATAATAAGCCGCCAAATGAGCAGCTTCCCATACAGATCCTTCAGCGCATTCACTGTCGCCCAAAAGAACATACGTATAATGGTCCTGACGTCGTATCTGAGCTGCAAACGCCATACCCAAACCAATTGAAAGCCCACATCCCAACGATCCTGTTGCAGCCTCAGTGTAATACAATCTGCGAGTCGGATGACCCTCAAGAACAGAATCAAACTCCCGTAACGTCAAAAGCTGCTCATCAGAAACTATTCCCATCGCTTTGTAAGCCGCGTAAACAACCGGAACAGCATGACCTTTTGAAAGAATAAATCGATCATTGTTTGCTTGTTGAGGATTTTCGGGATTGTATTGCATTACGTGGAAAAAAAGTACTGCGACAATATCTGCTGCAGAAAGACATGAGGTCGGATGCCCTGAACCAGCCTGAGTGGTTGCCCGAATTGAGTCCACTCGCAAACAGTAGGCAAGACGTTCTATAAGTGCACGATTCATTACTGTTCTTTCTGGGTGTTTTCAGAGCGCACGTGCGCATGTTGACCAACGATTTGATGATATTTTTCTACTACCCATTCATGAGTATTTTTCTGTAAACCCCCCGCAACACGGGTAATGGCTCCGCAAATATTTGTAAACATTTCATTACAACCAATATCATCTCCGCTACAATCACAATTAATCTCACTACAACAATTAACATTAAGCTGCGTAGTGCGAGCCGCATCCTTAGAAGTAACGGGGCAAGAAGCTGCAGTAGGAGTAACCGCTAACGACTCTGGAACATAATAAAATACCGGACGCTGATAAGGTCCATAACTACCTGAAAAGTAATATCCTGCTGAAACCTGGTCTCCAGACGGCTGCTGCCCTTGTTGAAAATACTGCTGCTCATGTTGCGCCGCATGCGCCATAGAGATACTCAATAAAACAGCAGAAAGAAGGACTTTTTTAGATTTCATAACAACTGACTCCTCTTTACAATTTTTACATCGTTCGAGTGTAGTCAACCGTAAAACCGAGTGCAATAGTAGCGGTAAATCTTCACTTTAAGTTTTTGCCAAAAAACGTATACTAACAGCCATGAAACGTCATTTTGCAACATTTACCAATGGCTGTATTCAGTTTTTAAACGTACAGCTTTTTATCTCACTTGCTACACTGCCCATCCTGGCATTATGGGGTATTCCTTTTTCGGTAATGAGCCCTGCAGGCAACCTTATTTTTAATCCGTTCTTAACTGTTTTCCTGCTGTGTGCTTCGCTCATTTTTTTTACCGAACTGTTATACATCCCCAACGGTTGGCTGGTAAAAATTCTTGAACTGGTTACCTCTTTTTGGTCCTGGTGTCTTTCATGGTCATCAAAAACCTGGCTTGTCGGTTTTTATAAACCTCTTGCAGGAGCGACATTATTGCTTGCCCTCATTGCCCTTATAATGGCACACCACAAACATTGGGGTAAGCCTTTAAGTAATGCGCTTACGTTAATAATTCTTTCATGCAGCGCCCTACTGCTTGCGTTGTGCAAATCATCTGACACCAGTTTTGAACTGGTATGCGGGCGTAAAAAAGTGCTGATCATTTCAAAACAGGGAAAGATCGTAGTCGATGATCGAGGTGCCCTTGCACTTAAACGATCCCCAGAAGATTGGATTAACTTCACACTTGTACCAGCGCTCATTCAAAAAACAGGAAACTGTAAAGTTGATCATGTTATCGTCCACAATCCAGCCAGAAGCACCTTTGAAGGGCTGCGCGCATTAACTGAACGCATTCCCGTTAAAACAGTTGCACTTCCCTTTTTTGACACTCAGAAATCTAAAGGTGGCTGGCGTTCATTTTTTGCCTTACGCTCCACCGCTCGCAGCGAAAAAGTAACACTTATTCGTACCAAGCCACCGCTAGTAGCACAATCATAAAAAACTATGGTACAACTCTTTTGTGCAGCGCTTTTGCCCAAAGGAGATCTTTATGATTTTAAAACTTATTATTATACCGCTCTTTTTAAGCACTCTTCTTAACGCTTCTCCTTTTGACTATGCGCTTGCCTGCAGCAAACAAACTCAAAAAAAGCAGACCTGCTTTGTTACTCTTTTACAAAAACGATTTGCGTCATTATTGTGTGCATGTTGCGATCAATGGGCTACTGACAGCTCTCTTGAACCCAATGCACAGCGGCTCATGGCTCTCACTTTGTTACAGAGATTTTTACCACCAAAACTGTTCATTGAGTACAAATTTTCTGAACTTTTAGAAGAAAGTTTATCGCTTACTCAAACCTTTAAAGCCCACACCAACACTGATCTGCTGGCATTACAGCCCTTTCTTGATAATCACTATTTTGCACTACTGCATCATCATAAAAAAGTAACGCGAGTGCCTGAGAAGGTTCTTATAAAAATACTTTCAAAAAAAATGATCAGACAAGAAACTGATCCTTTTAATGCGCTTATTATCTGGTCATATCTTAAAATTATGAACCTGACTCACCCACTACTCTCAAAGCAATATGCAGAGTATCTGCCCTTTCTTGAATCAGTCATAAAAAAAGATCCTATTTCTTGGGGATATTTGCTGAGTTATCAGGTTTTTTATGAGACTCAATTTGGAAAAAAATTAGACCTAAGCGCTGAAATTTATTCAATGTTATGCGCGTACGTAACTACTGCAAACCTTGAAAATCTTCCGCTCTCAGCTACAGCACATCTTTTTATAGCGTACAAGCTGCTAGACAAACAGAACTCAATTACTGCTCAAAAACTGGCTCAAGCGCTTTGTAGAGCTTATCCTGATAATGAGTTTGAAAAAAACCTGCTCATGATAACAGCTGGTTAAGATCAAAAAAAATCAATTATTGTCTTAAATAAGGGCTTTTATTGAGATTAATAGGTCAAAAATGATAGTCTATAAATAACAATAGTTCTATAAAAAGGAGGTTATTATGAAACGTTTGCTTATAGGTATAAGTTTATTAAATTCACTACATGCGGCTCAAGAGACATATTCAGCTTCTCAAAGCCAACAGCTAAAAAGTATAGCCACTATAAATGACAGTGAAAGAGGTTTTACTAAAGTAATTTTTAGTAAAAATGGAGCACAACTCGCTTCAAGATCTTTTCCTAATCATATTACTTTCTATAGTGATAAAGGCGTTAAAACTGACCCAACAATTCTTTGTCGAAGAGCGTATGATACTTTTGCATTTAATCACAATCAAGGGATTACTGATTTTTTAGTAGGCACCAAGGATAAAGGAATTGAAATATACGACAGCACTACTGGGACCCTTAAAAAACGTTTAAACTCACCTGATAAGCAGCCAATTATTGCTCTTGCTTTTAGTCCTTCGGGAAATTAGTTTGCAGCTGCATCTGAAGATAATACTATTCATCTCTGGAATGGAAAAACTTATGACTATATACATAAATTAGAAAGAGAAGGTCCCATTGAAGATGAAATTAAAAGTATAGTATTTAGTAGAGATGGCACTCATATTGGGGTGGTTCATAAAAATAACATCACAGTCTGGAATGTTACTAAACTCCCAAGTAAGCCTAGCTATGAGATTACTATCCCGCTTAATGATAAAGATATGATTGTTCAGGATCAGCTTACGATTGAATTTAGTCCCGACAATAAAAAACTTGCAGTCATCCAAATGCAATCGACTGATCTACCAATTACAGCGACTGTGGTGAGGATATTTGATCTAGAAACAAACACGAGAAGTAAGGAAAAATTTGCTTATGGGGCCAATAATAAAACCAGAGTAATTTTCCCATCAGATTCTACTGACGGCATAGGTCTTATTTTTAGAGCTACTGAAAAAAAAGATGCCAGTCTCAAAAAAGAAATTTTTAAGGTAAACGTAAGCCACTCCATCACTCAAAAAATTGTTTGGGAGATTGAAGGCAAATGCCTCGGACTTTCGCCTGATGGATCTTTAGTTATGATACGTCATCAAGATAAAAGTATTAAAATATACAAAACATCCACAGGTGCTCCTGTTTATACTTTACAAATAACAATTAATGATAAATCTAGAGGAATTTTTTTAGGATTTTTCAGTGATAATAATTCGAGATGTGGTTTAAGTAATCTTATGGAATTAGAAATATTTAACCTTTAATTTGAGTAAGAATTAAAAAAGGCACTCGTAATTGAGTGCCTTTTTTTTGGAATATTTTCTTTATTATCAAGTTTCTTATAAGGCCCAGCTTAGTAAAAATCTGCATTAAATTCTAACCACTATTCACAATTATGGGCTTAGATCGCTCCTATAAACTCTGAAAATCTTCCGATCTCAGCTACAGCACATCTTTTTATAGCGTACAAACTGCTAGATAAACAGAACTCAATTACTGCTCAAAAACTGGCTCAAGTGCTTTGTAAATCTTGTCCTGATAATGAATTTGAAAAAAACCTGCTCATAATAACAGCTGGTTAAGATCAAAAAAAATCAATTATTGCCTTAAATAAAGGTTTTTATTGAGATTAATAGATCAAAAATGATAGTTTATAAATAACACTAATTCTATAAAAAGGAGGTTATCATGAAACGTTTATTAATTTTGTTGGGTATTTTCTTTTGCTATAATCAACTTAGAGCTGCTCACCCTGATTCACCTCTAGTGAAAAGATTAATAACGAATGGGAAATTTACTCAAGAAAACAACGTCTTTGACCAAGCAGTAAATAAATATGGCGTTGCTGAAGAACGTTATAGATATGATCAAATTCTTAGAAATTTACCTGAAAAAACTCTTGAAACATTAGAACAATTAGTTGGTAAACAAAAGGAAGAAGTTGAGAGCATTATTAGATTTTTAGAAATTCAGGATTTAGCGCTACTGCTTTTAACAGCACACAAACTTAAAAATAAACATCTTGAACCTGTGCTTATTATGCTTGCGAAAAAACTCCACTATGAAGGAATAACAGAACAAGTAGAAGCGATCTTAGATACTGAAAAGCTACAATTTTACCTACCCGGCAGAAGGCAAGGTGAAACTACTATTAGTGATGCCAAAAACAATCGAATACAGAATTATCAAAGAATGATGCTCATTAATAAAATTTTGGAAATTTACGCTCCCGAGCAACTTTTGAAAAAAGACTTAAGGACAAAGCTTTATTTAGGTACACCTCTTTCTGAGATTGTTGCATTAACATACAAAGAACAGCCACAAGAACAAGAAGAAGAAAAAGAACAAGAACAAGAAGAACAAGAAGAAGAAGAACCTGCTCAACAAAATTCACCATCATTAGTTGATTACTTGAAAAACGAATGGCGTGAACTGACAAGATGGATGTAAAAAGTTTTATAAATAAATAAAAAAAGGCACCCCTTGAGAGTGCCTTTTTTTATTTATTACCCGTTCAGCTTACCACTCAAGCGATCCGCCTGTACGGTATTCTGTCACACGGGATTCAAAGAAGTTCTTTTCTTTGCTCAAATCAGTTGATTGAGACATCCACGGGAACGGATTTTCTTTGTTGTATACTTTTGGAAGATCAATACGCTGTAAACGTCTGTCAGCAACATATTCAACATAGTTTACAAACTGTTGAGTGCTAATTCCCAAAAGACCTCGTGGACACGCATCAAGCGCATAGCGTGATTCAAGAGCAACCGCTTTTTTAATTAAATCAACCAGCTCATCTTGAAATTCTTGAGTCCAAAGTGCTGGATTTTCTGCTTTAATCTGGTTAATCAAATCACAACCAAAAGCCAAGTGTATACTCTCATCACGCATGATGTATTCAAATTGTTCACCAATTCCAACCATCTTGTTTTGACGCTTTAAAGCAAGCATCATGGCAAACCCAGCATAGAAGAAAATACCTTCCATAATTACGTAATATCCGATTAAATCATGGACAAACTTACGTAACGTTACCAGATCTTTTACCTCAAAATTTGGATCAAAAATTGATTCAGTAAGCGAAATAACAAAACGATCTTTATCATTGATTGAAGGAATAGTCAGATACATATTGTAAATGTACTCTGGATCAAGCCCTAATGTATCGCAACAATAAATGAAGGTATCGGTATGTACCGCTTCCTCGTATGCTTGGCGCAACAGAAATTGGCGGCATTCAGGGTTAGTTACATGACGATACACGGCAAGAACAAGGTTGTTTGCAGTCAGCGATTCTGCTGTTGCAAAAAATCCCAAGTTCCAATAAATCATTCTGCGTTCATCATCAGTCAAAAACTTAGGCTCTTTCCACTGTTCCACGTCTTTTTGCATTGACACTTCTTCAGGGGTCCAGTTATTAGCAACACCGCTAATATAATGCTGGCGCGCCCACATATAGCGCATAGGCAAGATCTTATTAGGATCTGTCTTGGTATTATTGATAATACCGCTTGTATTTATTAAAGCTTTATTTTCCATAGTTTATTCTTTCTTAAATTATTGGCATGACTCACAGCCTGGGTCAATAATGCTACAGCTTTTTGGTGCCTCTTGCACAGCAACCTCTGCCGCATCTAAGTTCTTATATTCACGCTTTTGAGTGAAACCAAATTTTTCTGCATCTAGAGTAGATTTTTCAATTTGGCTTGCACCAAGTGAGCGAAGGTAATAGAAAGTTTTTAAACCTTTTTGATATCCTCTGATATAAACATCTGAAAGTTTTTTACCTGATACACCCTTGAGAAAGACGTTGTGTGATTGACTTTGATCAAGCCATTTACCACGCTCAGCAGCAATATCAACCATCCACTCTGGATCAAGTTCAAATGCTTCCTTGTATTTCATTTTAATATGAGCAGGAATTGAACTAATAAGTTCAACGTTCCCATCATAGTACTTGATCAAGTCAAGCATGTCATTATTCCAGAGATTCAATTTCTTAAGATCTTCAACTAGATACTTATTGATAACGGTAAACTCGCCGCCCATATTTACTTTTACGTACAAGTTCTTGTAAATAGGTTCAATACACGGAAAACACCCAGCAATATTTGCAATAGTTGCAGTAGGAGCAATTGCCATAGTATTAGAGTTACGCATACCATGTTTTTTAACCTGTTCACGAACCGGCTTCCAATCCATACGCTCTATACGAGACACACGAATCGGTTCTCCACGCTCTTTTGCAAGAAGATCAATAGTATCGAGTGGAAAAATATTATTACTCCACTTTGATCCTTGGTAGGTTGAATAAGCGCCACGCTCTTGTGCAAGTTGTGAAGATGATAAAATCGCATAGTAGGAGAACATTTCAGAAATTTCATCAGAAAAATCTAATGCTGCTGGAGACGCAAAACTGATATCAAGATTAAAAAGTGCATCCTGAAGCCCCATCATTCCAAGACCAATTGGGCGATGACGGAAGTTTGAATTTCTACCTTCTTTTGTTGGGTAGAAGTTAATATCAATCACGTTATCAAGCATGCGAATAGCAGTTTTAATCGTTTTTGAAAGTTCAACCTGATTAATACCACCCTCTTTTGACACATGCAAACCAAGGTTAACAGAACCAAGGTTACATACTGCAGTTTCATCTGCTGAGGTGTTTAAAGTAATTTCTGTACAAAGATTTGAACTATGCACAACACCCACATGATCTTGAGGAGAACGTACGTTACAGGCGTCTTTAAAGGTAACCCATGGATGACCTGTTTCAAACAAGCGGGTTAACATTTTACGCCATAATCCCAAAGCTTTGACTGTTTTGAAGAGTTTAATCGTTCCTTCACGTGCCATTGCTTCATAATGCTGGTAACGTTTTTCAAATGCGCTACCATACAAATCATGAAGATCAGGCGCATCATCAGGCGAGAAGAATGTCCAATCACCATCTTCTTTAACACGCTTCATAAACAGATCAGGAACCCAGCTTGCAGTATTCATATCATGAGTTCTGCGACGCTCATCACCCGTATTTCTACGTAAATCTAAGAAATCTTCAAAATCGTAGTGCCATACTTCAAGGTATGCAACTGTTGCACCACGACGACTTCCGCTTCTATTGATTGCAGCAGTTACGTCATTTGCAATTTTCAAGAAGGGAACAACGCCTTGACTACCTGACTTGATGCTTGAAATATATGCACCAGTACCACGCAATGGTGTCCAGTCGTTTGCAATTCCGCCTGACCAACGAGACATTTGAGCATTATCACCCAAACATTTAAAGATGTGGTCAAGATCATCACTAATTGTTGTTAGATAGCAAGAACTTAGCTGTGGATGCATGCCACCAGAATGGAGCAAAGTAGGAGTTGAAGGAACAAAACGTAGCGCAGAAATAAGATGATAGAATTCTGCTGCACGCTCATTTTTATTTTCTTCAAGAATAGAAACTCCCATCGCAATACGCATCCAAAATGATTGAGGAAGCTCAATACGACGATCATCAATTTTAAAGAAATAACGTTCATAGAGAGTACGAAGACCCAAGTAATCAAGAAGATCATCCCGTTCTATAACCATTTGTGATGCAAGAAACTCAAGATCAAATTGACCAAGACGAGGATCAACAACCTTCTTATCAATACCTTGTTTTATGCCTTCAACAAATGCTTCACGATAGTATGCTTGATAGTCTTGCTCAGTTACTGAACGAACAAATACTTCTTTAGCTAATTTTTGACGAAGTAAGCGCGAACCTACTTTACTGTAAGAATGATCACGTTCAATAAATGCAGTAGTTGCAAGAATGATTCCATCTTCTATTTCAGCTGTTGTTGGATTATTAGAAAGATTTTTGGTCAGTTCTTGCATAATTAAATCAAGAGAGACATCATTTTGCAACCCTTCTGCCGCACGCTTAATAGATTGGTATACCTTATCACGCTCAAATGGCTCAGTTTTGCCATTTTTTTTGTTAATGCTAAATGAAGGCGTAGTTTGCTTTTCTGAACGGTCTGGCTCTACCGGATCAAACCCTATCGATGCTTTTCCGATCGATATTTCTCTTTCGTGCATAGCTTCCCTTTCTTACACTTATTATAATTTTTCCCCTACCCACACGTACCTTCTCACACAAAAAGTACGCAAAAACCCATGCCAGATTTTACCTAGCTTTTTTAAAAGCTTTATCATCATTGTTTCAATGTGAAAGGAAACTTATTCCTTTGGTGAAAGACTACTGTACTTATTTCAGAACCGAGAATCAAATAAAAAAGTAAAAAATTTTTGAAAGGCTTATTGTGCAATTTTTACGGTTCAAAGAA
Source organism: Pseudomonadota bacterium (assembly GCA_027487215.1). Taxonomy (GTDB): domain Bacteria; phylum Babelota; class Babeliae; order Babelales; family CAIQNR01; genus JAIYDZ01. Next base: position 271,141 of record JAIYDZ010000006.1, read on the forward strand.
CACATTGGGATTCTCTTTGAATAGAAATTAAAACCCGCTTATCTGTAAGCCCCAACAGAAAAAACGCATAACTTTTTCAAAAAAAATTTTCATAATAATGCTTTTTATGTTTTATAAAAAATAAAATAAGTGCAAATATTGCATTGTAATTTTTTATAGCTCTACAATGAATTAAAATAATGACTTAAAAGGAGCACTTTATGAAAACCGAAAAACTTTTGATCACTTTGATTGTAAGTGTGCTAGTAATTTTAGGAATTATTGGTGGATTACGCTACGTACCTGATAACTTTTTACCACAATTCCTTTCGGGAAAGCAATCGCTGTATTCAGAAACAACGTGTAGTGAATGCAAACAAGAAAATAAAAAAGAGGAAAACAGATCTTTAAAGTCTCCTGTTATATCCATAACAGATGCTCAACAAATTGAAAAAATCAAAAATCTCAAAACACCCGTTGTCATAAAGTTTTATACAGATTCTTGCCCTGCATGCATTCAATCAACCTATCCTTATCAATTTGTAGCGGCAATGCTTTCTGAAAAAGTTACTTTCTATGAAGTTAACCTCAATCAGCAAGAAATTGCTGAACAGATAGAAACTCTTTTCGAATTCAACGTACAACATATACCTACCTTTGTATTTCTCTCAGAAGGAAAATTAAAAGATAAACCTCAATCAGGATTTCAAGGGCAGGATTGGTTAAAAAACCTTATTGCAAAAACTTTTGGAATTGAAGAATAACCTCTATTTCAAATAAAACTAAAAGATTAAAAACTCTGGAACATTAACGCTTGATTGGCTATAAAGATGTTCCAGTATTTTTTTTAAGGTCCCATGATTTTTTAAAAATTAAATAAATTTTAATACCCAACGCTGTACATGCAATTGGTGCCAAAAGCCAATGCTTACGTGCCCACTTTCTCCAAGAGAGTGGTTCATTAAGTTCATACTTCTCCACTAGACGAGGAATTTCATCTAATAATAAATCAAGAACATCAAGTAACTCTTCTAATGGTATAGAATCAAGCAAAGCATCTTTTGAAACTCTCACAAAAAAACTTTCAATAGGAGACTTATCAATTCCATGAGCTAAAAGAACTTTATGTAAAATACACATCACCGCTCCGGCAAACTCAAGAACAAACCTTGCACTGTGCATATGTTTATAGGCAATAAGGTCATGCCACGCAGTACGCAATGGCACTGCAGTTTTTTGAGTACAAGCAATGTGCAAAGCACTTATAATAACAGGATCAAAAAAATATTGATTTTCAATATGAAGCATAGTCGGTTCATAATGATACTTAAAATCAAAATCTAAGATATGTCGATTTTGTAGCTCCATTAAAATATCAACACTTTTTTGTAATCGCTGAATATAATAAAAACGCATGAGAATTTCTTGTGCGCTTACTTCTATTATCTCATCATATAAAAAATACGGCGATTCATGAGAAATGGGAAGTTTACTCAAAGAAGTTTCTTGCGATCTTACAAAAAATACATTCACCCCCAATAAAAAAATAAGCCCTACGGTCCTTTTTTTAAAAATCATACTCACCACTCATTTATTGTGCTAAAAAATCTCTTTTAACTGGCCATGGTGTCGAGTCATCCTCAATATAACCCCATACAGCCCTGTCTTGAGGATCTGAAAAAATAAACAGTTCACTTTTTACCATAGATTTTTTTGACGCCGGCTTTGCTAAACGCAAAGTTGCTGGATTTTTCTCATGATCTTTCTCTTGGCAATCAACAATCGTCACTTCTTGATAGATTTCATCAGATAAAACAGATAAAGATTGTTGATCAGTTTTATAATCAGTAGAACGAAATTCTGTATAAAAAGTATTAATAAAAGATTTAAATAAGGGTAAAACATAAAAAATATAATTTCCACAGGGGAGACTATTTGAATGAAGTAAACCACAATAGAGTAGCTTGCATACAGCATCTCTATCAATTTTACTAATATTTAACTCGCGACTCATAGAAAGCAACAAATTAAATTCAACTGAATTAAGATTTCTGATTGTATTAGTAACATTCAAAAATAAACTGTAAGGAAAATAGCCAATGTCTTCAGATTGGTCTACCCATTGTACGCTTACACGAGAAAGATTAATTTTCCAACTATTTTGTAAGTCTTGTCCATTTTTACTGATAGCTACAACAGAAGAAACTACTCCGGCATTTTCTTGCAGATAAGGACCACTTATTACATAACGACCGGGCAAAAGCAGTTCAGAATTTAATACTGTCTCTTGCGGTTCTATTTGAAACTGAGGAACAAATAGATGAGAACCCTTTTTAATAAAATTCCCGAATAGCTCTTGCATTTCTTGCTCTTTGCTCATTCTGATGGGGTCAGCAAGAAATTCAACACCAGAATCCTCACCTGATTTGATACTGATTATATTAAGGACCAATAAACTTATTAATAAAGCTCTGTTCATATAACTTCTAACTTTTTAGATAAATTAATAAAATTTCATACAAAAAAAGGAGAAGGCTTGTAAAAATGATTCCCCAAAAGTATAGCAAGATTTTGAGGGAATCTAAATTTTAATCTCTTTCATTTATCATCACAGAAAATGTTTTATCTGCAAGACCCATTGCCCCTAAATATAAACAGGCACTCAAACCTGTAGAATGATTTAAAAAAGGAACTCTAGTAAATCTTCGCACGGCTTAAAAGCCGTGGCTTCGCGGGTATAAGGATTTTTACTGATTTTTAATATATTCGCGAATCACGTTTAGATTTACTTGGCCAACTGTTTCTGAGAAAAAACCATCGCCCCAGAGGTACTCTTCTAGCTCGGGAAATTCTGCCCTGATAATCTTGCTACTACCACCTTTGAACAACTGTACTGCCTTACTTACACTTATATGTGGTACTAATTGTATCAACATATGAACATGATCAGGTTGCACATTCAGTTCATGCAGCTCACAATTATTTACTTGGGCACATTCTTCTAACAGCTCTTTTATTCGATCTGCTATCGGACCTTTTAATACTCTTTTTTTATATTAGAAATCCAAACTATATGATACATGTGTCTGTGTTTTGTATGAGCCCATGTCCAATATTTCATTGTCCCAGTATTACAAAATCACTCTCACATCGCAATCATTACTGATTGCTTTGCTCAAGCAGTTGATGACCTTTCATCCCCAGGCTTAAAAAGCCGTGGGGTATTCAGGTCATTTTAAATAAAATTTTGTGTAAAAAAAGGGGAGCTCTTATAAGAGAGCTCCCCAAAATTGTAATAAGAGTTCTGTTATGATTTACAGAGAAACCAACAACAACGCTACCACAGACATCAATTTGATAAGAATATTGAGTGCCGGGCCAGAAGTATCCTTGCACGGATCACCGATAGTATCGCCGACAACGGCTGCTCTGTGTGCATCTGAACCTTTACCACCAAGCGCACCTGCTTCAATAAATTTCTTTGCGTTATCCCATGCACCACCTGCGTTTGCCATAAACAATGCAAGCATTACACCAGAGATAGTTGCACCTACAAGAAATCCACCCAATGCTTTTTCTTTGAAGATAACAAAGACAACAACTGGAGAAAGTACAGTAAGTACACCTGGAAGAATCATTTCGCGCAATGATGCACGAGTACTAATCTGAACACAACGTTCATAGTCAGGTTCAGCATTGCCTTCCATTAAACCTTTAATCGTTTTAAATTGGCGACGAACTTCTTGTACCATTGCTAGTGCTGCTCTACCAACAGAACGCATAGTAAGCGCAGAAATCCAGAATGGAATTGATCCACCAATAAACATTCCGACCATTACCCATGGATCAAGAACGTTAAGCTCTACAAGACCAGCTTTTTCAGCATATGCTGCAAACATTGCAAGAGCAGTCATCAAAGCTGAACCAATTGCAAAACCTTTACCAATTGCTGCAGTCGTGTTACCTAGTGCATCTAGTTTATCAGTAATATCGCGAACTGGTTTTCCAAATCCTGCCATTTCTGAAATACCACCAGCATTATCAGCAATAGGACCGTATGCATCAACAGTCATAGTAATACCTACTGTTGAAAGCATGCCCACAGCTGCAAGTGAGATTCCATAAAGATCGCCACCACCAAAGGTATAAGCGAGTAAAACAGCAGCACCAAGCATCATTACTGGAAGAACAACTGATTCCATTCCAAGTGCCAACCCGTAAATAACGTTAGTTGCAGCACCGGTTTGACAGCTTTCAGCTAAACGCTCAACAGGTTTGCCACCAGTGTAATATTCCGTTACTAGACCAATTGATATCCCTGCGATACATCCAATTGCAACTGCATAAAAGAGAGGAATTGGAAGGCCTTTATAACCAAGATACCAATACACTCCACCTAAAAATGCTGCAATTGCTACATAAGTTGCATTACGCAACATCGCAGCTGGTTGAAAACGAAGAACTAAATTTGATAATAATCCAAGAGCAGAACTCACCATACCAATTGCCGCAAGGACAAGAGGCAATGTTGTGTATGCTGGTTTGTCTGGATAAAGAGTAAGTGCAAGAATAACAGTTGATGCCATTGCGCCAACATATGATTCATAAATATCTGCACCCATACCAGCAGTATCACCCACACAATCACCAACGTTGTCAGCAATTACTGCAGGGTTACGTGGATCGTCTTCTGGAATACCTGCTTCAATTTTTCCTACAAGGTCAGCACCAACGTCTGCTGATTTGGTGTAAATACCACCACTTACACGAGCAAAGAATGCAACTAAACTTGCACCCAAACTGAACGTGGTTAAGTATAAAGCGATATCTTTATGACCACCAAATTGGTACATAATACCTGCAACACCAAGTAAACCAAATGTTGCAACAGCAAACCCCATCACTCCTCCGCCAAAAAAAGCCATAAGGAATGCGGCATGTTCACCACGGTTTTTTGCTTCCATAGTAGTACGTACGTTTGCATGAGTTGCTGCGCACATACCAATGAAACCAGGAACCATTGAAAACATAGAACCCACAACGAAAATAATCGCTGGGGTTGAGCCAAGAAAATACACAATTGCAGATGCTACGACAGCAACTACAAGTGCAATAACTTTGTACTCTTCCTTGAGGAAGGTCATTGCGCCACGAGAAATTGCCTGAGCAATTTTTGCAGCTTTTGCATCAGTAACAGCAACAGCGGCTATCTTCATAAAAAGAATTGCGACAACTGCCGCGCCAACTGCAACTGCACCAAAAAGAACAGTATATAATTGCATATACACTCCGTTTGTATAGGTACATCTTCCAGAACACTACTGTCAAAGACTACTAGATATGACCGTTTTGTAAAGATTTAAGCCTTATCTAGAGGGTTTTCAGGCTCAACTATTTAAAGACTTTTCTGTAAAAACGCCCGTTCGCTAAAAGGAATTTTCGTTTCGCCTACAATCTGGTACTCATCAGGACCCTTACCCAAAAGTAAAATAACCGTCGAAGGGGTTGCCATTGTCCGTGCCTTATAAATAGCCAATTCTCGGTCAGGTTCACATACCACCTTATGGATTAACTCTTGAGAAATTCCTGCAAGAATATTCTCAACAATTGCCTTTGGCTCTTCTTTGCGGGGGTTGTCGGTTGTCACAATCACGACATCTGCATAGGTTGCTGCCAACTGTCCCATTAAAGGACGCTTGCTATGATCCTTTCCTCCTCCTGCCCCAAAAATAACAATCAAATGATCTGTCCACGGACGCACCGTTTCAAAGATTGATTTAAAGGATGCGGGAGTGTGAGCATAGTCAATATAAGCACGCGCACCGTTTGCAAGAACGTATTCTTCCAAGCGACCGGGAACCTGAGGCAATATAGGAGTGAGTTTTTTCAAAACAGCTTTACTCAGACCCAATGATTGACACAATTTAACAGCACTTGCCAAATTATAACGATTAAAAAGACCAGGAAATTGTGGAGCTTGAAATCCTTGCGCATCTAATGCTGTGTAAGAGTGAAACTCCGGATGTTTTTCTAAAATCAATTTCCCATAGACGTCATCAGCATTAACAAAAATCGATGCATGGTCTTTTAAATGACCAAAAACCTTATATTTGGTATCAAAATATTCTTCAATAGTCGGATAAAGTTCACCATGCTCACGATCAAGGTTGGTAAAAATTAATCCATCAAATTCTAATGTCTCAATTCTATTAAATGTTACTGCCTGTGCTGCAACTTCAATGACCACATACTCAATATGCTCTTTAACGCACAATGCAAAAAACTGATGTAAATAATCAGGCTGAGGAGTGGTCAGTACAAAAGGAAATGAATGTGCATCAATTTTATTACCCACACTTCCAATCACTGCCACTTTATGCCCAGCACCACGCAGCAGGTTATAAATCATGTGAGTCGTGGTTGTTTTGCCTTTTGTTCCAGTTACCCCAATCAATTTAAGTTGATTTGCGGGATATCCAGCAGCATGAGCACTGAGAGTTGCAAGTGCACTGCGCGTATTTTGAACACGCTCTAACGACGCACCCGCATTATGAATTTCAGTTTTTAATTGATCAGAAATAAGAGCATCGTATTCAACAACAATTTTTGTTGCGCCCAACTTTAGTGCTTGATCAATATAGCCAACACCATCATCATGCTGGCCTTTGATCACCACAAAAGTGGTACCTTTGCCTACCTGTTGAGTATGACAGGCGACAGGAAAAACTTGTGGAAGCTTAGCCATTGTTTATCCTTTGCGTTGCGCCACCAATACTGCCGCACGAATGCGTGGCAAGTTCCATAAAATTGCAAATAAATTAATTGCAAAACATGCACCAGTCATAATATCTACAAGATCCCAAACAACATCTAAATTTGAAACTGTTCCCCACAAAGAAACTGCGCAAAAAATAAAGGTAAATACATGTTCAAATTTATCATTGGTTAAAAAGAACCAACACTGACGACAGATAAATCCGTACGCAACAAACACACCCATTCCAAAAATCATAGAAAGAAATGCTGTTGCCCATCCGCCAAGTGATCCAAATACTGTCTGAAAAGCTGCTGCCGTAAGCGCTACGCCTTGTGGCCCTGTGCCAAGCACGCCACTTACCACAATTGAAAGACCAACCATTACGCATACAAGTTGCACACTCACAAATGAACTGAGCATTGCTGATAAACCATTTGCATAGGTTGAACTACTTCCTGTCGCGCCATAGACAATACTTGCAGTCCCCAGTCCCGATTCACTTGCGTTGATCGCACGGTTTAAAGAAAGCGCAATAAGCTGTTGTACAGAATATCCAAACACACCGCCCATGCAAGCTTGCGGGGTCATTGCGCATTTAAATATTAATGCAAAAGCTGCTGGCAATGCTGACCAGTGGTAAATAAATACCCCAAGAGCCATTACAAAAAAAAGTCCAACTTTTAAAGGAACAATAACGCCATTTACTTTTGCAATACGGCGTGCTCCACCAACCAAGGTGAACAGAATAAAACTTGTTAAAGCCAAAGCAATATGCCATGACGTAATTGACTGTAAAAATGAAGATGAAGACTGGCTGGTCATATTTAAAATAGTAACCCCGATGGAATTACATTGAGAAGCGCACCCACTAGTCAGTCCATATCCAAAACAGACTGCTGCATAAAGTGTTGGTAAAAAGTAACGACCGGGAACACTCTTTAAATAAACAAATGGTCCACCCAGCGCACGACCAGTTTTTGAAGCGTCACCTGAATACATACTCGTTAAAAATACTTCCGCAAAACGCAGAACCATTCCTAAAAATCCTAAAACAAAAATCCAAAATACCGCACCTGGTCCACCTTTGCCGACAGCCATTGCAACCCCTGCAAGTGCCCCGTTACCAAGACCAGTACTTAATACTTTTAAAAATGCCTGAAGTGAATTGATCTCACCTTTTCCATCAGACTTTCCACCAAAAACTTCACGAAACGATCTAAAAAATCCAGTAAACTGAACAAAGTTTAACATAACCGTTGCCGCAATGGCCGTGGTTACAACCGCACATAAAAAAGGAAGTCCCCACATTGCGTCTTTTACCGCAGTAATATAAGTTGGCAATTGTACCATCAGATCATGTACCATGTTTTTCCTTTCATGGAATGTTTATTGGTATACTAGACAGCACAGTATAGCTTTTTTGAAAGAACATGTCTTTATGAAAATATTAGCCTTGGACCTTGGTGATGTATGGACAGGCACAGCGTTATCAGATGGTCTTCAGATTCTTGCGCGACCTTATAAAACAGTAAAAACAGAGGTTCTTGAGACGTTTTTAATAGAAACTTTTAAAGAAGAACGAATAAGCACTGTTATTGTTGGACTGCCTCAAACACTTCGCGGAACTGAAAGCGATCAAACAAGAAAAACAATTGCTTACAAAGAAAAACTTGAGGCTCAATTTCCAAAATATACATGGATTTTATGGGATGAGCGTCTTTCAAGCAAACAGGCCCAACAACTTAAAAGTCCCAAAGATGATAAACAAAAAATACACTCACTTGCAGCTGCATTAGTCCTTGAAACATACCTTATGAACCTCCAATTTAAAAAAATGCTCCAAGACGACGCTGACGATACTATTGGCTGACGACCAAATTCTGTGTACACTACTTTTGAAAGCAGGAACAAGTAGTAAAAAGGAAGCAAAAGATGAAATGTAAAAAGTGCGATGGACTTATGGTCCTTCAGTCGTTTTTTGACCATTTTCTGAATTTTGACGGCTGGCGTTGTTTAAACTGTGGTAAAGTTATACCTAAAAAGAAGACAAGTCTTGAGTACGATTCTTTTGGTGTGTTTTATCAACAACAAAAATGTAAAAATAAGAAGTAATGCATGAACTGCCACTACCTTGTTCTTCAAGCAACTTATCATGTAATTGAGTATGCACTGTACTCACCTACGGGACTTGTTGAATACAATACACTTGAAAAAACTGAGGTCTGTCGATTCTTGGTAAGTCGTCTTAACTCACTGGTGACAAAAAATGATCTTTCGTGGTCAAAAATTGGATTTATAGGGGTCAGTCAGGGACCCGCTCCTTTTACCACACTGCGTGGACTTATCACCACAGTAAACGGAATCAGCTTTGCACGACACATACCACTTATTGGTCTTGATGGTCTTAAAAGTTTTTTAACAGAACTTCCTTCTGACAAAATACGCGTCATTATACAAAATGCATTTGCAAAAGACGTGTACTTTGCAATTCAAGAAGGTGACGATATTGAATGTGGATGGGATAATGGAACAGCCTTTCTTGCATCTCTTAAAGAACGTTATCCTCAACGTAATCTTTTATTTGCAGGAAACGGTATCCTTTTATTAGCTGACGAGATTACTTCACTGTTTGGAACTCAAGCAGAATTATTTAGTAACGAACAAGAAATAGTCTCACTTAAAACAGTTGCTCAACTATGCAAAGAAAAATGGGATACCCAAAAAAAGGGAACCCCACATCTTTCACCGCTTTATCTTAAAACACAAGAATATAAAACTTCTTATTAAGTTAAGGCTTTTTTGGTGAACGCATAAAATCTATAAGTGAACTGTGTGCTTCTGGCATCGGTTTTTTATGACCCGTTTTTTCAGCCAACTTATCTTTTATATGCAAAGCCTTTTGTGGACCTTGATTAATTACATCATGTCCACTTTGAGCAACTTTACGACCCGTTCTTCTTCTTTGATTTTTCATAATTACAACCTCATTTTGTTTTTAATTTAGAATTCATTTCTTTACTGCATCGAAGTGAATTTTTTTTACACGCAGTTTTAATAAGGTTCTGCACATTAAAATCACTATAATCCCAAGCAGTAAGACCAAAAGTATTTTGTTTAGTCAAATCAATGTGAATTGAAGGACATTCAAGAAGAGTTTTTATAATGACATGATTTTTTGCTTGAGCTGCATATTCTAAAGCAGTCCAAAAATAAAAACCGTATGTTTTATTTACATCTATCCGCTTACAAAGAGTTTTTACTACGTTAGCATTACCGTTTCTGACCGCATCAATAAAATTAAACCACTCATCTGTTTGACTTTGGGCCGAGAATGTACCCACTAAGCCAAATATAAGTATTATTCTTTTGAAATTCATAACCACAACCTCCCTTTGATATAGTTCTACTCTACACCAAAAGGGATCTCCAGATGAATATTTACAAATAAGAGAGCTTAAAAAATATCCACACAAGCCTATGTTTATTTATGGCCCATGAGCTTACGCTTTACAAAGCTATAGCAATTACCGGCGCTCTTGCCATTAAATGATGTAAGTGATATTTTTAAACACTGTCTATTTCATTATTTTATCATACAATGAGAAGGTTATTATGAACCGTAATATATATATTTTCTCTCTTTGCCTCTTAACAAATTATGGGCTACAGGCTACTGAAAAAGCTGCTGATATTCCTGAAAAATCCATTGATATAGTTTTTATGAAGATTACAAAAAAGAACATAACTAATCAAACCTTGACTGCATTTGGGATTGTTAAAGCGGCATAAGAAACTAATCCCCAAAAAAAATCTACCGAAAAAAAAGACTAAAACAGTAAAAACTGAGACAGTTTATCAAAAAACTCTCAAATATATAGGCAAGCGCGTAAGGTAATTCTTCATATGCTTGCCTTATTTTTTAAAACCTAACAAACCATTACCTACTTATTACTTGTAAACTTACACTTTACAAAGTTATAGCAGTTAGCAAAAAGTTGGTACCAATGCGGCTTACACTTTTGGCATTTCTCAAAGTTAGCTTCTTTGATATGGCGAAGTTTTTGAGCACAACGGTATTTCTGAGCCCATAAGTATTCAGAATCTTTTTGAGCAAACGGTACATTTTTTTCTTTGAGTACTTCGCGATTGAGTAATTGATCAGAAGTGAGTGGTTTACAATGAGCACATTTTTCTGAGTTAACTTCTTTTATATGATGAGCTTTTTGAGGACACTGATAGCGATGAGCCCAAGAGCCTTCAATACCCCTTTGTGGCGCAGTTTTTCTTTGATTTTTCATGAATTCTCCTTCGACTTATAACGTATCGAAATAGATCACGGCACTCACTGTACACCCGCTTGTGCTTAAAATCAACTCTTGAATAGAACTACCTTAGGCTAACGACTGAAGCATCCCCACCATCACCACAGCTGCCTGTTGAGCTCGCAAAACTGTTGGAGTTAATCGAATTAATTGAGCACTCTTTTCTTTAATCAGTAGCTGTTCTTTTTCAGAAAAATCCGCCTCAGGACCTACTAAAACAGCAATCTGAGAAAGTGGTACGTGTTTATAAGGTTGCCCTTCAACATCTGCACTTATCAAAGGTATGGTAAGAGAAGTAACCGCTTGAAAAAGTCCAATTGGTTCTTTAATGTTTGGAATTTTAAAATGTTTTGATTGTTCTGCAGCGGCAATAATGATTCGTTCAAGACGCTCTTTTTCACGTGCGCCATTCCATTTGCGCTGCATTTTGTCTGTGAGCACTAACTGAATTTCAGACACTCCACACTCTGTCAAACCATATACCGCTTCTTCTAATGCTTCCCGTTTTAAAACCGGTAAAAGTACAGTAATGGCAAGCGTATGCTGTGCATGAGATTGCAAAGTTTCAAGCGTGCCTTGCAGCTCCTTCTTACTAAACTGCAGACAGACAAAACGGGCCGACTTTTTTTGATCAAATAAAAGAATCGACTGGCCTTTTTCCACACGCAAAACATGTGAAATTCTATGAACTAGGTCAGGGTCTGTAATTATAAAATTACCAGCGTTGCATCCAGAAAGAGGAAAAAATATCGCAAACTCATGACGATTTCGGCTGTGGATAATCATGCAAATTCCTTTGTGAATAACCTGCATAAATAAGTGCTACTTTAATATAAAAAACAGTTTTTTCTGGAACTACCTTAAAACAGAAATGCTTTATGAGACGCCCACCAATATGCGCAGTTCCAATAACTGATGAAAACCATTCATAAAAAGCTGAATGGTGTGTATGATCCATGTCGCGTTGCTCAGAAGCAACTAAGTCGAGAAATTGTTCCCCTTCTAAATCATCCCAAGAAAATTCACCTGACTGCTCAGAGCCTGAATTATAGTACTGATCGGCATTAGAACTATTCTGCTGAGTACAGAGCTCACTTGGAAAACTAGATACTAATACTATAAGTAAAACTAAAACTGCTTTCTGTACGAACTCTTTTTTCATAATGATTCCTTATTCTAGACCCCACCCTAATCCCACTAGTAGTATATAGATAAAGAGCCCAATAAAAAAGGTCCCAGTATGAAAAGCGGCGCTCCCACAGCACTTGTTATTCTTGATGGCTTCGGATTCTCCCCATCAAACGACTATAACGCAATGGCACATGCCCAAACCCCTGTACTTAACAACCTTATGGGTAATTACCCTGTAACCCTCCTTGAAGCATCCGGCTCAGCCGTCGGCCTGCCTGAAGGATGGATTGGAAATTCTGAAGTAGGGCACCTTACTATTGGATGCGGAGCTGCAATTGCCCAATCACCTACCATTATTTTTAATGCACTTGAAAACGAATCATTTTTTACTCTTCCAGCACTTCTTACTTCATTTGAAAAACTTAAAGAACACCAAGGGACGCTTCACCTGATTGGCCTTCTTTCTGATGCAGGAGTACATGGCCACATTGATCACTTAGTTGCTTTTTTGCATGCTGCACACGAACAAAATATAGCGCGTATAGTTATACATGTTATTACCGACGGCAGAGACACTGCTCCATGCCAAGCTCAACAGTTTCTTGAATCACTTGAGAAAATACTACAGGACTACCCTGAAGCGGTACTTGGTTCACTCATGGGCCGATTTTATGGCATGGATAGAAACAGAAACTGGCATTTAACAAACTATGCATACCAATGCCTCACTGAAGCACAACCTCTGCCAACACCCTCATGGCGCACGTATCTAGAAGAATCCTACAAAAAAGATCTAACTGACGAATTTATCCTTCCAACACAACTTGCTGACAATGTGCACATCAAACCCAATGACGGTATTATTTTTTGCAACTATCGTCCTGATAGAGCACGACAGCTTACTGCCTGCTTTACCCACACTCCCTCCCCTCTGGGCAAACCAACTATCCCCCTTTCATTTTTCATTACACCTGTTTCATATGGTTCTGAATACCACACAACGGTGCTTTTTGAAAAATCACACGTTCCTCAAACACTAACAGCCATACTCAACGAGCATGAATATTCAGTCCTGTTTGTTGCTGAAACAGAAAAATATGCGCATGTTACTTATTTTTTTAATGGCGGACGCGAAAATGTCTTTCCTCATGAAAAGCGAGTGCTTGTGCCATCACTTTCAAGTAAAAACTTTGTAACACACCCAGGCATGTCTGCCGATATTATTACTGAAGTAGTGATAGATTCACTCAAATATCAGACACGCGACTTTTATGTCATCAACTATGCAAACGCAGATATGATAGGACATACCGGAAACTTTAATGCAGTGGTTAAAGCGATTGAATGTCTTGATAAACAGATAGGCATCTTATATCACGAAATTGTAGAAAAACAAGGCGGCACTCTTTACATCACCTCTGATCATGGCAACGCTGAAGAAATGTTTGATGAACAAACAGGACAAGTCAAAACAGCACACACAGCAAACCCTGTACCTTTTATTGCAATCAATAAATCACTTTATCAAAGCGGACAGGAGCTTCCCTTACACGAGCTTGCTGACATTGCCCCGTTTATATTACACGGCATGAATTTAGATTAAATTTCTTTACGATAGTGATTGAAATCTCGCTCTGAGCCAACCACTTCAAATCCTAATCGTGTGTATACTTTGTGCGCAGTCGTGTTAGTAGTACGTGTTGCAAGCCTTACCACCTTTGCGCCTAATTTTTTAAGATCAGCTATGGCATAGTTAACAAGTTGATCGGCATAACGTTTACCACGCGCATCTTTATCAACTGCAATAAACTGAACACGACCAGTTAAAGAATTGAGCATGTAATAGGTTCCAAACCCTACCGGTTTACCATCAGCATGCAAAGCAATAATTTTCAATTTACCACTGTAATCTTGATAATAGTGCTTTCCAGGTGTGTGCGTATCAAGCATGAAATCAACATCAAAATCTGCAGGCTCAACAAGCAAGAACCAATTTTCATTAAACTGCTTTTTAATAAATGCTTTATGAAACTCGGGTACATACTGATTGATTCCATCAGCTTTAAAAGTCGGACGTCCTGATAAAAAGCTTGGCAGAAAACTACTACGAGGGACAAAAAACAATGTACCTGCCCCAATACAAAGACCAACCGATAAAATTTGTATGATACGTTTTGCATTCATCAAACACCCTTTAATTGAAATATTCTATATGCTTGAGCGAAAGTCCTTTTGGATCGGCACACACCAAACCATGCAAAGCTTTTTTCTCAGCAAACACTCGCTTAATATCAGTTTCACTCATTTGTGGTTTTGATGCAATTGTTAATGATGCACCTACAATCCGACGAACCATGTAACGCAAAAAAGAATGTCCCACAATTTTAATAGTATACGCGCCCGTTTTTTGACAGTGCGTAAGTGTAATACTTTCAATTGTTCTTACCGTGTCTCGCTCTTCTTCCTCTTTGCAAAAGCCGCGAAAGTCATGAGTTCCAACAAACATTGAAAGCGTACGAGCAAGTTTCGTGTGATCAAATTTAAAAGGATAATACCACCCAAACCGCTGCGTTAATGGATCTGGTCTTTGAGTAAAAAAAGTGTATTGATATACCTTATGTTTTACATGGGCATGAGGATGAAATTGCTCATCAACTTTTTCGATACTATTAATAATAATATCAGCAGGTAATGCATTATTAAACACCCACTGCATTTTTTCAGGAATAAGATTAAGTTGTGTTTCTACAAGAACAACCTGACCCGAAGCATGCACACCCGCATCAGTGCGCGAAGCACCAAGTATAAATACATTTTCTTGGCTAAAAACGCGTAAAAATGTTTCTCGCAAAACGCCTTCAACCGTTACCATTCCAGGTTGCCATTGCCACCCAAAATAATCGGTTCCATCGTAAGAAATAGTCATTTTATAAAAATACAGAGACACTAAAAAACACTCCCCTAAAAAGCTCTACAAAAGAAAAGAGTCCCTCATTAAAGAAGAACTCTTTAAAACTTTACATGCAGTAATTAGCGTTGCGTTGCACAGTATGGCAACAATGCCATTGTACGAGCAAGTTTAATTGCTATTGAAAGTTCACGTTGTTTTAAGGCAGTGTTGCCAGAAATACGTGAAGGTAAAATTTTACCACGCTCAGTCAAAAAGCTTTTTAGCAAATCAGTATCTTTGTAATCGATAAACTGTACAGAGGTAAGTCTGCAATGCTTTCTTTGGCCTGCACCAAAACGTTTGTTACGTTTTTTAACAAGACGAGAACTGATTTTTATTTTTAATTTCTTAACCATTATGCCATTCCTTCATCGTCTGACTCGTCATCACCAAATCCACCATCTTTACGGTCTGAACCAGAAGAACGGAGTCCTTCCATGTTGTTATCGCGTAAGAATGAGTCAACATCACGAGCAGGAGCATCTTCAACTGATTGAGGACGTCTGTACTCAAGTGTTTGACCTGGTTCTAGTCTGACTAAAACATGGCGCATAATCATATCGTTGAATTTAACGGTAAACGCTGTCTTGATTTCTTCAAAAACAACTTTATCTGTTTCGACATCAAAACGTGTCAAAAAGTATACACCGTAATCATTTTTTCTGACTGGGTAAGCCAAACGGCATTTGCCCCAACGTTCAAAAGAAAGGACTTCGCCTTTTCCTTTTTTAATAATATCAGCCAAACCTTTTTCAAGGTTTGTCGCTTCGTCACCGGTAATTGCCGGAACAGCAAGCATCAAAATCTCATAGCGATTCATCATATCGCAAAACCTTATAATAACGCGGTTACCAATTGGAAACGCAGCTTAAAACTGCGTTATACAAGCCCACAACCGCTTTTTGAGAAACTTGTATTTAGAAAACCATGAAAGAAATTGTAACAGAATATCAAAAAAAATCGAGCTTTACCCATTACCACTTGTTTGATAGCTATAAAACATTTAATAATAAGCTCAGAGAGAGGTTTTTATTGCAACCAGACCTCTCAGTTCTTTACACTGATATTAAATGGAACAAATAAGGTAAAAAAGTTTGGATGGAGGTTATTATGAATAAATTACACGTATTTTTCTTATTAAGTCTTGTTACTACTCAGGCCGTCGCAGAGACAGTTCTCATGAAAGCTGTTACCGATTGCCATAAAGAGCGTAACAGCCTCGCATCACTAAATCAATTAACCGTTGTTTTAGGGGGAGACTCTAGATTTGACGAGTCCGACGACGGTATGACTCCTCTTTATTATGCTGTTATGACAAGGAATGAAGAGGTTCTTGGACTATTACTTAATAGAGGGAAAGGAGATGTTAACTATAGATTAAATAGTGATGATGAATCTATACCCACCTACACAGCATTAATGAAAGCAGTAGAAATAGGATCTGAATTAATGGTTGCAATGCTTTTAAATAAAGGTGCAAATCCGCACGTAATCTCTTATGCCAGTGTAGTAGGCAATAATGATGATAGTGAAGAGGTTGCACAAACAACTCCACTTGAATGGGCCCGCGCAAAAGGTGATAGACCTCAGATTGTAAGACTGCTTGAATCAGTTAAAGTTGCGGCATAAAAACAAAAATTTATTAAAAAAGTAAAAAGGAAAATTGTAATGAATAAAAAACAACTCTTAGCGTTTTTATTTTTGACAAACTTAACTCAACAAATCTTTGCAAGTGACTATAACAACCTTTTAAACGCAGTACACAACAACCTTAAAGACGAAGTAGAATTATTACTCAATAATAACACAAATAACAATATTCATTTCACTAAAACGGAACTGGGTCATGCCCTTACTGAAGCTCTCAGGGAAAAAAATCAAGCTATAGCAAGAATTCTTCTTTCTTATGATCCTGAAGTAAATATATTTAATGAATACCAAGCAACACCTTTATTATATGCTGCTAGAAATGATTACGATGAGGTTGTAAAAGATTTAATTGCAAGAAAAGCACAAGTTGATGCAGAAACTACAGATAAACAGACAGCTTTAATAGAAGCAGCTCAGTTTAATAGTCTGAAAAGCGTTAAGGCTCTTCTTGAAGCTGGAGCCAACGTTAACGCACAATCTCAAGACAAAATGACTGCTTTAATGTTTGCTGCAAACAATGGTAATGCAGAAATGGTTGAGATGCTTCTTAAAAATGCTGCTGATCGTAATATAAAAAATAATTTAGGTAAAACAGCATTAGATTACGCAAAAAAAGAATCAGTAAGAATTTTGCTGCAAACAGCTTTTAGCGCTCAACTTTCAACAGCTATAAAAAATCACAAAGAAGATGAAGTAGAATTATTACTTAAAACTAGCACAAACAATAATACTTATTTCACTAAAACAGAACTTGGTCATGCTCTTACCGAAGCTCTCATGAGAGAAAATCAAGCTATAGCAAGAATTCTTCTTTCTTATGATCCTGAAGTAAATATATTTAATGAATACCAAGCAACACCGTTATTATATGCTGCTAGAAATGGTTACGATGAGGTTGTAAGAGATTTAATTGAAAGAAAAGCACAAGTTGATGTAGAAACTACAGATAAACAGACACCTTTAATAAAAGCAGTTGACTTTAATCGTTTTGAAAGTGTTAAAATTCTTCTTGAAGCTGGAGCCAATGTTAACGCACAATCTCAAGATAGAATGACCGCTTTAATGTTTGCTGCAAACAATGGTAATGCAGAAATGGTTGAGATGCTTCTTAAAAACGGCGCGGATAGTACTATAAAAGATAATTTAGGCAAAACAGCACTAGACTATGCTAAAAATGAATCAGTCAAATTTTTGCTTAAAACAGATCTGAGCACTCAACTTTCAACAGCTATAAAAAATCACAAAGAAAATAGAGTTGAATTATTACTTACAAGCGGCGCTGATGTTAATTTTAAAACCGAAGCAATAGAACCGGTTATTATTACTGCACTTTATGAACAAAACAAAGCAATTATTAAAATAATTCTTTCGTACAACCCTCAAGCTAACGTCGCTAATCAAAATGGCACAACACCATTAATGTTTGCTGCTATTGCTGGCTATGACTATATGATAGAGGATCTAGTTAAAAATGGGGCACAAATTAACGCACAAGACCAAAAAGGAAGAACTGCTTTAATGATTGCCGCAGATAATGATCATCTAATAACCGTTAAAGCTCTTCTTGATAACGGCGCAGATAAGACACTCAAAGACCGCAACCAAAAAACAGCTTTTAATTATGCTAAAGATAACGAAATTAAAAAACTCCTTTAAAACTAAAAAAGCATAATTAAAAGTAACAATAAGCATATTTTAAGAGGCTCACCGTAAAATTACCGTAAGCCTCTTTTTGTTGAGAAAGATTTTCTTAACGGTATACTTAAAAACCCCTACAAGCAAAAACTCTCAAAATAAGCTCACAGTCAGGTTTTTATTGCTACGACCAGTACGCTTTATATATAATAAAATTAAATGGATCAAAAGCTCTTGATGAGCTTTAAGCGGAGGTTATTATGACTACAAAAAAATTTTTCGCCCTTATTTTTCTTACCACCCTTACTCAATCGGTCTTTGCAGGGCCTAATGAAAACCTTTTAAAAGCTATACAAGAGCAGGATTTTAAAAAAGCAGAACAAGCTCTCAATGAGGAAGCTGATGTCAACTATACCTATCAGAACGGATACTCTCCTTTACTACAAGCTACAGAAAATAAAAATACTCCTATAGCATCATTACTCCTTAAAAGAGGAGCAACCGTAGACTTTCAAACTCGCTTGGGAAGTACTTCTTTAATGTTTGCCGCTTCAAATAATGATCTTAGAACAGCAACTTTGCTTATTAATTACAAGGCTAATGTTTTACTCAGACAAAGAGATACCACCAATTTTAAAGGTAAAATAATCAAAGGCGAGACCGCTCTGGAAATTGCTAAAAGAAAAGCACACCTCTATATGGATACTAAGGGTGAAGCTATAGTAGATCCAGAAAACTTTACAGACAATGAAATTTTGCAAAAATCACTTGAAATTGCAGAGCAAGAGCAACAGAAAAAAATCTCTGTAGCAACAGAAATAAAAGATTCTAGGCATGATTCAGCAATTGATCTGTTTCAAGAAGGACAGGCTGCTCAGAATGAATAATTGAGTAAAAATAGGGGATGGTTATGAAGCTAAAAAACATGATTATTGTAAGTGTACTTCTCGTGCAAAGTAGTTATTTATTACAAGCAAATTATAATACAGACATCACACAAGAAAATGATATGAATACAGATCTGCAAGAGATCAATAATGATGCTACTATCAGTTATGAAGCAAGCAAAGCACTGTGGAATGCATTACAAGAAAATGACACCGCTGCGGCTCAACAAGCAATTAATGATGGTGCTGATATCGATATTTCTAATGAAGACGGATTTACTGCTTTGATGTTTGCAGCCGGTCAAAAAAATCTCGCTATCGTGCAGGAACTCCTTGAAAAAGGGGCTGATACTACTGCCCGCGATAAATATAATAAAACAGTATTACTGCAGATGTCTGAAAGAGGCATAGAAGATATTAACAAAGCACTTTTACAAAAAGATGCTAACGGCAAACCTGCATGTAACCCTAATGAAGCGGATCAATTTGGCAAAACTCCTTTAATGCACGCGGCACAAAGAAGCTATACTCCTCTGGTCATAATGCTTATAGAGGCAGGAGCAGATACCTTAGCAATAGATAGTATCGGCCGCTCAGCTCTTTTTTATGCACGAGAAGCCCGTAACGCAGGAATTGTTGATCTGCTCAGCAAAAACGAAGAATTACGCCACCATGACTCAAGCCAAAACCAGCTTGAAGCATAGGACCTAGCAAGAAATTTCCATCTTTTGTAATTATGTTATAATCCTTCATGCGATACTTTACAGACCGTTTTGTAAAACAATCCGTGGGGGATTTTTCTATAAATACCAGTTTAATAAGAATGGTTGTCTTATTATCACCTACCAGAAATTAAAAGGCTCTCCTCTATGATCCGAATCTTTTTGATAATCGTGGTATCAACCGCAGTTACTTCTCTTTGTGCCGCAGAAAAAAAATCTAAATCTATTTCTTTCATTGTTAAAACCGACTCAAAAAAGCTCGATGTAACAAACGTTATAAAAGCATTTGAAAAAGGTAAATTTAGTACTCTTGCATCTACAGCACAAAAACATCAGCTACGCGCAGACACGATTTTTAAAAGCCATAATGCACCTGAACGTTTTTGCTCTACCCTCCTTCACGTTGCTACTGCTTTACCCACCAGCTCTGGCCTTCAGAAAATCTTAGAGGCAAAAATTCCATACAATATAAACATCACAGATAGTTGGGGAAAAACACCTCTGCATCTAGCAATTGAGAATGGTAATGAAAAAGCAGTCAGTCTTTTACTTGCTTATGGAGCAAATATAACGGTGCAAGATAAAGATAAAGAAACAGCTCTCACCTTGGCTCAAAAATCTAGAAACCAGACTATTTTAAAGACGGTTACGACTCATCGAGATAAAGTTGTCGAAACATTGCTAGAAACTCTCAAAAATGATCCCTCGCAACAAGCTCTTTATAAGAAATGCAAACATGCGGTAAGTCAGTGGTATGAAAACAATAATCCCCGGCAATGACAAGCATTAACCAGGGATCTTTGTTTTTAAAATCTTTTAAAAAATTTTAAATATATTTCTGAATTTTTTGAACCACGCGGCCAATAATTCTGAAATGATCTTTACCACGAACAAGCGCAACCGGTGGTTGCTTTCTGCTTGGCGCTTCAAGAACAATAAAATCTTCACTAAACGTAACTTGCATGACTGCTTTAATTGGTGCTTCGTTGCCATATTCAACAGCAGCGATATCACCCGAGCGGGTCCACACTTCAGGAGAAACGATTAAGTAATCACCTTTTACAAATGCAGGAGCCAACAAGTTATTATCAACGGCAAGTGCAAACATTGCTGCATCAGAAGTATTTAAAATCGGAATAAATACATCTTTGTACCCAGTGGTCGTCTGCATAAGTTGATTGTTGTACGGTGATGGATTTGAAGGAATTTCTCCTACAATCGGCACCACATGTACTTTCAATTCAATATCAGACTTTTCTGGCATACTCACATTGCTGTCAATATTGTCAGTTCTGTTACGACGTTCTGCAAACAAGTCGATAGGACTTATTTCAAACGCATTTGCTAATTTTCTTAAAGAATCTTCGTTCCAACGACGAGTGCCGTTTTTAATGTGGGTCAAATAACTTTCAGACATTCCTGTTTTTTCAGCAAGAATTTTTGTCGTCCAGCCTTTTTCGCGCAAAAGTTCCTTGACCCGTAGCGCTGTTGATGACATGCTTTACTCCTCCCTATCTGAGTAACTATTTAAGAGTAACATAGGGTTAACACTGCGATTATTTTCTAATTGTACAGTTAAAGATAAAGTTGTCAAATGGAAAAGATTTATACAAAAATTAGCCCTAAAATTGCCCTTCCTTCAGAGACGACCTTTGAACTGGAAACATGGGGTAAAAACCAACTTTTAAGCGGGATTGATGAGGTAGGAAGAGGTTGTTTGGCAGGCCCAGTAGTAGCCTGTTGCCTCGTTTTAAAGCCCCACAAGCTGCACCCTTTACTGAGAGACTCAAAAATTCTAACTGAAAATCAAAGAATGGTGGCTGCCCAGTGGATTAAACTCAACTCCTGGTATGGTATAGGGATCATACCTCATACCATTATTGATCGTGACAACATTTATCAAGCAACCAAGCAGGCAATGCGACGCGCATATTATCAACTTGTCCATCACCCAGAATTGCCCATGATTCCCTCAACCGTCATTATTGATGCTATGCCTCTTTCTTTTGAAAATAATGTTACGGTGCACTCGTTTACTAAAGGGGAACAGCGCTCTGCTTGCGTTGCTGCCGCTTCAATTATTGCAAAAGTAACACGCGATGCACTCATGCAACGAATTGATTCCACCTTTTCTGGCTATGGCTTTGCAAGTAATAAAGGCTATGGCAGCGCACCGATTCATCAACAAGCTCTACACTCACAGGGCCCTTGCTTAATTCATAGAAAAACATTTCTTTCGTCATTTTTGAGTGAAAGGGTAAGTCTTGGAGACTCGGCACAGCAAACATCGTTATTTTGCTGAAATTATTGACAGCTCGCTTATTACCTGGACTGCCCAAAGTTGGCAATGGGACATTGTCCCTGAGTTTGGATCAGTCGTTGCCATTGTTACTAAAAAACGGACACTCTTTGGCATTGTGTATGATATTAAAACCGGTTCACTGGAACCTGGACGCTATCCGTTTACTTATCAAAAAACAGAAGAAGAGCTTCTTGAAGAACAACCACAAATTTTTGAGTTTTTAAAAACAACCTTTTCGTGCCTTACTTTAGGGTTTCAAGAACAGGAGGCGATATTTCATCAACTTGCGCCTGAACCACCAAAAATTCATGCGTTTGTTGCTTCTATGACTCCCGAGCAATATAAACAGTTTTTTATTTCAACCGGTTACTTACATCTGCTGTTTGCTTCATCAGGAATCTGCATGGTTGATGAACTGCTTTTGGCCCTGCTGAGAAATTTTCACAAAAACAATCTCCTGAGTGAAGAAAAGTTTGCAGAATTTATTGACGCAATTGCACAACTGAGTGGTAACGATTATCGTCGACTTAAGCTGCTCATTAAACGAATCCCTTCCCATTATCGTTTACCTAAACAGTCGTAGGAAAAAAATGCTCACTATAAAAGATGCGCTGATAACAACCACCCACAAACTTACCGCTCTCTATGAACCATCCCATGCACACATGGTAGCTCTCTGGCTTTTGGAAAAAGTAACGGGTAAAAGTCCCGCACTTCTTATGGTACATCAGACCAGTGAGCTTTCTGCATCTGACCACGAAAAACTTATGACAATGCTAAGCCGACTGATTGATCAGAAATATCCTTTACAATACCTGCTTGGAAGTGTCCCTTTTGGTTCAATTGATATTATATGCAAAGAACCAGTACTCATTCCACGCCCCGAAACAGAACACTGGGTAACAGAACTTATTGAGTATCTTGCACCCTTTGCTGACCAACCACTGACTATTCTTGATATGTGTACCGGATCGGGATGTATTGGACTCGCGCTGGCACATGCCTTTAAAAACAGTACCGTCCATGCGGTTGATAATACTCCTCAAGCACTTGAGCTGGCACATGATAACGCCGCTCATAATGATATTACTAACTTTATTGTGCACAGTTCAGATGGATTTACTCAGCTTGCTCCCTCGCTCCGTTTTGATCTGATTGTTTCAAATCCTCCATACATTGATCAGGAACTTTATAAAACGCTAGAACCGGTAGTAAAAGATTGGGAAGACAGAAATGCACTCGTGGCAGATAACGACGGGCTTGCGCTTTATGAACGTTTTGCTGTTGATATTCCAGCATGGCTTAAAAAAGACAGTATTATTCCCTCGGACTATTCTCGTATTGTAATGGAAATTGGATCTGACCAAGGACTGAGCGTAAGTGAGCTTTTTAAAGCGGCAGGTTTTACGCACGTCGCGGTGAAAAAAGATCAGTATGAAAAAGATCGTACTGTGTGGGCAGCAGCTGCAGATCGATATTGAAGTTGTACTCCTTACGATCTCTGTTACACTTACTTCATCATGAAAATTCAAAAACTAGCCCCTCAAGAAGCACAAAAGATTGCTGCTGGAGAAGTTGTAGAACGTCCGGCAAACATTATTAAAGAACTGATTGAAAACAGCATTGATGCTGGAGCAACAGTTATTACTATCTCTGCTTTTGAAGGTGGTAAAACGTCTCTTGTAGTAAGTGACAACGGTTCAGGCATGAGCGTACAAGATGCGCTGCTTTGTATCGAGCGACACACAACGAGTAAAATCACCACCATTGATGAACTTTCTGCAGTCACTACCTTTGGATTTCGTGGTGAAGCGCTTGCAAGTATCTGTTCAGTTGCACGCGTTACGCTTACTACTAAAACAACTGATTCTCTTGAAGGCATCAAGCTCACGATTGAGCAGGGCGCTGTTTTAAAAAAAGAGATTATTGGGTGCCAAGTTGGGACCACTATTGAAATTAATGATCTGTTTTATATCATCCCGGTACGTAAAAAATTTTTAAAAGCCACGACAACCGAGTGGAATCATATTCTGTCGCTTATTAAAGCCTGCGTTTTAAATCATCAAAACATTCATTTTATTTTAAAACATAATAATGAAACGGTGCTTAATTGTCCGCCAGTAGGCACCATACTTGACCGTGTGCAACAACTCTTTGAGCAGCCGCTTACTCAGTATTGTATTGGTGTTACTGCGCATACAGAAAATGGTATTACCGTAACAGGCGCCATTACCACTCATCATTACTCACGCTATGATCGCGGGGGAATGTTCTTTTTTGTAAACAATCGGTGGGTTAAAAATCATCAACTGGGCAGCGCGGTCATGAAAGGATACGCCAATATCCTGCATACAGGAAAATATCCAGCTGCTTTTATTATGATCAGTGTTGACCCGTTACTGGTCGATGTAAACGTGCATCCTAAAAAAGAGGAAGTATCGTTTGTCCACCCACAAAAAGTTACAACCGCAATCACGCATGCACTTAAAAACACACTTGAAGCACATCTTTCAGCACAGCTTAAACGTGCAATCACTCTTGCACCGTTACCAGCGCTTGAAAGATTTCCACAAAGATTTGGACAGCCATCAGTATTTTCACAAGGACCTTTTTTTGAAAATCACAGCACGACTACAGCCTTCAAAAGGTCAGTAGAAACACAACCGCTCTCAATTCCTGATCACCCTTTTGAAACACACCAGCAAACTGTAATCAATGGGCCTGCAACGCCCGAAGAACCTTCATCATTTGATGAATACACTTTGATAGGGCAGTATCATAAAACTTATTTGTTACTTGAAGTGCGTGACGGATTAATGATCGTTGACCAACATGCAGCACATGAACGGATTTTATACGAACGTTTTAAAAAACGATTTGAAGCACTTGAACCAATCGCCCTTCTGTTTCCGATATCAGTCACGGTTAATTCATTAGATCTAGACCTGCTTGAAAAACATTATGAACTCTTTCAGGAGTATGGTGTGCGCATAGAACGCATGGGTAAAGATCAACTCATGGTCAAAGCGACGCCTGTGTTTCTTAAAAACCAACCACTTGATGATCTTATCTATCAAACTGTTGGATGGCTTAAAGAATCACAAACTTTAAATCCTGAGGATCTTCATAAAAAAATTACTGAAAAAATTCGTGCACAAATGGCATGTAAAGCTGCGGTAAAAGCTGGTGATAATCTTACTTATGAGACCATGGAACAGCTGCTTAAAGATCTAGCAACCGTGCCCAATCGCTGCACCTGTCCTCACGGTCGCCCAACCAGTTGGATGGTTACATTGTCTGATCTTGAAAAACAGTTTAAAAGAAAACTGTAACACTCCCTTCATCACATCGATCTCACCTTGCAAAAATCAATGTTAATTAAGAAATAGATCTTTTTTGAGCGTCATTGCAAAGCTGCCTATAAAAACAGGCACATACTAAAAGCCCAACCAATTGCATGTAAAAACTCAAGAACAAAGTAAAGCTACCACTGATATATAATGGGAAAATCTGAGAGACAACCTGATCAATATTCACAATGATTCTTATGGTAGCAATTAAAGCGCATACACCACCTACAAAAAAGCACACAAGATTTAATGAATTTCTCTTTGTTATCACATAAGCTTTACCCATTGCACTTACAACATTAGAAGAACCGTCAGCCAAAGCATGAGGGAAAAAACCTATTCGTAATAAAGGATAACATCCTAGAGCAGCAACTAAATAGGCGCTATATCTTTGAAAACCAAAGAGATTCATATCTAAAACCTTAACCGCTAAAGCTATGACACAAAGAAGATATAAAAAAACTATGACTCCACCCAAAACAGTCCACATAAAATCTAAAAGTGTCTTAATAAAAAGATTTTTATAAGAATCAGATTTAGCTAAAACAACCCTCAAAATAAAAGCGTGGGCACAGTACAATGCAAAAACAGTTCCGCCAATTTTTAAAAATAGCCATGTCGCTACCAATTCATTACTTATAGACGAAGGACACATAATATCGAAGCAATCAATAAATGGACTAAAATAACACCCGACCATCACTCTTGAAAGTGCTGCAAAAAAGAATGGAATAAGCATCATGGCACATGAAGTTTTTAGAAAAGTTAACCAATGTTTTTTTAATTGATGGCACGCTAATCTAAGGGCCAATAGTAAAGAATTATTTTTCACGACAAGATCCTTTAAAAGATATATAACGCATGTTGGTTAAAGGTTAAATTTTTGTTCTAAAAATGCCACTTAAACTTTTGAAACTTTTACCTCATAAAAAAGCGGATCTTTCGATCCGCTTAATTTTTAAAATCTATAGATATCTTATTTAATCGAGAAGGCCATTGGAATGAGCATTATTGCGCAGCTGTTTGTAAAGGCAAGCAACCGCAATAAAAAAAATAAATAAAGCCACGGGAACAAACACTAACAGTAGAAGTACATTCACTATCCACACGATGTTTAGCAAACCACTTAGTAAGTACAGGGGAACAACAGCAATACAAAAAACAAGACATAATAGCATATACAATACTATTCCTGACAAAGCCCACCCCACTATTCTCCATAGATTACCGTGGGTAATTTTCCAGCTCGTTGAAAATGCGTCAAAAGAGTTTTCTGCTCTGTCTGCAAGTGCATATGAAACTAAACTAGATCGAAGTAAAAGGTACACAAACACTACACTCAGCCCCATGATTACTATAACAAGAGGACCTTTAAGGGAATTAAAAGCCTGACTAACAGGAGTAAGACTCTCACTGCTGGCCGACAAACTAACAAATGCCGCTTTTAAAAATGCCATAGATACAGAAACAGGAAGAATCCAAGCGTACATATATTGAAAGTGAAGCCCAGAATTATTAAATAAATTTTTCCAGCTCAATTTATGATGCACAACGAGCCGTGTAGCTAACTTGATTAAACCAAAATAAAAAAATAAAAAAGCTATTACACAAAGCACAAGAAAAAGAGCTACAAGTCCAGGAGACTGGACTAAAAAATCTCTAAGAACAAAATCTTTGTCGTACTCAGAGTATTGAAATACACTAAACCCAAGCATACAGGTTAAAATCAAAGACGATACAATCAGAGCAGCGCCAAGCCGCCAGAGAGACCACCATTGTTTTTTTAAAATAACAAACAGATCTTTATAAGCTGCGCTTATAGATAATTTTTTCATATAAAAACCTTGTATCTAAAAAATTTCACATCCCTGTAAGTATACCATAGTGCCCATGGATCGCACCTGGTAGTCTACTGGGCAAACAGCATACCTTAAATAAGCCAACTCATACCTTCTTTTGAAAAAAAGCCTCGTTTGACCATAAAAAAAGCGGACCTTTCAATCCGCTTAAAAACCCTTAAAATCTTATTAATTAGACAATACGACCATCTTCTTTGGCATTATCAAGAAGCTGTTTATAGAGACATCCCATAGCAATTAAAAAAATGACTGTTGAAAAAGAATTCGAGATAATTCGCCATATAAGGCACCCAATTTCAGAAACTGAAGAAAGCTCAAATGCTATTGCACCACTAACACTCATTACAATAAGAGAAAGAAAATATAAAAGCATAAATGCAACAACTATACGCCAAAAATTTCCACGTGTTGCAATAAAACTCCTACGCACAGCAACAAGGGTATTATCAGCTCCCTCTACCAGAGCCCACGAATAAAAAATACTACGAATAATAAGAAAGCAAAGTGAAAACAAAAAAACTAAAAGAAACGTCTTTCCTACGGTTGGATATCCAGCCTGCGTAAACGTTACAATCACCTGAGAAACAAGCGATCCGATTACACTTATACTTATAACCCATCCACCTATTCCCACTAAAAACCACAAAGTTCCCTTAATAACTGCTCCAAAAAGATACGCTTGAAGAGGTCTTCTCTTAAGAATATCCCATACAACCGTGGTCAATACATACATAGATACCATGGAAATAATAGCATAGAGAAAACTCCATACTTCAAAAGAAACACCCCCCTCATCAAAAAAATGGGTGGTAGAAAACCAATCAACATTATAACCATGGCTTAAAGGGAAATAAGACAGAATAGTAAGAAAATCAAATCCTGCCTCTTGCACGGCAATAGGAGTAACTTTTGTCACTAATAGATGGAGGGTGACTGCTATAATACCCGTATAAATCAGACACAATCCAAATACAGTTGGCCAATGTTTTTTAAATTCTTTCCAGGAGGTACGGATCCAGGAGCCAACATCTAATTTTTTAATCATCTGCAATTCCTTAATGTAAAAAGCATTTACATACATTACAGCAAAAAAGGCGGACCTACTGATCCGCCTTAAAAGTTTTCTTAATCTAATAATTAAACAAGTTGACCGTTTTCTTTTGCATTATCACGCAGCTGCTTATAAAGACAACCACTAGCAATTGTCATTGTCGCACTAAAAAATGCATTAATGAAAATAACCCATACCAAACGAACAAGAGGAGAAATTAAAGTAAGTTTAAGAGCAACTACTCCTCCTACAAACATTAAGGCAGATGCAAAACAGGCTACAACCAAGAGTGCTGCAAAAAATCTCCAAAAATTATTACGTGTAACTGCAAAACTGGTTATAACAGCAGCAAGAGCATTAGGAGCCCCATCAGCAAGCGCCCACGAAAGAAAAAGAGATCTTAACATTATTATCATAAGGCACAGCATCGCAATTACTAACGCAACTATTCCAGAAAGTGGATACCCTGCCTGAGTAGAAAGTACTACAACCTGGGTAAAGGCCTTCATGACACCATAGGTGAGAGCTACAAAAGATCCAAATCCTAGCAAGAACCACACTGATTCTTGTAAAAACTCAGGAACAAATTTTGCATGCACATGTCTTCTTAAAAGACTGTTCCATACAAATTTGGTAAGCGCATAAGAAATTATAAATGAAAAAGCTAAATACCCAATGCCAAATATATCCCCCGTAAGGTTATATCCTTCCGTAAAAGAATAATGGGAAACTGTCGAAAGAAACTGATTATTTCCAAACAGTGCTTCTTTTGCACTCATTACTTCGGGAGTAGCTTTATTTACCAGAAGTACCAGCGCGGCATATAAAATACTTGTAACTACCAAAGAAACGCCAAAAATAGAGGACGCATGTTTTTGCCATTCACGACAAGAACTTTTAATCCAGGAGCCAAGAGATAGTTTTTTTTCCATGAAAAGCCCTTTCATATGAGACAATCTTAATCAGGGAGTGTAACACTCTTTAAAGAAAGGACAACTTGCTAAAGCTCTACCAGCCTATTCTCTTCCAACAGAGTGAAGAAATTCTTTAATTACCGTTACTATTGAAGGTTTATCCAAAAGATTAAGTCCATAATTGACTAACGCAAGCGCAACACACACTCCCATAATGCGCACAATAAGCTGTCCAGTGAAAATAATGAAAACTATTACCCCAAAAGTAATAGCCGCCCCGCCCACATAGGATCTTTTAAATTCCATACATTCCTCTTTGACATGAAAGGATGAACCGTTTATTGTTGGACATTACCATAACATTTTTTGCCTGCAAAGAGGTTGTCTGCCTGAAACCCATTTGTGACAGAAAAAATGAAACTGATGCGTTTAAATAAAAATTACTATTGTCTGCACTACCCAACGCTATAAAACTATGAAAATAATTGTCCTCTCTCGTGACCTTTCACCCGCCGACCAACAACTGTTTACCGCTGCACGAGCACGGGGGCACCGTATTAGTTTTGTCAGAGCACTTGATTGCTCATTAATGGTTGCTACGGGAAAGCTTTCCATTGCTTACCGTGACAAACCTCTTCCAAAAGCAGATTGTGTTCTTTTACGCAATACTCTTTTCTTTTGCGCTGATGGGGCAATTGTCGCCTATCATCTTGAAGCAATGGGCATTCCCGTTATTAATCCTATTGCATCGCTTCAGCGCGCTGGCAACAAACTCAAAACATTACAGCTCTTAGGCTCACACGGTATTCAGATCCCCACAACAGGATTTTCTCTGGGCCGCGAAGCACTTGAACAGGTGGTTGATAAGGTAGGAGGAGAGCAACAGATTATTAAAACGGTACATGGCAGCTGGGGGACAGGAACTCTTCTTGCCGGCGCTCCGCTTGGATCGCATAGTCTTGCAGAAACACTACAACTCAGTTCATGCAATCCTTTAATTCAACAATTTATTGAAGAAGCTTTTGGCAAAAGTATTCGCGTGTTTGTTATTGGCAATAAAGTCGTGGCAAGCGTTGAATATGAATCGACTGAAGGTGATTTTCGTTCTAACTTCTCACGCGGGGCAGAAGGACGAGTTGTTAAACTCACTAAACAAGAAGAGGCCATGGCACTTAAAGCAACGCACCTTCTTGGTCTTAATTATTCAGGGGTCGACATTGTGCGCTCATCTGAAGGACCTTATATTCTTGAAGTTAACGCCTCTCCTGGAACGCTTGGCATAAGTGAAGTCTCTGGTATTGATGTAGCTGATTTACTCATTGAAGAATGTGAAAAAATAGTTGCTGACAAAGAAATGTTCGTTGTTCCTGCTCGCACACAAAAAACTTTCTCTCTCTAAAAACTGCACAGAATCATTGACCAATTATGAAATAGCATTACGCTACACCCTTGTTAATAAAGGTTCTCATAATAAAGGGTCGATAATGAAAAAACTTTTTTTTCTTTTAGCACTTGCACCATTTTTTTTGGATGCAACGCCTGAAGATGCTGCAAAATTGGTAAGCGTACGCGCCATCAATCCAAACATCCGCGTTGAATGTTGGTATGCAACTCAGAACAATTTCACTGGACAACAAGTGTATCCTACAGAGCTTTTTGGTGAATGTTTTGTACTTGAAAAAGTTGCAAAAAAACTTGATAAGATACAAAAAACTCTTCAAAAAGATGGTCGTGGTTTACTCATTTGGGATGGTTTTAGATCTCAGCAAGCTCAAGAAACTCTCTGGAACATTTGCCCTGATGAACGTTATGTAAGCGATCCTTCAAAAGGTGGCAGACACACACGCGGCACAACCGTAGACTTAACAATTATTGATCTTAAAACTAACACACCCCTTAATATGGGCACCGGTTTTGATGTATTTACACAGCGCGCATGGTCACATGCTGAAAATCTGTCACCAGAAATTCAAGCAAACAGAGCTTTGCTACAAAATCTCATGAAAGAACATGGATTTACTGAAGTAGAAACTGAATGGTGGCATTTTGATTATAAAAATTATAATGAATACAAACCACTTGATGTAACCTATAAAGAAATCCTTGCAAAACTTCCTGTACAATCACAACCAGAAATTGGCGCATAATACGCCCTTTGGTGGACACTACTAAGTTTCAAAAAAGCTCACTACGATTCTTAAAAAAATGGTAGTGAGCTTTTTTTCTAGATAGCTATAAAAAAACTAAAGCTCGATATATCGATTAAAAAAGCTCTAACTGGCAACCTCTTGTGTGGTCAATGCCTGAACAGCCCCCTAAAAACCTTACACACTATTCTAAACGTTAGCTGGTCGTTAAAGACAGAGCATTGAATTTTTCACGCTGCCCCTTTACACTCTTTATAAGGGAAAAAAGAGGGAAATATGAAACGATTAGTTATTGGAAAAGAAGAGTGGTGCAGACTTGTCGATCTGGGACCACTTACACTCAAGTTCAAAACAGACACGGGCGCCACAACTTCATCGCTTCATGCGCTTGAAATTGAACCGTTCTTTGAGAATGGTCAGGAATTTGTCCGCTTTATTACACAACTTAATCGTGGTAAAGCTTCACCAAAAATTCAATGCGTTGCTCCAGTCACACGACGCAAGATAGTCACCAGTTCAAACGGTATCCGTGAAAAACGTGTTGTTATTAAAGCAGTACTGCATTTAGGTGACCGTATATGGCCAATCGAACTAACTCTTGCAAATCGTAGCTCTATGCGATATCGTATGTTGCTCGGTAGAGATGCAATGCAAAACATGCTTATCAAACCGCGTAAAGCATTTTGCCTTGGTAAACAGTTATCTTTGACGTAAAGGTATTAAATCAGTGAGAATTGTCCTTCTTGCAAGTAACCCGGAACTCTATTCAAATAAACGCATTATGGAAGCGGCTGAAAAACGTGGCCACCAAGTGCGGTTCATTAATATTGAACAATGCTTTATGAATATTTGTGCCAAAAATCCAGAGATTCATTATCACGATGGACAAACTATCTCTGAAGTTGATGTAGTCATTCCTCGAATTAAACCTGCAATGACACTCTACGGCAATGCAGTGTTACGTCAATTTGAACTCATGGGCGCTGTATGTCTTAATACTCCCATTGCAATCAGCAAATCTCGCGACAAACTCCGCTCACTTCAGATTCTTGCTCAACACAAAATTGATATCCCTACTACCGCATTTGCACACTCTCCTCAAAACACAAAAAATATTATTTCACTCGTAGGTGGCGCTCCCCTTATTGTAAAACTTCTTGAAGGAACTCAGGGCATCGGTGTCGTGCTTGCAGAAACTCAAAAAGCCAGTGAAAGCGTGATTCGCGCATTTAAAATGCTCAAAACTCACATTCTTGTTCAGCAGTTTATTAAAGAATCAGCAGGACAGGATTTACGTTGTTTTGTCATTGGTGATAAAGTAGTGGGCGCAGTACAAAGAACCGCTTCTGATGGTGACTTTCGTTCAAATCTCCATTTAGGTGGAATTGCCGAGGTGGTCAAAGTTACGCCTCAAGAACGTAAGGTTGCAATACTTGCTGCAAAAGCAATGGGGCTTCATATTGCTGGAGTTGACGTCATTCGCTCAGATACAGGTCCAAAAGTGTTGGAAGTAAACTCTTCTCCGGGCATTCAAGGGATAGAAACAGCAACCAAGATTGATATTGCTGATAAGATGATTGAATACGCTGAAAAGCTTTTTGAAAAGAAACAGCAAAAAAGTTAATTTTTCAGGATTAGTACATGAAATATGGAAAAAATCCGGTTCAAAACTATCGTTTCTACCAAGAATTGGTCGATTTACCTTTTGTAGAAAAAATAATTCTTTTTGGATCAAGAGCCCGACAAGATAACAGCGAGAGATCAGATATTGATATTGCTCTCTGGTCTCCTCAAGCGACAGATAATGATTGGCTTAAAGTGTTTCTCATCATTGGAAATGCAGACACTCTTCTAAAAATCGATTGCCTCAGACTCGACTCGCTTGATACAACATCCTTACTACGGAAAAATATTGAAACTGAAGGAGTAGTTCTTTATGCAAAAGATAGAATTAGCACTCGCTAAGGTAGAAACGGCACTTATAGCGCTTGAAAAATCTTGTTTAGCACCGATAGATAAAGAAAGATTTGTAATTGACTCTGCCATTCAACGATTTGAATTTACCTTTGAACTTTTTTGGAAAACTCTCAAAATCATTTTAAACAGTCAGGGCGTCGACGCACAGTTTCCAAAAGTAGTGCTCTTAGAGGCTTATCAAGGCAAACTCATTAACGACGAACCTGTGTGGCTCTGCATGCTTAAAGACAGAAATCTCAGCTCTCACAGCTATAATAAAGATTTAGCAGATGAAATTTATACCCGCATCAAAACATATGTGCCCGTACTAAAAACCACTCTTGCTCATCTTAAAACAGTAAAATCATAATCAATCTAGCGATAAAGCACACTCTTGACGTATACTAAGAAAGTAGAGATCTCTAATTTGCATACATGAGGGTGCGATGAAAAAACATACATTCCTTTTACAAAAGCTTGCTCGCGATAAAATTGTTGAACAAACAGAAGCTGAAGGTGGAACTGTTGAATATCGTATTCTTGAAGATTCTGTTGAATTTCTAGACGCTCTTACTCAAAAAATAGTTGAAGAACTAGAAGAGGTTTTTTCAGCGGAAAACAAAGAGGAGCTCATTAAAGAGCTTGCTGATGTTGAAGAAGTTCTTGCTGCATTCAAAAAATTAGTAAACATCGATCAAAAAGATATTAATGCCGCTCGCGCTGAAAAATTAAAACTCAAAGGTGACTTTACCAAACGTCATTATATTGAAACCATGACTGTGCAAGCCGGATCACGTCTTTATAAATACTGCAAAGCAGATCCTAATAAATATCCAGAGGTTGATGCCGAATAATTCTTAAAACTCGATAAATAACTATTTATAGGTATGTTAGCTTTAATAACTTAAAAACTAAAGTTAACATACTCCACTGTTAATTTATTACACATCCCAAACATTTTTTCTTACCCGACACCCTTCTGCCATAGCGCCTACTTGTGTTTAATTGATTTTGACCAAAAGTTGATGTCAATTGTGCCTCTTGCTCTCTTTGTCCATCTTCTCTATCAATAACCACATCGTCAGTGCTTGGCACAAAATTACTCGATGGTTGCAGATCAATAGGGCTAAAAACTTCAGGTTGATACTCTTGCAAGGCATCATGAGGTTGAACACCCGCCATCAGCTGATCACTTGGTTGATCGCCTATCTCTTGAATATCCTCCAGTTTTAATTGTTTCCAATCCAAATAAAGGCCATCTTCATTTTTTGCTAGAGCAATAATATCGGAAAAAGAAACCTTCGTTAAATCCACTTGAAACTGGTTGAGTACAGACTGACATGTCGCAAGTTGCCACATATTAACATGTCCTGACCTAGTACTTACCGTTGCAAATTTTAGACCATCTTTACTAACGCTTATCTTACTAAGCCCAGCACATGGCATCTTAGGATAACGAGAATTTTTGTCGTACCAATGAGGATCGGGAACCTTTTTTTCGTGCCAATTAGCATATTCAATCGCTCGCTTAAAATAACCTTCACAATCCATAAGAACATCTTTTAAAGAATCTAATTGTTCAGAGTCGCCAAGACAAGAGCTTACAGCTACCTTCAATGGTCCATTTCCTAGTTTAACAATTTCAGGATCTGTTTTTTCCATAAGAAGCAAATCAGCTCCCTCATCATAAACGATAAACAAGTCACCTTCCGAACTAAAACCTGCACCTATAAACTTTTTAAAACAATCCTTTAAATGTTTATAGTGTGATGGTTCAGAAAAGCAGTTTATTTGTATATCGCCTTGAGTGGAAACAACTGCAATTCTGTCTCCATCTTCTTGAATCAATCCACATCGACGACTATACATAGCACGACAATCCCAATCTAGTCTTTTTATAGAATGAGGTTTATCTTTTTGATCATCAATTTTCCATGTACTAACATCACCAAAAGCGTCAATTACAGCAAGCTCAGAACCGCCTTCTATTAATTCAGCCGCAATGATAAGACGATCCAAATGAAAACTTCTTAGATGCTCACCAGTTGCAGCATTATATAAAGCCACCGCAGAGCGGTCTTCATACGATAAACCATAGATCACAACAAGGAAGTCTTTTAAAGGAGTAAATTTTATTGATCTGCAATAGCCTGAAAGAGGAATATATCTTCCTGTGCGATAATTCCAATAATTAAAATAAAATGTTGGTATGGTATAAAGAGGCTTAGCTGCTTCCTGAGCACTTTCATCCTTACCGCTTTTTTCTAATTTCTTAAAATCCCACACATGTATATTAAAATTAACTTTATAGACCGCAGCACTACGCTCAGACGGTTCACTCTCTCGTTCTTCAGTCACTATTTTTGAGCCATCTGGACTAAAAATTAAACCTTTAATATCAAGATTATGAGGGATGGCCACTAGTCTCTCACCACAAGCAACATCAAAAACAGTAAGGGTTTTTTTATCCAAAACCATCGCTAATTTTGAAGAGTCAGGACTGAATTTAACTTCTTTACAAAAAGGGTCAGAATTAAATGTAGTGCTACCACATGGAGCATAAACCCTTACTAGACAATCAGATGGGCTAAAAGAATGTATAGTTTTTAAAACACTCTTTCGTCCTTGCAACAAAAGTTTATCAACAATCATACTTTTTAAAGAAACCTTATCAGCCATTTTCTTCAATAAATCATGTGTGTCTGAACTTATGCCTTCTTTCATAAACTTTTGCGCAAGCGCTCCGACCAACATATCAGTATAAAAAAATCTAAATCTGCTGCGGCACATGTTATATGTCCAAGCGTTTTCTGGTCAAACTTTTTCATGTCTTCAATTGCTTTTTGAGAATGGTTATTCAAATTCATTAAATAACCAAAAACTAACGGTGTAAGAAATTGACTTTCAACCTTGATTATTGGGTTGTTCTCTGTGCGTAAAACTTTTTTAAGAACTAAGCTATTTTCTATAAATGATTGAAAGACAGGCACTCGAGAGCCATCTCTTAACTGCAAATCAAAACCAGAAAAAAGGCTGTTGCAAAAAAATAGAGTGCTCCCTAAAAAAATAATTTTTATCCTTGTGATCACTTATTAAACCTTTTAAAAAATAAAAAAATCATACATTTACCTTGCAGATACTGTCAAAAATCAAAAATTTTTGACCTACTAAAAACGAAACGTTCCCTAAAATAATAACTTTTGGCACCATAAAACATAAAAAAACTTTTCATACGTTAAAAAGTAATTCTAGTCTAAACAATAAAACTATTTTACAAAATCTTTACTAAAGGAGTTTTTATATGGTTCGTAAAAAATCTTCTGAGAATGATTCGTCATTTTTAGAACTGCAAAGCAAAACCGCTCGGATAATTCTTAAGATAGGTGGCACACTCTTTTCTTTTGGTATATTGTCATTTATTGTCGCCCACTGGAATGATCTCTCTTTATATGCTCAAACAGGTCTTGTTACGGTTGGGATGGCGCTTTTTTATAGTACGGGAACCTATATACTTCAGGCTCTTCAAAAAAAGACTGCCGGAAATACTCTCATTGTTCTTGGTTTTTTATGTTACGGTGCGGCACTCTTTCTTGCCCGTCAATGCATTAGCACTCATCTTTATGATTCAAATACAGCCCTACCAAGCATCACCTTACTATGGGCGGTAGGTGGTTTACTTACACTCCTCCTGACAGATTTAAAAGAATTGATTAGTTTTATTGTATTGGTGCTGGTGGTTCGTATGAGTATGATGTGGTTTTTCTATGATCATCATACCGCCATTCTAGGACTCTGGAGTATTGTTCTTCTATCCATATTATTTTATTGCCTTGGACTTCTTTACAAAAAAGCCAACAACACAAGCTTTCAAACCATTTGCTTTAACAGCGCTACAAAAATAAGTGTATTATTTGTACTTTGCCTTCCTTTTACTTCAACAATGGAAAAGCTCAGTGGTCTTACCCTCTCTCTTTTACAGCATCCAGGGGAAATTCTTTATTTACTGTCTCCGTTACTCATTGCATGCTTAGTGACTTTTGTCCTTGCCTTCACTTACAAAGCTTTTTTGCCCTCAAGTCGCTTCTGTTTAGGGGGTATGGGTTTACTAGGGCTTACCGTTGGCATAATGGGTTACTTTGACCTTGTCACTTACATGAACGGAAGTTATTTTAGATTCCCAACCACACTACCTACACCAGCAGGATTTATTTATGCCGTTATTGCAGGAGCTTTTATTGCACTCGGCTCCCTTTTAGTAATACAACACGATTGGCTAAAAAGTATTTTTACAAAAGATACGATTGCAGGACTCTTTTCAATAATATTTTTGTCGCTCTTTTTAAATTGGGCAACACTTCAACTCACTCACTCGCAGTTGGCAAACAAATCATCTATATTCCTTCTATTACCCTTGATAGCAGCTCTTAGCTATTTCTGTTCTCGCAACCTTTTTGCACCAAGTGCGGTAACAGGTGTAATGGAAATAACCACTACTGCACTAACTGCAATGCTCCTTTTTATAATGTATTGCCTCCCTGAACTGATACTCTTTAAACATTACTCCTTAACACAACTGCTTAAAAACCTCAGTTTCTGTGGAGTGTTTGTAGGGGTTGGACTTGTGGCACTCCTTCATAGCCTGCGTAATAGAATCTCTCTTGCAGCTTGCGCTTATAAAAGTTCGCATATGGTATTTGTCGTTGCAGGGCTTTATGGGACATCATGTCTTTTTGCTTCATTTTCAGGATTTGTCTTATCAGAAAACCTTTTTGTCACAACATGCAGCGCTACACTCTTAGTGCTCCTCTTACTCCATGTCGGATACACCGTAGGCGTTGAATTAAAGTCACCATTCATTCCAGGGATACTTTCAATAGCGCTTTTACTTCCCGTTACTACAATTCTTACACAAAAATCTTCTGTAAGCTTTTACCTGCCTTTTACGCTTGCCATTGCAACTCTTTATCTGTGTGCAAAAGCTCTTGAAAGTTTTAAAGAAAAATCGATGAGCATTTTTTGCTCTTGGACAAGTATTGGACTTTTAAGCACTGCAATTTTATGGCTTTCAACCAGAAGCGGACTTATTAATTTCTCTCAATTGATTGCCCGATCATTACTTGATTACCCACTACAAGAACTCTACATTTTTATTCCTCTAATCGCATGCGCTCTCTATCACATAGGACGCGCACTTTTTTATCGCACTATTTCAAAGACAGAAATAACCCTTGTAGCAATTCTTGTGGGAGGCGCAACTCTTTCAGCGTTACCTTATCAACACATTCTATTTAAGGAGAGAATGCTCACCTCTTATGGTTTTTTTTGGGCAGTACTTTTTAACGTTCTTCTTTTTGTAGCACTGATGAGTATTATTCTTTTGGGTTATAGAAAAAAATCTCTCTCTCTTATTAATTGGGGAGCAGGACTGCTGTTTATAACCATTATTATAAAATACTTTAATTGGGTTTTTAGTGCATTAAGCAAAACAACTTTTTTCATGATCTCAGGACTCATTTTAATCATCGTCGGATATAGTATGGAAAAAGGTCGTGCTTACTTAATTGAATCGCTCACAAAACGCCTAAGGAAAAAATCATGAATTTAACAATTTTCCAAAAATTATTTCTCGTTATAACAGTCCAATCATTGTTGATCTTTGGCATAGCATCAAATCATTTAAGTTATAAATCATGGACCGATTTTCCTAAAAAAGATCTCTATACTTCAAAAGATGCTCAAGAAAGCGTACTAGAAGAGGTCGCCTCAGATATTGTTAAGGACTAAAAGTCCTTAAAACTTAAACTAAAACATGAGCTTAAGAGAAGTTTTTTGTCTCTCTTTGCTTAGGTGAAAGTTATCATTCCCCTCTAATTTGTGTAATCTTGAGGGGAATGATTGTTTTATATGAAGGATTTTTAATGCTGAATGAGATGGGTAGTCACCTGTTTTCTTATCTTGAATTGGTTGATGAACTGATGTGGGGATATGTTGCTATTCCTGCTGTTTTTGTCTTTGGACTTTACTTCTCAACCAAGTCACGCTGGATACAAATTTTCAAATTTGGCACCATTTTTAAAATTTTTAAAAACCTTTTCTCTAAAAAAAATTCTGGATCTCAACGCGGAATAAGGCCTCTTAATGCATTTTTTGCTGCAATTGGCGGATGCATAGGAATTGGTAATATTGTTGGGGTATGTCTTGCTGTACAAATTGGTGGTCCTGGATCAGTTTTTTGGATGTGGATTGGCGGACTTCTGGGAATGATTGTTAAATACGCAGAGATCTATCTTGGTGTAAAATATAGAATTCATGAAGGCACCCATGGGTATAGTGGCGGCCCTATGTACTATTTACAAAAAGCAAGTCACTCACGAATTTTATCGGTTCTTTTTTGTATTTTAATGTGCATCTATGGGGTAGAAATTTATATCTTTAGAGTTATTACCCAAAGTGTTGTAGACGGATGGGGATGGAATCAAAATCTTACCGTGGTCCTTCTTTTAGCCGGTGTTCTTTTTGCTGGTAAAAAAGGTGTCGACTCTGCTGGTAAAATTAGCAGCGCATTAGTTCCTCTCTTTTTAGTGATCTTTACCGGTGTATGTCTCTGGGTATTTGGACAAAACATTCCTCAATTTATTGCAGCACTTAAACTTATCGTGACCAGTGCTTTTACAGGCCACGCAGCTGTGGGAGCTTTTGCAGGAAGCACTGTGATGCTTACTATGGCAAATGGTATTAAACGTGCCTGTTACACCGGAGACATTGGAATTGGATACGCTTCAATCATTCACTCTGAGTCAGCAGAAGCTGTACCTGAAAAAGAGGCTGCGCTGGGTATTTTTGGAATTTTTATTGATACTTTTGTTATTTGCACAATGAGTGTTCTTCTTATTATTGTTACCGGACTGTGGAATCAGGGGATCGATGAAAACTTTGTAGTTGCTCAAGCACTGGGTCAGTACGTTCCTGGAATTACAGTCATTTGGCCATTTTTTATCTTTCTTCTGGGTTATTCAACACTTATTGCATTCTTTGCCGCAGGAAAAAAATCAGCACAGTTTTTACTTCCTCGTTATGGCTCTATCATTTATAATGTGTATGCCGCTTTTGCATTCCTGATCTTTTCATTTGTAGGCACACCTATTAGCATCATGACCATTATGTCTATGACAGGCGCGCTGCTCTTACTTCTTAATATGTATGGGATCTTTAAGCTTAAAGATGGTATATCTTTTGACCTGCATACATAACTTAAAAGATATGATTTTTTGACCATTTTACAGACTCAACCCTAACCTGATATACTCAAAAACAGGGTATTTTAGGGGACTTCTCAATAATGGAGTATTTAAATGGTTAAAAAATCTCTTTTAGGGCTTTTATTAAGCTTATCTTTAGGTAATTCGGTCTACACGTGGAAATCTGAAGATCTCCTTGCTCCCGTTTATGATGCGGGTGCAAAAACAACTGAATGGATTACTGAGCATAAGTTGCTGGTAGCTTCATCTGCAATTGCTGCCTATACAACCTACCAAAGCTATAATCTTTTTAGCCACGTCTCAAAACTGGTATTTATACCTACTGTTGATCAGGAAGATGTTGTATGGACGACAACACCAGAAAATGAAAAAATAACTACCGTCTTTTATCAAGGCTTGAAAAACTCTTTGACCCAACTTACTAACTATACCGGTTCGCGTGGGTTTACTGCTCCAACAGGAGAACATATCGTCTCTGCACTTGGAATTGATATTGCCTACAACCCTCTTACCAGCCATGAAATAAAAGAAGTAATTCTTAAAGGTGACTCTCGCCTACAAAAATACGCGCTACGCGATCATTTCTTCCATTTACTTACCAGTGTAATAAATAACAGCAAACGCATA
This sequence comes from Pseudomonadota bacterium, assembly GCA_027487215.1. Classification (GTDB taxonomy): domain Bacteria; phylum Babelota; class Babeliae; order Babelales; family CAIQNR01; genus JAIYDZ01. The sequence goes on from JAIYDZ010000006.1 coordinate 312,639, forward strand.
ACCTACACCCAGCCTCAAACTTCTAACGGTATGACCATGAAGTCCCACTCCCTTGTTTTTGATCAGGTTTGTATTGGTCAAAACAATGATATGAATAATTTTGATGAAAAATTCAGTCAAGAACAACAACAAAAGCCTTCAATCCTTTTTGGGGTATCACGCGGATCTGCTACGGTGTTTAACTCTGTTGCCGATCGCAATTATGATCTAAGCAATGTAAAAATGATTATTCTTGAAGGATGTTTTGATAGCGTTATCAATATTATTGATAAACGATGGGGAAAGCTTTATCAACTAATGCCAACTTCAGTCTTTAAGTATTTAGCAAAAAAATCGGTCCCTGGTCTTAATGTTGATGGGCCTTTCCCGATCCAACATGCAGATAAATTTGCCCATAAAGCACAAAATATTCCAGTCGTTTTTATCACAAGTAAAATTGACAAAGTTGTGCCTCATGAATGTACCGTGGCGCTTGCAAATGCGGTAAAAAAAGCAGGGCATCAAAAAGTATACTTACTGAAACTTGAAAAGTCTGCTCATCCTTATTACCACATTGATCACGCAGACGATCGTGCAAAATATCTGCACTTCATGCATGCGGTGTACAAAAAACATGGACTCCCTTATTCAGAAGCACAAGCAGCTCTTGGAGAGCACCTATTAGAGGAAGCTCTTTTATAAAGATATCTTTCTCGTGTATAGTAAAATTATAAGAAAATCCGCAATTATTGTATTAAATTGAGGATCTTCTTATAATATACCTCACAAATATTTTATTAAAAATAATCTTAACAAAGATAACTTTCTTATGAAAAAAAATCTTTCACTTACGCTTCTAGGCGGACTTTTTTGCACAACTTACATTTTAAGCATTTTCTCAATGGAGCACGACACTCATGGACGATATGGAGCCCACTCATTAACACCCTCAAGAAACGCTTCCCGAAGAAACCCACATTCAGAAAGACAAGATGAAAGAGACAACCCAAGAGAGCGCGAAAGACGATCACAAATTAATGAACCACGAGAAAGACGTCATCCTCGTCGCACTTTGGGATCTGGCAACCATCGACGCGATCAGGCAATTTCATCAAATACTTTCAGACCACGTTACGTTTTTACCAGAACTACTGTAGAAAAAGTCGATGCACCAATGATAGATCAATCAGTTGTCCAAGAAGATAAATCAGTAGAAGTTACTTCAGAAAATTTTAGCCAAATACTTTATATAGCTGTCGTAAAAAATGACTATAAAAAAATTCAAACAGTTCTTTCTTCTTACCAGGGAGAAGAATTTGATCCAAACCAATTTGCTGAAAAAAATGAAACTCCTTTGCATAGAGCAGTCAGAGATCAAAGATTAGAAATAGTTAAAGTACTGTGCGCTGACCCAAGAATTAAAATTAATACCCCTGACGATAAAGGTGAAACTGCTTTATTTAAAACAATAACACCAGAGATAATAGAGCATCTTATTTTTAATGGAGCTGATCCTCGTCATAAAAATGAACGTGGATACAGTCCTCTTGATCAGGCACGAAAGCTATCACGTGAAGATGTCTTAATATCTCTTCAAGTAAAAATTATTAAAGAAAAAGCACAATTTATTAAACAGCAAGAGGAAGAACGTCTCCAAAGAATTCAGAGCAGTGCAGTAGAGGTTAAAAGTACTGAGGACACAGATAATCCTGTATGTTCAATCTGCTTTGAATCTGAAGTCGTCCTTGCAAGCGCTAAAGATACAACCGACATTACCGGGTCTTTTGTTAACTCCTTTACTTGTACCCACCAGTATCATGAAAATTGTATTAAATCTCTTATTAAATTGGGATCAAAACGTTGCCCTCTTTGTCGAAGCTGTCTTAAAATATTGCTCTAAGAGCCCCGGGAAAAATTGGTTATTCAGAAGTTTCTCTACGCGCACTTGTAGAATATTATCAGCAATAAGAACATAAGCTAACAAGACCATAGAAATTTTGTTTTCGGTATCAACATACAAGAATCAGTCTCTGAAAGCCTTAGTGGCTAGTCAGAGTATTAGCCCTGGAGAGATTATAATGAACTTTAAGAAGAAAGCTTACTCATTAAATCTTCCCATAAAGCTGTTTCTGCTTTAGATTGCGCCTCTTTTTGTGCAAGGTTCTTTTGTGCAGTGGCAAACTCAGGTGTGCCATATTCAAGATCCCCAAACACATTGCGCAGCTCAAAAAGCTCTGCTTCAAGTTTTTCTATTTTGCGTTCTGAACGCGCAATAGATTTACGCAACTCAAAAGCATCAAGAGAACTGATTGAAGGTTGTTGTTCAGGCTCAGACTGAGAAGTTGCAGCCATTTTTCCATCTTCTTTTTTAGGTGTCGTTTTTTCACGCATTTTTTGCTGTTCTGCTTTTTGATGCAAGAACGATTCATAGTTACCGATGTAACTAAACACCCCGTCGGGAGTAAGTTCAAGAATACGAGACGCAAGACGATTGACACATTCATGGTCGTGAGACACAAACAGCATGGTACCTTCAAATCGCTCAAGTGCGTCAAAGAGAATCTCTTTTGTTTGAATATCCAAATGGTTTGTCGGTTCGTCAAGGAGTAAGAAGTTAGCATCCTGTAAAAGAACCTTAACCATACTCACTCGGTTTCGCTCACCACCGCTTAAAACGCCCGTTTTTTTAATAACTTCTTCTTTGGAAAATAAAAACGATCCTAAACAACTTCTAATTTGTTGTTCTGTTTTGTGCGCAGTACTATCAAAAACTTCCTGCAGCACTGTTTTGCGGGGATCAAGAACCTTATGTTGTTCCTGTTCAAACACCGTTGTTTTTACATTATGCCCCAGATGTAACGTTCCTGTTCGTGGTTTATATTTTCCACACAGTACGTTAAAAAGAGTTGTTTTACCCACACCATTGGGCGCAATAACTGCTACTTTTTCACCACGCTCAATCTGGAAGCTCACGTTTTTAAATATTGGCGTATCCCCAAACGAAAAGCCTAATTTTTCAACTTCAAGAACCATCCGCCCTGAACGTTCAGGAGTGCCAAATGAAAATCCTACTGAACGCACTTGGTTGGGAATTTCAATAACCTCAATTTTATCAAGCGCACGCTCCATACTTTTAGCCATTTTTGATTTACTTGCCTTGGCCTTAAATCGTTCAATGGTTTTTCTTTTTTGTTCAATCTCTTTTTGTTGCTGTTCATGAGCTGCATGAAGATGAGCCATCGCTTGAGCTTTTTGGTTCTCATAATCCTGGTAGTTACCGTGATACACAGTGCTTCTGCCCGCTTCAAGTTCTAAAATTTTAGTACACAGTTCATCTAAGAAATAACGATCGTGACATACGAGCATAAAACCAAATTTTGCTTCTTTTAAAAAGCCTAAAAACCAATCTTTTGCCACAATGTCTAAATGGTTTGTTGGTTCGTCAAACAGATAAAAGTCGGCATTTTGTAAAAGAAGTTTTGCAAGCACAACACGCATCTGCCAGCCTACACTGAGTGAGGTCATTGATGCATTCATACGTTCTTGAGAAAAACCAAGTCCAGCAAGAATTTTTTTAGTTTTACTCATAGAAAGATCAGGATTTAACTCTTTTAAAGCGATGCTTACAAGAGCATATTCAGAAACAGCGTCTTGATCTCCTGAATTTACCGCTTCTTCTAATTTTTTAAGTTGCTCACTAAGTTGAGCAATTTCAGTGAAAGCATAAAACGCTTCCTCAACAACAGATCGCGAACTGTTAAGAACCACCTCTTGAGGCATATAAGCAAGTGTGCCTTTTCCAGCAATCGAAACAGATCCGCCATCAAGTGGCTGCTTTCCTGCGATTGCTTTAAGTAGAGTAGATTTCCCTGAACCATTACGCCCAACAAGTCCAACTTTTTCACCTGCTGCAATCGTTGCTGACAGTGAATCAAATACTTTTTGCTTACCAAAATTCAAGGACAAACCATTGAGCTGTAACACAGAAAAATCCCTCTAAGAAAAAAAAGCCGCGGAACGAGCCACGGCTTTTATAGTTAAATCTACTTTACTAATTAGTCTCTTCTTTTGCCAAATAAACGGAGCAAGTGAATGAAGAGATTAATGAAATCAAGATACAATGTTAGTGCACCCATCAATGCAACTTTATCACGATCTGACTGGTCAAGCATCGGCGCATGAGCCATATACTTTATTTTTTGTACATCATATGCTGTCAAAATTGTAAACAATGCAACTGCAAACAATGAAATGTAATAATCTGCTACAGGGCTATTAAACCACATATTAACAAACATAGAAATTACAACTCCAAACAAACCCATTACTAGATAATTTTCAAGTGCTGACAGGTCTGCCTTGGTGAAATATCCATAAAGCGCCATGCTTAAAAATGTTCCTGCGGTAATGGCAAATGCCAAGTAAATTGATTCTATCGTATAAAAATGAAGGTATACCGAAAAGGTAATACCCAAAACTGCTGCATAGGTTAAAAACGAAACAAGCGCAGTGGAGTAGTTCATCGTTGCAATACGCCAGGTTAAATAAGTAACCAAACCAATTTGCAAAAGAGCCAAACCAAAAAATAAAATTGGAGAGCTTACAACTACTTTAAATACTGCTGGTGTTGAGGCTACCAAGTAGGCAACTCCCGCAGTTGTAGCTAATGCTACTGACATCCAGCCGTATACCTTGTACATAAAATTTCTGACTGCATCGCTCGTGAATGTGTATTCTCGTTCAAACATAGAGTGTTCTCCTACCGCTTTAAATTTCTTGTGATAAGCTTCTACATGCCTTTTAGAATACCAGTTTTATCAAAAAGAGACAATGTGCTTGCAAACACCCTACTCAGGCTTAATAGGGTCAAAATGAAGATCAACTCCCGAAGGTTTGCCTTGGCGCTTGTTGCGACGCATAGCCAATGCTCCTGAGAAAGGAGATTTTTTATGACAAGCATCAGAATCTTGCTGACTACAAAAAGGAGGAGTTACACAAGCTCTCTCAGCGGTAGTTTCAAAATGAGTGCCGCTCTGTGACAAAAAAGAAAGCGAAGCTGGAGAAGAAAGCTCGTCTGAAGAAGAAGGTAAGCGGGCAGAAGAAGCTCCACAATCAGGAGAAAGGTTCCTTTTAATAAGTAACCGAGAAATTTCAATTCCTTGTAAAGCAGCAGAAACAGTGACTAAAGAAAGGTTTTTGCCGGAGCATTTTTTAGAATGTTTTTCCCAAAGCATTTCAAACCCCAGCTTGCCTTCTGTAGGATCATAAAAAACCTCAGAAATTTTTTCTCTACAGTCCGGGCATTCCGCCTCACCATCAGAATTTACTTCACATACTACCGACGGATCTAAATCTTCTTTATTAAAATCAAACAAACTACAAAGTTCTTCATACGTCTGCGGTTTTGTTAGCGGTTTTGTTAGCGGTTTTGTTAAATGATAATTTTGATTTTTTTCAGCTGCATGCAATGAAATCACGCTTAAAAATACTAAAAGTCGAGACAAATTCATAAAGCCCCCTAAATGTATATTGAATTTGACAGGAAGGGCAGTGTATCACATAAAAAGAAGAGCTCCAACAGCCCCTCTTTCATGGGTTTATTCCTTTTGAGTAGGGGTAGAATCTCCCATTTCTTGCTATGACCTTATACACTAGTGTACACAAAGCAAGGCTTACAAAATAAGGAGAAGGCTATGCAACTGAATCGTTTTTTATTAGGTACTGGACTCATGGCAGCGTTTTTGAGTATCAACTTTAGCTCGCAAGACACGAGCGTAGATGGAAGTGATAAAAAACCATCTATCAATTTCTATGGAACCTTAACTGATACTACGGGACAAAAATATCAGGTTGAGGACATTACTATTTCAGGAATGTATAAACAAATACCGGTTTATCAAAAACCTAAAGATAAACAAACTGATCCTCACGTTCACATCACCCGCCTTGATTTTGTAGAAATGCACATGCTACGTATACCAAACCCTCAAGACATTTTAACTTTTAACAACAGACAATACATTGAAATCGAAGTAACTTCTCGCGATGCGACACGAACAAAACAAAACTATATCATTGAGCGCAGCAAACGAATTATTTGCGATCAAATCAACTCCGCAGGTCGCATTGAAAAAGATTTAGCATTTGAAGCAATAGATTCTTTGGTGTTTGAAGGACACAAAGGACAAACAGAAACTCCTGATAAAAATACTGATCAAAAAGAAACAATTAAACAACCGACAACAAAGCAATAAACCACCTCTTTGTCTTAAAAAAAGAAACTCTTGGACTAACCAACCGTTGCCCAAGAGTTTCTTTTTTCAGTTTTTATGTTATACCTTAAATTGTCATCAAAACCCGACTGTTAAAGGAAACGTATGGCTGTAATGATAACAAGCGAGAACGTTGAACAAGAAATTAATCAATCAAAAAATCCAGTGCTGCTTGATGTGTATGCCACTTGGTGTGGACCATGCCAACAAATGGCTCCTATTTTTGACGAACTTGAAAAAGAGTTCTCTTCAAAATGCACATTTGCAAAACTGAATATTGATGAGGCTCGAGAACTTTCAATTCAATACGGAATTACTTCTGTACCAACCTTTGTGTTCATCAAAAATGGTGAAATCAAACACAAAGAAACTGGCTACATAGGCAAGGAAGATCTCAAAGCAAAGCTAGAAGATTTTATCGGCTAGTCTTTACGCGCACACATAAAAAGGCGCGTCCAACATCGTAGTAAGAATTTTTAAAAGTCCTCCTTGTGGGGACTTTTAACATTATAAAGGGGTAGTTTTATGAAGCACTCTCTCACGCATTTTTTTGCGCTCTTTGTTATAGTTCTGTCTTTCTCTGAAACTTTTTGTAAACGTCCTAAAAAAATACGCAAACAAACTTCCACTCTAGACGCTCCTCTTATCTCAGTAGTATCACCTGATTCATTTGCAACCGTGGTGGGAGAATCAAAAATACCCGTGGTACTTACTATTTGTGCAACTGGCACCTGGTGTGCACTTTCTCATGCAATGGCTCCCGTTATTAAACAAGTGGCAACAGAAAAAAAAGATTCTGTTCAATTTGCAGAAATACATGTAGATAGTTTTGAAAGAGAAGAACCGGCTCTCGTCCTTCTTAAACAGCGTTATAACGTCGAAGTAGATTGCGTTCCGACAAGCTTTGTTATTGTAAACAATCAAGTTATTGGAAAGCTAGAAGAAGAAATGGATTTAGAGAAATTTAATGAAACGATTAATTCAATTTTGCAAAAGAAGTAATATTTCTGTTGATTGACAAAGGGTCTATATCGGTTATGATGTGCACACTATCAGCTTTAAAAAAGGCATAGTTAGTAATAAGCAGTGTTTGAAACTGTATAGATAATTCACTTTATGTGGGGTACTGACGTGAACAAACAATTATTCTCTCTATTAACCGCTCTTTCTCTTTTTGTTGGCGCAACTGCCAAAGAGGTTCCTGCACAAGTAAGAACCTTAACCCTTATCAACAGTTCTGATGATGTTAAGACCGTCGAAATTAAATACGTAAGAAACGTATACGCTTCTTCTGACAATGAAACACTTGCTGCCGCAGAAAGAGTTCTTCATAGAACACACAAACAGATTATAACTCTTCAAGCTGGTCAAGAAATCGATGTACTTCTTGACGCTACAAGCATTTCATTAAAAGCAATAACCGTAACTGATTCTCATGGAAAAATAACCCGTAAGTTCAGCAATGATACTATTGAACTTCCTCTCACAATTACTTTCAATGAGAGAGATTTCAGTACAAGTCCTCTAGTCATTGTTTCAAGAGGCAAAGACAAAATTCACTGGACAACACGTGCAGCTCAAGCAGCAGTGAACGTACTTCAGTAAATTAGTTTTAAAAAGCTGATAGATTAAAAAGCTCGGTATTAAAGCCGGGCTTTTTTAATGCTCTTTAAGCTCACAGAGCCATTATCCGCTTGACACCCCCTTCCATTTAGACAATATTTAAACCTGAATTGAATAGGGTATTACGTATGGGGGATTTATGAAATTAGGTAAAATGATAGTAACTTTATCTGTAGCTACATTTTTTATAACTACTTTTCCAGTGAGCGACAATGTCGTTCAGTATGAGATTCATCCACAAAACACTCACTCTATAAGTGATGCTACCCAAACCGCTGACACTCAAGCGCTACTGAATCAAATAAACCAAAGAAAAGCGGACCTTTCGGCTTACACAAATGAACTGCCTCCACTTTTTAAAGAAATTAACAATATTAACTTTGTACATAACCCACACAACCTTATTACTTTTGAAATCATTGATTTTTGGTCATCCACAGTCAATAAAGTTATGAAGTTACTTCTTTCTAAAAGGATTACTTGTATCTATGTTGGATGGGATGATTTTAAAACCCAAACAGGTAGAATTAATGATGATCACGTGATAATAAGTCCTGAAATTAAAATCATGAGAGAACTTCATTCACAGCTTTCAAGTCACATGGTTATTACTGCCCTACAAGTCAACTATAGAGGCACCCTCGCTGTAGGAGATCCTTTTTGTAAATGTGGAGCGTTAAAATTCAGAGATCTTTTTGGAATAGATTTTACTCCTGAAACAAACTATGGGCTAAAATATAAACATTGTTTTTTAATACTCACCGATGGAGTCATTACAGACATTGTTCCAGAAAATGCTACCAAAGAAGAACTGTATAAAAGACTTTCCCTGGCCTATAATGCTGTTAATGAAATTCCGCTTGAACAAAAGTTAAAAAAAGATCTTCAGGCGGCTCAAAAAAACTATCAATGTATAAAGGACTTGAGATGAAATTAGGATACACTTTTAAAGTCTCTTTGATTGCAACTGCGTTTTTAAGCGTGACTCTTGAAGCACGTGATTTGACAACAAGACAACAAGAGATTGTCAGCAAACTTTCAGAAGCTGAACTCAGTTTTTATAACAGATATTTCTTGCCGATTTTAGAAACTGATGGAGTGGTGTGCGTTAAGGTTGGTGCATCATGGTGTCCGCCCTGTCAGCGCATGGTACCCATTATTAATGAACTAAAAACAGAACTACATGGCAAAATCAATTTCTTTGAGCTCCCTATTGAAGATTTGCGCTCAAGTGGAAACATTCCATCACTTCTGTTAAAAGCATTTTTTGGGGTAACTATTGCGTCAATTCCAACGTTCTTGATCTTTAAAGACGGTCAGTTGATTGAGACACATGTCGGCTCGATGAACAAAGAAGCACTTTCTCAAAAAGTTTCATCTTATTTATAAAGTTTAATGTAACTAAAAATTAAAGGCCTCTGTGTAGAGGCCTTTTTTATATCTTGGTTAAAATCTGTTACTGCAAAGAAAGTAATTGCTAATTAACATATTCCTGTGCCAAAGAAAATTGAGAAATGCTTTGCGCTTCTTGAACTGCAACAAATGCACGCATTAAACGTTTATCTAAAATTTCTTGCTCTTGAGGAACTACTACATACTGTGTTTTATGTTCTTTGACACGAGAGCCTGTACCGCGTGATTTTTTTATATTTTTTTGATCAAATTCTATGTGGTCCACAACCAAAGGAACAATCTGATAGTTTGGGTGGTTATAAACGGTATACGCAGATAAAAAACATGCAACATTAGTTCGCAGTTCAGTCTCCATCCCCCTTACTACAATCCCACCTGGAAGGTTAGTTTCTGGCACTAAAAATGGATCAATAGAAAGCTTTTGGTCACCTTCCTGATAATCAATTTATCGCCCAGATTTAAATGCAATGAGCATTGATTTAACAATTGGGGGGAAACTACACTTGAAGCAGCAAAAACAAATGCTGGATTATGCTTAAAAATGAATAAAGAGCTTTCTATTTCCTAATAATAGTTTCTATGAAGTTGCTGCTATAATGTATTTTTTCAAAAAAGCAGTTAAGCAGTTACCTAGAAAGCAAAAGAAAAAAGCTGAACGCTACAAATGTAACGGACAGCTTTTTTTAGTAAGTATTTTTTAGAGCTACCCCTTTTATAACTGTTACAATTTTTTGTCTTGAACAGTGTATCCAAGGAGTGCAAGTTGATCGCGCAGTTCGTCTGAACGAGCCCAGTCCTTTTGTGCACGCGCCTGTTCACGTTGTTCAAGTAATGCATGAATCCCTGGAGTCATTTCAACTAATTTTTCTGGAAGAATTTCCAAAGAGAGACCTAAAATATCTCTTAAGAATGATTTGATAACACAGACCTCATCGCCCATTTTATCAAGGTATTCAAAGACAACGCCAAGAGCTCCAACCGTGTTTAAATCATCCTCTAAAAATTCAATCATTTTGCAAAGCACAGGAACTTCAACTGAACATTGCGCTGAAAGTTTTGCCGGACATTGTTTATGATCAAATGCTTTACATAACTTACGATACGCTTTTTCAGCCGCTTCAAGTTCTGTGTAAGAAAACTCAAGCGGTGATCGGTAGTGATGTTTTAAGATATAAAAACGAACAACCATTGGATCAAATTTTTCAAACACCTCACGCAAAGTAAAGAAGTTCCCAACAGATTTTGACATCTTTTCTTGATTGACCTGCACAAACGCAACATGCATCCAATTGTGTGCAAACTTACATCCAAAAAGCGATTCTGATTGTGCGATTTCATTTTCATGATGAGGAAAAATAAGATCCATGCCACCACCATGTAATGAAATTGATTTACCTAAGAAGGTATCAACCATCACCGAACATTCAATGTGCCAGCCTGGTCTTCCATAGCCCCAAGGGCTTTTCCAAAAAGTTCCTTCTGTTTCTGATTTCCATAAAGCAAAATCAAACGGATCTTTTTTCTTTTCATTTACCTGTACGCGTGCGCCCGCTTGCATGTCTTCTAGTGCGCGCTTTGAAAGTTTACCGTAGTGTTCAAAACTTTTAACACTAAAGTACACATCACCATCAACTGCGTATGCATGACCCTTATGGATAAGTCCTTCAATAAACGCAATTGTTTCAGGAATTACCTGTGTAGCACGCGGTTGTTGATCAGGAAATTGGCATGCCAACATTTCCATATCTTCAAAAAAATAATTGAGATATTCTTCTGCAATCTCTTTATAAGAAACGTTCAGGCCACGCTTTTTTGCCGCATCTAATAATTTGTCATCAATGTCAGTAATATTACGACAATAGGTAACCGGGTGATTTTGAGATTTCAAAAATCTATAAAAAACGTCAAACAGTACATAACAACGCCCATGCCCTACGTGTGCATAGTTTGAAGGAGTAATACCACACGCATAAAATGTGATCACACCTTCGCTGTTAGGTTGTAATGCTTCTTTCTTTCCCGTTAGCGTATTGGTTATTTTCATCATACCTTCACCAAACATTGTATAATAAGTAGCCTTTAACTCAGATCCCTCTCGCTCATGCCAGAAAGACTAGTCAATTCCCAAAAAAATAGTATCATTAGAGCTTATCCTAACATGGGTTAAAAAAAGTTACCAGGGAGTTTAAAAGCACGCAGGAGCTCGCGCATGATTCGACTCAAACGACCGCTTGGGCAGATTCTTGGTTGCATCATAGTAATAGAAGCATTGTTGACAGTTCCTCTTGTCGGCACACCAAATGATGCCACTAAAAGAGATTTTCGCATTAAAGCTATTATTGTTACTGGTTCACAAAGATTTCCAGACGCTACGATAAAAAGTAAATTACCGTATCGGGTTGGTGATGAATTTAAAGTAGAAGATAGTAATCAAGCTCTTTTAAATGTGTACAGACTTGGACACTTTAGACAAGTACAACTTCTTACTGAGAAAGTACAAGATGGTGTAAATCTTCATGTAGTTCTTACAGAAAAACCACTCCTTAAAGAAGTGATTCTTGTCGGAAATAAACATCTTTCTAAAAAAGAAATTAGTAAAAAAATAGACTTTGAAAAAATACCTGCAGCAGAAAAAGAAGAACTTAAAAAACTTTCTCGCAGTATCAAAAATGTGTATGCAGAAAAGGGGTATCACTTTCCTACCGTTACCCTTTCTACTACGCAGGATAAAGAATATCTAACTGCTACGTTTACCATTAAAGAAGGGGCTCGTTCAATCGTTAAAAAAGTACGATTCAATGGCAACAAATCATTTGATGGCAAGCGATTGAGATCTTTACTGTTTACGAGAGAAGACTGGTTACTTGGACCACTTGATCACTCGGGAAATTATCACCCTCTTGCCGTTGAACAAGATAAACACACACTTGAACAGTTTTACCAAAGTACCGGATTTTTACATGCACAAGTTACTGGTGCAGATGTAACGTTTGACGAAACAAAAAAAGAAATCACTGTTACTTTTAATATTCATGAAGGTGATAAATATACTATCAGCTCGATTGAAGTTCCGGGTAATGATATTTATTCAGAAAAAGAACTCCTTGCGTCAATCCCTTTACGAAAAGGATCTCTGTACTCTCGTGAAGGTATTAAAGCATGTATTGAACGTCTTAAAACAATTTGGGGCGATAAAGGTTTTATTTACGCTGACGTAGAACCTACCATTGAACCCGATGATGAAGAAAAAACTGTTAAACTCGGTTTCCACTCAGAACTTGGTAATAAAGTACAACTCAATCGTATCAATATCTTTGGTAACAAAAAAACACGCGATAAAGTTATTCGTCGTCAATTTCTTCTTGATGAAGGCGCACTGCTGACTACTACAAAGCTTGAAGCTTCAAAACAACGTATTGCAGGACTTGGATACTTTGATAGAAAAGAAGGCGTTAACTGGAAAATCAATCGTATTGATGAAGATCTTGCTGACATTGATGTAATGCTTAAAGAAGTAAAAACTGGTCGTGCTGAATTTAAAATCACCTACGGCGGTTCTCCTACAAGCATGTCTTCAAGTAATTCCGGCGTATCGACAGAACTACAACTGACTGAACGAAATATTTTTGGTAAAGGTTTAATGGGACATCTAAACGCACGTATTGGTCAAGATGAACGAGCGTTTTCTGGTGGCTTTACCCAACCATGGCTTTTTGACAAACCAATTCGCGTAGGTGCTTCAGGTAATTATTCACAAAGTAGCTACCAGGAACTACGTAAAGTAGAAAATACTATTAAAGAACGTCGCGCAGGCGGACTATGTCATCTTGGATTTGTAGCTGAAAGATTGGGCTTTGTCTCAGTCGATTTCCAACTTGGTCTTGATAAACTTGAGTACTATAGTAAATCACGCAGTGGTCAAAGCAACATTGCTCCTCAAGCATCCATTGTTGGTGATGACACGGTGAAATCAGAATACCAACAGATTCTTGATGATCGATTTAAGAGCGCAACATTCCCTTATATTGAACTTGCAGTCGGTAAAGATACCCGTAACCATCACACCCACATTACTCGTGGATATAAATGGAATGCCAGTGCACGCATGGGTATTCCAAGTATTGATAAGGTATTTGGATTTTATCATCTAGAGCTTGATGGCCACTGGTATACACCGCTTATTAATGAAAGCGATTTAGTGCTCCATATCCATGGTCACTTAGGACAAGTAGGTAATTTTAAAAACTACTCAATTCCGTTTAGAGAACTCTATCACGTTGGCGGACAAGCAAGCGTGCGTGGGTGGGACTTTGGCCAGATTGGACCACAATGGTATCATCCTGATCTTCTTGAAGACGAAGGATGGCAAGGTGAATCAATCGGTGCACAAAATGCTGCATTCATGAACGTTGAACTTATATTTCCATTCACTGAAGATATGAGCATTAAAGGCGTTGTGTTTTATGATGGTGGAAGCGGATGGCAAACACCACATCAATCACGCATCTCTCCTGATCATTTGAAAAATAATTCATTTGATTATCGTCACTCAATTGGAGTTGGTGTCCGACTGCTTAACCCACAGCCAATGCGTGTTGATTGGGGCTTCAAGCTTGATAAGCGACCAGGAGAATCTGCTGGCGAAGTGAGCTTCTCATCCTATTACGATTTCTAAACAACAGGTCCTTATCAATTGTTTATGATATAAAAATAAAAGGCTCACGTAACTGTGAGCCTTTTACATAAAAATCAGACCCCAGGCATATTATAAGACCTTTTAACACTGATGAAAACTGTACCCCTAAAAACCATCTCCCGCTTAACAAAAAAATGACTCCAGGATAAAAAAATTTATTTGGAAGTCATTACATTCTCTCACTAAAAACTTTTTTTAAAAACTTAAAATCTTTCTGCGCATTTTGCTTTTTCAGACCAAGTGATTAATTTTAAACCAATCAATGTTTATTTTTTTAAAAACAATAAGCTTACATTAATAATTTTAATGCAAGCTTATTGTTTTAATTACAATTGGATTACAATCAACCCCCTATCTTCTCTATCAACTTATCCTTCAATTCCTCATTTAAATGAGGAAATCTGAAAACACCGTTAGTAAAAATGTCTTTTTCTTTAAATTCTGCACCGTTTTTAATAAGAACATTCAAGAACTCACTGAAGCGTTGTATCTTAAGATGTTCGGCTTGATAATCTTCTGAATTGCGTTTTTTATCTTCTATTTTTTTAAAAATTTCCTCTAATCTCTTAAAAAGAGTTTGTGTTGGAAATCTGAAAACACCGTTAGTAAGAATGTCTTCTTCTTTAAATTTTGCACCGTTTTCAATAAGAACATTCAAGACCTCACTGAAGCGTTCTATGTATTTTTCATTATTTGGTTTTTGGTGAAGTCGATCTAACATCTTAAAAAGAAATTCTATTGGAGTTTTACCAAACATAGACGCTTGTGGTTTTTCTATATCAATATCGGCACCAGATTTAATAAGAGATTCTGTCATTTCTGGTCTACCAAGCATTACAGCATAATAAAGCGGAGAGAAGCCTCCAGAGTCCTGTTTATCAATAAATACACCGTGGGTCATCAAAGTCTCTAGCAATGATTCTCTTTCAAGATTCATGTCTGGTATACCGTTGTCTCGATCTGGGGCTGGGTCTTTAAACAAAATATTATGAGTGTTTTTGTCTTCTCCTAAAACAAGATGATGAATAAGGTTTCTGTTAGCAGCGTCTTTCATGTCTTTAACTCTGTGATTAAATCCTGGGTCTCGCTCGAAGACCTGACTCATAAATACTGGAAATGCATTGGAGTTGCCTGATTTTATAATTTGCAATAATTTCTTACTATCTGCGTTCTGCGAAAACACCTCGCCTGGAACAAATTGACTTTCCTGAGAATCACTACCCCCTGCTGCACCTGTTGAAGGTGCTTGATTAGATCTTTGTTGATCTTCAAATTGTCTCACATACTCTTGTTTATCATAGCTCCCTACAGCCTCTTGATAAGAGGGAGGGCTCCGAAACTCTAATGAACTTTGGTGAGGCAATGTTCTATTGACACTTACACTTGATGTGACACGATCCGTTTGAGCTGGTTGATCATAACTTTGGTCAGGATCATCAAATCCTGCTGCACCTGTTAAAGATGCTTGGTCGAAACTGTATGTTTTTCCTTTAAAGTCTTGAATATACTGTTCCTCAGGAAAGCTTTGTGCGCTTGTAGGATCTTGATAAAAGCGAAGCTGCTGAGAGCCTAATGGACTTTGTTGAGACAATGTTGTAGGGACACTTGCACTTAATTCAACACTATTCGTTTGAGCTGGTTGATCGTAACTTTGGTCAGAATCACTAACCCCTGCTACATCTGTTAAAGATTCTTGAGCTTGTTTTTTTGCTTCTTGTTCTGGATTTTCATTTAACGTAGTGAGATCTTCAGAACTTATTTCAGTGTTTGGTACTTCAGAGGGAACTTTAGAACTTTCTGCATAACTTCCAACAGCCTTACCTTCTTGTGCAGCACTTACTACTACGGAACTTGCTGCTGCCGCTGCAGGTTTTTCCCTTCTGCGATAGTCTTTAAGAAGTGTTTTGATATCACGTGAAGTGCCATAGCTCAATACTTTTTCACCATTCTTATCAACTTCCTCAATATTTGGTTCATATTCAAGCAAAGCTTCTACTATTTTTTTTGATTGATTTTCTACAGCTATCATTAAAGGAGTTTTGCCCAAGTCATTTTTTTTATTAATATCCGCACCGTGCTTAAGAAGTAACGTTACCATAGCTGGTAATCTACTGCTTACAGCTATCATTAAAGGAGTTTGGCCCGATTTATCTTTTATATTAATATCCAGTTCTTTTTTCAATAGGGTTGTTACACTTGCTGTATTGTTAGTACGGATGGCATCGAAAAGATTTTTGTGTAGCTGGGCTTTTTGTTGATGAGCTGGAAAAACCGATTGAAAAACTGTTGTTAAAAGTACCAACGCAAATAATTGTTTTTTATTCATAGTAACCTCCCATTAAAGCCCTTTAAGACCCCATTCCATTTCTTTAATTATAATAAATAGAAAATGTGTTATACAATAAAAACCTCGTTACAAGCCTATTATAAGGGACTTTAAGGCAAGTGTGAATTATCGTTTATAGATGATACAACCAAAATATCTTCACATAAAAAATGACTCCCGCATAAACGAATTTATCCGGGAGTCATTACACTCTCTTATTAAAAACTTTTTTTTAAAAGCTTAAAATCTTCCTGCTCGTTTTTTCTTTGGAGTGCGAGCAGCTGATTCTGAAGTAACCATTTCTTTTGCTTTCACTTCTTTTATTTTTTTAACGCGTACTTTTTTAGAAGCTTTTGCAACCTTCTCAGCCTTCTCTGCTTTTTCTTTTTGAGATTTAGCTTTTTTTGCATTTTTCTTGTCTAGCTTGTCAGCTGCTTTTTTATCAGCGTCTGCTTTTTTGCGAGCAACTCTTTCAGCCTTTGCTGCTTTTTCAGACTCTTTTTCATTCTTGATATGCTCTGCGCGTGCTTTTTTGTGTGCGTCTATTTTTGCAGCCAGTTCTTTTTTCTCTGCAATTGTTGTTGCTGATTTTTTTTGCACGTGAGCTTCTTGAATCATTCTGTCATGAGCTGCGACAATTGGATGTGTTCTATCGTTGTTGCACTTTACACCAGCTTTTTGACAAAGCTCATCAAGTTCTCTTGATGCAGCTTTTTTACCATCAGCAAGTGCTACATGTTCAGCTTTTAAAGCTTTCAGTTCTTTTTCAACCGCTTCAACTTTTTCATTAAGTTCACCGGTCATAACTTGAGCTTTACGAATGAGATCTTGTGCTGCTTGTTTGCTTTCTTCTGATACACCTAAGACTTCACGAGCTGCAAGACGCTCTGCATACACCGCTTTTTTATCAACTGAAGCTTTTGACTTCTTTTGACTTGATGCAACTTTACGTACTTGAGAAACCTGTTTTTCTTTGTCTTTGATTTGCTGACGCATTTCATCTAATTTTTCCTGATATACTTTTACTTTTTCTTCTTGTTCAGGAATACGTGCTCTAGCAGTCACTTGATCAATTTGTGCACGTTTAGCTTTCACAAGCATTTTATGATCAGGTTTCTTTTCAGCTTTTTTTGTTTTTTCTTTTGGAGCTTTTACATAAGCTTTTTTAGGTTTGACAGCTTTCTTTTTTTCTTTCTTAGCGTCATCTTTAGCAACCTTTATAACAGTTTGTTCCGGTTTAGCTTTTTGCGTTACTGTTTTCTCTGGATTTTCATAACTTTCCCGAGAAAGACGCTCCGGTCTACCTGCTTGTGCATCGCTCATACCAATTACAAGTAGAACCAGTGCGCACAATCGTTTATCCATTACTCTCTCCTTCTATGGCTGGTTGATCGTGCAACCTAAAATTTTTACCTAGTTTAAGATTCTAGTAACATAAATAAGATAAAATCAACCGTTTTGATTTTACTATTTACTAAAAAACTCTCTTTTCTCTCTTGAGGTTTTTGCGTTTTTTCAAAAGTCGTTGGTATGGTAGTTGCATGAAAGTAATGTAACTGCTGTTACCTAGGTAACTCTTTTAAAAAGAGAGAGTCGTAGTAATTATGAAACGAAAAACCTTTATAGTATTGTTTCTCACCACCCAAATTCTTTTTATTACTCTTTATATTGATAAACAAAGTAGAATTGTAAAACTGTCTTACAAACAACAGCGACTTGAAACAGAAAAAACTCGACTTTCAAAACGCAAACAGGAACTTACTAACACACTCTATGCCTACAAAAATCCTGCGGAGGTTAAAGAATTTGCAACTCAGTCACTCAGCATGGAACCACTTACCCTTACACAAGTAAAAAGGATCTCTTATTCATGAACAGTTCATCTCACAAACTTAGAACTGCTCTGGTGTTTCTTCTCTTTTTTGTCTGCTTTAGTGGCGCTGTTGTTAATCTGTTTATTTTACAAATAACCAAACATGATTTTTTTGTTGACCTGGGAAATAAACAGTATAACGTAATGGTAACAACACCCGCTCCACGCGCAGTTATCCTTGATAGAAATGGACATCCACTGGCGCTTAATCATGACAGTATTGCTGCATTTATATTGCCTAAAACCCTCAAAGATCCAGTCGGGTTAAAAAAATTTTTACAAAAACATTTTCCAAGCGCAGTTGCTCGTCTTAAAAAAAATACTGCCAACCATTTTGTGTACATCAAACGAAAACTAACAAACGAAGAACAAAAACTTATTACTGACAGCGGCCTTGAAGATATTCATCTTCTTGCTGAACCCAGTCGGTTTTATCCAAGTCCCGCAACAGCAACGATAACTGGTATTACTAATATAGATAACCAAGGACTCTTTGGCATTGAGCTTCAGTACAATCAAAGACTTTCAGGAACCCCAACCACCAGCATGCTTGAACGCGATGCGCGATCAGGACATTTTCATTTTTCACACAAAACAATGAAACAAGGTGATGAAGGAAAACCGGTTCGCCTCACCATTGACGGGACCTTACAATTTTTTGTCCAAGAAGAACTTTCAGCTCAAGCAGCAAAATTCAAAACTCCTGACGGCGCTGCAATCATTATCGATCCTACCACTGGTGATATTCTTGCAATGGCTACCATTCCTACTTTTAATCCTCTAGACACACGCGATATTGATTTGGCCACCACTAAAAACAGTGCTGTCACTGAAAGTTATGAATTTGGTTCTGCTATCAAATCATTTGCAGCTCTTGCAGCACTTGAAGAGGGAGTGGTGACTCCTGACGAAATGATTGATTGTGAAGGGACAAAAACAACCATCGTTGAAGGTCGTCGTATTAATACGGTCGAAGCACAAGGAATTGTTCCCTTTGCAGACGTTATTGCCCGCTCTAATAATATTGGAATTGCAAAGGTTGCCAAACGAATGGGCCCTGCATTATATAAACATTATAAAAAACTGGGATTTGGTACCAAAACGGGAATTGCTTTCCCTGGAGAACAGGCAGGCTTTGTAAACCCTCCTGAACGTTGGTCAAAACAATCCATTATTTCATTATCATACGGGTACGAACTACGCACTACCTTGTTGCGACTTACCACGGCGTTTGGAGTATTTGCTACCAATGGTCACTTGATTACCCCTCGCCTTGTACTTGAACCGGAAGAATATACTAAACCACCAGAAAAAATATTTTCTGATCAAAGCATTGCCCAAATGCGCGCTATTCTTGAAAGAACAACTTCAAGCGCAGGAAGTGCCCGACGAGCATCAACAAAAGGATACATCACGCTGGGTAAAACAAGTACGGCAAACCTACTGATTAATGGACAATACGATCAGACAAAAAACCTTTATGGATTTGTCGGAATCATAGAAAAAGGTCATTATAAGAGACTTATAGGACTCTTTTTAAAAGAATCACCCTATCACGATTTGTATGCAGCAACTGTGGCTGCGCCGTTGTTTAAAAAAATTGCAGAAAAAATGCTTATTCATGACCATGTGTTAACAGGAGAAGACGATGCTGATTCCAGCAACAGTACCGCCCCACAAGCGAGATGAGTTTCACAATAATTATGCAACACTGACCAAAGACACCTCGAAATTATTACTTTTTGTTGCTGATCAAAAAATGCAAAGTCTTAACGAAGAATTTTTTGGTCCTGATTTACCAGCAGGAATTAGCGATCCTGAACACATTTTTAAAATTGCCTCACAAAGTAACGTCGGCGGACTTTCTGTCCATCTTGGACTCATGAGCCGTTATGGCCAGCAGTATTCAAACATTAACTTTGTCCCTAAACTTGATGGGAAAACAAACTTAACTCCCACCGATCCTTATAGTCAGCAAATCTGGTCGGTGGCTGATGCAGTTGATGTTGCACGCAATGGCAACATGAAACTTTGTGGTGTTGGTTACACCGTGTATGTTGGTAGTGAATATGAACGAGAAATGCTCACTGAAGCTGCAACCACTATTAAAGAAGCGCATGCACACGGACTGGTTACTATTTTATGGATGTATCCACGCGGACACAAAGTAAAAAACCCTTATGATCCTAATATTATTGCCGGAGTTGCCGGCCTAGGCGCAACATTGGGTGCAGACTTTGTTAAAATTACTGAACCTGACACAGGACCCCATGATTTAATATACGCAGTCCAAGCGGCAGGAAACACAAAAGTGCTTGTTGCTGGTGGTCCTGCGCGCAGCCCAGAACAGATGATTAAACGAGTAGAAGCTCAACTTTCTTATGGAACTGCTGGAGCTGTCATTGGAAGAAATATTTTCCAGCATCCACTTAAAGAAGCAATCACTATTGCAAACAACCTAGCAGAAACTATTTATCAACATCTTGATGAAGATAACTTCGTGGGATTGTAATTCAGTTTTTCTTTCATAAAAATTTTAAAAGTCGCTTCCCGCGCAGGGCAAGAGGGAGTTCTGGTCAACCCCCTCTTAACTCCCGGACCTTTTAATACACGCGACCCGTTTTCGCTTTCAGCTTCCTCGGGCTAACGCAATTTAACGCCGAAAGTCCGACGAAGTTTTAACGTAGACGGATGCATTTCGCCCTTATGTGGACTTTTTGTACACGGTCCGTTTTTACCAATTGAAGTGAGTTTGGCTTGTGTCCCTAGCCCCTGATTGACCTGTCGACTTCTTCATAGTAAGTAATTTAGTAAAATACCTTATTAGCTTAACTTGACGTTGACAAAACCGCGCTGCGGTTCTTCATGTCAATTTAAGCGTGTATTAAAAAAAGCCCAGAGTCCAGAGAGGTTGGCCAAAACCTCTTTGGTGCTGCCTGCAAAAGGCCCTACCAATAGGAAGCGTTAAAAGAACGGAATAACAATACCTTCAATCTGGTACTACAAAATAAAATTTATTAATTTACTAAACTACTTGCGACTCTTTGTGTGGGAGTCTGACACACACAGACATCGATGACTCTGCCTGAGCAACTGATACTCTTACCACCTCATCAGTAAGTCGTGCAAACAGTGCCTTTACTTCTTTTAAAACTTCTTGGCCGTCGTCTGATGCGATGGCCATCTGATTTTGATGCATGTTTTCAATCATAGAATTTTTATGTACCTCAGTTACACAACAGACAACTCGTTGTATTTCATACTTTTTAAGTAACGCAGTCACTCCCTTAAACAAAGGAGTCTCTACAATAATAATCTGAGAGCTATCCTCATGAAAGGCACGCTGGGTTAACAAACTTTGCCACAAGTGTTTTGAATGGGGAGTATCATAATTTCCTAACTGCTCATCAGCTATCATAATAAATCGACTCTGACTCATTACACTTTTATCAGAACTCATAAATAATTTTTTATTAAGTACAGATGTTAACATTACTTGTGCATACGGTTCCTGATAAGGCATAACACCACTCTTAATCTTACAAAAACTTTCTGCATCAGATAGCTCACTGTAGACTACGACTGAAAGTCCTGCTTGTACAAATGACAACCCCCAACAAATTCCTTTGTCAGTTGTACCACCGATAATACACAGATCATACTCAAACATTAATCACTCCTTTATCTGGCTTTGCATCACCTTACCATACTCAGGCTGCAAGAGAAAAAGATCTTAAATATTCTTTAACCTCTTGTGTTTGGTGCCAGGACATTTTAAGATCTAAGGATGCAATTTTGAAAAAAGGAATACCCGAATGAAAAGAAGTAGTAGCATAATTTTTGCACTTTGTGTTTCTGCAACAGTGTACGCAGAAATCCAAATTGAAAGCACAAGTCAAACCTATTTGTTTATTGCACCGATCTTTACCACATTGCCTGCGCGTATAAATTCATGGCAAGATTCGTGGTTTGATCTTGGTAAAAATACTGCTTTTCAAGTTAATACTCAGTATCGACGTTCACATGATTCTAGCAAAATGAAACGTCATTTTCTTATGGCAAACCGTGATGCGCTTACCATTCGTGGAAGCGCCAACACTTCAACCTCACCTGTCACTGATGTTCGTGCTGATTGGCTAGGTCTTCCTACCACTTTTCAAGGAACGTTCACTGTTAAACCTGAGCATGAACAGTTTTGTATGTCAGTCTCTGCACGACAATCATTTACTATTAAAGATGTCAGTTTTCTTGAACGCATGTGGGGGTTTGTTGAACTTCCTTTAGTCTGGACGCGTAACGACTTAAACTTTGCTCAGGAAGCAGTTACTAATGCTGGAGCAACAACAGCAACCGTCTATGACATAGAAACTGCATTTAATAATCCGGCATGGAATTATCAAAAAATTAAAACAACTCGCGACAGCAAAATCAATCTTGGTGAAGTGCGTATTGGATTTGGAAAAACATTTATTTCAGACGGTCGCGCACATCTCATATCTTATTCAGCGATTTCAATTCCTACCACCAAAAAACAAAACAATGAATATATTTTCTCTCCTCACGTAGGTCTCAATGGACATTTTGCAATGATTACAGGCGTAAGCATTCAACTGCCCATCACCAGAAAAGCTGATACAAATACCACCAGTCTTTATTTAGATTTTGAAAATACTTACATGATTCGTAACTCTCAGTACCGCACCTTTGATTTAAAAGATAAAGAATGGAGCCGCTTTCTGTTGTTCCGTGAAAAAGATCAAGTCACCAACACCACCGTTCCTGGCGTAAACGTTCTAACACAAAAAGCGCGCATTTCTCCTTACTCGCTTGTTAACGTTGCTGCAGGGCTTCGCTTTTATGTAGGAGCAGGTGAAGGTGAAATTGGATTTGGGGTTCATGGCCATAATCAAGAACGCATTCGACTCAATAATACTTGGCAAGAAATTTATGGTATTGCAGGATCAACAACCAACACTTCAGCCAGCGCAAGCACCATCAAAACACTCGGCGCCGATGACGCAGCATTCACTCCGGTAAAAGAAACAGATATCGATCTGAACTCAGCTGCATCGCCAGCAACACTTGTCTATCGCGGACATGTGGCATTTGGCATGCACGGGCGTGATGAAAGCGCAAACGCACTCTCGAGTATTGGGATGTTTATAGAGATTCCAAGCAACAAAACAAAAGCGTTCAGCCAATGGGGACTGTGGGCTAAACTGGGAGCAGCTTTTTAAGTAAAGCTGTTTTAACATTTTTCATTTAAGTTTCCCTTTGCGTCACCGTGACAAGGCAGTCTTTAGACCAGGCGCCCCTTTTAACAGCATTGGACTGATGCTAGCTTTTTAAGCTCCGTAAGCCCAAAAATCCTGAGTTGTTGTAAAAAATTGTTTAAGCTTATGGTCATCAATAACCATTGGTCACCATTGACAAAAAGAAGCTATCTTCTAAAATTTTTACTAAAGAATATCTAATTAAAATCGAGGTTTTATTGAGTTATAAGTCTAAAAGTTCAGCAAATTGTATAGATTTTTATAAAAAATCAGTCGCTTTTATCTCTCACCAATCTACTATCAAAATACGTTCAATAGTCACCGGCATAACAGAAAACATACTACATCATCAGGACCAAAAATTTCTCTGCACTAAATTCTCTCCTGACGGAACTTATGTAGCGGCAGGATCTGAATGTGGCACTCTCACAGTCTGGAAAAGAGAAACTGGACACCATATAATCAGCCTTAAAGGTCATACAGCGGGTGCAACGGATATTAAAATAAGCGCTGATGGTTTACTTCTAGCGTCTACCGCACAGTGGGATAAATCCATAAAAATTTGGAATATTCAAACTGGCCATTGCATTGCTACTTTTAAGGACTCGTTTCTTATTCAATCAATTGAATTTACAAACAATGACACCTGTATTATTTCTCGGTCAGTCAACGACGTATACAAAACATGGAATATCTCAACAGGCGCATTAATAAATATTCTACCCAAAAAATATAAAGATTTGACTCGACGTTTTTATTGCTTAAGTCCAGACAAAAATTTGGTATTGTTTTCTTCTAGAAAAAACCAATACCGTACTTTCACCGTTTGGGATGTTTTTCAAAACAAAGCAGTTGCTCAACTTGAAAGTCCCTCTCATGGTACTTTTAGTTTTAGCGCTAATAATCAATACATTATTGGCAAATTCGTAAACGAAATTTCCTTATGGGACACAACCACAGGAAAATTACTCCATACCACAATATCATCAGTTACTACTCTTTCCTTCGTGTTATTTACAGATAATCATACTATCTTAGAAGTGTCGGACACCGCGATTGTGGTGCGCGATCAATCGCTCCAGACAATAAATTCTTTTGCTACTCAACGTCAAAGTATGGCAACAGTGGTATACGCGTACATTTTTAATAATGTTGTGGCTTATCTGACTAAACAAAATTGTCTGACTGTTGTAGATATCAACACACAAAAAATAATATTTAAAGAAGAAATAGATTACTCGCTAATCCCGTTTGCTCTTTCAAGTAAAAGTGAGATGATCGCCGTTATTAAATATGACAACAGTATTTACCTTCACAAAAAGAATGAAGTTAAACCCCTTTTTATGCTCAAAGGCCACACACAAGGAGTAACATCTGTTATCTTTAATAAAAAAGATACCCTCCTTCTTTCAACATCTCATGACGCGACTCTTAAATTATGGAATACCTCTACTGGTAAGTGCTTAATGACATTTGAAGGACACACGCAACGCGTGAATCACGCACTCTTTACCTCTGATGATAAAATTATTTCCTGCTCAAATGACAACTCCATAAAACTATGGGACGTTGAAACCGGAGAATGTATTGAAACTCTACAGGGTCATACTGATTGGGTACGATCGGTATCGGTAAGTTCTGATGGCAAAACTCTTTTATCTGCCTCCTATGACACTACTCTTAAATTATGGGACATCAAAACCGGACACCTACTTACTACCATTTCTACCACTCAACGAGTAATTCGTGCGCAATTTCATCCTTATAAACAAGAGTTTCTCTCTCTTGGTGAAGATAAGATAACTACTCTTTGGGACGCACAAACTGGTCAGAAAAAAATAAGTATGGTGCATCCTGATTTTTATTTTCCTGAAAGCAGTGAGAACCTGATTGGATATGCATTTTCTACCTACAGTCCTGATGGCAAGTATATTATGACCTTCTTTGACGAGCAGTATAAATATGGAACATGGGGCGCTGCTCTGATTATACGCGATAGTAACAGCGGCAAAAAAATAAAAACTATGGGGGATCGGTCAGATAACGATCAAATTCCTTGTTTTAATAATAAAAGCTCACTTATTATTCATATTCTTAAGCACACCTATAAGAACAAACTACAGATCAGAAAATGGAATATATAACTTTATAACCCGAAGGTTATATACCAAACTATTTCTAAACTAAAAATCAATTTCAGGTTTGTATTGGGCATTGAGTCTACCATTACAGCGAGTATTAATTTCAAGATGCTCTAACTAGTAAGTAATACCGAATAACTGTGCCACTGATGATGGTATAAAATAGAAATTTTAGATAATAGAAAAACTTTCAAATATAAGAGTTCAAGCTTATTTCCTGCTTGTGTTGCACTAAAAAACCTTTATACTAACGCTGATTTATACAATTATATCTACAAAAGGGGCACACAATGAAACGCACCGCATTATTTTCATTAGTATTACTTACAACTTTTGCAGCACGCGCAGAAGAAAACATCATTCAAGAAGCATTTGATACTGTGGTTGAAAAAATCTCTGATGCAGTTGATAATGTTACACGAGCAGTTGAAGATGCAACAGAAGCTCCTTCTTATGGAATTTGTTTAGATGAAAACGTAGAAGCTTTTGCAAAAACTCTTCCAGGAAAAGTGTACATCAAATTCATACCAACACACACCCGTGTACTTGCAGAAACATTTGAGTTTGAGCACGTGGTAGAATTTGGATATGACGCATGCGTAACTAACGATGCTGACTTTATTGCACAAGCACACGCTCGTGGATTTAATGTTATTGATACAAACAATAATGATGCATCTCTTATTGTATTCAATACTGACAAACATGATGAAATCATCAACTTTGTTGGCTAATTAAATTCTGCTTTCTTTAGAATATTAAAGCCCGGATTTGCGTCCGGGCTTGTTTGTTTTTGGGGAATTTTTTAAACACTTATCCAAAACGTGATTTCAGTCAGTTTCTAAATCCTAAAATCTGAAACCTCCCCTATTTCTTTTATACTCAGCCCGTCCATATTTATTAAAAAACCACTTCAAAATTACTCAAATAGCCTTGGCTAAAGCCTTTTATTGCTTTTTTTCAACCTGATCAGTTATTCTTAAATAAATGGAAACGACTGCCCTCAAAGTGGGCACTTTAAAAAGTATTTAAAAGGAGGTTGTTATGAAGCGTTTATTATTATTTTTATGTGTTGGTTTAACTCAAATTCAAGCAGCTCAACCTGCAGATACACTACCGAAAGACGATACTGCGCTCACGGTAAATCTTGCCGAAGGAGAAACCTATTCTCTTTCCTTAGAACAATGGGAAAATTTACGCACTTATAATGAATACTTAAAATCCCTGCAAAATTTTTATGAAACTGCTGCTCTCAAAAACCCTCTTAATCTTACTGACCTTCCTAAAGAATCTTTTGAGTATCTTCTTAAAATTTCTCAGCCTAAAATCGATGAGTCTCTCTTTAAAGATCTTTCTCAGATTGATCTTGCTCACTTAATTATTATCGCAGACTATTTTGACAATAATAATATAAAAACAGTTACAAAACTTTTGGCAGACAAATTATTATCTGAAGGAATTACTCCACAAGTCAGTGAGCTTTTTGAGAAGTTAGAAACTGTTGATGGTCATAAAGTAGCTACAAAAACTCCTTATCCAATAATTAGAAGAAATATTGTTGATGCACTCTTGAAAAAAGGTGTTCCTACAAACTTAACGCATACACTTCAAGGCCATACTCATAGCGTTCTGTCAGCAGTATTTAGTCCTGATGGTTCACGTATAGTGACCGCTTCATGGGACAACACTGCAAAAGTATGGGACGCAAAAACTGGTCAGCTTATCAATACACTTCAAGGCCATACTGGGTGGGTTGACTCAGCAGCATTTAGTCCTGATGGATTGCGTATAGTGACGAGTTCATGGGACAACACTGCAAAAGTATGGGACGCAAAAACTGGTGACCTTATCCATACACTTCAAGGCCATGCTGGTATCGTTTGGTCAGCAGCATTTAGTCCTGATGGACTGCGTATAGTGACCGCTTCACAAGACAACACTGCAAAGGTATGGAATGCAAAAACTGGTGAGCTTATCAATACACTTGAAGGCCATACTCATCCCGTTCGGTCAGCAGTATTTAGTCCTGATGGTTCGCGTATAGTGACCGCTTCTCAGGATAGAACTGCAAAACTATGGGACGCAAAAACTGGTGAGCTTATCTGTACACTTGAAACCCATACTAGTGGCGTTAAGTCAGCAGTATTTAGTCCTGATGGTTCACGTATCGTGACCGCTTCTCAGGATAGAACT